>JAZSNE010000034.1:0-179055 GCA_045536245.1 Acutalibacteraceae bacterium | reverse complement strand
CCGTGGTCAATACCGAGAATAAGAGAGTCGTTTGAATTCTTCATAAATTCTCCTTTCTTTTGTGATAATGATTTTGCCCTCCAACCATATACGACACAAGAAAGCCAAAATGTTCCAAAGGTTGGAGAAAAATTTTATAATAAATCCAAATAAGCGGAACAAAAAGAAAAAGCCCCGCACGAAGCGGGGCAAAAAAAGAAGAGCTATCATTTCGATGTGTGCAGATATATCAGTACCTTTGTATATGAACGGAACAAAAATCAATGTGGAATTTTTCTTTTTACTGTGGTATGATTAGAGCGACAAATAGGAATTTGTAATGAGGTTAAACAAATGATTGAAATTGTAGAATATAAAGATGAATACGCAAAAGAGTTGTCTGAAATTATTTTAGACAATATGTATAAAATCAATATTAAAGATCACGGAAAAGAAGTTATTGATAGAATTTCACAATATTTTACTGAATCAGAGATAAAGAAAAATTTTCCTAATAGAACTAAATGTTTAGTGGCATTAAAAGATAACAAAGTTGTTGGAACTGCAAGTATAAATAAGTACAGCGAAGATGAAACAGGTACAAAATTTATTTTACAGACTGTATTTGTAAAAATGGAAGAACATCATCAAGGGATAGGGAAAAAACTAATAAAAAATATTGAGGATATTGCAATAAATATAGGTTGCAAAGAATTAGTGATACCCGCTTCAATATATGCTTGCGAATTTTATCGCAAATTGGGATTCGATTATTTAGATGGTAAAAAAACACTAAATGAAGATAAAGAATATATCTTAATAAAGGAATATTAGTTTAGGGTTAGCCATAAATCCCAGTTTATATAACAGTTAAACAAATTAGATTTTATAGAGGATTGATGAGATGCAACATAATATTGAATTTTGGAACGCATTAGATGAATTGGTGAATAATTCAGAAATTGTAATCGACAGACCAAAAGGAACTTCACATCCCAAGTATCCTAATTTCATTTATCGAGTTGATTATGGATATTTGAAGGATACAACCTCTATGGATGGTGCAGGAATAGATGTGTGGGTTGGATGCGGCGAGAAAAAGCTTGATGCGATAATGTGTATTGTTGATTTAATGAAGAAAGATTCAGAAATTAAAATACTGATTGGATGCACAGAGGAAGAAAAGAAAATAGTATATGAAACACATAATGAAACACAGTTTATGAAAGGTGTTTTAATACGGCGATAAAATCAATTTGGAGAGGTGCAGTATGGCTTCCAGTATAGAATATCTGAATTTTATTTTAGAACAGTTATCCGGATTAGAAGGCATAACATACAGAGCAATGATGGGAGAATATATCATCTATTATCGCGATAAAATTGTAGGCGGTATATATGACGACAGATTTCTTGTAAAGCATGTTAATTCGGCAGTTGCACTTATGCCGGATGCAATTTATGAATTGCCTTATGAAGGTGCAAAAGAAATGCTGTTAGTTGATAATGTTGACAGCAAGGATTTTCTTATTGAGCTTTTCAGCGCAATATATGATGAGCTTCCGTTACCCAAGAAAAAGAGACAGACAAATAAAAATTTATAAGGGATTGGTAATATGCAATATAATGCTGAATTTTGGAACGCATTAGACGAATAGGTGAATAATTCTGAAATAATAATTGATAGACCAAAAGGAACTGCACATCCCAAGTATCCTGATTTCATTTATCGGGTTGATTATGGATATTTAAAGGATACATCATCTATGGACGGCGCAGGAATTGATGTGTGGGTAGGAAGCGGCGAGAAAAAGGTTGATGCAATAATGTGCATTGTTGACTTAATAAAAAAAGATTCTGAAATCAAAATCTTGATTGGATGCACAGACGAAGAAAAAAGGATAGTATACGAAACACATAATGAAACAGAGTTTATGAAAGGTGTTTTAATTCATCGTTAAAATGGTGGTGATCGAATTTGAATATAAATTTTATTGTCAGAAAAGCCGTGATTTCCGATGCGGAAGATATTTATTATATCAACAAAACAAGCCTCGGTTACGATTATGATTTTGAAAAGCAAAAACGTAAAATCGAGGCTGTATTGAATGATGAAACACAAGTTATCTTTGTAGCTGAAACCGAAAATAAAGTTGTCGGCTACATTCATCTTGTAAATTATGATGTTATTTATGCTGATAATTTCAAGAACTGTTTGGGATTGGCAGTTGATGATGATTACAAACGAAACGGCATCGGTTCCGCTTTGTTGAAGCAAGCTGAAATCTGGGCAAAGGAAAACGGTGCAGTCGGAATCCGACTTTGCTCAGGTGCAGAGCGTGTGAATGCTCATAAGTTTTATGAATCACAGGGTTATGAAGTAACAAAATTACAAAAGAATTTAAAAAAGATATTTTGAGTTTATCAGATTTATCATCGAGGCAAACCTGAATATACTCCATCGAACCGTTTCACTTTTGGTGAGACGGTTTTTTAATGGCACACAGTTAACCACGGCAAAAATCGTTTTAAAGGTCAAAGTCAAATGATTTGTGAAAAATTAAAAATCAAAGAAAAACGGAGAAAATTAAAGAAAATCTGCGATAAACGCCAAAATCAAAGGCCAAACAAATGATTTTGACCTTTTCTGACCTTTGACCTTTTGGTTTTCAGAGGCTATAATAAGCACAAAGGTCAAAGAAAGTCAAAGTCAAATTACGACGTTTTACAACTCAAAGGAGCTGATATAATGAGTTTGAGCAACGATATTGCAAGAATGCTTATGGAGATGCTTGAGCAAAACGGCAGCACTGAAATTCAGCGCAACGAGCTTGCGCAGACCCTCGGCTGTGTTCCCAGCCAGATAAACTACGTTATTTCGTCACGCTTCACGCCCGAACACGGCTACATTGTTGAGAGCCGCAGAGGCGGCGGCGGGTACATCAAAATAACAAGGGTGAGCATTGATAAACCCTCGGCAATAATGCACACGGTCAACCACATCGGCGACGAAGCGGATTTTTCGGTTTGCAGAGCGCACATTCTTAACCTTGTTAATGCAGGGATTATTGATAAACCCTCGGCAAAGCTGATGCTTGCCGCAACGGGCGACGGCTCGCTGCGAATGCTTCCGCCGCCTTTAAAGGACAGGGTGCGCACCTCAATTTTTAAACAGATGCTTTTAGCTCTTGATTCACAACGTTAAAACGGGAAAGGATGATTGAATATGTTATGTCAGAATTGCGGAAAAAATGAAGCAACAACACATCTCAAGCAGATAATCAACGGCGATATGGCAGAGAGCCACCTTTGCTCCGACTGCGCTTCGCATCTTGGCTATTCCGATATGTTTTCGGGCTTCGGGCTTAATCTTTCGGAACTTTTCGGCAGTCTGCTGGGCGATATGATGCCCTCGCTCACTGCAGGCAATGCCCCGAGGTGCCCCAAATGCGGCACTGCGTTCAGCGATATCGTCAGAGACGGCAAGGTGGGCTGCGCGGAATGCTACAGAACTTTTTACGATAAGCTTCTGCCGTCAATCCAGCGAATTCACGGCAAGATAAAGCACAGCGGCAAAATCAGCCAGTCTGCACCTTCCGAAGAAAAAGTTGAAACAACGGCAGAGAAAATCGAAAAGCTTAAGGTTAAAATGAACGACGCCGTTGCCAAACAGGAATTTGAGCAGGCGGCAAAAATCAGAGATGAAATCAAGGCTCTTGAAGAAGGAGGCGAAAACTGATGAGTAAATGGTACGTTGAAAAAGGTGACCAGGGCGACGTTGTTCTCAGCACACGCATACGCCTTGCACGAAATCTTGATGAATTTCCTTTCCCTGCAAAGCTTGACGTTGCAGGGAAAAACAAGGTCAATTCCCTTGTGAAAAGCTCTCTTTTTGAGAATGACAGCAAGGATTTCAGCTATATTGAGATGAAGGACCTGAGCCGCAAGCAAGCGGTTTCACTTGCCGAGAGACACCTTATCAGCCCCGAGTTTGCCGCCAAAAAAGACGGCAGCGCACTTATGCTTTCGGGCGATGAGAGCGTGAGCATTATGCTCTGCGAAGAGGATCACATCAGATTGCAGGTTATGAAGGCGGGCCTTGCGCTTGAAGAAGCGTTTGACATTGCCGACAAGCTTGACAGCCTGATTGATTCAAGGCTCAACTATGCGTTTGACGAAAGAATCGGTTATCTCACCGCCTGCCCGACCAATCTCGGCACGGCAATGAGGGCATCGGTTATGCTTCATCTGCCTGCGCTCACAAGATGCGGCCAGATAAGCCGCCTTGCAAGCACCGTTTCAAAGCTTGGGCTTACAATCAGAGGCGCTTACGGTGAGGGCTCACGCTCAAGCGGCGATATCTACCAGATAAGCAACCAGATAACTCTGGGCATTACCGAAGAAACGGCTATTGCAAACCTTAAATCCATTGTGCTCCAGCTTGTGGGTCAGGAAAGAGCAGCGGCGGCGAAGATGGTTAAAAACGCTGCAGACGAGGATAAAATATTCAGGGCATACGGCATTCTTAAAAATGCACGTTTGCTCAGCACAGAGGAGTTTATGGAGCTTGCTTCGCTCGTCAGATTGGGCGCAGCAAGAGGAATATTGAACGTTAATATTGAAAAAATAAATGAACTGATTGTCAATATGCAGCCTGCAACCGTCAGCGCCGCAAACGAAAATGCAGATTCGGCGCAGGCAAGAGATGCCATAAGGGCGGCTGTCGTCAGAGAGGCACTTGCAGACTGACGGGATTGATACAGTTTGATTCGGGGGGATTAAAATTGTATAGATTCACAGGATTCACACAAAAAGCGAATGCGGCGCTCAACTGCGCCGTTACTGCGGCTGAAGATTTCGGCCACACCTATGTGGGCAGTGAGCATATCCTGCTCGGCTTGCTTGCTGAAAGCGGCGGTATGGCTTACACGGCTCTGACTGCCGCAAAAGCAACCTATGCAGAGGTTGAAAAAATCATCAGAGAAATAATCGGCGTCGGCTCTCCAACCGTGCTTTCACCAAACGATTTCACGCCAAGAGCAAAGAATGTCATTGACACCGCCATTCTGCAGGGCAGAGGTATGGGGCATTCCTATATCGGCACGGAGCATCTGCTTATGGGCATTATCAAAGAGGGTACGGGAGCTGCAACGGAAATTCTTCAGCGGCTCGGCATATCTCCGCAGAGCTTGCTCAATGATTTGAACAATGCTCTCGGCGGTAATTCACAGGGCGGAAAAGGCAAAAAGGGCAAAGAAAAGAACGACGCTCCGACCCTTGAACAGTTTGGCAGAGATTTGACTGCTATGGCAAACGAGGGCAGAATTGACCCCGTTATAGGCAGGCAGACCGAGATTGACAGGGTTATTCAGATTCTCAGCCGCAGAACCAAAAACAACCCTTGCCTCATCGGTGAACCGGGTGTTGGCAAAACCGCAATCGCAGAGGGACTTGCTCTGAAAATCGCAACAGGCGAAGTGCCCGAGCTTCTGCGTGATAAACGCATTGTCACGCTTGACCTTACGGGCATGGTTGCCGGCACAAAGTACAGGGGCGATTTTGAAGAAAGAATCCGCACTGTTATTGAGGAAGTCAATAAAGCGGGCGATATAATTCTTTTCATTGACGAGGTGCATACTCTGATCGGCGCAGGCTCGGCGGAGGGCGCAGTTGATGCGGCGAATATCCTCAAGCCTTCGCTCGCAAGGGGCGAAATCCAGGTTATCGGCGCAACAACGCTTGAAGAATACCGCAAGCATATTGAAAAGGATGCCGCACTTGAAAGAAGATTTCAACCCGTTACCGTCGGCGAGCCTACCGAAGAAGAAGCCGTTGAAATCCTGAAAGGTTTAAGGGATAAATATGAAGCTCACCACAAGGTGAAAATCAGCGATAACGCCATCACGGCGGCAGTCAAGATGTCATCAAGATATATCGGCGACAGATATCTTCCCGACAAGGCGATTGACCTTGTTGACGAAGCTGCTTCAAGAGTGCGCCTGCGTGCGTTTACCGCTCCGCCCGATTTGAAGGAGCTTGAGGATAAGCTGAAATCGCTCGGCGAGGAGATGGAATCCGCCGTTAAATCGCAGGATTTTGAGCGTGCAGCAGGCATCAGAGATGAAAAGAAAAAGGTTGCGGACGAGCTTGAAAACGAGAGAAAGCTCTGGAAAGAAAAAAACACCCGTGAAACGGGCGAGGTTACGGAGCAGGAGATAGCGGCGATTGTTTCGCAGTGGACGGGAATTCCCGTTGTTCAGCTTACCCGTGAGGAGAGCGAAAGACTTCTCAATATGGAAAGCGAACTGCACGAAAGGATAGTAGGCCAGGATGAGGCGGTCAGCGCCGTTGCAAGAGCTATCCGCAGGGGCAGGGCAGGTCTTAAAGATCCGAAAAGACCCACGGGCTCGTTCATTTTCCTCGGCCCGACGGGCGTTGGCAAAACCGAGCTTTGCAAAACCCTTGCCGCTTCAATGTTTGGCGACGAAAACGCAATGATAAGGCTCGATATGAGCGAATATATGGAAAAGCACACCGTTTCAAGGCTTGTCGGTTCTCCGCCCGGCTACGTCGGTTATGACGAGGGCGGTCAGCTGACCGAAAAGGTGCGCCGCAGACCCTATTCAGTGCTTCTTTTTGACGAAATCGAAAAGGCACACCCCGACGTTTTCAATATGCTGCTGCAGATTCTTGAGGACGGCATACTGACCGATTCGCAGGGCAGACGTGTTGACTTCAAAAACTGCGTTATCATTATGACCTCAAACGTTGGCGCAAAGCAGATTGCAAACAGCGGCGGCGGCACGCTCGGCTTTTCTGCCGAGGGGGCGCAGACACGCACCGATAAAAGCATTCACGATGCTGTTATGGCGGAGCTTAAAAACGTTTTCAGACCCGAATTTCTCAACAGGGTTGACGATATCATCGTTTTCCGTCAGCTGACAAAAGAAAACATCAACGAAATTGCGCGCCGTATGCTTTCAGGCCTTGCAAAGAGGGTTAAAGAGCTTGATTTTGAGCTTGAATTCAGCGACGAAGCGGTTGAGGCCATCGGCAACGCAGGATTTGACCCCGTTTACGGCGCAAGACCTTTGCGCAGAGCAATTCAGCAGAAAATTGAGGATAAGCTTTCCGAAAAACTGCTTGAGGGCACACTTGAATCGGGCAAAAAATACGTCTGCAAATATGAAAACGATGAGTTTATTTTTGAGAAAACAGAATAAAAACACCTATTGATTTATCCCCGACAGAGTAAAATCTGCCGGGGATTTTTGCGCTTTGATGACCTCATATTGCACAAATTCTGCTCGGCGTAATTGTGCAAAACACAGAATATTTAAAAAATGTTAAATATTTTTCGTGACAAAACCGATTTTTCGTCATATATAAATGTAAACAAAAAAATAAACAGGCAAATTGTGTCTTTTTATATTGACGAAAGAAGGCGATTCCGATGGACTGTTAAAACAATTAAAAACATAAATAAAACTAAGGAGGAATTTTGTATGAAAAAAATATTTTTAGTTTTGCTTGCAATGATTATGGCTTTCGGCACAGGAGCTGTTGCATTTGCCGAAAATCAGACAAGCGTGCCCGAGGGTTATATCGGCATTTATACTGCAGAGGATTTATACAATATCCGCAACAACCTCTCGGGTAAATATATCTTAATGAACCATATTGATTTATCAGGATATTCCATATGGAACCCAATAGGAAATAACGAAACTCCTTTTGAGGGGGAACTCAACGGTAACGGATATTCAATAACAGGGTTAACAGCAAGCGGTAGTTTGTTGGGTGAAATGAATTCGGCTATCATTCAAAATATAAGTATTGTAGACTGCGAGATTATTCAGTCTCCGAAAAATGCCACTTCTTCTGCTACGGCGGGGGCGTTTGCAGGTCATTCAATCAATTCAACTTTTAAGAATTGTTCTGTTTCCGGTGACATACAGCCTTGTGTGAATTCGGGCTTGTTGGCAATAGTATCTTCTTGCCGCGCCGGTGGATTGGTAGGCTTGTCAAAAGGTACTTCGTTTACAAACTGCTGTAATGATGCAAACATTAATTTTATTTATGATAAAATCAGCTATGCCGAAATAGGTGGCTTAGTCGGCAGCGCATCAAACACTGCATTTGAAAGCTGTTATAATGTTGGTTCTGTTACAACCCAAAGACTTGATTTACCTGAAACGGAAACTGACAATATTTATATTGGCGGTTTTGCCGGAAATGCTGATGAAACTACAATATTTAAAAATTGTTATTTCATTAACAACCTTGATTTTGCTGTTGGAAAAAAAACGGGAGTTACCGATAACGCAACTGCATTGAATGAAACTCAGATGAGAGAAAAAGCTTCATATATTGGCTTTGATTTTGATAATGTTTGGGATATTACTGACGGATATCCGTTTTTTAAAAATAACAAAGTTATTATAAAGCAAAAAATAAGCTTAAAATATAAAGAAAGCGAATCTGTATTTCAAGACCGAAAATGTGAGATAATTTCTTGGCAATCAAGCAACAGCAATGTAGCGGTTATCAACGAAAGCGGTTACGTTAAGTGTGTTGGCGTCGGAGATGCGATAATACGGATAAAAACTGAAGACGGACAAGAAGCAACTGTTGCTATAGATGCATCATATTCTTTTTGGCAAAAAATTATAGTTTATTTGTTTTTTGGTTGGATTTGGTATTGAGGAGGGTAAACTCTTATGAAGATAATTAAAAAACTATTAATTTTCGCTCTGTCGATATTGCTTTGTTTTCACCTTCCGTTTTCAATTTGTTCAAGCTCAGCAAGTGAAAATGATGATATCGACAGCTCATTGTTCTTAGAAAGAGTTCAAAAAATGATAAATAAATATGGAATGGTTGAAGAAAGTCTGAACAGCTCTATTAACAAAAGCACAAACAGGGTAATAGTTAAAACTAATTCAAATACAAAAATTGACTTGCTCAATTCAGTTGAATCAGTTGAAGGATTCAATGATTTGCATATTCTTCAATTTGAAACTTCACAAGACGCTAAAGATGCCATAGAATTCTATAATAAGCAAGATTATGTTGAATATGCAGAAGAAGATGTTGCGTTCAATGAGAGCAGCAAAAATTCATATGGTTCTCCCCCAACATTCGACAACATTCCTACGCTTGATGATTATGGTTGCGTTATGGTAAATTCGAAAGCCACACTCAACAAACTGAATGGCAACGATAATTTGGCAGAAGTAATTGTGGCTATTTTTGATTCGGGGATAGCAGAAAGTCATCCTTATTTCGACTATTCCAGAATACTTTGTGATGGTAAGTATTTTGGAAGCTCAAATATAAACGATGGGGGTGGACACGGTACACATGTTGCAGGGATAATATATAATAACACGCCGTCTAATGTAAAACTTCGTCCATATAAAGTTACTGATGACAACGGAAGAGGGAGTTTATTGTTTATTGCGCTTAACATATATGTTGCGGTTGACAAAGGAGCTGATATT
This sequence comes from Acutalibacteraceae bacterium, assembly GCA_045536245.1. Classification (GTDB taxonomy): domain Bacteria; phylum Bacillota; class Clostridia; order Oscillospirales; family Acutalibacteraceae; genus CAG-177. Next base: position 169,573 of record JAZSNE010000034.1, on the reverse strand, counting down.
ATCAATATTAGTTTGGGAAGAATTTCAGATGTATTAACTTATCTGACATATGCAGAATCCGTGTCATACGCTAAAGAAAAAAACGTACCGGTAGTTGTTGCGGCCGGAAATGAATTTAAAATGCTTACTTCAGAATCTCCGGCAATTGTATATAATTGTATAACAGTTTCATCGGTTGACGAATTTTCTTGTCCTTCTGAGTTTTCTAACTATGGTAATGCAGTAGATATAGCAGCTCCGGGAGAAAAAATTAATAGCACTCTTCCTTATAATAACAAAACTGAAGAAGCTAACACATTATGCAACAACCATTATTATGCTACCGTTTCAGGTACGTCAATGTCGACCCCATTTGTTTCATCGGCAATAGCAATTTTGCTGTCAATAGATCCAACATTAACGGTTTCGGAAATCGAAACAACACTTAAGCAAACAGCAACTGTACCTGAAAATTGGGATTCAAGTTATGGTGCGGGAATTGTTAATTTTTCTGAAATGATAACTCTTATTAAGACCATCCCTCCTCAAATTACAGCATCAAATAATACTGTGGTTATTTCGGCACCGGAAGCGAAAATTTATTTTACAACAGACGGAACGGATCCGGTTATAAACGAATCAAATTTGTATTCCGGAGAACCAATAAACCTTTCAGACATTAAGACAGTAAAAGCCATTGCTGTTGCGGAAGGTCAGCCACCCAGTGATATCGTTTCTTTTGATGTAAATCGGCTTGAAAATATAGAAATTAGATACAAAGGAAGAAAAACCATCAAATCACCGTATAAAATTGAAAAATACTTTTGTTCAAATGAGGAAATAGTTTCATTCGACGGAAAACAAATCAAGGGAGAATCTATAGGTAAAGCTACAGTGACGATATTTTATGAAACAGGACAAATGGTAACATACAAAGTTAAGGTTGATTTTGCACCATTTCAATGGTTCCATAAAATTGTTTACAAGTTATTTGGTGTTTTGTTATGGAGTCTATAAAATCAAGAAAAATATTATTCTGAATTTGTGTGTTGTTGACTTTGACACCTCTGACATTTTTATAGGTTTTGACCTGTAAATGCGGAGCGACCCGAAGGCTTTGGTGTCTTCGGGTCGCTTTTTACTTTATATCAGTTTTTAAGGCTCTGCATGGGGGCAGGGATTCTGCCGCCTCTTGCGATGAATTTTGCAGGGGAGTATGTTGAAAGGGGCATAACGGGGCCGCTGCCGAGCAGACCGCCGAAGTTCAGCTCTTCGCCCACCTGTTTGCCGATTGCAGGGATAACTCTGACGGCGGTGGTCTTTGAGTTAACCATACCGATTGCCGCTTCGTCAGCGATGATTGCCGAGATAACCTCTGCAGGTGTGTCGCCGGGAATGTTAATCATATCAAGACCTACGGAGCAAACTGCGGTCATTGCTTCAAGCTTATTGAGAGTAAGGCAACCGCATCTTGCGGCGTCAATCATACCTGCGTCTTCAGTTACGGGAATGAATGCGCCCGAAAGTCCGCCGACGTGTGACGAAGCCATAACGCCGCCTTTTTTAACTGCGTCGTTGAGCAGAGCAAGTGCGGCGGTTGTGCCGTGGCAGCCGCAGCATTCAAGACCCATTTCTTCAAGAATATGGGCAACCGAGTCGCCGATTGCAGGCGTGGGAGCAAGCGAAAGGTCAACAATGCCGAAGGGCACGCCGAGTCTGCGTGAAGCTTCGCTTGCAACAAGCTGACCCATTCTTGTGATTTTGAATGCGGTCTTTTTGATGAGGTCGGCAACGGCTGTCAAATCGCAGTCGCCTGCCTTGGCAAGGGCGGCTCTTACAACGCCGGGGCCCGAAACGCCGACGTTGATAACGCAGTCGGGTTCGCCTGCGCCGTGAAATGCGCCTGCCATAAAGGGGTTATCTTCGGGAGCGTTGCAGAAAACAACGAGCTTTGCGGGGCCGATGCAATCTCTGTCAGCGGTCAGCTCGGCACTCTTTTTAACAACCTTACCCATAAGGGCAACGGCATCCATATTGATGCCTGTTTTGGTTGAGCCGATGTTGACCGAGGAGCAGATGCGCTCGGTAACGCTCAGTGCCTCGGGAATGGCTTCAATCAGCTCTCTGTCGCCGGGGCCGAAGCCTTTCTGAACAAGGGCGGAAAAACCGCCGAGGAAGTTGACTCCGCAGGTAACTGCCGCTCTGTCAAGCGTTTTGGCAAGCTTTACGGCGTCTTTATCTGTGCAGGAAGCGAGAATCATTGCTGCAGGAGTAACGGAAATTCTCTTATTGATGATGGGAATGCCCAGCTCTTTTTCAATCTGTTCGCCTGTTTTGACAAGGTCTTTTGCATAGCGTGTGATTTTATCGTAAACCTTGCTGCACATAACGTCGATATCGCTGTGGCAGCAATCGAGCAGGGAGATGCCCATTGTTATTGTACGCACGTCCAGGTGTTCATCCTGAATCATTGTTATTGTTTCAAGAATATCTCTTGCGTTAAGCATAATCAGTCATCTCTTTCAAAGTAATTGCTGAACAAATCGGGTTATGATTATCAGCGGAATAATTTTTTGTCAGGAGCGGCAAAAAACGCAGGTAATACTTTGTGTATTAACGAGTATTTTGGGCGTTCCTGACGGAAAATCAGCCACGGAGAACGTGACTTCGATTTATTAAGCGATTACTATATAGTATGCATTGCGTTGAAAATATCTTCGTGCATGGCGTGAATGGAAAGACCCATTTCGTCGCCTGCTTTTTGAAGCATATCGGCAAACTCCGTGAAGGGGATATCGGATTTTGTGATATCAACCATCATAATCATTGCAAACATATCCTGAAGAATGGACTGTGTAACTTCAAGAACGTTGATGTTGTGGTTTGAGCATTCGGCGGAAACCTTTGCAAGAATGCCGACCATATCTTTACCTATAACAGTTATAACTGCTCTCATAGTTTTTCTCCTTTATATTCTGTTTTATCCATGTGCCACTTACGAGGGTTGTTGTCTATATATTGCCATACCGCTTCATACGCCTTATCACTGTCTATGATTCTGTCAATATATGACTTTTGCCAGATGGATTTGCCGATTTCTTTGGAAACCCACCTTTTCATTTGTCCGATGACTGTTGCCAGGGTAGGGGCGGATATTATCCGCCCGTTTTCATCGGGCAAAAACAAAAGCAGCAGATGAATGTGGTTAGGCATTATACAGTATTTTTCAACAATAACATTGCTGTAATGCGACGTTATATTGTTAATTGCCTGCTCAACTATTTGACCGTTTCGGGTAAGGGGAAGCGGCAGTTCTTCAACAAACTCATAATTCGGGCGGATGATATCCGCCCCTACCCGTCGCCAAAGAAAGTCCTCGGGATTTTTTACGCAAACGGTTACAAAGTAACAGCCTGCCGAAGAATAATCATAGCCTTCGAGCCTTATTTTCTTTCTTTTTGGGAGAGTATTCATTATGCTTATCTTTTTTCGGGCGGATGATATCCGCCCCTACCTCAAAAGGGCTATATTTTTAAAATTTCCGAAATGTCGCTTACAACAAATTGGGCGGCGGTTTCGGGATTCTCTTTTTTGGTGAAAAGGCAACCGTAGCAGCCTGCGTTGATGCCGGAAAGAACGTCAATCTCTCTGTCGCCAATCATAACGGTTTCGCTTCTGTCAAGGCCATAGGTGTCGCAGATATAATTGACTGCATCGGGTGCAGGCTTTGACGGGAAATTCATTGACGAATCAACGAACGCCGTGAAGAATTTCTTTATGCCGTATATTTCAAGGTAATGCTGTGAGGTTTCAAAGCCCCTGTGAGTATAGAGAAAATGCTTTTTGCCGTCATTGAAAAGCTTTTCGAGGGTGGTGTATGTGTTTTCAAACGGAACGGCTATCGGACGCAGGGCATAGTTATGCTCGTGATGCCTGAAAAGCTCTTTTTCTTCTTCGGTTACGCCGTAATGCTCATAGGCAGTGGCATAGGTAATTTCAAGCAACGCCTTTGCTTCGTCATAGTCAGCAGTTTTGCCCGATTCCGAAAGAGCCTTGATGAATGCAGACGTTATGTGCGGATAGCTGTCAAACAGCATACCGTCAAAATCCCAGATATAATTTTTCATACTCAAAAACCGTTGGGATTCTGCGACTGCCAGCGCCATGAATCCTCGCACATTTCGTCAATTCCTCTTTTTGCTTCCCAGCCGAGCTCTGCCTTTGCCTTTGAGGGGTCAGAGAAGCAGGTGGCAATGTCGCCGGGTCTTCTGGGAGCAATTTCAAACTTGATGGGGTGACCGCAGGCTTTTTCAAACGCTCTGAGCACTTCAAGCACGCTGTAGCCGTTACCTGTGCCGAGGTTATATGTAAAGCAGCCTTTTTCGTCAAGAATCTTTTCAACAGCCTTGATGTGGCCGAGTGCAAGGTCAACAACGTGGATATAATCACGCACGCCTGTGCCGTCGGGCGTGGGGTAATCGTCACCGTTAACGTTGAGGTGGTCAAGCTTGCCGACTGCAACCTGTGCAATATAGGGAACGAGGTTGTTGGGAATACCGTTGGGGTCTTCGCCGATTCTGCCGCTTTTGTGAGCACCGATGGGGTTGAAATAACGCAGCAGGCAGATGCTCCATTCGGGGTCGGAAGCATAGAGGTCTTTAAGAATTCTTTCAATATAAAGCTTTGTTGTGCCGTAGGGGTTTGTGGTTTTGCCCTCGGGCATATCTTCTTTTAAAGGTGAAACGTTCTCACTGCCGTAAACCGTTGCAGATGAGCTGAACACCATTTTTTTGCAGTTTGCAGCGGCCATTGCCTGACAAAGGCATACTGTGCCTGCAATGTTGTTATCATAATATTCGAGGGGCATTTCGCAGCTTTCACCCACAGCCTTGAGGCCTGCAAAGTGGATAACGGCATCAACCTTGTTTTCTGCAAAGATTTTATCAAGGCCCTCACGGTCACGGATATCGCATTCGTAGAATTTAACATCCTTGCCCGTAATTTCTTTGATACGTTTTACACTTTCGCTCTTGCTGTTGCAGAGATTATCGAGTATAATGGTATCATAGCCTGCGTCAAGAAGCTCAACGCAGGTGTGTGAGCCGATGAAGCCGGCACCGCCTGTAACGAGAATTGACATAATTCAACCTCCAATTATATTTATACAAATAAGATTATAATTATTTTTTGATAAAAAATCAACGGAAGTGTAAACAATATTTTTGAAAAAGGAAGTGTATTTTTTGTTAAGCTTCGAAAATTTGCGCAAAGACAGCGAGATTATCGCCCTTATAGAGAGAGCAAACCACGTTTTGGGCGAAATAGGTTACACGGAGCACGGTATGGCTCACGCTGTTAAAGTGGGTGAAGATGCAAGCAGAATTCTTAATGCGCTTGGCTATGACGAGCATTTGTGCGAGCTTGCAAAAATTGCCGGCTTGCTTCACGATACGGGCAACGTGGTTAACCGCTGTGACCACGCTCAGAGCGGTGCGTTCATTGCCTATGATATATTGAAATCAAAGGGTATTCCGTTTGGTGATGTGATTGAGGTTACAACGGCGATAGGTCACCACGATGAAGCAACGGCGGCTCCCGTAACACCTCTTGCGGCGGCTCTGATTCTTGCTGATAAGAGCGACGTGCGCACATCAAGAGTAAGAAACAGAGAAACTTTGCATAACGATATTCACGACAGGGTGAATTACGCTGTTTTCAGCTCGAAGCTTGACGTTGACAGAGAAAAACGCCTTGTTGCACTCACCCTGAAAATCGACACGCTGGTTTGCCCTGTTATGGAATATTTTGAGATTTTTCTTGAGCGAATGGTGCTTTGCAAAAAGTCGGCGGCGGCGCTCAAATGTGATTTTGAGCTTATTATCAATGATACGAGGTTACTGTGATGTATAATTTAACGGATATCGGCACTGTCAAGGATATTTTAGGCAGACACGGCTTTCATTTTTCAAAGGCACTCGGTCAGAATTTTATTGTTAATCCCTCCGTCTGCCCAAGAATGGCGGAGGAAAGCGGCATTGACGAAAACAGCGGTGTTATTGAAATAGGCGCAGGTATAGGCGTGCTGACGGCGGAGCTTGCAAAAAGAGCAAAAAAGGTTGTTGTTATTGAGCTTGATACAAAGCTTTTGCCTATTCTTGATGAAACGCTCAAGGATTTTGATAACATCGAAATAATCAATCAGGACGTGCTTAAAACCGACCTTGCCGCAATAATTGAAGAAAAATTCAAGGGCATGCCCGTTTACGTTTGTGCAAACCTGCCTTACTATATCACCTCGCCTGTTATTATGAGCCTGCTTGAGAGCAGACTGCCGCTCAAGGCGATAACGGTTATGGTGCAGAAGGAAGCGGCGCAAAGGCTCTGCGCTCCTGTTGGCAGCAGACTTTCGGGTGCGGTGACGGTTGCTGTTGATTATTATGCCGATGCCAAAAAGCTTTTTGATGTTTCCTCAGGCTCGTTTATGCCTGCCCCGAAGGTTGACAGCTGCGTTATCAGAATGGATATCAGACCGCAGCCCGAAAACCCCGTCAGCGATGAAAAAATGTTTTTCAAAATGGTTCACGCCGCTTTCGGCCAGCGCAGAAAAACGGCATCAAACTCCATAAGCTCGGGTATGGGTGTTGCAAAAGACGTTGTTATCAGAGCAATTGAGGAATGCGGCTTTGAGCCTGCGGTGAGGGCCGAAACAATGGATATGGCTCAGCTTGCAATGCTCAGCGATAAAATAGTCGAATTGTTACGAAATAATTAACAAAAAGAATAATATTGCTTGACAACGTATTTTATAATATGGTAATCTAAACAGGTAGAAAGCAATGATAGAGGTGCAAAAATTATCAGTACCGCCTGCTCAACGGGAAACGGACAGGCACGAAAGGAATTTTTGCCGAAGCGAATGCAGGTTACCCGAAGCCTTGTTCGCTGGGCTGACCGCAGAATATGCGGCAGACTGTCACGGTTGTGGAGAGCTATCTGTTTCAGTTGATGAAATTATGCGCTCCGTTACCGTGCAGGTATCGGAGCTTTGTTATTTTTACGGCAGAAAAGCCGATTATATTTTATGGAGGTATTCTATGACACGCAAAAGAAAGATTGCGGCGATTTGCATTGTGATTGCGCTCCTCGGTTCAATTTTCAGTTGCTTTGCATTCGCAAACACAGCAGAAGAAGCTCCGCTTGAAGACGTTCTTGCTCAGATAGCGGAAAACGAAGCCAATCTGCTTGAAATTGACGAAGAAACAGACCTTGCAGCTGCAAACGAAGCAATTCAGAAGCAGTATGAGGACGTCAAAATCCTTATGGAGCTTGTAGGCGAAAGCTACGGTGCTGCTCCCGAAGCTGCTGAAACAGCAGAGCAGGCGGCAGAAATTATGGCCGCTCAGTCAGAAAGCATTGCAACCCTTACAGAGCTTGTTGCTCCCGAAGATGACTACGTAAGCAAATTTGCAAACTCACTCTGGGCAATTCTTCCCCCTGTTATTGCCATTGTTCTTGCACTTATCACCAAGGAAGTTTATTCTTCACTCATTATCGGTATTGTTGTGGGCGGCTTCCTTTATGCAATGGGTGATTTCGAGCTTGCCATCAACCACATTCTGTTTGACGGCTTTGTTGCAAGCCTTTCAGACAGCTACAATATGGGTATTATCGTGTTCCTTGTTCTTCTCGGAATGCTTGTTTCGCTTATGAATAAAGCGGGCGGCTCTGCAGCATTCGGCAGATGGGCTTCAAAGCGCATCAAGTCAAGAGTCGGTGCTCAGATTTCAACAATTATTCTCGGCTGCCTTATCTTTATCGACGACTATTTCAACTGCCTTACAGTCGGTTCGGTTATGCGACCCGTTTGCGACAAGCAGAAGATTTCAAGAGCAAAGCTTGCTTACCTTATTGACGCAACCGCAGCTCCCGTTTGCATCATTGCTCCCATTTCTTCATGGGCAGCAGCAGTTGCAGGCTTTGCAAAGGGTGCAGGCGCAAACGACGGCATCAGCCTTTTCATTCAGGCTATTCCTTATAACTTCTACGCACTTTTCACCATTCTTATGATGGTTGTTATTACGCTGATGAAGTTTGATTACGGTCCGATGAAGCTTCACGAAAATAACGCAATTGAAAAGGGCGACCTCTTCACAAGCGACGCTGAAACCTTCAAGGGCACCGTTGACGATGAAAACGCTAACCCCAAGGGTAAGGTTATTGACCTTGTTCTTCCCGTTGTTGTGCTTATCATCGCTTGCGTATTCGGTATGATTTATTCCGGCGGCTTCTTTGAGGGCGCAAGCTTTATTGATGCTTTCTCAAATTCAGACGCTTCCGTAGGCCTTGTTATCGGTTCATCAATCGCAATTGTTTTCTCAATCATCTATTTCCTCATCAGAAGAGTTATCAGCTTCAAGAGCATTATGGAATCCTTCCCCGAAGGCTTCAAGGCAATGGTTCCCGCTATCCTTATTCTCACCTGCGCATGGACTCTTAAGGCTATGACAGACAGCCTCGGTGCAGCAGAATACATTGCAGGCGTTGTTGAAGGCAGTGCGGGTGCACTTCAGGCTCTTCTTCCTGCAATCATCTTCCTTATTGCTGTTGGTCTTTCATTCGCAACAGGCACATCATGGGGCACATTCGGTATTCTTATCCCCATCGTTCTGAGCGTATTTGACAAGGGCAATCCCCTTATGATTGTTTCAATTTCGGCTTGTATGGCAGGTGCGGTCTGCGGCGACCACTGCTCACCCATTTCCGACACAACAATTATGGCTTCCGCAGGCAGCCAGAGCAACCACATCAACCACGTTTCAACGCAGCTTCCCTATGCACTTACAGTTGCAGGCGTTTCGTTTGTAACTTACGTCATTTCAGGTCTGCTGGCAAAGGTTGGTCTTGCACTTGTTGCTCTGCCCATCGGTGCCGTTCTTATGGTTGCAACTGTTATTCTCCTTAAAAAGTTTACAGCCAAAAAGGCATAATTTCTGTATAGGTTGAATTGACAGGCGGGCACATCTTCGGGTGTGCCCGTTTTTGTTTATACTATGTTTATAATTTATTTATTTTTTACTATTGTTTTTTTAAGAAAAATCTGTCATAATGTATAAACGGCACATACTCAAATAATAATTGGGGGACGAAACAATGAAAAAGTTTATCTCAATAATTCTCGCAATGGTTCTTACGGCGGCAATCGGCCTTGCGTTTGCAGGCTGCGACAAAAAAGAGCCTGCACCTGCTGAACCGACACAGGCACAGGTTGCAGACGTCAGACTCGGCTTTGTTGATTTTGAGCAGGATGACGAACTTCTTGCTAATTGGCTTTCAGATGAGTATAGATACAGCAACGTTATTGCCGAAAACTTCGGACTTGGCGTTGAGGGTGCAAAGAGCTTTTATGAAAGCGCATATTTTGTTTACGGCGTTTCTGTTGAAATCGTAAACAACACCGATTCAGCCATTGAGGTTACAGGCATTGAATCCGGCACAAACGGAAACAATAACGTTTATATCAGAAACGATTTCAGCGGCAGCGAAATCGGAGTTGAAGCACATTCTGCATCTGCGGCAACTTTGCAGGTTATCTGCGCAGACGAAAACGCAACCGACGAGCAGATGATAGCAGAAGTCAGAGCAATGGTTTTCAATCTGACTTATATTCAGGGTTCAGAGAAAAAATCTGTTGCCGTTAAGCTTGAAGACGGCGTTGAGGTTAACGGAGCTGCCCAGGCAAGCGGCGATGCAATTGTGTTTGGCAACGGCGACTTTGTTTTCAGCGAGGCTCTTTGGGAAAAGTATAAAGATGATACCGAAGCTAACAGAACGGCTCTTAAAGCAGGCTTCGGCGTGAGCGATGATTTTGTTAATGAATTCTATAAGGATTCTGCAAGCAACAACTTCTTCAACTATCCCGTTCTTATGCAGAATAACAGTGCGCACGACGTTGTTATTCTTGATATCACTGCAGCAAACACCGGCACAGACGGCATTTACGTTAACGTTGCATTCACGGGCGAAATAGGCATTCCTGCTTATGACCCTAATTCAACCTATAATCTTCCCACCTTTGCAGTTCAGGTGCTTTGCGATGACGACGACCTTTCTGACGAACAGGTTAAGAGTGTGGTTGACGCAATGGAATTCAGCGTTACCTATGCCGAAAAGGCGGTTGACGGCGACCCTGATTCAGAGGAGCTCAAGGAAGCAAAGACTATAACCTTAACGATAGGATAAGTAAAATGGGATTTTTTTCAAAATCTAAAGCGGTGTCGGGTCCGCCTGAATTTATAATAGCGGCTTTGGGCAATCCCGGCAAAAAATATGAGCTGACAAGGCACAACGCAGGTTTTCTTTTTGCTGATATGCTTGCAGAAAAAAACGGCGCAAAGATAAACAAGATTCAGTTCAAGTCTGTTACGGCAACGCTTGATATCGGCGGACACAAATGCCTGCTGATAAAGCCGCAGACTTTTATGAATAACAGCGGCGAGGCTGTGCGTGAGGCGGCGCAGTTTTATAAAATTCCGCCCGAGAATATCGTTGTTGTGTTTGACGATGTTTCTTTGCCCTGCGGTAAAATGCGCATTCGCCGCAAAGGCAGTGACGGCGGCCACAACGGTATGAAAAGTATCATCTACCAGCTGAACAGCGATAAATTCCCCAGAATAAAGCTCGGCGTGGGTGAAAAGCCCCACCCCGACTATGACCTTGCGGATTGGGTGCTTTCCACCTTTAAAAAAGACGAGCTTAAAGCTCTTGCCGAGACGTGCGAAAAAGCGTGCGATGCGGCTGAGCTTATGGTTAACGGCGATATTGACAAAGCTATGAGCAGCTTTAACAGCTGATTATCTTGCCATTGCAGATATGCTGTCAAGAACCTCCTCAACGGTTCGCATACATTTTGCGGCGTTCTTTTTGCACATTTTTCTGCCGCTTTTGGTCATCATTTTGCTGCCGGCAAAGGCTGCAACCGAGCCCACGGCAATGCCGATTCCCATTCCCTTGGCAATATCGGCACCTTTTGACGATGTGAACATTTTATCCCTCCCATCATAATGTAATCATTATTATTTTAACCTTGGCCGTGCATAAAATCATTGTCAATTATTAGCGTGACGCTGCAAAGGGAAAAGCAAACACATTCACCTAAGGAAGTTATGAAATGTCGATTCTGAATATAGTTCTTGTTGAGCCGCAGATTCCGCAGAATACGGGTAACGTTGCACGCACCTGTGCGGCAACGGGAGCAAGGCTCCACCTTGTTGAGCCTATGGGTTTCAAGCCCGATGACGCAAAGCTCAAAAGAGCAGGGCTTGACTATTGGCACCTGCTTGATATAACATATTATGAGAGTCTGAACGATTTTTTTGAAAAAAATAAAGGCGGCAACTTCTTTTATTTTTCAACTAAAGCGCAAAAAATATACTCCGACGTCAGTTATCCAGATAACAGCTATCTTGTTTTCGGCAAAGAAACGGCGGGCTTGCCCGAAGAATTGCTTTTTGCAAACCCTGAAAGCTGTGTCAGACTGCCGATGATTAACAACAACGCTGCAAGGAGTCTTAACCTTTCAAACACTGTTGCAATCGGTGTTTATGAGGTGCTCCGCCAGTGGGGATTTCCGGAGCTTAAAACGGGCGGCGAACTGACGAAATTTGATTGGAATTCGAAAGGAATGCAGGTATGAAAAGATTTCTGAAAGCATTTATTCCGCTTACTCTGGCGGTATGCTGCTTTGCGGGCTGCTCGGATATGCCTGATGAACCGGCCACAACGGCGGTTGAAAAGCACACATATATCAATGAGGTTGGTGAAACCGTGCCCGTTGCAGAAAACATCGCCGACTACCCGGGCATAACTCAGCCGCCGAAATTTATTGCAACCACACACGAGATTGAGGTTGTTGTGAGCAGCTATTACGTTTGCGGAGATACGGTTGTGACATACGAAAACGTTGAAATTGAAAACGTTGATGCTCCGCCGACAGAGGTTTTCGGCACTCTTGACTGCGTTCTGACAAGCAAGGGCAAAGAAAAAGAAATGAAAATTGCTTACAACGCCTATGACGAAAACGGTGAGCTCCTGAAGAAGGACGGATGTTTGGCAAGAACAATCGGCAATCTGAGGGAAGACGATGAAATAAGCTTTAGCTTCGGCGTTCCGCTCGGCACGGCGAAGATTGAATTTTTTGACTATGAATAAAGAGAGGTAATCTTATGAAAAAATCAAAGTTAATTGCAGCTGTTCTTGCGCTCGTCCTTGCCTTTTCGGGCATCTTTATGCTTGCATCCTGCGATAAGGATGGTGGAGCAGACACAACTGCGGCACCCGTTCAGAGCAACGCTGAAACAACGGCACCCGTTTTTACTCCTCCCACAGAGCCTGCAACTGACGCTGAATTTGTGCCCAACGTTACAGCTCCCTCCGCTCCTGCGGTTGAGGTTACGGAGGCTCTTACGAGAGTCAACGAGTATGCGACCAACCCCGACACAGGCTCATATGTGACGGAAATCAGCAACGTTGAGTTTGTTTATCCCGAATATTTTGCTCAGGGTAATTCCTACGTTGCAATCAGAAACATTGAAATTGAAGATATGGGATTCACACACAATGCCGATGCTTACGTTGATTTTGAAGTGCTTGCAAGAGGCGACGGTGAGGACGAAAAGGTTGTTAAGGTTTCTTACATTGGCTACGATGCAGAAGGCGGAATCACACGCAGAAGCCAGATAACCGTTAACCTTTACGGCCACGAGGTTGGCGAGATTATTGAGAATTGCCGCATGGATTTCAAGCGTGAAACAGTTAAAATCGTTTTCACGGAGTTTAAAGAAATAACAGAGTAAAAAGAGGCAGGTTATAACCTGCCTCTTTTTAATGAAGAGTTAATAGTGGAGAGTGAAAAGTTAAGGGGGACGTAGCCCACACCCACAAAATTATAATCGGGTAAGGGCAGAGCCCTTCCGAAACTATTCACTATTCATTTTTCATTATTCATTGAAAAAAGCAGGAGAAAAACTCCTGCTTTTTGTTTACATTCCGCGCCTTGCAACGCAGTTTTCAAGTTTGATGGCATCATAAACGCCGTTGTCAAACAAATCGCAAACGCCCTTGTATTCTTCGAGGGTCAGCGTTTCAAGCGTTTTGCCTTCTCTGATGCAGAGAGCAACAAGCTCGCCTGTTGCTTTGTAAGCATCTCTGAAAGGCAGACCTTTTGAAACAAGATAGTCAGCGCAGTCGGTTGCGTTGATGAAGCCGCCTGCAGCCGCTTTACGCATATTTTCGGGGATAGCTTTCATTGTGGCAATCATGGGTTCAAGAGTAATGAGGCAGATTTTAACGGTGTCAAACGCATCAAAAATTGCGTCTTTGTCCTCCTGCATATCCTTGTTGTATGCAAGGGGCAGGCCTTTCATAACGGTCAGAAGTGTCATAAGGTCACCGAAAACTCTGCCGCTCTTACCTCTGACAAGCTCTGCAATGTCGGGGTTCTTTTTCTGCGGCATAATGCTTGAGCCTGTTGAGAAAGCGTCGTCAAGTTCAACGAATTTGAATTCCCATGAGCACCAGAGAATAATCTCTTCGCAGAGTCTTGAAAGGTGAACCATACAGATTGAAAGAGCAGATGCAAGCTCAATGCAGAAATCTCTGTCTGCAACGCCGTCGAGCGTGCTCTTTGTGTATGAATCAAAGCCGAGAAATTCGGCGGTCATTGCTCTGTCGATGGGGTAGGTTGTGCCTGCAAGCGCACCGCTGCCGAGCGGTGATGAATTCATTCTTTTTGCGGCGTCCTCAATTCTGCCAAGGTCACGGGTGAGCATTTCTGTGTATGCTGTCAGATGAGCCTTGAAGGTGATGGGCTGCGCACGCTGAAGATGAGTATAGCCGGGCATAATTGCGTTTGCATATTCATCGCCCTTTTCTTCAAGAGCCTTGATAAGCTTTTTAACAAGAACAAGAGTTTCGTTGCACTGCTCACGCAGAAAAAGACGAACGTCAAGCGCAACCTGGTCGTTACGGCTTCTGCCTGTGTGCAGACGTTTGCCCGCTGAGCCGATACGCTCGGTAAGAGTCTGTTCAATAAAGGTGTGAATATCTTCTGCGTTGGGGTCAATCAGAAGCTCACCGCCCGAGATTTCCTGCCTGATTTTTGCGAGCTCGGAGCAAATGAGAGCACCGTCATCCTGCGAAATTATGCCCTTTGCGGCAAGCATTGTTGCGTGGGCAATGCTGCCCTCAATGTCCCAATAATACATTCTTGAATCGGTTGCGATTGAAGAATTGAAATCGTTTGTTTTTTTGTCTGCTTCTTTGGAGAAGCGTCCTGCCCAGAGTTTCATATGAATCCTCCTGAATAGTGAATAGAGAAGAGTGAATAGTGAATAGTTAAGGGTGGGCTGCGCCCACACCCCGATTATAACAAATTTGTTTTAACTGAATTATACAAGTGCAGAGCCGCCAGACGTGACGGCTCTGTATTTTTTATGATTCAATAATCAAGTGAAATTGTGAAAGACAAGGCGCACAGCCGAAGCAATATGCGATATTGCGAGGCGAAGCAACGCCGTATTTCGCAATTTGACGAAGATTATTTGTTTGCGTTGCGCTCTGCTTCGAGGATAGCCTTTACCTTGATGGGAAGGCCGAAGAGATTGATGAAGCCTGCGGAATCCTTCTGGTTATAAACATCATCTTCATCAAACGTTGCAAACTGCTCGCTGTAAAGTGAGTAGGGTGAGGTTACGCCTGCGTTAATCATATTGCCCTTGTAGAGCTTGAGCTTAACGTCGCCTGTAACAGTTTCCTGAGTCTTATCAACAAAAGCGGAGAGGGATTCACGAAGAGGAGTGAACCACTGGCCGAAGTAAACAAGCTCTGCAAACTTATGAGCGATGATTTCTTTATAATGGTGTGTATCTCTGTCAAGAGTGATTGTTTCAAGAACGTCGTGAGCTCTGAAAAGGATTGAGCCTGCGGGGTTTTCATAAACGCCTCTGGACTTCATACCGACAAGACGGTTTTCAACGATGTCGTTAAGGCCGATGCCGTTTTTGCCGCCGATTTCGTTGAGATATTTGATGAGGGTTACGCCGTCCATCTCTTTGCCGTCAACTGCGGTGGGAACACCCTTTTCAAAGTGAATGGTTATATATGTGGGTTCGTCGGGAGCCATTTCGGGAGAAACGCCCATTTCAAGGAAGCCGGGCTTGTTATACTGAGGCTCGTTTGCAGGATCTTCAAGGTCAAGACCTTCGTGTGAAAGGTGCCAGAGGTTCTTATCCTTGGAATAGTTTGTTTCACGGTTAATCTTAAGAGGAATGTTGTGAGCTTCTGCGTATTCGATTTCTTCTTCACGGGACTTGATATCCCAGATTCTCCAGGGAGCGATGATTTCCATTTCGGGAGCAAATGCCTTGATGGTGAGCTCAAATCTTACCTGGTCATTGCCCTTGCCTGTGCAACCGTGGCAAATAGCGTCTGCGCCTTCAGCCTTTGCGATTTCAACAATTCTCTTTGCGATGATGGGACGAGCGAAGGATGTGCCGAGAAGGTATTCCTTTTCATAAACTGCGCCTGCCTTGAGGGTGGGCCAGATATAGTCTGTTACGAATTCGTCCTGAAGGTTTTCAATGTAAAGCTTGGAAGCACCTGTTTTGATAGCCTTTTCTTCAAGACCGTCAAGCTCTGTGCCCTGACCAACGTCGCCGGAAACAGCGATAACTTCGCAGTTGTTATAGTTTTCTTTGAGCCAGGGGATGATGATTGAGGTATCAAGACCGCCGGAATAGGCGAGAACAACTTTTTTAATTTCTTTCATTTTAAAAACTCCAATCTGTTGAAATTTGATTATGCATTGATTATACGCTAAATATTCAAAAAATCAAGTGGTTTTTGAATATTTATGCAAATTTGGCGTTATTGACAAAAAATGCTGCAAAAAAGAAGATTAACCGAGCAAAAGACCCACTTTTTTCTTGGCTTTTGTGAGAGTTCTGCCTGCAAGGCGTGATGCTTTTTCTGCGCCCTTTGCCGCAGTGTCAAGCAGATACTGCTTATCAGCCATAAGGCGTTTGAAATTTTCCTGAACGGGACGGATTTCTTCAATAACGGCTTCTGCAACCTTAACCTTGAAATCGCCGTAGCCCTTGCCTTCAAACTCTTTTTCGATGGCTGCATAGTCAAGACCCGTGCAGCAGGAATAAATTGCCATAAGGTTGTTGATGCCGTCCTTGCCGTCTGCATAGCGAACGCAGGCCTCGCTGTCGGTAACGGCTGACTTGAACTTTTTGAGGATAGCCTCGGGAGTGTCAAGCAGCGAAACGGAAGCCTTGGGGTTGGGGTCGCTCTTTGACATCTTCTGGGTGGGGTCCTGCAGGCTCATAACTCTTGCGCCGACCTTGCCGATGAAAGGCTCGGGCAGGGCAAAGGTGTTGCCTCTGAGAGTGTTGAAGCGGTTCGCAATGTCACGGGCAAGCTCAAGATGCTGCTTCTGGTCGGCACCGATGGGAACAAAATTTGCCTGATAGAGCAGAATATCAGCCGCCATAAGAACGGGATATGCAAACAGACCGACGTTAACGTTATCGGCGTGTTTCTGTGATTTTTCTTTGAACTGTGTCATTCTTGATGCTTCGCCGAACTGTGTGTAGCAGTCAAGAATCCAGGCAAGCTCTGCGTGCTCGGGTACCTGACTCTGAATGAAAACGATGCTTTGCTCGGGGTCAAGACCGATTGAAAGAAGAAGAGCATACATTTCAAGAATCTGCTGGCGGAGCTTTGCAGGCTCGGGGTGAATTGTAAGAGCGTGGAGGTCTGCAACCGCATAAAGGCAGTTGTAGTCGTCGCTCATTGCTTTCCAGTTTTTGAGAGCGCCGAGATAGTTGCCGAGTGTGGGCACAGCCGTGGGCTGAATCATACTTAAAACTATCGGCTTGCGCTCGGGAGTTGTGTTTTCCATCTGAAATACCTCTCTTAATAGGTTTTGGCTACTTCGCCGAGAATCTTGACGCCCTTGACGATATCTTCATCGGAGGGGGTTGAGAAATTCAGGCGGACGTAATCGCAGGGAGCGTCGCCGTCGCAAAGGAATGCATTACCGGGAACAACAGAAACGCCTGCGGCACTTGCTTTTTTAACAAATTCAAGCATATCTACGCTGTCGGGGAGCTTTGCCCAGACAAACAGACCGCCTTCGGGGCGCTGATAATCAAAGAATGAACCGACCTCTTTATCAAGGCAGTCGCAGAGCAGGTTGAGCTTGCGGCGGTAGATATCTCTGATTTTATTGATGTGAGCTTCGAAATCAAATTCGGTGAGCCACTTATAAACAATAAGCTGCGAAATAAGGGGAGTGTGAACGTCCTGTGTCTGCTTTGCAACGGTGAATTTGGCAATGAGCTTTTCGTTTGCAACAACAAAGCCGACTCTCACACCGGGAGCAACGATTTTTGAGAATGAACCCGAGTAAATAACAAGACCCTCTGTGTCAAGGCTCTTGATTGCGGGCACGCTTTCGCCCGAAACTCTTAAATCGCCGTAGGGGTTATCCTCAAGAATAAGAACGCCGTATTTTTTTGCAAGCTCATAAACGGCCTTTCTCTTTTCAAAGGACATTGTGGAGCCGGCGGGATTCTGGAAGTTGGGGATTGTATAGATAAACTTGACGTTTTCTTCTGTTTTAAGCTTTTCTTCAAGAATTTCAAGGTTCATACCGTCTTTTTCAAGCGGCACGCCGACGAGCTTTGCACCGTGGCTTCTGAAGCAGTTGAGAGCGCCGATGAATGCAGGCTCCTCGCAGATAATGCAGTCGCCGTGGTTGATAAGGCAGTGGCAGGCAAGGCTCATAACCTGCTGCGCGCCGCTTGTGACGATGAGCTTATCGTTTTCGCCGTATGCGCCGTAACGCTCTTTGGCAAGGGTTGAAAGAGTTTCAACAAGCGGAGCATAGCCTTCGCTGATGCCGTATTGCAGAGCAAGAATGGGCTGGTTTTCGAGCACGTCGTTAACTATTTTTTTGATATCGTCAACAGGGAATGCATCGGGCGCAGGGTTGCCTGCGGCAAGCGGAATTGTGTTACCCGAGCTTTTAAGAATCTCTCTGATAATAGAAGGCTTGAGAGAAGCTATTCCCGAAGAAAATTTGTAATCCATAAATATTTTCAGACCTTTCGCGAAGAATAACAATAACAAATATATATTATAACACAATGTTTTTATCTTGTAAACAATTAAAGTGGGTTGTTTGAGATAAATTATTGTGATATAATTCTTTTTAGTGAAGAATGAAGAGTGAATAGTGAATAGTTAAGGGTGGGCGTTGCCCACACCCGATTTATAGTGAATAGTGAATAGTGAATAGTTAAGGAAGGGCTTCGCCCTTACCCATTTATATTAGTGAATAATTGAGGGTGATTGGTATGAAATACAAAGCAGTTTTATTTGATTTTGACGGCACATTTGCCGACACGGGCGAGGGGCTTTTTGAATCTGTTCAGAGCGCTGTCAAGGCGCTCGGATTTGAGCCGCTTGACAAAGCAACGCTGCGCAGGTTCATCGGGCCGCCGGTTTATGAATCATTTAAGCGAGAGCTGCCCATTAACGATGAGCAGGCGGATTTTGCCGTTACGAAATACCGAGAAGCCTATGCACGGGACGGCATTGAAAAGCTGACGATTTATGAAGGCAACCTTGAGCTTCTGCGTGAGCTTAAAGAAAGCGGAATAAAAACGGCAATTGCCAGCGCAAAGCCGCAGAAATTTCTTTTCCGCATTGTGGCAAATCTCGGGCTTGAGGATTATTTTGACTATATTTCTGCTCCTGCCGATGACAAGGCAGACCCGAGCAAGGTCAAGATTATCAACAATGCCGCCGACGCACTGAAAACCGAAAAATCGGAAGTTCTGATGGTCGGCGACAGGTATTTTGATATTAAAGGTGCAAACGGAGCGGGGGTTGACAGCGTGGGCGTTACCTTCGGCTACGGCAGCGAAGCTGAACTGCGTGATGCCGGTGCAACCTACATTGCCCACAACGTTTCACAGGTGAGAGATATTATTCTTCGCTGACCTTGTTTGCTTGAGCTGCTTTTGCTGCCGCAAACCAGAAAATACAGAAAAGAACAAATGCAACCAGCATCAGTATGGTGATAACACAGCCGCCATCCTTCAGCGTTTCAAGAAGCGCTGAGGGATTTTTTATGCCCCTGAAAAGGGTGATTAAATCAGTGCGCTTGTTAAAGCTTGCAGTGAAATAAATAACTGCCGTTGCCGCAAAATAGGAGGGTGCGGCGATTTTGCAGAAATCTTCAACACGCTTTTTGACGGGTATTGCAAGACCTCTTGCAACGCAGTTTTTGTTTGTGAGAATAATTGAGGGAATAAAAGCGATTACGCAGAGCACAACGGCAATGATAATCTGAATAAGCTCCTCTTTGTCTGACCAGCCTCTTATGGCAACCCATTCGGAAATTCTGCCGCCCAGAGGTCTTGCAAGGGTGAGAACAAAAACGGCAACAAAGGTGAGCAATGCGTGGTAAAATGCACGGAGCTTATCGTTCTCAATAACGGGTTCATATTCAAACCTGCCTTCGCCGCCCGTGATGCTTTTGGGCAGGCAGATGAGCAGCAGCATAATGCCGAAGCCGAGCAGGAAGCCTGTGAAGAATTCCCAGAGCGACCAGCCGCAGTTGACGATGAAAGCGGGGGCGTTGATTTTAGCGCAGAAGCCTCTGTCGGAATCAAGAATAAGGAAAACGTCTGCCGCGGTGATGGCAACGGCGCAGATTGCGTTGATTGCGGTTGAAAGAGCAAAAACGAGCTTATCTTTAAGCGCTATAAGAGCGGCAAGTGATGAAATAAGAGCTGCAGCCGCGCTTGAAATAACCTTGATGCTTGTGAAATAGTTTCTGCCGAAGGGAACTTTTTTTGCCCAGGCGTCATCGGCAAAATGCTCAAGATAGGCTTTGAGCGGCGTTGCGTCAATGCCTCTGTCGGCAAGACCTTCTTTGAAGCCTTCAACCGCCTGGGGATTGATAAGCGGCAGAATATAGTGCGCCGCAAACGCCTGCATTGCGAGCATTGAAACATAGTAAACGGCAATCAGAATTATGTAGTGTTTGATTTTATAGTCTTTTTTTGAGAAAAGCGAGCCGAGGAAAAGGGCAAAAAGCGGCATCCAGCCGAAGCCGAGCAGCATCATAACCGCCAAGCCGCTCCAGGGACTGATTTCAACTATTTTTTCGAGTCCGTCAGAAAAGAGCGATTTGGCATCGCTGCCGCTGGCAAGGTATCCGCCCATCTGGCTGTTGAGCGTGCCCCAACCGCCGTTGGTTATGCCCAGAAGAATAACTGCAACAGGTATGGCTTCATAGTTCATTTTTTTGCGGTTGCCGAAGAATGCAAAAATAAAAAGCATCATTGCAACGCCGACGGCAAACATACCCCACATTGAGCCCCAGCCGTGGTCGCCCCTGACACGCCACATAAAGCCTGTCATTATTGAAAATGCAACAAGCATAAGCACTTTGGCGCCGCCTGTAAGATTTCTTGTTGAAAGAGTGTTCATATTTTTCTCCTTTCGCCAATATTAATGACTCTATTTTAAAACGATTTTTCAAATATTGCAATATGCAGTTGTATATTTATAAGATTTTTTTCGGATATATCCGTATATCGGTTTACAAGTTGAAAAATCTGTGCTAAAATACCATTTGGAAAAAATTCGGATGCTTAAAGCATCCTTAGGGGGACTCAAAATGATTAAATTCGGAACAGGCGGTTGGAGAGCTGTTATCGGCGTTGATTTTATCTGCGATAACGTGCGCCGTGTTGCCGCAGGTGTTCTTGCTCTTGCAAAGGAGCAGAACAAAACAGACAAGCCCGTCATTATCGGCTATGACCGCCGCTTTCTTTCTGACAGCGCCGCAAAATGGGTGGCAGAGGTTCTGGCGGCAGGCGGCATTGACGTTTGGTTTCTGCACCGCTCCGCACCCACACCGCTCGTTATGCACACGGTTAAAAACAAGGGCCTTTATTTCGGCATCGAAATCACCGCAAGCCACAACCCTTCAAATTATAACGGCATAAAGCTGATTGTTGACGAGGGCAGAGATGCTCCTCTTGAAACAACCTGCCGCCTTGAGGAGCTTATCGAGGCGGTTGAAACCGTTGATTATATTGCGTTTGACGATGCGGTTGAAAACGGAAAAATTGTTTATCACCGTGACCTTTTCAACGATTTTATTGACGATATTCTGGAACTGCTTGACGTTCAGGCTTTGCGCAAAAGAGGTCTGCGTGTTCTCTTTGACACGATGCACGGCTCAGGCACGTATCCGCTCCAGGTAATTTTTCACACTGCACGCTGCACCATTGACACAATCCACCTTAACAAAGACGCATATTTTGGCGGTCAGATGCCTGCACCCACAGAAAAAACTCTTGCAGCGCTGAGCGACCACGTTATCAAAGACGGCTATGACCTCGGCATTGCAATGGACGGCGACGGCGACAGACTCGGAATTATCGACAGCAACGGCAAATACATAGGAGCAAACGAAATTCTTTGTATGCTCTATTATTACCTTGTTAAATATAAGGGCTGGACAGGTCCCGTTGTTCGCAACCTTGCAACAACGCATATGCTTGATAAGATTGCCGAAAGCTTCGGCGAAAAGTGCTACGAAGTGCCTGTCGGCTTCAAATATATCTCATCGAAAATCGACGAGGTTGATGCCGTTCTCGGCGGCGAATCCTCGGGCGGTCTGACCGTAAGAGGTCATATTCACGGCAAGGACTCAATTTATGCGGCTTCTCTTTTTGCGGAGATGGTTTGCGTTACGGGCAAAACTCCCACGCAGATTATGAGAGCCCTTGAAGCACAGTTCGGCAAATATTTTATGGTTGAAGATAACCTGCATTTTGCACCCGAGCTCAAGAGCGAAATTGAAGATATCATTATGGTTCAGAAGAAGTTGCCCGATTTCGATGTTGAGGTTGAAAGGGTTAACTATGAGGACGGCTGCAAGGTTTATTTTAAAGACGGCAGCTTTGTTATCTGCCGCTTCTCGGGCACAGAGCCGCTTCTGCGAATTTTTGCAGAAAGCAGCACCAAAAAGGTTGCGGCAAAATACATCACGGATTTCAGAGAATTTCTTGAGTTATAATAAAATAACCGACTCCGAAAAATCGGGGTCGGTTTTGCTTTTATTTAACAACCGTGCATTCGGTTATGCCGTAATATAAAAATCTTTCGATTGTCTGCCTGTCGATTATTTCGCCGCAGGCGGCAATCGGCACTGCGGGCGGACAGCCGACGGTGGGCACGGCAAGAATTCTGCCCTCGCTTTCTTCAACGGGGATTGTTTCACACGGCGAAAGTGCGGCTTCTCTGATTGAAAGTGCCTTTTTCGGCAGGTGAAAATCGGGTGCTGCAGAAGATAACGGTGCTTTTTTCGGTATATCGGAAACCGATTCGGCAAGCTTTTGAGGAGCGTGCAAACCGTTGTTTAACGAAAACATAAACACAACGTAATCCGCATCTGCAAATTCGCAGACAAAGCCTTTGCTTTCGCAATAATCGGCAAATTCATAGCCTGTGTAACCGACAGGTTTGGGGCAGACGGTGATTTTTAAAGGCTCGTTGCCGCAAAGACCGAAGCCGTTGGCGGCAAAGTTTTCTTTTGCTTTTTTTACGTTTTCGGCAAGCTGCGCAATTCTGCTTTTGCAGTTTTCAATTTCTTGATTTGCAAGGTCAAGCGACTGCAGAATCAGATACGACGGACTTGTTGAGCCGAACATTGCAAGAGCATTTTTTGCCTGATTTGCGTAGCTTTCAGGGGCGTTATCGGATATGTGCAGATAAGCTCCGCCTGTTAAAACGGGCAGCGTTTTGTGTGCCGAATCGCAGCAGATATCTGCGCCGAGGTCGATGGGGTGCAACGATTCGGGCAAAAATTTAAGATATGCGCCGTGTGCATTGTCAACCATAAGCGGCACGCCGAAACGGTGGCAGACATCAGCGAGTTTTTTTATATCGGAAACGTTGCCGAGATAGTCGGGACTTGTGATATAAACCGCATCGGGGCTGATTGCTGCCAGCTTTTGCGAAAGCTTTTCGTGGTGAACGGTGCAGGAAAGATAGCTTTCGCCCCTTTCGGGGCAGAGCCATTCAACATTGCAGTCAAGCATCGCCGCCGCCGTCAGAAAAGTTTTGTGAGCGTTTCTGCCTGCAAGAATCAGCGGCTTACGGCGCTTGTTTTTTCTGTTGACGCAGGCAAGATAAACCATCGCTCTGATGCACTGCGACGAGCCTTCGGTTGAATAGAACGTCTTGCAACCGAAAAGGTCGCTTACATTTTTTTCGCTTTCGGCAATGATTCCGCTTGCTTCATAAAGACTGTCGGCACCGCCGATTTCGGTTATATCGTATTTTTCAACGCCGAGTGTGCCGTTGCCCTTGTGACCCGGCATATGCAGACGTTCTTTATTTTGCGATGCGTAGTTTTTTACAAAATCATAAACGGGAGTTGTCATAAAATCACTCCGATTTTATTGGTCGCCGAGCATTCTTGCAACGGCAACCATAATGGCGCATTCCATACGCTTTTTGAAAAGCTCGCAGCCGTATTTATAGATGCCTGTGATTTTACCTGTTGCGTGGTAGGCGTTTGCTGCGCAGCCGCCCGAGCAATAGAGCCTTGCCCAGCAGTTGCGGCAATCTTCACGGGCATAAACGTTGCAATCGGAAAACTCCTGCTGAATTGCGGTGTTTGTTACTCCTTCCCAAATATCGCCGAGCCTGAATTTTTCATCGCCGACGAACTGGTGGCAGGGGTAAAGGTCGCCCCAGGGGGTAACCGCCATATATTCCGTACCCGAGCCGCAACCCGAAATGCGCTTATAGATGCAGGGACCGCCCGTGAGGTCAATCATATAGTGATAGAAGGTGAAAGGCTTGCCCTCCTTGTCACGCTTGAGCATAAGCTCGGCGAGCTTTTCGTATTGGTCAAGCACAACGGGCAAATCTTCCTGCGTCAGCTCCGAGGGGTCGCCCGAAGCGCAGACAACGGGCTCCATGCTCAGCTCCGTGAAGCCGAGGTCGAGCATCTGCTGAATGTCTTTGAGAAAATCGGGGTTTGCGTGGGTGAATGTGCCGCGCATATAATAATTTTTGCCGCCCCTTGCCTCAACAAGCTTCTGGAATTTGGGAACGATTCTTTCCCAGCTTCCGTTGCCTGCGTAGTCAACACGGTAGCGGTCATGAATTTCTTTTCTGCCGTCAAGCCTGAGCACAACGTTGCTCATTTCCTTGTTGGCAAATTCAATAACGTCGTCGTCAATAAGCAGACCGTTGGTGGTGAGGGTAAAGCGGAAGTTTTTGCCGTGTTCTTTTTCAACGCTTCTTGCATAAGCGACAAGCTGCTTTACAACCTCAAAATTCATCAGCGGCTCGCCGCCGAAGAAGTCAACCTCAAGATTTCTGCGTGTGCCTGAATTTTCAATCAGAAAATCAAGCGCTCTTTTGCCGACCTCATAGCTCATAATCGCTCTTTCACCCTGATATTTACCCTGGCTTGCAAAGCAATAAGCGCAGTTGAGGTTGCAGGTGTGGGCAATGTGAATGCAAAGAGCCTTAACAACGCCCCTTGTTTTGTTTTTGAGGTCGCCTGCCATCGGTTCAAAAGTATCGGGCGCAAAGAGCTTGCCTGCGCTTTTAAGCTCTTCAATCTGCTCATAGCATTCTGCGATATCAGCATCGGTTATCTCAACGCCGTCAACATATTTTTCTTTCATTGCCGCAATAACGGCTTCTTTTTCGGAGCTTTCAAACATTGAAATAATATCGTAAGCAACGTCGTCAACTGCGTGAACGGAGCCTGAGCAGATATCGAGCACAATGTTGTAGCCGCCGAGTTTATATTGATGAATCATTTATATAACTCCTGTCATTTAAAACGGGGACTGTTTCGTTAAGATGAAAAAGCCGTTTTCTTCCGATGAAAGGCGTATGTGTATACGTCGAATCGGAAAAAACGGCTAAAAAGAAACAAAACAACCGTTTGAATCTCGCTCAAATAGTAAAAACCAGGCTTGCACAGGTTGATTTCCTATGCAAGCCTGTTTTCAGTAAACTGTTTCTTTTGGTTTTCGCTTAACGAGGCAGCTCCTTATTTGCTTTCTTTGCTTTCGCACTGCTGGTTAGCAATACCGCAGCTTGTTTTGCAAGCTGACTGGCAGGATGTCTGGCATTCGCCGCAGCCGCCTTTTTTTGCGCTTTCGCAAAGGTTCTTTGTTTCGATAGTTCTGATATGTTTCATTGTGAAAAACCTCCGAGTAAAATTAATCGTATGTATTATATCACGGTTTTTTTATCAAGTCAATAATAAATACTTTTTTATCAACAATACAAAACACTTTTTTATTTCCAGCAGTCAACCTCGTGGGGCAGATTGATATTCTTTGCTTTGAATACGGGGTTTATACCTGCTTTGCGCTGCTTTTCGTAATCCTTGAGTGCGGCAAAAGCGTACTTGCCGAGAATAACGATAACGGGAATGTTGATAACTGCCATTGCACCCATTGTTACGTCGGCAATACCCCAAAGCAAATCCGCGCTTAAGCCTGCGCCGACGAAGATGATGATGGAAGCGAGAATATTGATAACCGTCTGAACTTTTTTTGAGGGAATTTTGCCTGCGATGTGAATGATGCACTTATCAACGTAATAGAGGTTGCCGATGAGGGTGGTGAAAGCAAACAGCGTCATTGCCACGGTGATGAAAATCGGTCCGAAGCTGCCGAGAACGCTTGCAATCGACTGCTGAACGTATGCTGCGCCTGCAATGTCTGCCGAAGGCTCAACGCCGGAGAACATACACATAAAAGCGGTTGCCGAGCAGATGAGAATTGTGTCAATAAAAACTGAAAGAACCTGAACAAGACCCTGCTTTGCGGGGTGGCTGACCTCTGCGGAAGCGGAAGCGTTGGGGGCGGAGCCGATACCTGCTTCGTTGCTGAAAAGTCCTCTTTTGATGCCGAGCATAACGCACGAGCCCGTGAAGCCGCCGAAGATAGCTTTGAAATCAAAAGCCTCTTTAAAAATTCTTGCAAAAACATCGGGCAGAAGCTTTATATTGAAAACAACGATAACCAAAGAAATAACAACGTAAGCAACGCCCATAACAGGAACGAGCAGGCTGGTTATTTTTGCAATTCTTTTGCCGCCGCCGAGAAGGCAGTAGCAAACGAGAACGGCAATAACTGCGCCGATAACCCACGGCGTGACGGAGGGGTTATAGAAGCTGTATGTGCGGAACGTATCCTGCAGGTTATATGATGCAAGCATATTGAAGCCGAAACCGTAGGTTATAATAAGCAGAACGGAGAAAATAACGGCAAGCACACGGTTTTTGAGTGCGGTTTCAATATAATAAGCAGGGCCGCCGTAGCAGCCGTCAGGCCCTTTGCGTTTGTAAATCTGGGCAAGGGTGCTTTCAACAAAGGCAGATGCCGAGCCGATTACAGCGATAACCCACATCCAGAAAACCGAGCCGAAGCCGCCAAGACAAAGAGCGGTTGAAACGCCCACGATGTTGCCTGTGCCGACTCTTGAGGCGGTGGAAATCATCAATGCCTGGAAAGACGAAACGCCGCTGCCGCTGTTTTTTTCTGTGACGGCTTTTATCTGTTCACCGAAAAGCCTGAAAGGAGCAAATCT
This sequence comes from Acutalibacteraceae bacterium, assembly GCA_045536245.1. GTDB lineage: Bacteria > Bacillota > Clostridia > Oscillospirales > Acutalibacteraceae > CAG-177. The sequence goes on along the minus strand of JAZSNE010000034.1, from coordinate 142,873 downwards.
TGTTCTGACGGTGAAATATATACCTGCCGCAACAAGCATAATAATTAAAATATAAGTATATAACGCATCGTTTGCAAAACCGACTATGTTTGTGATTGTTTCAAGCATATAAGCAATACCCTTTCAATATAAAATTTACAGTTACCGAAACAGTATAAACAAAAGAGCGCAAATTGTCAAATTTTCGCATAAATATGTATAAAAGAGATTAAACGCTATTGTCATTTTTTATATATCGGCAGACTGATTTTAATTCATTTTTGTAACATATAAAAAAATCAATCCGAGCTTAAAAAAATTCTCAAAAAAATCTATACAAATGAAAAAAATTGTGATAAAGTAAGTGTGTTAAACAGATTCTCTTTTAAGGAGTGTTGCAAAATGAAAAAGATTTACGAAGGCAAAACAAAGGACGTTTATTCACTTGATAACGGCAACGTTATGCTCAAGTCCAAGGACGACTGCACAGGCAAAGACGGCGTTTTTGATCCCGGCGAAAACAGCGTTGGTCTTACAATTGAAGGCATCGGTAAGGCAAACCTTATTTCATCGGTTCATTACTTTGAGCTTCTCAAGCAGGCAGGCATCAAAACTCACTACGTAAGCGCTGACGTTGAAAATGCAACAATGGAAGTTCTTCCCGGTAAGGTTTTCGGCCACGGTCTTGAGGTTATCTGCCGCCTTGTTGCAACAGGCAGCTTCATCCGCAGATACGGTGAATACATTGCAGACGGCACACCCCTTGAAGGCGGCTACGTTGAATGCACATTCAAGAACGACGCTCTCGGTGATCCTCTTGTTACAGGCGAAGGTCTTGCAGCACTTGGAATTATGAGCCCCGAAATGTTTGAAAGCATGAAGAAGCAGACTCTTGCTATCACAAAGATTGTTGCCGACGACCTCAAGTCAATCGGTCTTGACCTCTGGGATATCAAGTTTGAATTCGGCTACAACAATGACGAAGTTATTCTCATTGACGAAATCGCTTCAGGCAACATGAGAGTTTATAAGGACGGCAAAATCGTTGATCCCGTTGAACTCACAAAGCTTATCAACAACAGATAATTTTAAAAGCGTACCGTTTTGGCGGTACGCTTTTTTTAGTGAATAATGAATAGTGAATAGTGAATAGTTTTGGGTGGGCGTTGCCCACACCCGTTTTAAATTGAACAGCTAAGAGTGAAGAATGAAGAGTTAATGAAAGACTTCGCCCTTAAGTGATTTATAACGCAGGGGAGGTGATTCGCTGACCTGCATTATGCAAACAAAAAATTACAGGCGCACCAAAACGGTACGCCTGTTTTGTTTATTTATCAATTGTCTGCAGGAACTGGTTTGCAAGGGAGATGTATTCCTTGCCCTTCTTGGTTTTGGAAGCGATTGAGGAAATCGGCTTGAGAGGAAGCTTGCCGAGTGCGCTCGGGAGCTTGATTTCTTTGCCGGTGTGGTTCTTGATAAGCTTCTGAACCTCGGCATTATCAATGATATCGCCGAGATTATCGTTGAGTGAAAGCTTGGTTTCGTCAACCTCGTCGCTTGCACCGAACCAGTTGCGAACAAAGGTTTCGCCACCCTCGGGGAGCTTATATTCGGGGTTTTCAACGTCTGTGCCGTTAACAACAATCTTGTGTTTGCACTTGCCGCTTGTGGCGGTGATAACGTTTTCACCCTCTTTGATTACAGCGTCAAACCAATAAATCTTATCCCCCTCAAGAGTTGTCTTTTCGCCGTTAACGTTGAGAGTTACGCTCTCGCAGTTGGAATAAACTTTGATTTTCTGTTCGCCGAGAGGTCTGTCAACAAATCTTTCGCCGCAGATATGAACGAATTTTTCGTCTGACCAATGTGCTTTATAAGCATAGAAGGAATCCTTCTTTGTTTTGCGGTCAAAGGTAACAAGACCCTTGTTGTTTCTGCCTCTGACGCCGCCCTCGTTGCGGATTGCGGAGCCGAAGTCAAACATATTCCACACGTAGGAGCCCCAAAGCCAGTCACGCTCGTTGATGGCTTTGATATAATGGTCATGGAAATGCGCCTGATATTCCTCGGAATAGTCGCCCTGAACGGGGTTTGCGGAGTGAAGCTTTGTTACAGCTTCGGCGCCGTATTCGGAGATGCAGAGCTTGAGGTGCGGCTTTTCAGCGTGGAATTTATCAAGCCACTCGTCAATTGCGTCAACGGTCTGAACATACCAGCCGAAATACTGGTTATAGCCGAGAATATCGGTGATTTCATTGAGCTTTGAGTTAATTGAGCTGAAAGTAACCTGCGCACAGGTTGTGGGACGGGTTGAATCCAGCTTATGAGCGATATCGTTGAGCTCCTTTATGCCGTTAACGAGTGAGGGAGCTGCACCGGCGATTGAGATTTCATTTTCAACGCCCCAGCAGAAGATTGAGGGGTGGTTATAATTCTGCTTGATAAGCTCCTCAAGCATCATTCTTGCCTGAGGCTGCTTCTTTTTGCTGAATTTTGAAATTACGGGAATTTCCGCCCAGACAAGGAAGCCGGTTTCGTCGCAAAGGTCATAGAACTTTTCATCGTGCTGATAGTGAGCAAGGCGGAGCGAGTTTGCGCCCATCTCCTTGATGATTGCGATATCCTCTGCGTGCTCCTTGATTGTGAGAGCGTTGCCGAGCCATTCTCTGTCCTGATGGCGTGAAACGCCCTTGAGCTTGATGTTTTTGCCGTTGAGGTTGAAGCCTGTTTCACTGTCAATGTTATATGCTCTGAAGCCGAAACGGTCACTCACCTCGTCAATAACCTCGCCGTCTTTGACAAGTTTTGCGGTGAGGGTGTAAAGATAGGGGCCCTCAACACCGTTCCAGAGGTTAACCTCATCAACGGTGAGATAGGTTGACTCTGCCGAAGCCGGAGTATAGCCGGAAGCAACAACCTTACCTTCTGCATCGGCAATTTCAAAATGCTTTTCAAGACCCTCTGCGGAGCCTTCAACGGAGCTTTTGATGAACACCTTGCCGTCAACTCTGGGGGTGATGAACACGCCGCAAAGGCTCTTATCAAGCAGAGCAAAGTGGGAATCGGCAACCTCGCAGATGATGTTTACATCTCTGTAAAGACCGCCGTAGAAGGTGAAATCCGCCATCTGGGGATAAAGGAATTCGTTGGGACTGTTATCAACGTTGATTTCAAGCAGGTTTTCGCCCTCTGCACGCAGAAGGTTTGTGATTTCAAAGCGGAACATTGAATAGCCGTTATCGTGGCTGCCTGCAAAAACGCCGTTAACAAAAACCTCGCAAACGGTGTTTGCGCCGTTGATTTCAATAAAAACTCTGCCGTCATAAGCAGGGATTATTTTTTTATAAGCGCATTTGCCGCGCCAATAATCGGGGCTGTCGCAGCCGCCCTGACCGTCAATGCCGTTCCAGGTGTGGGGGAGGTCAACGGTTTCCGTAATGCCGTCTTTTGTAAAATCCCAGCCTTCGTTGATATTAATTACTTTTCTCATTTTTATCAGTCCTTTCGTTTGACTATACAAATTTATTATAGCATTATTGCAATATAAAAATCAAGGGCAACGCAGCAATGCGGCAGAATACACAAACATAAGGGGCGATATTTGTGCAAAAAAGAAAAACAGTTGATTTATACGGGCGACGAAACGCCGCCCCTACGGTGTTACAATTTGCGAAGCACATCATTACATCATCAGCGAAGAAACATCATTCACAATCGGGTGTGGGCAACGCCCACCCTCAACTATTCACTCTTCACTATTCATTATTCACTAAATAAAAATGCTCCGCCTTTGCAGACGGAGCCTCTGATTTATTATTTGTTGAAATACTGGGGAAGGAACTCCTTGTGAGCCTCTTTAAGCTCATTGAAGCAGTTAACTGTCTTTTCCCAGTCGCCGACAAGGGGATGAACAAGCAGACCCTTGATTGCGTAATCGTCGTCGCCTGTGATTGCTGCCTTGACTGCGTATTTTTCGTAAGTCTTGACAACTCTCATAAGACCGACGATATGGTCGTTGATTTTTTCTGTTACGGGAACGGGCGTTGCACCGTCAGCACCGATAACGGCTGCGATTTCAACGATATCGTCATCAGCCATAAAGGGCAGTGTGCCGTTGTTTTTGATGTTAACAACGTGAACGTCACGCTTATCGTTTGCAAGTGAATCAATGAGTGAAACAGCTGCAAGTGAATATTTGTGGCCGCCTCTCTTATCAAGAAGAGCCGGTTTGGTTACGATGTTTTCGTCCTTATACATCTCAAGAAGCTGTTCTTCGATTTCCATACAAACCTGTGCTCTTGTTTTTTCGTCCTCTCTCTGGTGAGCAAGCTTTGCTTCACGGCAGTAATAATACTGAAGGTATGAGGAGGGGATAGCCTGAATTGTTTTCAGGCAGTCAATTGAGAAGCCGTCATCCTTGATGTTTGCCATAACCTTGGGGGAGAATCCGCTGTCAATAAGACCGGGAAGAAGCTCTTCGCCGTTCTTCTTAACGGATGTAATCCAGCTCAGGTGGTTAAGACCAACGTAGGTGATGTCGCTGTCAAGACCGGTGATTTCTTTGATATCGTCAAGCATATCAATGGGCACGTTGCAAAGACCGATGTTTTTAACGTTGGTGTGGTTAAGAATGAACTCGGTTACGATGCCCGAGGGGTTTGTGAAGTTGATGAGCCAAGCATCGGGGCAGATAGCTTCGATGCGCTCGCAGATGTGCTTGATAACGGGGATTGTTCTCTGTGCCTTGAAGAAGCCGCCGATACCCGTTGTTTCCTGACCGATGAGGTCATACTTTTTGGGAATGCTCTCATCAAGGTGGCGGCAGGGAAGTTTACCGACTCTTATCTGGGTAACAACAAAGTCTGCACCCTGAAGAGCGGTGTCAAGGTCATCTGTGAAAACAACCTCGCAGTCGCACTGTGCGTTTTTGAGCATACGCACGCAAAGGTCGCCGACGATGGTTCTTTTTCTTTCGTCGATATCCATAAAGGAAATCTTTTTGAGTTTAAGGCTGTCCTTTGCTTTGAGGAAGCCGTCAACAAGCTCGGGGCAATAGGTGCTGCCTGCGCCGATAACGGCAACGTTGATTTCTTTCATTGCTGTTACTCCTTTCAGTTTGCAAAATCCTGCATAATCCAATTGATACAGCCTGTTACGGGAGGCTGAGTGAGTTTGATGAACTTAAGCTTCTTGCCGCTGTATTTTTCTGCTTTTTCAAGAAGCATATCGAGATAAGCCTTGTTATCAAGCTTAACGTTGATTGAGCCTGAAAGCACGACCTCAACCTCTTCGCCGCTGCCGTAATTAAGCTCTTTTGAAAGGGCGGCAATAAGTCTTGCGCCTCTTTCAGCCATTCTTTCGCAGTATTCAAGAGCAGGTTTGTCGCCCTGTTTTGCTGCTTCAAAGAATGCGCTTACGAATGTTCTTATGTAATCGTCGCCGTTTTCGCCCTCAATCTTTTCAATAAGACCGAGAAGCTCTTCACGGCGTGTGAAGCCGTATTCTTTCATAATCATATCGGTGATGAGTGTTTTTTCAAGACCGAGGAAAAGCTCGTTATAGATAAGCTCAAAGGCTTTGACAACGATGTTGCCGCCGCCCGAGATATCACCCGAAAAATCGCCGAGACCTGCAAGCATCATACGGTTGCCGTCAACGTCAATGCCGTTGCAGCAAACGCCCGTGCCGCAGTTGTAGCCGATTGCAACGCCTGTTTCGGAGCCCGCTTTGACAACGATGAAGCCGTCGTTATAAACCTCAAAGTTTTCAAGGCCCTTGTCACGGAGCATTTGACACATAATATCATACTGATAGGGGTGGTCAATACCTGCAAGGCCCATCAGAGTGAAGCTGATTTTTGAAAGCTCGATGCCCGCTTTGCGGCAAAGGTCGTTAAGGCCGTTCATAATGATATCGCTTGCAGCATTAAAGCTGTCCTCAAGGTTTTCGTGGTTGCTGCCGGGACCTGTTACGGTTTCGAGCATTTTTTTGTTTTCGTCAAAAAGGGCGAAAGCTGTTTTTGTGCCGCCGCCGTCAACGCCTATGTAATATTTCATCAAATAAACCCCTTATATTTTATTTCTCTTCAAAAAAATCGTCGCAAACCTCGTCAAGGCAGAAAATGCCTCTGCGGTAAGGCTCACGGTCAATCCACATACCGTTTGTGAAATCGGGGAACGGAACGGGTGCGCCGCCGATTGCGATTGACTCCTCGGAAAGGCAGGTGACTGCCATCCAGGTTGCAGCATCGTAAACGTCGATGGGCGGCTTGCTGTCAAGCCTTACGCTTTCTGCAAATGCGCTCAGAACAAGGTAGTCCATACCGCCGTGACCTTCGTGCACGCCGTCAATCTGATATTTCTTCCACAGAGGATGCTCAAACTGCTCAAGGTATTTATCGAAATCCTCGCCGGGATGCATCCAGTTATCCTCGTGCTTTGTGAAGCCTTCAATAAAGAGGGTGTTGCCGTCTTCCATATAGATGCCCTTTGTGCCCTGAACTCTGTAAGCTCTGGAATAGTGTCTGGGAAGCGAGCAGTCGTGAGTGAGAACAACCGTTTCGCCGTTTGCGCACTTGAGAACGGTGGTCACGATATCGCCCTGATTGAAGGAATAGTTTGCAAGGTCGTAATCCTCACCCTTGTTTTCTTTAATCCAGAGGTTAAGACCTCTGGACTTTGTTGCGAAAGAGGAAACGGAAATATATCTGTTACCTCTGTTTATTTCAAGCACCTTGGAGATGGGACCGAGCTGATGGGTGGGATAAAGCTCGCCGTTACGGTGCTGGAAGTTGAAAAGTCTGCCGTGGCGGTTTTCTCTGCCCAGAGAGATTTCGTCACGCAAATCGTGCTGATAGCCGCCCTGCATATGTATGATTTCGCCGAACATACCCTGCTTGACCATATTGAAGATTGCCATTTCTTTTCTGTCATAGCAGCAGTTTTCAAGCAGCATACAGAATTTGCCTGTTTCTTCGCTTGCACGCACCATCTGCCAGCATTCCTCAACGCTTGCTGCGCCGCCGACTTCCATTGCAACGTGCTTGCCTGCACGCATTGCGTCAATGGCAATCCTTGCGTGGGTAATCCAGGTGGTTGCAACAAAAACAGCATCAAGGTCATCTCTCGCAAGAAGCTCCTTATGGTCAAGATAAACGTCGGGGGTTGTGCCCGTTGCTTCTTCAACTATCTTTTTGCCGTTTTCAGCTCTGTCCTCATATTTATCGCAAACAGCGGGCACTCTGACACCGTCACACTTGAGAAGCTCACGGAGCATACCGCTGCCTCTGCCGCTGATGCCTATCATACCGATATTAACAAACTCTTTCATAATCAATCCTCCGTAGGAATAGAAAAAATGCGCACACTTTTCAGCATACGCATTCATTATAACATTATATTTAAAAAATTCAATTGTTATTTGAAATATCTTTTAAAATATTTTCTCCATTTTATCATATAAAGCGAAATAATTCTTGTTAAGCAAATGTCATAGGCAACAAAAGCAACCGTTCCTGCGCCCAGAAGCATCGGCACGGCTATTGCGCCGTATTCCGTGATTTCTTCAATCTCCAGCCCGAGCAGGTAAATCAGCACAAGGTAAGCGGCAACCATCGTGGCGTTGAAGATAACAACTTTCAGTATCCAGCTCACAACGGCGGGCAGCTTGCCCTCAAGCACCGCTTTGATTATGGGGTAATAGCCGAAAAGAGCTATATACATCATTGCTATTTCTTTATCGTGCACAAGCAGGAACGCAAGGATGCCCACCGTGCAGAAAACGCCGAACGCCCATTTTTTATCAATTTCAATGACAATAAAAATTATCAGCGCACCTGCCATTGCAGGCAGAGCATAAGTGAGGAAAGGCACCACGGCGACGGATATCATCAGCACGAGAGAAAGAGCCGAAACTATGCCGCCTATAGCGCATTTTGAACTTTGTTTCAACTAAAAAACAACCTTTCAGCAACAAGAAATGAGGTCGCCGCCCATACATTCGCAGCAGGCGTCGGCACAAAGAAGATTGCAGCAGCAGTCAAGATAGCCGCAGTCGTTGCTTCTGCCGGGGCGTGATTGGCGGCGCTCTGTGCGGTAGCCGCCCGAGCGAGCGTTAACCACTCTGTTATATGCCATTTTATAGGTACTGTTTGACGGGTCCATACTGTGGGCGGTTGCAAAGTGGTTTGCCGCCTCCTCAAGCCAGCCTCTTTTTTGCAGAATTGTGCCTTTGAGGTAATACCACTGCGCTTCACGGCTCTGCTCGGGTATGCCGTCAAGCAGAATCTGGGCATCGTCAAGCCTGCCCGAACGGATTTTTGACGCAATATCTGCATAATCGTTTGCGGCATTGAAACCCGAATCGGCATTGCGGTAAGAGCCGCCCGAGCCCATAATGATGCTGTCATATGCGGCGTTAAGCTCATCCATTTTGCGCATTGCATCTGCGCTGCCGTCGTTCTGATATTTGCGTGAAAGAATTCTGTAAGCCATTTTGACCTGGTCAATCGACGCACCCTCGGGCACGCCGAGAACTTCATACGGATTTCTCATTTTAACACCTCATTCCACGGTATATTCCTTGCTCTTTTCCGCCTTCTCACCGTACTTTGAAAGCACTCTTTCGGCACAGTTTGACAGACCCTCGAGCAATATGTTTTCTGCGATATCATAAAAGCGCTGCAAGTCAAGCATATCAAAGGCTTCGAGAGCTTCACTCTGGGTCAGGTTGAGCATTCCTCTGACCTTTTCGGCAAAAGCTTTTCTGCCGTTTTCGCTTGTTATATCTTCACTTTTAAACGGATTAAAGCTGCCCTTTTTAACGTCGCCCTCAAGGTCATCGGCAGCATCAAGAATATAAACGAATCTGCCCGTCATATAGCCGATTGACTGCAGAGCCTCTGCTTTTCTGCCATCAAAGCCGAGCGAAAAAACTTTGGCAAGAGCTTCTGCTGACGGATGAGCCGCTTCGTCAAGCGACGGGTCGGCTTTTGCTTCTGCCTGCGCCTGCTTTTGCATTGCATCAGCAACGGCAGCTTCAATTTCCGGCGCAAGCTTTTTGGCTTTTTTATGCATCAGCGCAACGGCAGGAAAAACAAGAGCCGCCGCAAGCTTCGAGAAAAAGCCTTTATCGCGGAGATTATCAAGAATCTTATAATAAACGGTGATTATTACGGCGTGGGAGCAAAGGTCAAAAACGTCTTTGCTGCCGCAAATCATACATTTTTTTGCAGGGTTATACGGACAGCGTTTTTGCGAAAAACTGCAGCCCGATTCAGCTGCCGCAAGGCGAAGAATGCAGGCAAGGGTAAAATCATAGCTGAGGAAAAGCTGCGCAAGGGGAGAATAATTTCTGCCCAACGCACGGCACAGGGAGCAGTAAACACCCTTGTAAAGCTCATAATCTTTCATTTTCATCTCGGGTTTATATGCCCTGACATATCCCAGCAAACCAAGCCCTCCGCAAAATTTCAGTGACATTATTCTATGTTACATTGTATAACAAAAAACAGCATAATCGGTTAACATATTGTAAACTTTTTGAGCAGAAAAGCTGCGACTTTGCTTGACATTTGTCTGTTTTAAATATATCATATATTTTGTATATACTCTTTATGGAAGGAGTGGCGTTTGTGGACGGAAAAATGCTGGATTTAAGCAACGTCTGGCCTGAATGGGAAGCTGTGCAGAAAGTGGGCGAAGGCAGCTTCGGCAAGGTTTTCAAATGCGTGAGAAAAGAATATGATATCGAAACGGTGTGCGCCATCAAGGTGGTTTCCGTGCCGCAGAGCGAGAGCGAGGTTAACGCAATCAGGGCGGAATACAGCTCCGAGGAGTCCGTGAAGGCACACTTCAAAGAGGTTGTTGACGAATTTGCAAACGAAATCAAAATGATGGTGCTTCTCAAGGGTGCGCCCAACATTGTTTCGGTTGAAAACTATAAAATTGTTGAGAGAAAAGACACCATCGGCTGGGATATCTATATTCAGATGGAGTTCCTTACCACCTTCAGTGAGTTTTCAAGGAAAAACAGCTTTACCGAGCGTGCCGTTGCAAGGCTTGCCACGGATATCTGCTCTGCTCTTGAGGTCTGCGGTGAAAAGAACATTATTCACCGTGACATTAAGCCTGAAAACATTTTCATAGATAACTACGGCAGCTATAAAATCGGCGATTTCGGCGTTGCCAGAAAGCTGGAAAACGTTGCAAGCGCAATGTCCAAAAAGGGAACCTACACATATATGGCACCCGAGGTGTATCACAGCGCAGCTTATGATAACAGGGCGGATATATATTCACTCGGTATGGTTATGTATAAGCTTCTCAACAGGGGCAGGGACCCGTTTACAGACCCTCTTGCCGAAAGCGTTGCATACCGCGAGAGAGAAGCGGCGCTTGTTAACAGAATGAGGGGCGAAAACCTGCCTGCACCCGTTGACGCTTCACTCGCTATGTCTAAAATAATCATTAAAGCGTGCGCATTTGACCCCAACAAGAGGTTTGCTACGCCGAGCGAGTTCAAAGCTGAGCTTAAAAAATATCTGGCAAGCGCACCGCAGACGGGCAACGTGCCTGTTCAGCAGTCAAACGGAAACGGCAGCGGTAAAGAGCTTTCAGCAAGCAAAAACAGCAAATCTCTGCCGCTGTTTACGGATGATATCATTCACGATAAGTCCAAATCAATAGACAGCAGAGCACCGCAAAAGTCGGTAACACCTGCGGATGACCCCTATGCAACCGTTGTGTCAAGAAGCTCGGTTAACCCTGCAGGGCAGCAGAAAACCGCAGTTTCCGTTGCACCGCCTGTAAGAACTGTGACACAGCAGATACCTCCTGTTCAACCTCCCGTGCAGACCGTTTCTCCTGCAGATGCAGGAAAGAAGAACGGCAAAATATGGAGCATTTTGCGCAAGTGCCTTATAGGTTACGGCATACTGGTGGCTGTTATGATGGTGATAATGCTGATTTTTGCCGTGATAGAGCTTGTTAACAAAAATGATAACCCCGATGACCCCACCACCACTGCGGCAACAACTCAGGCAGTTCCGGATTCGGACGTAGCAGCCTCGGTAAAGTTATACACGCAGAATTATTTAAGAGAGAGCTACATCGGCATAAAATTAAGCAACTATCTGTCCGAACGCAAGGTCATCGTTGACGATTCATATTGCCAGCTCTTTACTGCCGACGTGGTTTATGACGGAGAAAAGGGATATATTCTCTGCGAAGCTTACGTTATAGACGGAGAGGTCAAAGAGTTTGATTACATTGCGTACAGAGCTGACCAAAAAGCTGAGCTTTACAGCCAGATAGAAGAATTCAACGCTCAATATACAGATGAGGATATTGAAAAGTTGATTAAAGATGTTATAAAAGAAAATCAATAATCCTGCAGCATAAAATGATAAAAGCTTACAAAGGTCAGAGGCCTCTGTAAGCTTTTTTGTTATGTTATGGAGCTTTTATGCTTCTTCCTCAAAAGATTTTTCAAGCACGTCGGCATAAGCACCGAGCGGATAATCCGAGAGAGTGCAAAGAAGCAGGAAGCATTCATAGGGGTTGGCTATATAAAGCTCGCCCATAGCGCATTTGTTAAGCATTTTGTTGGTTGAGTCAAGAAAAGCGGCGAAGCGCTTCTGGTTGTTCGTGATGCTGTCATCCTGCGAAACAACAAAGAAATTGAGCGTTATCAGGTCAAAACGGTCAATATCCGCATTGCCTTGATTGACCTCACGCAAATGCTGGCGGCTCAGGCGTTTGCTGCTGAAATGCTTTGCAAGCGTTGAAGCCGAAAACTTTTTGAGATTGCCGTTATTATCAATCGGCACGCCGCAGCAGATGAATTTTTCAACGTCGCCCTCCGTGATATCATCGGCTGTCCAGATTTTTTGCTCTCTGCGGATTCTTGCAACGGCTGAGAGCTTTTCTTCTCTTGAAAGGCGTTCTGAATTCTCCGTGCGTGCAAGATATTCATACACCTTTGCTTTGGTGCGCTCTTCTTCATCAAGATTGAACTGCTTTGCAACGGCGTTGCGTGCTGCAAGATAAAGCTCGTCAAAATATTTTTTTGCCGTTACGCTTATTCTGCGGTGAGCTTTTGAGAATTTGAGCCTTGCGAGCATAGTCATCAGGGTTTCTTCATCTTTAACAGTGAAGAAGGTGTCACGGATACCGATTGTCTGGTCGGCATAAACCTCATCGTCGTCAACGGGCGGAAGATTCTGATATTGCTCCCACAGGCGGCTGAACGTGGCATAATTATATCTGTTTTTCAGGCAGAACCAGCAGAGAATCTCAAACGGGTCTTTGAAATCAAAATCCCTTTCACGCTGAACGTTGACAAGGAAGGTTGAAACGTCGGCAACAGACATACCCAGACCGAAGCCGAGCAGGAAGATGACGCTGCGGTTAACGGAATTCTGCGTCAGCCAGTTTTTGGAAAGAGAGCTGAGCTTTGCCGTTGTTTTGTCAAACGACGGGGGAGTGCCGCCGTCACGGAAGGATTCGATGATGATATTCTGAAAATCCCTTAAATCAATCTGGTCAAAATCGCCGTCGAAGCCTGCCTGCATATAAATGTAGCGGCGCAGATAATCGCCGAAGGGGATAAGGCGCATCTGCTTGACAAGGTGGGCATAAATTATATCGGCATCCTGGTCACGGAAGCTTTCGAGGTCTGCCGCTTCATAAAAGTTTTCTTCGGAGCGAAGTGTAAAATCAAGTGAACCGTATTCGTACATATGAATTTCTCCTTGATATTATGATTGAACATTATAGGTGACTTTTTCTGTCAGATTGCCCGATTTATCGTATTCGTTATAGCCGAATTCAATGCCGTCTTCATTATAAAGAATCTCTTTTGAACCTTTGAGGTTATCCTCTTCGTCATATATTTCTATTTCAATGAGAACGTCATCCGAATTATACAGCTCTATTTCGTAGCCGCCGGTTTTTTCGACAACTTCAGTGTATTCAACTTCTTTGTTGACGTTGTTTTCGGAATCCTTTGCATCCTGAAGCCAGCCGGGCAGAAAATATGCCGCAGCGGCAACAGCACCGCCGATTATAAGCACAACCGCCATTATTGCCGCAATTTTGCCTGCACTGATTCCGGACTTGGCGGGCTGCTTTTTTGCCGCCGAATCATCAACCCGTGACACCGGCGCAGGCGGCTGAACAGGCGTTACGGGCGGAACAGGCTGAACAGGCGGAGTGTGCGGTTTGCCCTGCACCTTGAGAGTGTGATTCTGAAGGTTATCTGCCGGTGTAGGGCTTGAAATAGGGTTTGGGTCAGAGCTCCTTTCTCCTGAAGGCTGCAAATTCTGCCTCACGAGGGGAAGGTCCGATTCAATATCCATCGGTCTTACGGATTTGCGGTTGGTAACGGGAGCATCGTCTATTAAACCGTTGCCTGAAATTCTGGGTTTTTCAAGCTCTGCGGCTGATTCCTTGCTGCCTGCTTTGCCGTTGAAAATCCTTGTTCCGTCAGGGTTGAACTGCCTGCTTTTTTCTTCAGCAGCCTCTTTGCGCAGGTTGTTGCCCACGTTATCAATTTCAAAAACTCTGATTTTATGGGGTGCAGCTTCGCCTTGGTTGCGTGTGTCCCTTGCGCCGAAGAATTCTGTGCCGATTCGCATTGTTTTGACGATATCCGCTTTGAATTCGTCAACGTTGTTATATCTGTCATCGGGGTTAAAGGCGCACGCCTTGAGAATGATTCTTGCAGCCTCGGGGCTTGCAAAAGCAGGCGCAGGCAGAGGCTCGCCCTTTCTTCTGCGTGAGAGGGCGGCGCTCCTTTCGTTAACGGTAACAACCGCCTGGCGCGCATCAATGAACGGGTCACGGTTGTTGTTGAGCAGCTTATACATAACCGTGCCGAGTGAATAGATATCGGCTCTGGTATCATAGTGCTCCTCCCTGTAAACCTCGGGAGCCATATAAGAATAGGTGCCCTTGCGTGACATACTGTCCATTGTTTTTGCAAGCTTGCGTGCAACGCCGAAGTCGCCCAGCTTGAAATTGCCGTATTCATCAATAAATATGTTATCGGGCTTTATGTCACGGTGGACTATGCCTTTTTTGGCACAGACGGAAAGAGCCGTGCAGATATCCTTGGCAAGCTTGAAAACGTCCTCTTCGTTAAGCTTGTGCGTTGAGGCGTAATCGGGAAAGCCCGTGAGGAATTCCATCTGAATATAGATATCCCAGCCGAGAGAAGCTGTTCTTTTTATTATTTTATAATTTTCAACCGAAACAATGTTAGGTGCGTTTTTGAGCATCTCCATAACCTTGATTTCGTTTGAAAAATCGGTAACAATATCGTTAAGATATGCCCACGAAGCCGCCTCGGAGAGGCCTTCAAAGCGCATATTTTCAACGCTGTCGTCATTCTGGGGAATGGAAATAACCTTGATTGCGCACACGGATTCAATGCCGTAATCGTTACGCACACACCGGTAAACCTTGCCGTAGGAGCCTTCGCCGACCTTGTCGGTTGCACGCCATTCGGGCCAAACATTGCTCAAATCCAGCATTACTGACCTCCTCGTTTGCCGACGTTAATCAGCAAACCTCACAAATGATAATTGTTGTGTTATCGTATCCGCCGCGGTTGAGAGCTTCGTTGAGAAGCAGATTTGCGGCAACGTCAATGTCAGGCGAAGTGTTTATTATTGCCGCAATGTCAGGCTCTTTGACCATATCCGTCAGACCGTCGGAGCAGATGAGGTATCTGTCACCCACGGTGTGAGGCAGGATTCTGATTGACGGCTCAATGAGGTATTCTTCCTTGGGGATACCCACAAACTGCGTGAGCATCGGCTTTGACGAAAAAGCGGAATTCGACTCAACGTGGTCAGTTGAAACCTTGAGCAAGCTGCCTTCGTTAACTTTGAAAATGCCGCTGTCGCCAAGGTTGCAAACCGTGACGTATTGGGGGTCAAACATCAGTATTGCCGCCGTTGAGCCCATACTTCTGATAGCGTTTTCAACCATAAAATCGCAAACGGCATCGTTCATCATATAGCAGGCGCTGTTGAGCACCGTTGCAGGGTCACCGGAAACGGTTTTGAGCGCATTGCTGAAGGTGAACGCAGATATGAACGACGCAATTTCGCCGTGCTTTTCACCGCCCATACCGTCAAAAACGGCATAGGCAGGCTTGTCTGCTATGGAGTGGCAGCCCGAAAGAGGCTCTTCAAGGGCATAATTTTCACTGTAAAGATATTTCCAGTCAACAAAGAAGTTATCCTGGTTGTTTTTTCTGACTTTACCTGTGTTACAGCAGCACACATACCGGATATTGTTAGCCATATATTTCCTCGATTCGTTTTATAGGATACAGTGGTTCAGTATACAATAATTATTAATTAGATATCAATTTATTATGACACCTGCGCAAAAAAATGTCAAGATTTTTTGCTTTGGCAGCCCGAACGGAGCATCAAGGTAACAAAAAGCCTGCAAGTGAAGAACCTGCAGGTTTTTGTTATGCGTTCAAGAAGGAAAAATTTTTATATGGAGGTGTGATTGTTTTTTTAAAGAAAGTCGGCGTGCGTTATACAGTTGCTTCAGGCGGCGTTAAAAATAAATCGTATTTGTTTCGATGTCGGCAGTTTCGGCATAGCCGCATGATTCCGAAGCGTTGACCTTTTCTGCCGACGGAGCAAGTTTGATACCTGCTGTGACGGCAACGATAACCATAAGCGCAACTGCAAGAATTTTAAGTGCAAGGCTTTTGGCGCAGGGTGTTTCTTTTTTGGCGTAAAAAGAACCTGTGCGTGCATATGAGGTTTTTTTGTAGTCCTCATAGGTGTAATTTGTGACTGCATAGGAGTTGTATAACATTGTGTTTGCCGCCTTTCGTTTGGTGATTACACTCTTATCATACACGGATAGTTTTTGCCGCCGTAATACGGATTTTACTCCTGAATATTTTGCGTCGGATAAAGTTATTTGCATTGCAAGCAAACGGGCGGATAATATCCGCCCCTACCCGGAAATTGTTGATATTATTCAATGTTACGGACAGCCGCAAGGGCTGTCCCTACAATGGCGACGCAGGATTTGCGTTATTTTGACGGACGACCAATGGTCGCCCCTACGGTGTTGAATTCAGAAACAATAATTCCGAATTACGCATTCCGAATTTAAAACGGGTGTGGGCAACGCCCACCCTAAACTATTAACTATTCACTTTTCGCTCTTCACTTATATATTATGGCGGCTGCGGTGTGTCACCCGGCTCCCCACGGGCATTTCTGCCACCGTTGACGCAGCCGCCTTGTTGTTTAGGGCCAGCAATAAATGCTTCCCTATTCCATACTATGCCGCAACGCCGAAACGGTTTAGTTTAAATTGTTTAAAAAATTAATTGCGGCAGGCGTGAATTTCTATATATTATTGAGTAAAAATATTTAAAAAAGGCTTTACACGGCAGGCTCTTTGTGGTATAATCCCATTTGCACGTGCCCGCCACTCGGATTTCGGAGTAAGCCTCTTTGAGGAACTTCACCTGCCGTATTCTGGGGGCAGAGGCAAATATTTTAATGAGGTGAAAACAAATGACACAGGCAGAAAAGACCGCAATCATGCAGGAATTCGCAGCACACGAGGGCGACACAGGTTCTCCCGAAGTGCAGATCGCAGTTCTCACAAAGAGAATCAACGACCTTACCGAGCACCTTAAGGTTCACAAGAAGGACCACCACTCAAGAAGAGGCCTTCTTATGATGGTTGGTCACAGAAGAAACCTTCTTGCTTACCTTCAGAAGGTTGACATTGAGCGTTACCGTTCAATCATTGCAAGACTCGGCATCCGTAAATAATTTTACGCATAAAAGCAGGCTGGATATTCAGTTATCCGCCTGCTTTGTTATGTTGATTTGTCATTATTCAGAATCTTTCAGGCGGCCGGATTACGGTTTTAGCAGTGAATCGAGCTTCCGAAGCCCTTCGGCGGTTGGATTTATTGCTAAGCCGGGTCGCCTGTAGAAATATAAAATTCAGAGAGGTATTACAAATGTTTTTTGAAGCTTTCAAAAAGTATGAAACCGAAATTGCCGGCAGACCTTTTGTTGTTGAAGTTGGCAAGATGGCTCAGCTTGCAGGCGGCGCCTGCCTTGTTCGCTACGGCGAAACAAACGTACTCTGCACAGCCACAATGGCTGCAAAACCCCGTGAGGGCGTAGACTTCTTCCCTCTTTCAGTTGACTACGAAGAGAAGCTCTATTCCGTTGGCCGCATTCCCGGCTCATTCCAGCGCCGTGAAGGCAAGGCAAGCGAAAAGGCAACCCTTGCTTCCAGAGTTATCGACAGACCCATCCGTCCTCTTTTCCCCAAGGATATGAGAAACGACGTTGGCGTTGTTGCAACAGTTATGTCCGTTGACCCCGACTGCCAGCCTGAAATCACCGCTATGCTCGGCGTTTCAATCGCTATCTCAATCTCCGAAATTCCGTGGGAAGGCCCTATTTCAGGTGTTGTTGTTGGTCTTGTTGACGGCGAATACGTTATCAACCCCACTCTTGAGCAGAGAGAAAAGAGCGATATGTACGTTACAGTTGCTTCAACAAGCGACCTTGTTGCAATGATTGAAGCAGGTGCAAACGAAGTTTCCAACGACGATATGTATGACGGCATTATGTTCGCTCATAAGGAAAACCAGAGAATCGTTGAGTTCATCAACATGATCAAGGCTGAATGCGGCAAGGAGAAGGTTGATTTCCCCTCAAACGATCCCGATCCCGAAATGTACGAAGCAATCAAGGATTTCGCAATCGAAGATATCCGCTTTGCTCTTGATACAGACGATAAGAGAATCCGTGACGAACGTCTTAAGCCCGTTTACGATAAGGTTCACGAGAAGTTCGATGAAATCTATCCCGAAATGGAAGTTAAGATTGAAGAATGCCTCTACAAGGTTCAGAAATACGTTGTTCGCCGCTGGCTTCTTGACGACGGCAAGCGTGTTGACGGCAGAGGCATCAACGAAATCCGTCCTCTTAACGCAGAGGTAGACCTTCTTGACAGAGTTCACGGCTCAGGTATGTTCACAAGAGGTCAGACTCAGGTTCTTTCCATCACAACCCTCGGCCCCATGAGCGACGCTCAGCTTCTTGACGGTCTTGATGAAGAAGAATCCAAGAGATATATGCACCACTACAACTTCCCCTCATACTCGGTTGGCGAAACAAAGCCCTCAAGAGGTCCCGGCAGAAGAGAAATCGGCCACGGCGCACTTGCAGAGCGTTCGCTTATCCCCGTTCTTCCCTCAGTTGAAGAATTCCCCTACACCATCAGAGTTGTTTCAGAAGTTCTTTCATCAAACGGCTCAACATCGCAGGGTTCAGTTTGCGGCTCAACTCTTTCACTTATGGCAGCAGGCGTTCCCATCAAAGCTCCCGTTGCAGGTATCTCCTGCGGTCTTATCACAGAAGGCGACCGCTTCATGACAATGGTTGATATCCAGGGTCTTGAGGATTTCTTCGGCGATATGGACTTCAAGGTTGCAGGCACAAAGAAGGGTATCACATCCATCCAGATGGACCTCAAGGTTCACGGTCTTACACCCGCAATCATCAGAGAAGCTCTTGACAAGACTTACACAGCAAGATGCTATATCCTTGACGAGATTATGCTTCCCGTTATTGCTGAACCCAGAGCAGAGCTTTCAAAGTGGGCTCCCAAGATGCTCACAACAAAGATTGACCCCGAAAAGATCGGCGACGTTATCGGCAAGCAGGGCAAGGTTATTCAGAAGATCTGCGCAGAATGCAACTGCAAGATTGACGTTCAGGAAGACGGTAACATCTTTGTTTCATCAACAGATATCGACGATGCACGCAGAGCAATCTCCATCGTTGAAACAATCGCTAACGACCCCGAGGTCGGCGCAATCTACAAGGGCGTTGTTACACGCCTGATGAGCTTCGGCGCATTTGTTGAAATCGCTCCCGGCAAAGAGGGTATGGTTCACATCAGCCAGCTCGACGTTAAGAGAACAGAGAAGGTTGAAGACGCTGTTACCGTTGGCGACGAGGTTATCGTTAAGGTTCTTCCCAAGGATGACCAGGGCAGACTCAATTTCTCACGCCGTGAGGCTCTTATTGAGGTTGAAGGTCTTGTACCCGAAAACACTGTTTCCGACGCACCCAGAAAGCCCAGAAGAGATTTCAAGGGCGACAGAGGCGGCAGAGCTCCCAGAAGAAATAACGACTGATATAAAGCGAAAGGCTTGCACGTTGCGTGTAAGCCTTTTTTAGTGAATAGCTAATAGTGAATAGTGAAGAGTTAAGGGAGGGCGTTGCCCACACCCGATTGTATTGCGTAGGGGAGACACTGTGTGGTCGCCTGAACATTGCAAGCTGTTATTTAGAGAATATTGAATAAATAATAATTAATAGAAAATAAATTTTTTGTGTAGGGGCGGATATCATCCGCCCGATTGCAGACGTTGCACAATGATTTAAACGGCGGGATGAGGGCATCCCGCCCTACATTATTCAAACAAAATTGAACGGTTATCGGCGAATGCTGCCATAATTAAAATACCGCCACAGTGTTTTAACTGTGACGGTGTTTTTGATTTAACCGAAGTTTTTGACAACCTGCGCAAACGTATCTGCGATTGTTTTTTGTGCGTTTTTATCAAGGGCGTTTGTTTCGTGATAGTGTCTGTTGCCCAGACGGTCGCTTGTGGTGTTAAGGTAAGGCTGCGTGGGGTGAAGCACAAAATCGTTGGGCGGCACAACGTAACCCGTCATATCGTTTGAAACGCCGAAAACGATGATGGATTTGTCACCTGCGATATCCGCAAGGGGAGTGGGATTGATTTCGGGACCTTCGCCTGTGCCCGATTCCTCGGCTGAAAGATATTCGCCGTAAACGGTGGGCATAAAGTTTTCGCCGGGAAGAAGCAGAAGTTTCTGACCGCCGACGGTCATATAAGTCAGCTCGGATTCAATTGCAATGCCGATATCGGTTTTATCGCACGGATAAGCCTTGAAGCTCATAACGTGGCGCATTGCAAGCAGAGTGAGCACGTAGTTGCCGATGGGGAAATAGAAGGGCTGCTGAATGAATTTGATTTCAGGCTTGAGTTCTTCGTCGGCTTCAATTTTCATAGCGGCATCAGCGATTGTTTCGCCCTGAAGCTGGATGTTGCGGACTCTGTCTTCTTCATCATATCTTGCCGCGTCCATACCGCCGAGAGGGCCGATGGCATAGAGCACGTCTGCGCCGTTTTCTTTGGCAATCTTTTCACGCAGATAATAGGGGTATTCTGCGCTCAGAAGGCGGTTATCGCCGCCGAGTGAGTTGGGGTGAGCGGCAAAGTTGAGCATCCAGATTTCTTTTGAGCCGTCATCGGGTGCAAAGCGGAATCTTGCAAGCACCTCGTGCTTATAGCTGAAGCGTCTGCCTGTTGCAAGGCCGTCTTTGACTTCAATTCTGCCGTTAAAGAGCTTGCCTGCTTTTCTGTTTTTATAAGCGGCAACGGCAACCTCAACAGCTTTTTCTTCAATCAGAGCCATATACTGCGGATCTTTGCCGTTTGAGGGTATGTTGACCATATTGGGTTTGCCCCAGTAGCCGACGGTGTCAATGCCCGAATGGCTGTGGGTGCAGCTGAAGTTGATGAGCTTGCAGCCCTTGATTTCGGGGTTGGCAAGGATTTTTTCTCTTATCTGCTTAACCTCGACTCTCGTCATACCGACGATGTCTGCGCCAATCCAGAGAATACCCTCGTCATTGCCGCAGTCGAGCCACACTGCACTGATATAAACGGGAGTGAGCACACCCTCCATTTTGTGGCCTGAGCCGTGGCCTGCAATCCAGTAGATTTTGTTTTTATCGGAAAGGTCGGGCATTATTTCTTCTCTTGCAAAGCCTGCACGGAAGGTGCTGCCGCTGATAACGGTGGGTTTTTTCTGCTCAATTGCGGGAGCTTCGCCTTGCTGTTTTCTGACCTTTTTGCCGAAGTTTTTTGCTATAGCTGCTATGCCTTTTGAGGCGATATCCATAATATCCATATATTTTCTCCTTTACCTGAAATTATTACATTCTAATTATATATCCAAATCGAACATTATGCAAGAGATAAATGCAACACATACAGGTTGATTTGACGAGATAAATGTGATATGATGAGCTTATAAAGCAAAAAGGAGTAAAATTATGGCTAAAATAATCGGCGAAGCAATTAAAAATATCCCTTGGCAGGAAAAACCCGAGGGTTACAGATACCCCGTCTGGAGATACAGCGGCAACCCCATTATCACAAGAGATAACCTCTATATGGCAAACAGCATTTTTAACTCTGCCGTTGTGCCTTTCGGCGACGGCTTTGCAGGCGTTTTCAGGGTTGACGTTATGAGCCGTGACCACACACTTGTTGTTGGCTACAGCAAGGACGCAATCAACTGGGAACTTGAAGAAAAGGTTATTTTCAGAGGCTATGACCCCAGACTTTGCCTCATTGACGGCAAATATTATCTCTCTTGGGTTAACCTTACTCCTCACGGCACAACAATCGGCATTGCCTACACAATGGATTTCAAGGAGTGGACTCAGCTTGAGGACGCTTGCTATCCCGTTGCAAGAAACGGCGTGCTTTTCCCCAGAAAGGTCAATGACGAATATCTGCTTCTTATCAGACCTTGTGACAGGGGTCACACTCCTTACGGCGATATTTTCCTCAGCCACAGCAAGGATTTGACTTATTGGGGCAAGCACAGATTTGTTATGAAGCCCGAAAAGAACTGGGAAATGACAAAGGTAGGCGCAGGCCCCACACCCATTGAAACGGACGAAGGCTGGCTGATGTTTTACCACGGCGTGCTCACAAGCTGCAACGGCTTCACATATGCTATGGGCGCAGCTATTCTTGATAAAGACGAGCCCTGGAAGGTGCTCCACAGAGCCGATTGCTTCCTGCTTGCGCCGCACGAACTCTATGAATTCGTTGGCGACGTACCCAACGTTGTGTTCCCCTGTGCTGCGCTTGCCGATGCGGACACAGGCAGAATTGCCATCTATTACGGCGCAGCAGACACAAGCGTTGCCCTTGCTTTTACAACGGTTGACGAAACAATCGACTTCATAAAAAAGAACGATTTACTCAAGAAATAATTTCACAAATTGTTAAAAGTTGCTTATTCAATTCTGATTTAAAGGCGATATAATGAAGGTGAAGGGGGACAATAAATTAATTGTAAACAGCATATTAAGGAGGCTTTAAAATGAAGAATATCAAAAGAATTTTGGCTTTACTTACCGTTGTTTTAACACTGCTTTCCGTTGCTGCCTGCAGCAAAAACGGCGAAACAGTGACCACCACCGAACCCGTTCAGACAGATTCTCCCGGTGTTACAGAAGATGTGAAAGAACCTGAAACGCAAGAGAAAACTACAGTTCCCGTAACAGAACCTTACACAGAGCAGAACACCGCCACCCCCACAGAGCAGCAAACAACCGCACCTGCTTTGCCCGAAGAAAGCACACAGGCGCAGACAAAGCCTGCAACAACCGTTGCAACAACAGCGGCAACAACAAAGCCTGTTACAACAACAAAGCCTGTTGCGACCACTGCAAAGCCTGTTGTTGCTCCCACAAGCAAGGCAGATATAGTCAAGCTTTATAACTCTGCGGCTAACGTGGCATCAACTAAAAAACCGGGTTACAGTAAAACCGTTGACACCTCAATCAGCAACATCAATATGGGTGCGCTTTCAAAAATAAACGCAGTCAAAGACGTTGTGGGCGATTTTCTTGGCGAAGGCAAGAGCAGCTCAACGGTAAGCAGAGGCAGCTTCGACGGAACTGCGCTTGTTAAGAGCACGCTCAAAGCCGATGACGTTTCGGCTGCAAAATGCACACTCTCGTCAGATAAGAAGTATTATATTGTTGAAATAACCGTTAAAAACGAAACCAACCCACTCAAAAAATCAAGTGCTCTCGGCAGATTTACAAAGGATTATAAAGATGTTGATGAAATCAGAGCGGGTATGAACGAGGTCGGAGCAAAGGTTGACGGCATAACGGTAAAAACATCAAGCGTAAAGATTACCGCAAAAATTGCGGTTGATACCAACAGGTTTGTGTCCGTCAGCCATTCATTCAAAATGAGCGCAACGCTGACCAACGTCAGATACACCATTGCCAGAGTCAAGAACGCTACGGCAGACCTTTCAACAACGGTCAGCTATTCAAACTTCAAATATTAAGCAATAAAAAGAGGGCAGAGAATGCGTGGGTGTCCTGAGGACACTCACGCAGTTTTATTCGCCTTTCGGCGAGTGATATTGCTTCGCAGTTATATAATGCTACGCATTGTGATATTGTCCTTCGGATAGTTTTATGCGAATAAAATAACACTGAAATCGAAGATTTCAATATCACTATGCCGAAAAGTGCATAATATCACTCTTTCCGAAGGAAAGAATATCACTTAAAATTAAAGGCGCACTTACTCACCACTTTTAGTGACAGTGCAAAAAAAGTAAGAGTTAATGTAGTTTTTGCTACATTAACTCTTTTTGTCCTTTAGAGTACGACGGTAAATCTGCCCTTTGCTTTTTGTGATTATTTCAACTTTTCAACCTTTCAATCAACAAGAAAGATTGATGATTCGGTATTGTTAATTTATTATTGATATATAAGTATTGATAGTGTGTCATTTTGGCACTTTGCAAAGCGACGTTTTGGCACTTTGTAAAGCGCCGTTTTAACCCTTTCGGAACGGCGTTTTGCAGGTCTTGAAATCCGTGCATTTTTGCCGAAATATTTCGCCTGTTTGAGGATAAGAAAAGAGCCATCGGATTACCCGACGGCTCTGATTTTTTATTAACCAAACATTGAGAGCAGGAAACCTGCTGCAACGGCTGAACCGATAACGCCTGCAACGTTCGGACCCATGGCGTGCATGAGAAGGAAGTTTGTGGGGTTATACTTTCTGCCTTCAACCTGTGCAACACGTGCCGCCATAGGTACGGCGGAAACGCCTGCAGCACCGATGAGGGGGTTAACCTTGCCGCCTGTAACAAGGTAGAGAACCTTGCCAAGGAGCACACCGCCTGCGGTTGAGAATGAGAAAGCAAGCAGACCGAGACCGATTATAAGCAATGTTTTTGCTTTGAGGAATTCCGCGCCGTTTGCCGTTGCGCCAACGGTAAGACCGAGCAGAATTGTAACCATATTGGTCATTGCGTTCTGCGCAACGTCGCTGAGTCTGTCCGTAACGCCGCATTCCTTGAAGAGGTTACCCAGCATAAGCATACCAATGAGGGATGCACATGAGGGAATAAGGAATGAGCAAAGAACGGCAACAACGATGGGGAAGATAATCTTTTCAGCCTTGCTGACCTTGCGAAGCTGCTTCATTTCAACCTTTCTCTCTTTTTCGGTTGTGAGAAGCTTCATAATGGGCGGCTGAATGAGGGGAATAAGTGCCATATAGGAATATGCCGCAACCGCAATGGGAGCCAGCAGGTTGGGGGCAAGCTTGCCTGTAAGGAAGATAGCCGTGGGACCGTCTGCACCGCCGATAATGCCGATTGAAGCGGCTTCTTCAACGGTGAAACCAAAGGTTCTTGCAAGCAGGAAAGCAACGTAAACGCCGAGCTGTGCTGCTGCGCCGAGAATAAGGCTGATGGGGTTTGCAAGCAGAGGACCGAAGTCCGTCATTGCGCCGATGCCGAGGAAGATAAGGCAGGGGAAGATTGAACTTTTAACACCTGCATAAATCAGCCTGAGAACGCCGTTTTCATACCAATGAGCGGGCTTAACGCCTTCGGCAAGCTCCGTCATAATGCCTGCAGGGTCATCCATAAGACCTGCGCCGGGCAGGTTTGCAAGCAGAATGCCGAATGCGATGGGTACAAGCAGAAGGGGTTCAAATTTTTTAACGATTGCAAGGAAAAGAAGAAGGAACGAAACAAGAAGCATAACGCCTTCCTGCCAGGTGAGAAGCGCAAAGCCTGACTCCTGAACAAGTCGCATAAGGACTTCTTTTATCATTTCTGCCATTATGCTTTGCCTCCCTTCTTGCCGTCGTCAACAAGCTTGATTGATTTGAAGCTGAGTCTGTTGAGCGGAATGTCGCTTTTCTGCGAAACAATAGCCATAATAACTGCTGCTGTTTTTTCGTCAACGCCGATAAGGTCAACCTCACCGTTGTTCATGCCGTCAGGCATAGGTGCGCCTGCAGGTGCAGGGGCAGCAGGTGCTTCGGGAGCCGCCTTTTTTGCTTTGCTTTCAACAGTTCTGATGATTTTGGAAATCAGAAGAATGCAAACGGCAATCAGCGCAAGAGTCAGCATAACTACGGTTACGCCCAGAACTGCAGTGAGAAAGTCATCGGCAGCGGGAATCTGAAATTTAATATCCATTTTGCCTCCTGTTGAGGTTTAGTTTTTATCTTTTTTATCGGGCATACTGTTGAGGGCGTTAACAACCGTAACAACAACGGCGGTAACAACAAAGATGCCGAGCATACCCTTGCCCATAAAGGGAAGTGATTCTAAAAGGAGCTCTATATTAAACATATTATCAAACATAGTATCCCTCCTTATCAGCTGAAGAACGCAAGGATAAGACCGCCGGCGATAACCGATGCAACCTGACCCGAAACGTTAACACCGATTGAATGCATAAGAAGGAAGTTCTGGTTATCCTCTTCAAGACCGAGCTTGTGAACAACTCTGGCTGACATGGGGAATGCAGAAATACCTGCAGCACCAATCATGGGGTTGATTTTGTTTTTAAGGAAAAGGTTCATAAGCTTTGCAAGCATAACGCCGCCGAAAGTATCAACGATGAACGCAACAAGACCCAGACCCATAATGATGCCTGTTTCAAGGCGGAGGAACTCGTTGGCCGTCATTCTGGAAGCGATTGTGATGCCAAGGAAGATTGTGATAAGGTTAGCGAGAACCTTCTGCGCTGTTTCTGAAAGAGAATTAAGAACGCCGCATTCACGGATAAGGTTGCCGAACATCAGGAAGCCGATAAGCGCAACCGCATCGGGAGCAACAAGACCGACGATGGCGGTGATAACGATGGGGAAAAGAATCTTTGTTCTCTTTGAAACGGACTTGCCTGTGTATGTCATTCTGATTTTTCTTTCAGCCTTTGTTGTGCAAAGCTTGATGATGGGAGGCTGAACAATGGGAACGAGAGCCATATAGGAATAAGCGGCAACCATAATGGCTGCAATGTAGTTTGAGTCAAGAGCTTTTGCAACGAAGATTGAGGTGGGACCGTCAGCTGCGCCGATGATAGCGATTGAAGCGGCGTCGTTGATTTCAAAGCCGAAGAATGAAGCTGCGCAGAGGGTAAAGAAAATACCGAACTGCGCCGCCGCACCGAAGAACATCAGCTTCGGGTTGGTCAGAAGCGGCTCAAAGTCAATCATTGCGCCGATACCGATAAAAAGAATCAGCGGAAAGAGCTCGTGCTGATTGATACCGATTTCAAAAAGATGCTCAATAACTGCGCCTGCACCTGACATAGGCAGGTTAACGAGAATTGCGCCGAAGCCCATGGGGAGAAGGAGCGTGGGCTCCATTTCTTTTGAGATTGCAAGGTAAATCAGCAAGCCGCCGATTACCCACATTGCCACCTGCTTCCACGTGAGAAGCAACAGGGTTTCATATAAAACTTCCATTTGCAACCTCCGCTTAAATAACGGCGAGAACTTCGTCTGTGTTAACGGTTGAGCCCTTGGTTACGGGAATCTGCTTAACAACGCCGTCACAGGGAGCAACGATATCGTTTTCCATTTTCATAGCTTCAAGAACCATAAGAACGTCGCCTGCTTTGACTGCAGCGCCAACGCTTACGTTAACGTTAAGGATTGCGCCGGGCATGGGTGAAAGAACCTTTGTGCCGTCAGCTGAAACGGGAGCAGCGGCAGGAGCTGCTGCAGGTGCGGGAGCTGCAACGGGAGCAGGAGCTGCAACGGGAGCTGCTGCAACTGCGTCTGTAACGTTTGTTACAACTGCTTCGCATTCGTTAACTTCTACTTCGTAATTTTTACCGTTAAGGGTTACTACATATTTCATTTCAGTTATCCTCCATCAGTCTGATTGATTTAAAGCTGAGTCTGTTGAGCGGAATGCCGCTTTTGTTGCTTACGATTGCCATAATAACGGCTGCGGTTTTTTCGTCTGTGCCGACGAGGTCAAGCTCGCCGCAGCTTACGCCTGCCGGTGCAGCAACGGCTGCAGGCTTTGCGGCGGACTCGTTTTTAACGGGAGCAGGGGCAGCTTTGGCTGCCTTGCCGTCTCTGATTTTTGCATAGATTGAATAAGCTACCGCAAGAACAAAAACAACGGCAAGAAGAAATGCGGGAGATTTAAGAAATTCAACAAAATTCATTGTTATCCCCCTTAAATTTCTTTAATTGTGTATTTGAAGGTGTTTCTTTCTTTTTCGTCACGCTTTGCAAAATAAGCTTCTGCCTGCATCGGGAATGCAATGTATGAAAGAACGTCTTCGTCGCTCTTTGCCTTGTCGCCGAGCTCTTTCTTTGCTTCTTCAAAAGCAGGAGCAAGGGTATCGGCAAATCTGCCTGTGTAAGGCTTTTCGTCACCGAGAACAAGCTTCTGGAGCTCTTCGCTTACCTTGCCGGGAGCCTGGCCGTATTCGCCCTTGATATAGCTCTTGACTTCCTTGGAGATGTTCTTGTATCTTTCGCCTGCAAGAACGTTGGCTGTTGCCTGAACGCCAACCATCTGGCTCATGGGAGTTACAAGGGGAGGATAACCGAGGTCTTCACGCACTCTGGGAGTTTCAAGAAGAACTTCGTCAAGCTTGTCCAGCTTGTTCTGAGCTGTGAGCTGAGCAACAAGGTTTGAAAGCATACCGCCGGGAATCTGATAGATAAGAGCGTCGGTCTGTGTGCCCATAACAACGGGGTTAAGAAGCTTGCTTTCAAGAGCCTTTGCTCTGATGGGCTTGAAGAAATCGTTGATTTCTTTGCAGATGTTTTCGTCAACGTCAACTTCGTAGCCGTACTGCTTGAGGGTATAAACAAGAGTTTCGGTTGCAGGCTGTGAAGTACCGCCCGAGAAGCAGGAAATTGCGCTGTCGATAACGTCTGCGCCTGCTTCAACGCACTTGAGGAGTGTCATAAAGCCGAGACCTGTTGTTGAGTGTGTGTGAACAACGATGGGAACTTTAACGTTTTCTTTGAGAGCCTTAACGAGGTCGTAGCCTTCCTTGGGACTCATAATGCCTGCCATATCCTTGATGCAGATTGACTGAACGCCGAGAGCTTCAATCTGCTTTGCAAGCTTAACATAGCTTTCAAGGTTGTGAATGGGGCTGATTGTGTAGCAGATTGTGCCCGATGCGTGAGCACCGCACTTGAGTGTTTCGTCAACTGCAACTTCGATGTTTCTTACGTCGTTGAGTGCGTCGAAAATTCTGATGATGTCGATGCCGTTTTCAACGCTCTTTCTGATCAACATACGGACAACGTCATCGGGATAGTGCTTATAACCGAGGAGGTTCTGACCTCTGAGAAGCATCTGGAGCTTTGTGTTGGGGCAAGCTGCTTTGATTTTGCGCAGTCTTTCCCACGGGTCTTCGTTAAGGTAACGGAGGCAGGAGTCAAAGGTTGCGCCGCCCCAGCATTCGAGTGAGTAATAGCCTGCAGCATCGAGCTTTTTAAGAACGGGCTCGAAATCCTCAAAAGGCATTCTTGTTGCAATGAGGGACTGGTTGGCATCTCTGAGTACGGTTTCAGTGAAATTAACTTTCATAAAAACGGACAGTCCTTTCTTTATATATATGGAATTATTTTAACCAAAATCAGAAATTGATGCGTGCTGCGATGTAATCTTCAAGGGCATCAATTGAAATACGCTCCTGCTGCATAGTGTCTCTGTCTCTGACCGTTACGCAGTTATCCTCAAGGGATTCAAAGTCAAAGGTGATGCAAAGAGGTGTGCCGATTTCGTCTTCACGGCGGTAACGCTTGCCGATTGAGCCTGTTTCGTCAAAGTCAACCATAAACTTCTTCTGAAGCTTCTCATAAACCTTGAGAGCGTCGGGAGAAAGCTTCTTTGAAAGGGGAAGAACTGCGGCCTTGAAGGGAGCGATTGCAGGATTGAGGTGAAGAACAACTCTTGTGTCATTCTTTTCTGCGTCGATAACTTCCTCATCGTAAGCTTCGCAGAGAAGAGCAAGAACGGTTCTGTCAAGACCGTAGGTTGATTCAATGATAAAGGGAATGAATTTTTCGTTTGTTTCGGGGTCAAGGTAATCCATCTTCTGGCCGCTGTATTCCTGATGTCTTGTAAGGTCGAAGTTGGTTCTGTTGTGTGTGCCGTTAACTTCGCCCCAGCCGAAGGGGAAGAGGAACTCGATATCACAAGCAGCTTTTGCATAGTGAGCAAGCTTTTCGTGATCGTGGAAACGGAGGTTTTCAGCAGCAATGCCGAGGTCCTGATAGAACTTAAGACCGTATTCCTTGAAATAATCATAAAGCTCGGTGTCTGTGCCCTCTTTGCAGAAGGTCTGGAACTCCATCTGCTCAAACTCGATGGTTCTGAAAGTGAAGTTACCGGGTGTGATTTCGTTTCTGAAAGCCTTACCGATCTGACCGATGCTGAAGGGAAGCTTTGCTCTCATTGTTCTCTGAACGTTGAGATAGTTAACGTATTCGCCCTGTGCGTTTTCGGGGCGGAGATAGATAACGTTTTTGCTGTCATTGGTAACGCCTCTGAAAGTCTGGAACATCAGGTTGAATTCTCTGATGTCTGTGAAATCGTGCTTGCCGCAGTTGGGGCAGGGGATTGAATGAGCCTTGATATACTCAAACATTTCCTCTTTTGTCATACCGTCTGCGTGTGCATCGGGGTTAAAATCGTCAATAAGGTTGTCTGCTCTGTGGCGCTTTTTGCACTCTTTGCAGTCAAGAAGAGGGTCGGAGAAGCTGGCAACGTGGCCGCTTGCTTCCCAAACTCTGGGGTGCATAAGGATATCCGCATCAACTTCATAGCTGTTTTTGCGTTCCTGAATGAATCTTTTTCTCCAGGCATCCTTAACGTTGTTTTTCATTCTTGCGCCGAGGGGGCCGTAGTCCCATGTGTTTGCAAGGCCGCCGTAGATTTCGCTGCCTGGAAAAATGAAGCCTCTGCCCTTGCAAAGGGCAACGATTTTTTCCATTGTTTTGTCAGTGTTTTTCATCATATCCAAAACTCCCGCCATTATAAATTTTTACCCTATTATAATATCCTAATTTATACAATAAAGTCAATGATTACTAAAACAAAAAAGACCGCAAAAAACGGTCTTTTTTGGTGAAATGTACTTATTTATATTTTTTTATATATTTTGTAAGAGATTTACCGATTTTGGTAAGAAGATCGCCTGACGATGCGTTGATTTCAATTTCGTTCTGTTTGGTAACGATTTTCAGGTCTGTGCTTGAGAATAATCTGTAACTCCGATAGGTTTCGTTAACGGCAACAATATCGGCAAGCGGAATGTCGATTTCTTCAGCATCGAAAAGACCTGTGGGAATTTTGCCGTAAATTCTTTCGGGAGTAATGCAGACAAAGCAGTTTTTCTCCTGAATAAGTCCCGATATGCCTCTGAAAAACAGATAAAGTGCCAGACCGCCGCAAAACAAAGCGGTTAGTATTGCATCTTCCAGCATAAAGCTGTATTTTATATCCCTGAAAGAAAAAATAACGACAATAATAAGGATTATTCCGCCGATGAACCTCAACAGCGTGGGTGCGAGAAGATGCTTGCTGTAGATAAAAGTTTCAGACGTTTCGGGGTCTGCGTCGGGAATTGTGACGGGAACAGATTCGTTTTTTACGGGCGCACCGCATTCGGGGCAGTTTTTTTCGTTGTCAGTGATTTTTGCGCCGCAGAACTTGCATTTCATACCAATCACCTCAATAAAACGGTATAATTATGTTTTTGGTTTCAGCAAAACGGGGCTGTAAAAAGTGCAGACCGTTTAAAACAAATCAGGCAGTTTCGCATTTTTTCTGTCCGCTTTTGGTTGGATGTATTTATTTATATTTTCTTATGTAATCCAGAACGGTTTTGCTGATTTTTATGAGCATTGTCCTTGAAGATGCGTCGATTTCAGTTTCACTTTCTTTGGTGAGAATTTTCAGATACACAAAGAAAAAGGGGATACCAAAAGCACCTAACCAGTTTGATTTGTTAACGGCTATGATATTTGCCGTGGGGATATCAATTTCCTTAACGTTGAAAAAGCCTGAAGGAATCTTACCGTAAATTTTTTCAGGTGTTATGCACAGAAAGCATTTCCTTTCCTGAATGATTGCGGAAATGCCTCTGAAAATCAGGAAAAGTGCAACGGCACCCCAAATCAGTGAAGCCAGGACGGTTCTTTCAAACATAAAGAGAAATTCTGTGTTTTTGAATGATGAAGCAATATTTACAATAAGGTAAATTGCACCTGCAAACCTCAACAGCGAGGGTATGAGAAGATGCTCGCTGTAAATGAAAGTTTCAGACGTTGCGGGATCTGCATCGGGTATTGCGACGGGAACAGATTCGTTTTTTACGGGCGCACCGGATTCGGGGCAGTTTTTTTCATCATTTGTAATTTTTGCATTGTAGTTTTGGCTTTTCATTTTTATTTACCTCCGTGTTTGTTTTTTGCCTTTGCACCTATAAGACGATTGAAACAGCACTTTGGTCTATTGTTTGTTAAATTTATTCTATCACCATTGTTTTTGTTTTTCAACGGTTGCGGTCACTTGATCAAGGAATTATATAATCATCGGGGGATTATGATATAAAAAAACAGGATAAACGCAAAAACAGGCTTGCATCGGTGATTCTGATGCGAGCCTGTAATTATTTTTGCGGTTCGGATTTATATCAAAAATGCTTTTGCAAGAGCGAAACAGATAACGAGCGTAACGATGTCAACGAGGGTGGCAATCATCGGGCCTGCCATGAGTGCAGGGTCAAGCTTCACGATTTTGCAATTTTGCACCGAAGGACAACCGTTTTACTGTTATGAGGAATTGCCGCTATTTTTGAGGCATATTGTCACGGGTGTAAGTGGCAATAAAGCTTGCGTCGCTGTTTGGCAAAAAGTTGATTCTGTATTTCTTTTTGTCGGTTTTAACGGTTATATATGACGAGCCGAACTGCGCAGGCGGAATATGGCAGCTTAAGTCTTTTACGTCTTCGTAGAAATACTCAAATCTTTCGGTCAGAATCAGGAATCGGGGCTTTATGCCGTAAATGCCGTTTTCGTTGACGCAGACAAAGCTTTTGCGCAAAGCAAGATAATAGCATATACTCAAGACGATAATGAACAAACCGAGAAGCACAAAAACGCAGCTGCGCATTATGCCGGGAATCAGATAATTTTCGGGCAGATATTCAGATATTTGATACGTACGGTATAAATGTCTGCCGCCGAGAATGACAGGGATAATTCCGATTGGAGCAAAGGTGTAAAGAACTCTGCTTGCATAAGCCTTGGTGTCAAAAAACTTTATGTTTTTGCCGAGCTCACGTTCGGGCTCGCAGTTTTCAACCGCTTTTTCGTTGAGGGTTGCAACGTATTTTCCGCATTCGGAACAAACCTCATCTGATTTTTTGATTTTTGCGCCGCAGAACTTGCATTTCATACCAATCACCTCAATAAAAGAATATCATATATTATTTCCTGTTGTCAACAAAAAGCACCCGATGGTTTGTCGGGTGCTTTTTACTGTCGATAAACTCGATTTTTGCAAACAAACTGTAGCTTGCTGTTTGGGCTCCCTTTCAAGGGAGCGGTCACGAAGTGACTGAGGGATTTTAGGATTTTGCGTAAAACCTTTGATTTGTAAAATATTTCACCGAAAACCCCTCCGTCTTTTGCTTTGCAAAATCCACCTCCCCTGAAGGGGAGGCAATTTATCAATTGGCTTTTTGCATAGATTTTAGTTTGTCCGGAATTTTTCCCGGCAGTCACACTTTAAAACAAAAATGCTTTTGCAAGGGCGAAATAGATAACAAGCGTAACGATGTCAACGAGGGTGGCAATCATCGGGCCTGCCATAAGTGCAGGGTCAAGCTTCACGATTTTTGCAAATATCGGGAGCGAGCAGCCGATGAGCTTTGCAACGATAATCGCTATGAACATTGCAAGCGAAACAACAAGCACAACCGCCCACGAGCTTTCGCCGCTGAAAAGGAACATTCGCGCAATGTTTGCCGCACCGAGCACAAGTCCGCACACGGTTGCAACACGCAGTTCTTTGAAAACGATTTTGAAATAGTCCTTGATTTCGATTTCACCGACGGCAAGACCGCGGATGATAAGGGTTGAAACCTGGCTGCCTGCGTTACCGCCCGTACCCATAAGCATGGGCATTGAAGCGGTCAGCGCAACAAAGCCCGAAAGCAGAGCTTCATAGCCCTCGATAATCATACCCGTAAACGTGCCCGAAATCATCAGGATAAGAAGCCAGATAATTCTGTTGCTTGCAAGCTTGAAAACGCCTGTTTTGAGGTATTCTTCGTCAGACGGGGTCATAGCCGCCATCTTTTCAAAGTCCTCTGTAACCTCTTCTTCGATAACGTCAACAACGTCGTCGATGGTAATGATGCCGACAAGGCGGTTTTCGTTATCAACAACGGGTACGCTCAGAAGGTCGTATTTACTTACGATATCGGCTACGTATTCACGGTCGTCAAGCGTGTTGACGGAGATAAACTGCGGCTCATCCTCCATAATATCGCCCACAAGGGTGTCTTTATCGCAAAGCAGGAGCGAAAGCAGAGGAATGCTGCCCAGCAGATGACGGTGTTTATCCGTGCAGTAGCAGGTGTAGACGGTTTCTTTGTCAACGCCTGTTTTTCTGATTTGTTCAATTGCCTGTGCGGCGGTGAAATTGGTGTGAAGCTGCACCATTTCGATTGTCATAAGGCTGCCTGCACTGTCCTCGGGGTATTTAAGAAAGCGGTTGATGAGCTTGCGTGTTTCGGGGTCTGAATGTGAAAGCACACGGGTAACGACGTTTGCAGGCACTTCCTCAAGGAAGTCAACAACGTCGTCAAGAAACATTTCGTCAAGCAATCTTTCAAGCTCGGCGTCGTTAATCATACGCACAAGCTCTTCCTGTGACTCGGGTTCAAGGTAGGCAAAAACGTCTGCCGAAATATCCTTGGGGAGCACACGGAAAACAAAAAGTCTTTCTTTTGCCTCAATCTCATCCATAAGCAAGGCTATGTCAACCTCATTCATTTCCGAGAAAAGCTCACGCAGCGACGAAATTTCTCCGTTGGCAATAAGCTCGGGAACTTTCTCAATGAGGATATCGAATTCTTCCATAAAAAAAGCATCTCCTTCCGGCGGTAATCTGATACCGGTGCAAAGGCGATGCAGTCAAAACAAAGCAAGAGCGAAACCGACATTATGAAAAATGCGGTTCACTTACGGTTGCCGGACAGCTCCGCCAATGCGGCTGATTCGGTTAAAAATCTACTTCGGGGGTTGGGTATATCGGAACTGCCCAAAAATCTCACCACTCTTTTTTGTGAAATATTTTTCTTTACTCAATAATGTTACACCCTTTGGAACGTCAAGTCAAGCAAAAATGCAAAAAAATTCAAAAGAATGAAATATTTAACAAAAACGGCGAAAAACGGAGATTTATAGCCTGAAACGGCAGAAATCAGGCGAAAACGGGAGAAGATTTGAGCCGAGTTTTCAAAATCAGTTAACACAAACGGGTTAGCAAAAACCGCTTTCCGCACTATGGGTGAGAGGAGAAAACAAAAATCACTCCCTGCAAGGCTGCATCACCGGGATTCTTCATCTGCGTGAAACAGCCTGCAAGAAAGGAAAGCGTATGAAAAAAAGTCTTAACGAAAAAGAAAAGCTTTTTTGCGTCTATTACGTCACCTCGGGCGATGCCAGAGGAAGCGCCGCAAGAGCAGGCTACGGCATTTCACCCTCTAAAAGTGCCGCAAAGCTGCTTGCAAGGGCGGATATAAAAGCCGAAACCGAGCGGCTCGAAAAAGAGCGCAGCGGGGTTTCTGCTCAGGCGGAAAAGGGACTTTACAGGCTCGCCTTCGGCTCTGTTGCCGATGCGCTCAGGCTGATGCTCTGCGAAGATACTCTGACGGCGCAGGAAATCGAACAGCTTGATTTATTCAATGTTTCCGAAATAAAACGCCCCAAGGGCGGCGGAATGGAAATCAAGTTTTTTGACAGGCTTAAGGCTCTTGAAAAGCTTGCTCAGCTTACGGGCGGCAGCGAAAACGCCGAGAGCAGCTTCATCAAAGCACTTTCCGAGGGGGCAAAACTTCTCTCGGAGGAGGAAGTTGTTTGAGTCAGACAACAAAAAAGCCTGCCTTTGCTCCGTTTTCCAAAAAACAGATGCAGGCTCTGTGCTGGTGGCTGCCCGAAAGCCCTTTCAGCACCTGCGACGCCGTTATCTGCGACGGTGCGGTGCGCTCCGGCAAAACCCTTTGCATGTCGGTTTCCTTTGTAACCTGGGCTTTTTCAGCGTTTGCGGATTCTTCCTTTGCTCTTTGCGGCAAAACAATCGCATCCCTGCGCAGAAACGTTGTTACGGTTATTCTGCCCGTTTTGCGTGACCTCGGTTTCGAATGCAACGAAAAATATTCACGCAACCTTATTGAAATAAGTCACTCGGGCAGAACAAACAGGTTTTATCTTTTCGGCGGTAAGGATGAAGGCTCGGCGGCACTCATTCAGGGTATGACCCTTGCAGGCGTTCTGCTTGATGAGGTCACGCTGATGCCCCGTTCGTTTGTGGAGCAGGCGCTTGCCCGCTGCTCCGTTGACGGCTCAAAGCTCTGGTTCAACTGCAATCCCGAGCACCCGATGCATTGGTTTCACGAAGAATGGATAAAAAAGCACGGCGAGAAAAACTGCCTTTATCTGCACTTCACAATGAAGGATAACCCCTCGCTCACACCAAGTATAATCCGCAGGTATGAGCGGCTGTATTCGGGGGCGTTCTATGAAAGGTTCGTGCTCGGCAAATGGGTTGCTGCCCAGGGGTGCGTTTACCCGATGTTTTCACAGAGCAAGCACGTCTGCGAGCCGCCCGATAATCTGGAGGAATACCGCATTTCCTGCGATTACGGCACGGTCAACCCCTCGTCTTTCGGCTTGTGGGGCAAAAAAGACGGCGTGTGGTACAGGGTGAATGAATATTATTTTGATTCACGCACCGAGGGCAGGCAGAAAACGGACAGCGAGCATTTTGAAGCTCTGTGCGAGCTTGCGCACGGCAAAAAGATAAGGTCTGTCATCATTGACCCGTCGGCGGCAAGCTTCATTGAATGCATACGCCGTGACGGCAGGTTCACGGTTATTCCTGCGAAAAACGACGTCATCGACGGCATACGCAGAGTTTCCGACTGCCTTAAAAACGGCACGCTGATGTTTGCGCCCGTCTGCAAGGACAGCATAAGGGAATTCGGGCTTTACCGCTGGGAAGAAAACTCGGCAAAGGATGCGGTTAAAAAAGAGAATGACCACGCCATGGACGATATCCGCTATTTTGTTTCAACGGTTGTTGCAAACGAAGATGACGACGGATTCTTTGCTGTGGCGGCAACGAGAAGACAGAAAGGAGGAATGTGATGGGCTTATTCAAAAACAGAAAACCTTCAAGGGTTTCAATGCCTGTTATGCAGGCGGCAAACCGACACCCTTTCGGGGTGATTGACAGCTACGTGCCGCTGGGTGCGCCCCAGCACAGGCTCTATAAAGCTCTGCGTGAGGCTGTGCCCGTTATTGATGCGGCAATCTTCAAGCTTGTACGCCTTACGGGCGGCTTCAGCGTTGAATGCGCCGACAAACAGGCGCAGAGAGAGCTTGAAGAATTTATCGCCAGCGTGCCCGTCGGCGGCAACAGACAGGGCCTTGCAGCTTTTGTTGCGGCTTATTTTGAGCAGCTTCTGACTTACGGCACTGCTCTGGGCGAGATTGTGACGGATACCGACGGCCTGCCCTGTGCGCTTTTTAACGTGCCGCTTGACGGCATTGAGCTTGCCAGAGCGCAAAACGGTTTTGATATTGACGTTTTTGTGAGAAAAGGCGGAGAGCTTAAAAAAGCACCCAGACAGGAGCTTTGCCTGCTCAGCGTGCTTAACCCCGACCCCGGTGCTCTCACGGGTAACTCTCTGCTCAAGGGTATGCCGTTCGTGAGCGGAATATTGCTCAAAATATTTGAAAGCATCGGCGCAAACTGGGACAGGGTGGGCAACCTTCGCTTTGCCGTTACCTATAATCCCCGCAACGATGCCGTGGACAGAGCCTACGCAAAGGACAGAGCGCTGCAGGTGGCAAAGGAATGGGGCGAAGCTATGCAGAGCGGCAGTGAAATCAAGGATTTTGTTGCTGTGGGCGACGTTCAGATTAAGGTTATCGGCGCAGACAATCAGATTCTGGACAGTGAAGTGCCTGTGCGGCATATGCTTGAGCAAATTGTTGCCAAAACGGGTCTGCCGCCCTTTATGCTCGGTCTTTCCTGGTCCAGCACGGAGAGAATGAGCTCGCAGCAGGCAGACGCCCTCACAAGCGAACTTGAAGCCTACAGACAGGTGCTTACACCGGTTATCAGAAAAATCTGCACGGAATTTTTGCGCAGCAGAGGCTACGGCTGTTCACCTGCCGTCAACTGGAGCAACATAACGCTTCAGGATGAGGTTGAACTCAGCAGAGCAAGGCTTTATAACGCACAGGCGGCAAAGCTTGAGGCGGAAAACAATAAGAAAGGTAAGTGATTATGAGCAGCGAAAAGAAAAACTCCGTTACTGCGCAGGAGCTTGAACTTATCGGCAGATATGCAAGAAAGGAGCTCACGCAGGAGGAGATTTACACATTCAGCGTTATCCTTTGTGACAATGAGATTGACAGGGATAACGAAAAATTCACCGTTGCATCGCTCAACACTCTGGCAGAGCTTTTTGTGGGCAAAACAGGGATTTTTGACCACAATATGAGCAGCAAGGATCAGACGGCAAGAGTTTATGCAACCCGTGTTGTGACCGACGAAACACGCCAAACAAGCGACGGCGAGCCTTACACCTATATTGAGGCAAAGGCTTATATGGTCAGAACAGAAAAGAATAAAGACCTTATCGCAGAAATTGATGCAGGCATCAAAAAAGAAACCAGCGTCGGTTGTGCGGTCAAGGTTACAAGATGCTCCGTGTGCGGCGAAAACGTGAGAAGCACGGGCTGCGAGCATCAGAAGGGCAAGCAGTACGGCGGCAAAATCTGCTGCCATCTGCTCGAAGAGCCTGCAGATGCCTATGAATGGTCTTTTGTGGCTGTGCCTGCGCAGAAAAATGCAGGCGTTATCAAATCCTTCAGCCCTGAAGCACACGGCACAGCAAACGAAAACTGGGCGGAGGAATACAGAGCAGAGCTTAAAGCGGCTCTTATCAGGGATGCCGCAACGGTTATGCCCGAAATGAGGGGCGAAACTCTTGAGGAAATCTGCAAGGAGCTGAGCATTGCAAGGCTCAAGGATATGCGTGATGCATTCAGAAAAAAGGCGGAGCAGAAGCTGTCTTTTATCAGACAGCTTGATGCAAACGGCGATAATATTGCGGAATCAAATTCCGAATACAAAATTTAAGGAGGATAAATTATGTCAGTAGCATTCGGCGGTTTTAACAACGAAACCGCAACATTCAGAGTAACGGAAGAAATCGGCAAGGGTACACTTGTCAAAATCAGCGATAACGCAACGGTTGCCGCCTGCGGCGACGGTGAGGATTTCTGCGGAATCGTTGAAAACGGTGATAACGCTTATGCTGCAGTTCAGATTTACGGCGCAGTAACCGCAAAATTCAGCGGCACTGCTCCCGAACTCGGTTACACCGCACTTGTTGCAGGTGCAGACGGCGTCAAAGCAGGCGGCAGCAGGGAATACCTTGTTGTTGCAGTTGACGAAGCGGCAGGCACCGTAACGTTTCTTATGTAAGAAAGGAGAGAGATTTTATGTCAAATTTTGATAATATCAGACTCGAAAAGGGTCTTTATGCAACAGGCAATTTCACAAAGGCTCTTGAAAGCCTTGACCCCGACGATAATTACAAGGGCACTTCTCTTGAGGGCCTTGACGCATATCAGCGCCAGCTCAAGCGCTTCGGCATCAAGGTGAGCGGCGCAGGCAGTGACGTTGTTGATAAGTTCTTCAAAACGTCGGACAGCGCAGTGCTTTTCCCCGAATACGTTTCAAGAGCCGTTAAACAGGGTATGGAACAGGCGGATATTCTGCCCGGCATTGTGGCATCAACAACCGTTTTTAACGGTCTTGATTACCGTTCAATCACTTCTCTGCCTACAGATGAAGAAAAGGAACTCAAGATTGTCAGCGAGGGTGCATTCATTCCCGAAACAAATATCAGAACAAAGGAAAACCTTGTCAAGCTCCGCAAGAGAGGTCGCTCACTTGTGGCTTCTTATGAGGCTATCAGATATCAGCGCCTTGACCTTTTCACAGTAACGCTTCGCCAGATTGGTGCTTACATTGCAAGAACCCTTCTTAAGGATGCAATTGAGGTTATTGAAAACGGCGACGGCAACGGCAACCCTGCAAGCGTTATGAACTGCGCTGCAAGCGGCACACTTGCATATGCCGACCTCGTTGATTTCTGGAACAGCTTTGACCCCTATGAGCTTAACACCATCATTGCTGAGCCTGCCGTTATGGCAAAGCTTCTTAAGATGGAAGAATTCAGAGATGCTGCCGCAGGTCTTAACTTCCACGGCACAGGCAATGAAATCACTCCTCTGGGCGCAAAGCTTCTTAAGTCAAACGCCGTTAACACAGGCACACTCATCGGTCTTGATAAGAGTGCCGCACTTGAAATGGTAAGAACGGGCGACATTATGACCGAATACGATAAGCTTATTGACCGCCAGCTTGAAAGAGCCGTTATCAGCTGCACTGCAGGCTTTGCCAAGATTTTTGACGGCGCTTCAAAGGTGCTTTCGGTCTGATGATTAAGCTGCCTTATCTTATTGACTGCTGGCGTGTGCTCTCTGTTTTCAAAGAGTACTACGCTCCTGCCGAAACCGATGCAGAGCTTGCGCCGCTTTGCGATGCCGTGGCAAGAGAGCTTTCGGCTCGGGTCAGACGTGATGCCGACTGCTCCGATATCAGGCTTATCAACGCCGCCGCAGCAATCGTAAACCACAGGTTGTGTATGAGAAAGACGAGCGGTGAAAACGCCGTAACCTCGTTCAAGGCGGGCGACGTTACCGTCAGCATTTCACCCCAGGCGCTTCTTGAAAATGCCGAAAAAGAAAGAACCCGTGCATTGCTGGAAGCTGCTCCGCTTCTGCGTGATGACGAGTTCGTTTTCAGGCAGGTGAGCATATGAAGCTTGAGCCGATGCTTAAAGCTTACGGCAGACCTGCCGTGTTGGCGGCAAAAGACGGCAGTGAAATTGCAAAAATGAGCGCCTTCATAAGTCCGCTCAGATATAAAAATAAGATGTATCTTTACGGTGTCAACACCGAAATCGGCTACAACTCACAAGGCCATTACCTTTATATCGGACCGCCTGAGCCGGATTTGACGCTTGCACAAAACGGCGAATACGTCAGCTGTATGGGCGAACGTTACAGAATAGACAGAGCCGAAAAGGTTTATAAAGGCAGTGAGGTCTTTTATATCTGGGCAATTATAAGAGTTATAGTTGAAAACGATTAACAAGAGGTGACAACCAATGAGTGCAATCAGCTCAATGCCCGCCAACATTGTGGCGTGGCTCAAAGAGAGAGAAGAACTTAAAAACATAAAATTCATTACGGAATACCCTGCATTCAAAAAGGAAGTGCCGCTGCGTAACACAACCGTTGCCGTGGGCATTGACGGAATGAACATCGTGGATTCCTTTGTGGAAAACGATGAGGGTGTTCTTGTGGAAAACGAAAACTGCAGGCAGGTAAACATCAAGCTGCGCTTTTCAATCCACGCCCCGTTTTCTTCGGGCGGTGCGGCGTGCCACGATGCGTTTACGGATATCATCGACTGCCTGACCTTTGACTCCGCTCTGAACATTGATTCATCAGGCTGTGACAGAATTATATCAGACAGGGATACGGATGCTTTCGTGCTCACTGCGTGGGCAACGGTCATTGCGTCGCTGTGCCCGGCAGACAGCTCGTCTGTTGATTTGCCGTCTTTTCTGGGCAAGGAGCTGTTTTGCGCTTCGCACATTACCAACACGGCAATTCACCTTTCGCAGGAACAGTTTGATTATCTGCAGGCTCCGTTTGTCACAGGCCAGTATATGGGCAGAGGAACCGATTCTTTTTCGATTGACCTTGGTTTTAAACCGACGATGGTCATAGTTATTGCAAACAACTACCCGTTAATGAAGTATGATGCCGAAAATCAAGTGAGTTATATGATGGCAGGCATAGCTTTTCAGAACGGCAACACCTACGGTCTGACGATAAACAATAACGGCTTCACGGTTTCAAACCAATCATCAACCCCGTCACAGGGAAGCTACCCGAGGCTCAATAACGGCGGTTCGCCTTACAGATATATAGCTTTCAAATAAAGCTCCATTTAACTTCTCTCATAAAAAAAGAGGCTTGCAGAGGATTTTTTCTCCTTTGCAAGCCTTTGGTTTTTGTGATTATGCAAAATCTGTTATTTTTTTGCCGCTGCCAAGCTCAAAATGATAAAGTGCAATACCGTGGTCAACTCTGTTGCTTGTCCAGGTGCCCGTGTTTTCGGCAACAACTCCGTCGGGAGTGTATTCAAAAACAATCAGCTGCGTGTTGCGTGCGGAGGGGGCGTTTGCCACGCACTCCATACCCTTTTTAAACCAATCGGGTGCGGAATCGAAATTTTTGCTCATTTGGGCAGGTGTTTTTCTTTTGGATTTGATAACGCCCGAAAGAAATTTTTCTTTGAGGTTTTCGTTTGTTTTTATTTCGCCGACGGAAATCACGCAGGAAAGTTCTTCGCCGTCTGCAAGTTCAAAACCCGTGGCAGTTTTGTCATAGCTGCCTGCAACCCAGCAGGTGCCCAGACCCAGACGGGTAGCTTCAAGCACAAGCTCCTCGCCGTAATAGCCGACCTTTTCGTGAAGCATAGGGTCATCGGATTTGCCTGCAAGGGCAAAATAGCTTGTTACGCCGCTGAACATACCGTAACTTTTATAAAGGCTGAAGCAGTCTTTGCCGTTTTCCATAAGCTTAATATTCAGCCCCGAACGCTCGCATATGCCGTCAATTATCTTTTGCAGAGCCGCTTTTTTCTCGGAGCTTAACGGCTCGGGGATATATGCTCTTCTGGATATTCTTATTGCAGAAGCTTCAAGCAGAGTCATATTATTTCCTCATTTCGGCAAGGTCACGGTAGTTGATAAGCTTTATGCCGTGAGCTTCAATATGCTGTTTTGTTTTGGGGTCTTTAAGGATTCTGTATTCCCATACTCTGCGCTCCCAGAAACCTGTTGTGCCCTTGAGGTCGTCGGTTTCAAGCGAGGGGTGCATATAGGTTTCTGTGATGCCTTCGGGCATATTTGCATAGAGGTCATAGATATACTCTCGGAACTTTTCATAGCTCTCTGTCTGTGGCTCGTTCCATTCGTTGGGGATAAGATGGTCGGGCACTGCAACGCCGAGCTGATTTATGAAAGCAACAAGCTGACCGAGCATTGCGTGAATCAATTCTTTGTCTATGTTGATTTCAAGCATGGTGTTTGAAAGCTGTGCATCAGAGAACGATGCGGGGAAACGGAAGGGCAGACCGTATTCTGCGGCGGTTTCAAGAGTCATCTGTAGCAGCTCAAATCTGCCTGTTTCAATGCCGTAGAGCGAACCCATATGGTTATCAAGGTGTGAGGGTGTTACAAAGCCGAGCTTTTTGCAGCGCTCAATCTGAGCCTTGATTTCAGCTCTTGCTTCTTCAAGGTCAACGTTTTTCTCAACCTGGTCGCTCTCGTGCCACATAAAGCCTTCTTCGTCACGCAGTGAATCCGTGTTGCTTGAGTTGACGGGAGCCCAGCGGTAGTTGCCCCATTCGCTTGTGAGGGTGAGGTGAACGCCGATTGCATACTGCGGATTTTCCGCCGCAAAACGGCAGGCTTCGGGTGCCCACGCACAGGGAGCCATTATTGTTGATGATGTGAGAGCACTTGCGGGGTCTTTAAAAAGATCCATAACAGCAAGGTTTGCTCCTCTGCACATACCGAAATCGTCGGCGTTGATGATGAGATATCTGTCCATAAAAAATTCCTCTTTTCCGTTAATTTATATAAGGTCTTTGTAGTTTATAATGTGCCCGTCAAATTTATCGGCGTCAATTTCTTTTTCGCCGATGAAAGCTCTGATAACCTGTTTTTTGCCTTTTACATATTCAGGCTTGCCGGGGCAGAAGGGATAGAAGCCGAGCACGCCGAAGATATACCAGATGGCGGTTGTGCCGTTATCTTCATCGCCGGGGAAGCCGTCATTTTCATAGGAGAATGCTTCCTTGCAGAGCTTTTCAACCCAGTATGCCGATTTTTCAACGCAGCCGAGAGCCGAATATATATAAGGAATATGGAAGCTGGGCTGGTTTGAAATTGCGCACTGACCGAAGTCGATGGCGGCAAGCTCGGTTATTTCGTGAATTTCACAGTCATAACCTCTGATGAGGTAATCAGGCTCGGTTGCGAAGAGTTCGTCGATTTTTGCAATCAGCTTATCCTTGCCGCCGTAGAGCTCGGCAAGACCCTCAATGTCGTGCGGCACGGCGAATGAGTTCTGCCACGCACTGCCCTCGGTGTAATCTCGGCCCCACATAATGGGTGAGAATTCGGGGCGGAAGTTACCTTTTTTATCTTTGGGGCGCATAAAGCCTGTTTCGGGGTCGAAGATGTTTTTATAATATGTTGCACGCTTGCGGTATTCGGCTTCGATTTTTGTTTCGCCAAGGATTTTGGCAACTTCGGCAATGCACCAGTCGCCGTAAGCGGCATCGAGAGTGAGGTTGACGGATTCTTTCTGTTCGTCATAAGGCACGTAGCCGTATTTGCAGTAGCTTTCAGCGCCGTTTCTGCCGAAGCGTCTTTCGGGCGGATTGGTTACGGAATGCTTTATCATACCCTCAAGAGCTATACGCAGAGTGGGTTCGTCGATGAAGCCTTTGGCTGCGCCGTCGGCAATAACTGCGTCAACAAGTGTGCTGGGCATACAGCCGCATTCGCCGATTGAAAGCCATCTGGGCAGCCAGCCGCTTTCTTTATATTCGTGAATGAATGCGGTGAGCATTTCGCGCAGCTCGTCTTTTGCAACAAGGGCAAAGAAGGGGTAAACCGTTCTGTAAGTATCCCAGAAGCCGTTATCGGTGTATCTTACGCCGTCATAGGTTTTGCCATCGTGGGGGCAATAGTGGATAGCTTTGCCCGATTTATCGTATTCATAGCATTTGTGGGGATAGAGGAAAGCTCTGTATATGCAGGAATAGAAGGTGCGCAGCTGCTTTTCGTCAGCGGCTTCAATTTTAACTCTTGAGAGATAACCTTCCCAGATTTCTTCCGCTTCAGCTTTGAGGGAAGCAAAATCCTTGCCTTCAAGCTCTGATTTGAGGTTATAAACCGCCTGTTCAAAGCTGATGTATGAAATTGCAAGCTT
Organism: Acutalibacteraceae bacterium; assembly: GCA_045536245.1. Lineage (GTDB taxonomy): Bacteria > Bacillota > Clostridia > Oscillospirales > Acutalibacteraceae > CAG-177. The sequence continues at coordinate 98,260 of JAZSNE010000034.1, read as the reverse complement.
TATTTCTGTAACCTTATTTTTAAGACAGATGTGGATACCTGCCTTTTTGCCTCTTGCTTTTGAACCGCTTCTGAAATTGTTGCCGCTGCTGATGAGCGTTTCGGAGGCATCAACCGAGCCCTCGGGGAATTCAACGGCGAGGTATGTTCTGAATTTAACCGCTTCGCCGCTCATATGCATATCCGTTGAAGCAAAAAGCATATTATTCTTTTCGTCAAAGCGGAAGGTGTAATTGCCTGTTACGGGCAACACGGAAAGATAGTTTTTGCCCTCGTCGGAGAAGCTGATAAGAGCCGAAGCACCTCTTTCTGTGGGGGTCAGCTCAAAATCGCATCTTGAGCGCAGAAAACGGGTTTTGAGATAGTAGGGGGTAAGGATTGCTTCCTCGGGTCTGAAGCCTGACCAGCGTTCTTCGCCTTCGCCGCCCATTCTGTCATTCTGCGGAATAAAAACGAATGCGCCGTAATCCGCAATCCACGGTGAGGGCTGGTGAGTCAGGCGGATACCCTCAAGGCTGCGGCTGTCGGGGTGATAATACCAGCGGATGCTGTGTTCTTCGGTCTGCGGAGCAAAAGCCGCCATACCGAAGGGTCGCTGAACAAGCGGCAGGGTGTTGCCGTTTGAATAGCGGTGTGTGGATTTGCTGCCTTGCTTTGTGTTGACGAGTTCGCAGTATTTCATAATTATTTCTCCCGTTTTAAGCCTGTCAGCGGCTTAAAATATTTATAAGATTATCAGAGCCGAATGAGCGGCTCTTTTTTATTGCCTGTGCAACCGAAACCATATTTTCTGCCGAATGCTCAACCTCTTTTGAGTAGCGGCGTGCCGCCTCAATGCGTGCGGATTTTTGCGTGAAATCGGGCAGTGCGGCCTGCAGAATCAGACAGGCGATAACCGAAAAAACGGCGAATTTTGCCTTTTCGGCAAGCTTACCGTCGAATGCAGCGGTCATAAAATAGCGGAATGCAAAATAAACCGCAAGATGCTCGGCTTCCCACTCGTTGAGGGAAAGGATTTCTCTGAAATCTTCTGCTTTTTCGGGTGGAATATTCTTTGCCGCTTCAAGCTCTGTATTCCATTGAATGTTAAGCTTTTCAAGGGATTTGAGAGTTTCAAAACACTTTTGCAGCGTGTTTTTTGCTTTCGTTTTATTGAACGGAACAGGCTCAAAAAATTCTTCCGTAACGGCAATATCGGCAAGCTCTTTTGCTTTGATGCTTTGCTGAACCCTGTCGCAAAAACGCACAAAAGCAATCAGCCTTTGCGTGATGGAAAATTTTCTGCTTTGCAGTATGTTTATCGCCGTTTTTTGCGCCTTTGCAAGCGTAAAATATACCGTCGGGTCAATGCTGTTGGGTTCAGGAAGAGTGTTATCCTCCGCCGTTTCAAAGCTTATCGGCTCAGTGGAAGCGAAAATCAGTCTTGCTGCCTCCGGGCAGGAGAGAGAAAGCCCCGTTTCTTTGCGTGAACCGAGATGCGTTATATGCCTGGGAAAGAGCGTGCAGGTTCTGCACAGGTTTTCTTTTCCAAGCTCTATGTAAATCTCGCACAGGTTGCTTTCAAGCAAAAACGGGCAACGGCGGCGTTCTGAAACAAAGACCGTGTCGCCGTCACTGTCAACAGCCATGGAACGGCGCAACTTATTGCCGATTTCGCCGTCTGCATTTCTGTATTTTTCGGCACTTTCGGAATCAACAACAATCTGCCAGCCTGCGCAGCAGGTGTCGGGGCATTTATCGGCAATGCAGGCAAATTCATTAAAATAAGAAGGATAGGTGTTTTTCATCTGTTCATCTCTTTATCGGAGTTATAGTTTGACTATAAAGCAAAACGCCGATAAAGTCAACAGAAAAAGCAGCGCAGTTTGCTGAAACTGCGCTGCCGGTGTGATTTTTATTCTTCTGTGTCTTCTTCCGGAACGTCTTCAGACGTGTCATTGCCGGAACCTTCATCGCTTTCAGACGAAGGCTCTTCTTCGTCATCTGCGGTGGTGTCTTCCTCGTCTTCAGAAGGTTCGTCTTCATCTTCAATATATACAAAGTTGCCGTCGGCGTCGGTCACACGCTCGCCGTTTTCGTCAAGCAGGTGTTCGCCTTCAAAGGAATAAACACGGACAACAACTTCCGTGCCCTTTTCATAAAGGTCATTTTTATCAGGCGAGCCTTTTGCAATAACGTCATAAACAATTTCGTCCTTGCTCAGGTCGGTTGTATCCGTATCCTGTCTGATGCATTCAAAGCCGCTGTCTGCAAGGAATGTTTCAACTTCGCTGTATTTAAGACCTTCAAGGTTTTCGGGCAGGGGATTCTTTTCTTTGCCGGCACTGACCGTGAGAGTGAATTTTGTTCCCTTGGGATATTCGCCCGAGGAAGGAGTGATGCCGATGATTTCACCCTTTTTGACGGTGTCGCTTGTCTGGTCAATAACTTCAATGGTGAATTTATCGCCGAACTGGTGTCTGAATTCGTTTTCCTGGCGTCCGATGAAATAAAGGCTGTCAACTTCAATCATCTCAACGTCGTCGCCGGAGTTATGTGATTTGGGCGGAGCGGGGTCTTCCGCAACAAACATATACACTGCAAGAGCCGAAAGACCGACAAGAAGGGTTATTGTGAGGCTGAGGAACATAAGTCCCATAGCACTCATCTTTTTCTTTTTGCGTTTTTGGGGTGTTGCAGGTGCAGGTGCGGGAACAGGTGCCGGCTGAACCATCTTCTGCGGCTGAGGAACGGGCGGAGCAACGGGGCGCTGATGCTGACCGCTGACCGCTGTTGCAACGGGTGAGGCGGAAAGCTCGGCACGGAGCTGCTCAACGGTTCTTGTTCTGTCATCAGGCAGAATCTGAAGCGCATTGATAAGTCCGTTTATAACGTATGCAGGCAGAGCTTCGGCGAATTTGCCGGGAACCATAAGCCTGTCGTTTGTCATTCTTTCTTTTGAGGAAATCGGGTCACTGCCGATAAGTGTTCTGTAAAGAACAGCGGCAAAGGCGTAAATATCCGTCCAGGTACCCTGCTGGCCGTCAAAGCCGTATTGCTCGATGGCTGCGTAGCCGTCATAAAGCTGGCTGTTGAGGTCGCTTCGTGCGGTTCTTGCCGCGCCAACGCAAAAGCCGGTTATTTTTATCTTGCCGTCAGTGCCGATAACAAGCGTCGAGGGCGAAATGCCTCTGTGGATAATGGCTGCGGAGTGCAGAGTGCCCAAAGCTGAAAGAACAGGCATAAGAAGCTGCCTTGCTCTTTCCCATGTGATGTAACCCGTGTTGCTTCTGAGCAGAAAATCACGCAGGGTTATACCTTCAAAATGGTCATAAACAGCATATGAGGTGCCGAAATCCTGAACAACGTCGTTAACGCTTATCAGGGCAGAAAGACCCTTTAAACGGGCGAGCTTTGACCACATTTCCTCAAAGCTTCTGCGCAGGTCCTTGAAGATATTTTCGCTGCCTCTCATAACCTGAAGAGTCAGGTTTGAAGAAGAACGGATTGTGAATGAATCGGGAATAAATTCACGAATCTTGATTGCTTTTTTCTCAGCAAGATCCCAGCCGATATACGTTGCACCTTCGCCGTTATATTCAAGCATTTTGCCCACCATATAGCGGTTTGCAACAACTGTTCTGACGGGCAGATAAGGCGAAATCTGGGTTGAATCTGCATAATAACCGCAGTGGGGGCATTTTTTTGCGTCGCCGATTTCACGCATACAGCTCATACACAGCTTATCTGAACTAATCATACGGGTTCTCCTTGTAAAATCAAATAATGCATCAAAATGCAATAAATCACTGTAATAATAACAAATAACTTTGTTTTTGTCAATGAAGTTAACATTATTGTAATTTTTATTGTCAGAATGCTTAATAAAAATTTATATATTTTGTTACAAAATCAACTAAAAACCACTTGAAAACAGCATACATTATTGTTATAATTAAATAAATATAATTGAGGGAGGTATGCGCTGTGGCGGCAAAAACAAAAAAAAGCAGCTATGACCCCAACATTCCGCTTTATCTTTTTCACGAGGGAACAAACGCCAAAGCATACGAATTTCTCGGAGCACACCCGTGCGAAAACGGCGCAGTGTTCAGAGTCTGGGCGCCGAATGCGCAAAAGGTTTATGTCGGCGGCAGTTTTAACGGCTGGCAGGCATATAATAACCCGATGCAAAAAATCAGCCACGGTGTCTGGGAATGCCGTGTTGACGGAGCTCAGTGCTACGATTCATATAAGTTTATGATTGAAACGGCTGACGGCAGAACTTTTTATAAAAGCGACCCGTTTGCTTTCCACGCCGAAACAAGACCTGACAGTGCCTCAAAAATTTACGGCATTCACGGTTTTGAATGGACTGATACAAAGTGGCTAAGCAAGAGAAAGAAAACCAATATTTATGAATCACCGGTCAACATCTATGAGGTTCACGCAGGCTCATGGCAGATGTATGATGACGGCAATCCGCTGCCTTACAGGGAGCTTGCAGACAGGCTTATTCCTTACGTCAAAGAGATGGGTTACACCCATATTGAGCTTCTGCCCGTAACGGAGCATCCGTTTGACGGCTCGTGGGGTTATCAGGTAACGGGCTATTTTGCGCCCACCTCACGCTTTGGCACACCGGAGGATTTTGCGTATTTTGTCAACAAGGCTCACAGCGAAGGCATCGGCGTTATTCTTGACTGGGTGCCTGCGCATTTTCCAAAAGATGCGTTTGGTCTTTATGAGTTTGACGGCGGTCCGTGCTACGAGTATTCTGACCCCAGAAAAGGTGAACACTATCAGTGGGGAACAAGAATCTTTGATTACGGCAAGCCCGAGGTGCAGAGCTTCCTTGTTTCAAGCGCAATGTTCTGGATTGATAAATTCCATATCGACGGCTTGCGTGTTGACGCCGTTGCGTCGATGCTCTATCTTGATTACGGCAGAGATGAAGGCAACTGGCTGCCCAATTCATACGGCGGCAAAGAAAATCTTGAGGCAGTTGCATTTTTGAGAAAGCTCAACGAATCAATTTTCAGAGAGTACGGCGACGTTATGATGATTGCCGAAGAAAGCACGGCATGGCCGATGGTTTCAAAGCCGACGTATCTTGGCGGTCTCGGCTTCAACTTCAAGTGGAATATGGGCTGGATGAATGACTGCCTGCACTATTTTTCGCTTGACCCGATTCACAGAAAATTCAACCACGATAAGCTGACCTTCTCTTTCTTCTATGCTTTTTCCGAGAATTTTGTGCTCCCCATTTCGCACGATGAGGTGGTTCACGGCAAATGCTCTCTCATCAACAAAATGCCCGGTACTTACGAAGAAAAGTTTGCAGGTGTGCGCTCATTCCTCGGCTATATGATGTCACACCCCGGCAAAAAGCTTCTCTTTATGGGCAGCGAATTCGGTCAGTTCATCGAATGGAATTACAAACAGCCGCTTGACTGGCTGCTGCTTGACTATGATGCTCACAGGCAGCTTAAAAACTATGTTGCCGAGCTTAACAAATTCTATATTGCCAATGCGCCTCTCTGGGAGGTTGATTACAGCTGGGACGGTTTCAACTGGATTGTCAGCGATGACGGCTGCAACTCCGTTGTTTCATATATCAGACGTGATAAAAGCGGCAACGAGATTATTGCTCTTTGCAACTTCACGGGTGTTACAAGGCAGAAATACAGAATCGGTGTTCCCAAGTCTGGTACATACAGAGTTGTGTTCAGCTCTGCAAAGCCTGAATTCGGCGGCAGAAATGAAAGCACCGTCGGCTCGGTCAGAGCCAAAAAAATTCCCATGCACGGTTATGATTACAGCATTGAGCTTGATATTGAGGGCTTGAGCTGTATGTATATAAAAAACACATCAAGGAAAAAAGAGTCCACAAAATAAAAGGAGGAACCCCTATGGCAAAGAAACCCGAATGCATAGCTATGCTTCTTGCAGGCGGTCAGGGCAGCCGCCTGGGCATTCTTACAAAGCAAATCGCAAAGCCTGCCGTGCCCTACGGCGGCAAATACCGCATCATTGATTTTCCTCTTTCAAACTGCGTTAATTCCGGCATTTATACTGTCGGTGTTCTCACACAGTATCAGCCCCTCGAGCTTAACGATTATATCGGCAACGGCCAGCCCTGGGACCTTGACAGAGAAAACGGCGGCGTTCACGTTCTGTCACCCTATCAGCAGATAAAGGGCACTGAATGGTATAAGGGCACTGCAAACGCAATCTATCAGAACATCAATTTCATTGAAAGATATGACCCTGAATACGTTCTTATTCTTTCGGGCGACCATATCTACAAGATGGATTATTCAAAGATGATTGATTATCACAAGGAAAAGAACGCAGACTGCACAATTGCGATGCTTGAAGTTCCGTGGGACGAAGCAAGCCGCTTCGGTCTGATGATTGTCAATGACGACGGCTCAATCAGCGAGTTTGAAGAAAAGCCGAAGAACCCCAGAAGCAATAAGGCTTCAATGGGCGTTTACGTTTTCAATTGGAAGAAGCTGCGTCAGTATCTTATTGAGGATGAGGCAAAGGAAGGCTCAAGCAACGATTTCGGTCACGACCTTATTCCTGCAATGCACGAAAACGGCGAGAGAATGTTTGCTTACCAGTTTGACGGCTACTGGAAAGACGTCGGCACAATCAACAGCCTCTGGGACGCAAACCTTGACCTTCTCAATCCCAAAGTAGACCTTAACCTTGATGATGACAGCTGGAAGATTTATTCAAGGTCACCGGCTGCACCGCCTCATTATATCGGCGAAAACGCAAGCATCGAATCTTCAATGATAACAGAGGGCTGTGACATTGAAGGCAGCCTTGATTTCTCGGTTCTTTTTGCAAACGTAACCGTTGAAGAGGGCGCAGAGGTTAAATATTCCATCGTTATGCCAGGTACCGTCATCAAAAAGGGCGCTGTTGTTCAGTATTCGATAGTTGCTGAAAATGCGGTTATCGAAGAAGGCGCGGTTGTTGGTGAAAGCCCCGAAAATATGGCAGACGTCAATGATTGGGGCGTTGCGGTTATCGGCAACGGCGTAACAATCGGCAAGGGAGCAAAGGTTGCACCCAAAGCAATGGTTGACGAAGATATGGGAGGTGCTGAATAATGGCTGCAAAGAACGTTCTCGGTATTATATTTTCAAACGCATATGACGAGGTGCTGCCCGAGCTTACCGCTTTCCGCACAATGGGTTCGGTTCCTTTTGCAGGCAGATACCGTCTTATAGATTTCCAACTTTCCAATATGGTTAATGCAGGCATTCCGCAGGTTGGCATCATCACAAAGAGCAACTATCGCTCGCTGATGGATCACGTAGGCAACGGAAAGCCCTGGGACCTTTCAAGAAAAAGAGGCGGTATGACAATCCTGCCTCCGTTCAACACACCCGAAACAGGTATGTTCAAAGGTAAGGCTGATTCGCTTTACGGCTCAATCGGCTATATCAGCAGCTCCGATAAGGACTATGTTGTTCTTGCAGACTGCAACGTTATCTGCAACATTGATTATGAAAAGCTTCTCAAGGCACATATTGCAAAAAAAGCGGATATCACCCTTGCTTATGCAAACGGTATTCCCCCTGCAACAGGCTCGGCAACTGAGCTGACTCTTGATGAAAACGGCAGAATCACTGCTGACAGATATGTTGACTGCTACAGCAGCAACGTCAATTATTCGCTTAAGATTATGGTTATCGGCAGAACGCTGCTTGAACGTCTTCTTCACGAGGCTCACGGCGCAAGAATTGATGACTTTGAAACCATAATAATCAACAATCTCGGTTATCTCGGCATTTACGGCTATGAGGTTACAGGCTTTGTCAGAACGCTTCAGTCGCTTCGCAGCTATTATGAAGTCAGTATGGAAATCCTCAACTCCGAAAACAGAAAAGCTTTGTTTGCAAGTCCTGTTTATACAAAGGTCAGAGACCAGTTCCCTGCAGTTTACGGCATTAACGCAAAGGTTAAGAATTCTTTGATTGCCGACGGCTGCAAGATTGACGGTGAGGTTGAAAACTGCATCCTTTTCAGAGGCGTTACCGTTGCAAAGGGTGCAAAGCTCAAGAACTGCATCATTATGCAGGATAGCTATATCGGCGATAATTCATCCCTTGAATGCGTAATTGCAGACAAGGCGGTTGTTGTTAAACCCAACAAGAAGCTTTGCGGTGCTTCCAATTATCCCGTTTATATCGGCAAGGGTATTGTTATCTGATACCTCCGCATTTTCGTATGCGGTAAAAAGAAAGAGTGAATTTAAAGTCTATGTCTACTAAAAACATTTATACCGGCGTTGTCGTTATGCTTGCGCTTGTTATGGTGCTTGTTGCACTGCTGGCAACGGGAGTTATCGGCAAAAAAGATGAAGAAGAAACAAGCGAGTCAGAAACCGTGCCTCAGTCTTACATTGCCACAAGAATTGAAGTTGAAAGTCTTACCAACGAGTTTGGCGACGTTACTTTCTACACGGTGCTTGATTATTATGTTGAGCTCGGAGTTTCATCTGACCACACCTATAAGCCCACCACCACCTTGCCAACAACAACGGATAACCCCTTTGTTGAGCAGGACAGCTACGTTTATGTAACCAATGAAGACGGCAGCCCTGCTTACGGCGAGGACGGCAAGCCCGTTACGGAGGTTGTTAAGGTTACGGTTGATAAAAACTCCCTCACAACCCTTCCGCCTCCGGAGCCTGAAACAAAGCTTGAACAGGTGACGGACGAAAACGGTGTGCCTGTTACCGATGAAAACGGTCAGCCCGTTACTCAAACGGTTACGGTTGAGATGACCACAACGGTTGAAACCACCACCGACAGATGGGCGGAGGAAACACGCTCGGATAACAACGGCTTCCTGCCCGACTTTGAGATTAACGTGGGCAGGGATGACGAGCTTGCAAGCGATATCATCGAACAGATTAACAGCGACAGAGCAAGTGTGGGCGGCAGAGCTCCTCTTGCTGTTGAGCTTAACGGCGTTGCAAGAACCGACTGCACTTACAGCTCAATGCCTGCTTATGCAGACAGAGTGTCCGGCAGAGGAATGAATTTTGTTACAACTTATGGCGGCTCCAAACTTTATGCAGATATCGCCAGAGCAATGAGCAGCAAGATTCACAGTGATTCGGCAACCAAAATCGGTGTAGGTGTTGCAAAGTCAGGCAGTAAATATTATACAACGGTAATCATTGAATAAAACGGCAATAACAGAAAGGTAGTGAGGATATGAAGGTTTTATATGCGGCCAGCGAAGCTCTGCCCTTTGCAGCAAGCGGCGGCCTTGCAGACGTTGCAGGCTCTCTGCCTCAGGCTCTCAAAAGGCGCAGGGTTGACTGCAGAGTGGTTATGCCCCTCTACGGTTCAATCAAAGACGAGCTGCGCTCAACAATGAAATTTGTGACCAACATTATGGTGCCCGTTTCTTGGCGCAGGCAGTATTGCGGCGTTTTTGAAGCAAAGGCAGGCGGCGTAACCTATTATCTTATTGATAACGAATATTATTTTAAACGCAATAATCTTTACGGCCATTATGATGACGGTGAACGATTTGCTTTCTTCTCAAGAGCAATTCTTGAAATTCTGCCCCATATCGACTTTAAGCCCGATATCATTCATTGCAATGACTGGCAGACGGCTCTTGTGCCTGTTTATTACACAACAATTTACGGCGCAAAAGAGGGCTATACAGGCATCAAAACAATTTCAACAATCCATAACATTCAGTATCAGGGCAAATACGGCAAAGAGATTCTCGGCGACGTTTTCGGCCTTGCTGAAGAAACAGTTTCGCTTGTTGAGTTCGGCGATTGCATCAACCTTATGAAGGGTGCAATTGAATGCGCAAACAGGGTAACAACCGTCAGCAACACCTATGCGGTTGAGATTCTTGACCCCTGGTTCAGCCACGGTCTTGACCCCATTCTCAAAGAGAGAAGCTATAAGCTCAGCGGTATTCTCACCGGCATTGACACAAAGAACTATGATCCCGAAACAGATAAGGATATTTTTGCAAACTATTCTGCAAAAGAACCTGAAAACAAAGCGAAAAACAAGGCTGCGCTTCAGGAAATCCTCGGTCTGCCCGTCAAGGCGGATGCACCCGTTATCGGCATCGTAACAAGGCTTGTTTCTCACAAGGGACTTGACCTCATCAAGCGTGTTATGCGCGAGGTGCTGGACACAACCGACGTTCAGCTTGCCGTTCTCGGTTCGGGCGATTGGGAATATGAATCCTTCTTTAAAGAGCTTGCAGCGTCATACCCCGAAAAGGTTGGCCTGCGCCTTGGCTTTGTGCCTGATATGGCAAGAAAAATCTATGCAGGCAGTGACCTGTTCCTGATGCCCTCAAAGAGTGAACCCTGCGGACTTTCGCAGATGGTTGCTCTGCGTTACGGCTCAATCCCCATCGTCAGAGAAACAGGCGGACTCAAGGATACCATCACTGACAGCGGTGACGGCAAGGGCAACGGCTTCACCTTCAAGAGCTATGACGCCTATGATATGCTTGATGCCATCAGACGCTCGCTCGCTGCTTACAGCGATAAAAAGCTCTGGGATAAGCTTGTCAAGAGAGCGCTCAAGTGCGATAACAGCTGGAGCAAATCGGCAAAAGAATACATTGCGCTTTATGAAGCGCTTCTGGCAGAGTAATGAGCTGCAATTAAAAAAATTAAGGGCTTGCATCGGCTTTTGCCTTTGCAAACCCTTAATATTATGTTTTATAAATTCAATTTATCTCATAAATCTTGCAGGTAACGGCGGAGTTTTTGAGGTGCAGTCGTCAACTATGAAATCCTCTGCCGTATCAACAAGTGCTTTGATTATTTCGGGCACAGGTGCATCAGATATCGGGTTTTTGTTCTTTTTGGGGCGCAGTGCGCTGTATGCCGCAAGCTCTGCAAGGGCAAGGTAAGTGGAGCTGCAGCAGACTTTGCCGTCAGCATAAGCTCTGCCTGCCCAGTTTTTCGGCAGATTGCCTGCCGCCGCCTGAACGATGATTATTTTATAAAGCGCAATTGCCAGCAGCTTATCAAACTTAACGCCGTCAAGCGTGTTGTTTTTGCGCATATAATCCACAAGCATAACACCGGCCTTGATAAAAGTTTCGCTTGAAGCGGCGATGGGGATATGCTTTTGGCTGGCAAGCGATTTAAGCTCGTCGGAGGCGTTGTTCCTTGCGTTTGTTCTGCCGAGCAGGTAGTCGCAGGTTACGCCGTAAAAATCGGCAACTTTAATAAGAAAGCTCTGGCCGCATTCTCTGATGCCCTTTTCGTAGTGCGAGAGCAAGGCCTGCGAAACGCCGAGCTTTGCGGCAGCCTCTTTTTGGCTCAATCCCTTTTCTTTACGCAGTTCACAAAGAATTACCGGAAAATTTCTGTCCATAACGCATCTCCTATTACAGTTTGTATATATTATACATCTTTATATAACATTTTGTATATAAGCAAATCAAACAAAAAATCACACGGATTTTTGGAGGAAAAATGAAGTCCTATACCATTCACTTTATCAGAAACGCTCTCACAGACGAAAATCTTGAGGGCAGATACATCGGCCATACCGACGTTGAAATCAGCGCCGAAGGCTGCGACCAGCTTCTTGAAATGAAAAAAGAACTGGTTTTTCCGCCTGTGGATGCGGTTTTTACAAGTCCGCTCAAACGTTGCGTCAAAACGGCGGAGATACTTTATCCTGACAATAAGCCCATCATAATTGACGGATTTATCGAATATAACTTTGGCGAATTTGAAAACAAAACAGCCGAAGACCTTGAAAAAAACGAGTTTTTTCCCCGCTGGCTTGCCGGCGAAAAGGGTGTTGCTCCCCCTTACGGTGAAAGCAACGAGGCTTTTGCAAAAAGAGTTTGCGAAACCTTTGAAAAAGTTGCGGAGGGCCTTATGAAAACAGGCACAACCTCAGCCGCAATCGTTACTCACGGCGGCGTTATTATGTCAATCCTTGCCGCTTACGGTATACCCGAATACCCGATGCATGAGTGGCTGACCCCCAACGGCTGCGGATTTACGGTCAAAGTTAATCCGTCGCTCTGGATGAGAGCCAAAAAGTTTGAGGTTTTCAGCGAATTCCCCTATGAAAGAGAAGAATTACCTGATTAAGAGGTGCAAATATGAGTAAGTTTACCATTGAAAAAGACGGTTTTTATCTGAACGGTGAGCCATTCAGAGTGCTTGCGGGAGCTATCCACTATTTCAGAGTGCCTGCCGAATATTGGCGTGACAGACTTATAAAGCTCAAAGCCTGCGGCTTCAACACGGTTGAAACCTACGTTGCGTGGAATCTGCACGAAATGCAGGAGGGCGTTTTTGATTATTCCGATATGCTCGATATCGAAAAATTCCTTGATATTGCGCAGGAGCTCGGCCTTTATGCAATCGTAAGACCCGGCCCCTATATCTGCTCGGAATGGGATTTTGGCGGTCTGCCCTGGTGGCTGCTCAAAAATAACGATTTGCAGCTGCGCTGTATGGAAGAAAACTATATTGCGGCGGTTGACCGCTTCTTTGACGATTTTATTCCCAGAATCGCAAAGCATCAGATAACCGAGGGCGGCAACGTTATTCTTGTTCAGGTTGAGAATGAATACGGCAGCTACGGCGATGACAGTGAATATATCCGTTACCTTGCAAAGGGTCTTGAAAACAGGGGAATCAACGTGCCCTTGTTCACTTCAGACGGTGCGGAATATCAGATGCTTACGGGCGGAACGGTTCCCGAGATACATAAAACCGCAAACTTCGGCTCAAGGGCAAAGGAGCAGTTTGCAAGACTCAGAGAATATCAGCCCGACGGACCGCTGATGTGCACCGAATTCTGGAACGGCTGGTTTGACCATTGGACGGAAAACCACCACAGCCGTGACCCCGAGGATGCGGCAAAAGCACTCGATGAAATTCTTGAGCTTGGCGGCAGCGTTTCGGCTTATATGTTCCACGGCGGCACAAACTTTGGTTATATGAACGGCGCAAATTGCTATGATTTCTATGAGCCTACCGTTTCAAGCTATGACGATGACGCTCCCGTTAACGAATACGGCGACCCCACAGAGAAATATTTCAAAATCAGAGACGTTATTGCAAAATATGCCCCCATTCCCGACGTTGAGCTGCCTGCGCCTGTTAAGAGAATGAACTACGGCGAGGTTAAATTCACACAGTCGGCAAAGCTTTTTGACGTGCTCGATTCGTTGAGCACACCCGTTGAAAGCGTTATGCCCAAAACGATGGAAAAGCTCGGTCAGGGCTACGGCTACGTGCTTTATAAAACGCAGGTCAGAGGCCCCAGAGATGAGCAGGACGTAAGACTTCAGGACGTTCACGACAGAGGCTATATCTATCTTGACGGCAAATTTGTCGGCATTCAGTACAGGAACGATGATAAGCCGCAGTGCAGGGTTGCTATTCCCAAAGAAGGTGCGGAGCTTGCCGTGCTTGTTGAAAATATGGGCAGAGTCAATTACGGCGCACATCTTAAAGACTGCAAGGGCATAACAGAGGGTATCGGCTTCGGCAACAACTTTGTTTACCACTGGCAGAATTACACATTGCCTTTTGACGATATTTCAAAAGTACCCTTCAAAAACGGCGTTGATGCTTTCGACGGCACGCCCGTGCTTCTTAAGGGTGAAATCGAAATTGACGAGTGCTGCGACACTTTTGTAAAGCTGCCCACGTTCAAAAAGGGTATTATCATTGTTAACGGCAGAGTGCTTTCACGCCACTGGGAGGTTGGTCCGCAGAGATCTGCTTATCTGCCTGCACCTTTCCTCAAGAAAGGCAAAAACGAAATTGTCATCTTTGAAACAGAGGGCTTTGAATCTCCTGTTGCAATTCTCGACAGCGAACCCGATATAGGTTAAGAACAGAGATGCTTCCTTTTGGGAGCATCTTTTTATATTCTGACCAAATTGCAACGAATTTTAGGTTGACAATATCCTAAAATATTAATATAATTAAATTGAAAAGGAGGTAAGATGAATGAACATTGATACTAACCGCATTGTTTCTGTTTCAGAGGCTAACCAGAATTTTTCAAAAGTTGCCCGCCTTGCTGACAAGGCAGGTGAGGTATATATTTTTAAAAATAATAAGCCGAAGTACAGACTTGTTGATATTGAAAACGACACTACTATAGAAATGAGCGAGAGCGAAAAAATTGATTTTGTGGCGGCAAGAATACTGAAAAAATACCGCCGTGCGTTTGAGGAGCTTGCAAAATGATAAAATTCAGCCGTGAAAAGGTGCTTTTATTGCATAAACTTATAACCGAAGAAACAGGCGGAGACCCGAATATCCGTGATTTTGATTTGCTTGAAAGTGCGTTGGAATCCGCATTTCAGACTTTCGGGGGTGAGGAGCTTTACCCTTCAAAAGAAGAAAAAGGAGCACGTCTCGGATATGCTCTGATTTCAAACCACGCTTTTGTTGACGGCAATAAAAGAATCGGTATGTATGTGATGATGACTTTTCTTGAGGTTAACGGAATCAAGCTTGACCCGAGCGTTGATGATGTTGCCAGAGTAGGTCTTGCAGTTGCTTCGGGCGAGATGAAATATCCCGAGCTGCTTGAATGGGTAATTGAAAACAGAAAATATTAAGCACACAGCAAAAGCCGCAGGTTTTACCCTGCGGCTTTTTCAACTTGTGAAAAACTTGTTTTTTGCAAGTTGGTGGCTGTTGAGAAAGGAAGCTGAATGGCGTTTTCTTCGACCGAAGGCGTACCTCGGTACAAATTAAGGATACTGCGGTTTAATCAATTTTACCAACGAAGCGGTAGATAATATCGATTACGAGTTCGGTTTCTCCGAAACTGTTTTCTTGAGTTTCGTGAATCAGTATCTTTTCAACCAAGGTGTTCAGCAGTTCGGCGGTCAGTTCCGTTGGATTGGAGTATTGCTTCAGAACTGCAATCCATTTTTCTGCATTGTCGGTTGCTTTCTTCTTGGTTAAAAGTTCGGCTTCAAGAGTGCGGATTTTCTCATCAAGCTCTTGTTGTTCATTCTGATATCGTTCTGACATCATATTGAAGTTGTATTCCGTGATACGTTCGTTTACCCAATCTTCATACATTTTAGCGAAAAGTCGATCAACCTCGGCTTTTCGCTTTTTTGCTTTTGTGAGTTCGGAAGCTCTGTTCTTCATTGTCGCATCGTGTTTTTTAGCATCGTTATCAACTAACTTTTTCAACAAAGCTTCCTCTTGCGTTTCAGCAAGCCTTGTCCAAAACTGTATTCTTGAAAGAATATACGGATAAAGTGTGTCGTATCGAATGTAATGCTGTGAACAGATTTCTTTGCCGTATAAAGAATAGCTTGTACAATTGAAATAAGTGTATGCTTTCTTGTTTGTGCAATATCTCATACTCTTTCCGCAGTCTGCACACTTGATAAGTCCCGCAAATATCTGCGTGCTACCGGTTCTTGTCGGCTTCTTTCTGCTTTCCATTTGCTGCTGCACAAGGTCAAAGGTTTCTTTTGAAACAATAGGTTCGTGTGTGTTTTCAACCTTCATCCATTTTTCTTTCGGGTTGCGGATAACCTTTTTGTTTTTGTAAGAAACATTCGTGTGCTGAAAATGAATTGTGTTCCCTATGTAGGTTTCATCCCTGAGAATATTCTGAACCTGACTAAACCTCCAAAGATAATTATTCTTTTGCCTCTCGGGATTGTTATAGATTCTTGAAAATCCGCCGAATCTCGAATATTCCCAATAACTCGGAACAGGTATCTTTTCATCAATAAGATAATTCATAATTTTTGAAAGACTCGTTCCATGTGCCGCCATCTCAAACATTCTGATGACAATCGGTGCCGTTTCTTCATCGGGAATTATCTTGTTTTTGATTTCGGGATGTTTTTTGTAACCGAAGGGAGCGTAATTTCCCATTCTCTCACCTGCAAGGAATTTTGCGTGGAAAGCTTGTTTTGTTTTACGGCTTGTGTCTTTTGCATACCACTCATTGAACAGATTCTTGAACGGAACAAAATCGCTGAGTCCGTTTTCGGTATCCTCGTTTTCGGCAACGGCAACATACCGCACTTTCTTTTCGGGGAACAAAAATTCAAGATAATAGTCCATCATAATATGTTCTCTGCCGAAACGGCTGAGGTCTTTGGTAACGATACAGTTGATTTTGCCTGATTCAACATCATTCATCATTTTTTTGAATGCAGGTCTGTCGAAATTTGTTCCGCTCCATCCGTCATCTATGTATTCATCAACAACAGTAAAGTTATTAGCTGTTGCATATTGACGGAGGATTGTGCGTTGCGACTCAATGCTGACACTGTCGCCATAGGTTTCATCATCACGGCTTAATCGCATATATAATGCTGTATTGTAAGTTTGTTTCAATTTAAAAATTCTCCTTTCTTTGAAACAACCCACGCTTACAATACTTTCCGATTGGATTATACTGTAAACGCAGATTTTATTCAAGGCTTTTTATCGGACAGTTACGTTTGTTTTGAATGATATATTACCAAATCTTCAATCAGGTCTTCGACGGTTCTGCCTTCTGAAGGGAAATGTTCTGAAACTTTTATCATAATTCCGTTGCGACAGTAATGAATTTCACCGTCGGAGTTTTCAACATAACTGCCGTCGTGGAATACAAAAGGCTTACATCTCTTTCTCCATTCTGAAAGCCAATACTGAGTACATTCTTTCAGAAAACTTTCGGGCGGTTCAAAAATCGGTTCGTAAATTTCACATAAATCTATGTGTTCGTAAATATTTTCTGTCATAAAAATCTTCCTTTCATTATTCAATATTTTGATTATGGATTTTTGTAGGTTTATTAATTTCACGGGACTGTTCTTGTTTCTGATATTTAACATTTGCAAGAACTTTTGAAATGATATATTTTGCACGTTTGAGTTCTTCAAGGCTGCCGTAGTTGCTTTCAATTAAAGCTTCGTCGGCATATTTTTCTGTTTGCAGTTTTTCGAGTTCGGATTTTAATGATTTGGTTGTAGCTTTCGGGTTTTCATCAACCCATCGTTTCGCTCGGTAGAATGAATTTAATTCCTTACTGTGTTCGGTTTTGAATTTATCTCTGCCGAATTTCTTTTTGCAGTATTCATCTGCAACAGATTTATATTTCGCATAATCACCGAGGAATTTAATTCCCTTTTTGAGTTCTTTGATTTTTTCATCGGCAGTGTCGATACGGCTTTGAATTTCGGAAACTTCTTCAATCATCTCCCATAAAGAATCCGTGGAAGTGATGTTATGTTGCTGAAGAAAAACAAGTGTTTTTGAAACTTGTTTTAAATCAACCGCCAAATCTTTGTTGTAATAATATCTCCTTTTTCCGCTGTGGGCTTCTTGTCGTGAGTTCAGGTAGTCAATGAGAATATCTGCGATTGACGGCACTTTTTCTTCTTTGAATTCGGAAAGAATTTTCTTGATTTCTTCAATCCATTCTTTCAATTCCGCAAGCGCTTTTCGTAAATGTTTTCTAACAGAGTTGAATTTTACAATGTCCCGATTCAGAGTGCCGAGAATTGTTTCTTCACCTCTGCGTTCCATTTCCGATGCAGCGGGTCCGAGATGAACTGTCGGTACTAAATCTATTCCCTGCCGTTCATAAGAACGCATATCAATTCTTTCGGGTCGGTTGTTTTTCTCAAGGTATTCGTTGACTTTTTCTTCCCATGCATGCCGCCAGATTTCTGCATTTTCTCTTTTGTTCCAATCAACTGTATCTTCACGGTGTTCGCCGATACGGTTGCCGTGTTCATCAAGGTCACAAACCTTTCTGCACTTCGGAAGCCACTTTCCGTTTTCGTCAATAGCTCTCATTGTCAGCATAATATGTGTGTGCGGATTGCCGTCACCTTTATCGTGAACGGCGAAATCGCAACACATTCCTTTTGAAACAAACTGCTCATTGCAATAACTTCTGACAAGCTCTGCATACTGCTCGGTTGGAATTTCTATCGGAAGTGCGATGATAATTTTTCTAGCAAGTTGTGAGTTCCACTGTGTTTCAACTTTCTCGGCAGAGTTCCACAAAGTTTCTCTGTCATAATATTTTTCGGGTGCGTTGGGTGGGAGAAGAATTTCGGAATGGATAACTTCATTTTGTTTTCTTGTATAGTTTTTTGTTCGGTTATCATATTCCGAGAAAAGTTTGGAGCCGCTTTGGTAAGCAGCTCCTGCAACAGCGGATTTGTTTTCACTCCGCTTTTGTATTGATATTCGAAAATGAGTACAAGCTATTTTTTATCACTCTCCTTAAAAATTTAATTTGGGGTAGACGAAGTCGCAGGGGTGAAACCATTGTCTGATGAAATCAGCGGAACTTTGTTCCGAGTGTTTTTGAAGAAAACCGCAATGGCACCACATAAGGGGTCCCCCAAAAGTTAAAAAACTTTTTGGGGAAGAGGAAGAACAGCGGAGTGATTGAGTTTTTGGGCAAACAAAGTTTGAAGCACGGAAACGAAAGATACGCAGCTTGTTCTGACGAGGTGTATAATTGCGCACTTTTACAAAGTGATGTTTTCGTTGCTCTCTCTGAATTGCTCAATCGCTCTGCCGACGGCTTCGGGTTGAAATGCAATTTTCAGAATTTCTTCGACCTGTTTGTCGGTCAGCTCATTGGGACAACCGAGAAATTTTTCAAGCATTGCTCCACGGGTGCAGAGTCTATGAGTGCGTTCTTTCCGTGTCAGCAAATTTATCTGCGAATCATAATATTTCTTTTTGTTATGTAACCGTTTCATTTCAGCTTCACCCTTCAATAACATTTCACGAAGTTCATCGATGGATTTGTTTTTAAGATTTTGGTTTGACATTAATTTTCACCTCTTTTCTGCTTTAGGGTATAAGAAAACCGCTTCACAAAAAGTGAAACGGTTTGTAAAAATGTATTTGGTTTTTGTTATGTGTTTTTTATCAAAATATTGCCGAACATATTTCCGCCGTCTTTTATAATGAACTCATTAGACACTTCATGCGAAGCATTATCATTCGGCATATCGGGTCTTTCGCCAAACGGTTTTTCGGGTCTTTCGCCTTCGGGTATTTCAGGCGGTGTTTCACCGTTTGGATGTGTAAAATCTTCAGGCGGTTCAAAGCCTTGGGGAGGTATTTCGTTTACGGGAGGCATTTCACCTTCAGGCATTTCGGGAGGTGTCAAACCGTCGGGTCGCATTCCGTGACCGCCCATCATACCGCCGCTGTTACCTGCAAGCTGTTTGTCACCGCACCAAAGAGTGTAGGTGCCTGCCGTTAAATCGGGACTGCTGAAAATCAGAATTGAATATGCGTTTTCAGGGCAGGCTTCAAGAACGGTTTTTCCTTCATTATTTTTGAGGGCAACTGCTTCGCCGCCCTTTTGTTTTTCTGCAAAATTGAATACAGCATAATTCTGTCCTCCGTCTTCAATTCTGTCAAGCATATTACCGCTTGCAATAACCGTTCCGCCGTTTATATGAATGCCCATATCGGAATCTATACCCGCATCCGCACTGTCCGAGCAAGCTGAAGCAATAACCGTGCCTCCATTGATTACGAGCCAGCCGTTGGAGTCAATTCCGTCACCTTCGCCCGTATCACCCGTAACTTTTATTGTCAGTTTACCGCCGTTAACGGTAGTAACTGAAACACCGTCTTCGTTGGTGTTTATGCCGTCATTGCCCGACTTGATATTGATTATACCACCGTTGACTGTCAGGTGCATTTCGCTGTCAAGACCTTCGTTAGCTGCGGCGATATTCAGAACACCCGAGTTTTCTTTTTCGCCGTTTATGTTCATTGACATCTTGGAATAGAATGCACCGTCATATTTATGGAGCTTCTTTGCATCCTCAACCTCGGTTCTTTCGTCATTCATAACAATGGTTTCGGGCTTATATATTTTTTCAACATAAGAGCCATTGATCTCATTAACTGTTCCGTCTGCGATGATTACATTCGCACCCGCTGCAGAGGTGTCAACATCCTTAGTTGCTTCATCGGTTGCGCATTCATAAACATTATAGAATATCACCGCAGGAGCAACGGAGCAGGATATATCAGCACCGTTCAGAATGAGTGTTACAACAGCTTCGGGGTTTTCCTTTGCACCGTCGCCAAGGTCTACTGCAATCTGACCTTTTGAGAGCTTTCCGCTTATGCTGTATGTGCCCGCCTTTGCGATGTGAACAACGGTGTGTGCCGCCGCTTCATCTGCAGAATGAGCATCCTTTTCCGAGCCTTCGCCATAGGTGAAATCTTTGCCTGATTCATAATAAATTATGTCGTTTGCGGTATAAACGGCACTTGAATTATTGCTGCTTACAGTTTCAGCGTCAACCGTTATGCTCTTATCGCTTAAAATGATTTCAACAGCATCCGTTACGGTGTTGGGAACTTCGTCGGAAATTTCCGTCGGTGTTTTTCCGCAAGCCGTAAGAGCGAATATCAGAACAAGAATAATTACCAAAGATTTTACAGGTTTCATATAATCAAACTTTCGTAGTATGTTGGAATTATTTTATCTTGTAAATATGAATTTTTTTACAGATTTTTGTAACGTTTTATCACTCATATACAGAAAAATCTACACAACATCCAAAATCTTTTCATCAGTTTTCTTTGCTTTGATTTATACTGTGTTTCTTCGCATACTCACTCAAACTGTTTCTGCGTTCTTCCGAATACGGTGCGGTAAGTCTGAAACTCAATCTGCCTTTGAGAATTTCAAAAAGCATCCCGCCGTGTTCGTCATCATCTGTCAGCTTGCAACAGTCTGGATACTGCTCGCTGAATTCTAAAAGTCTGTTTCGTAAATCCGTATTGTGTGTCCGCACATCAATGATGTCACTCTCTTCGTTGAAACAGATAACAGTATCTTTCTGACGTTTTGTTAATCCAGTTTTCATTTTGCCTCCTTTCCGCCGGATATCGGCTGATTTTCGTGATTTTTTCTCGGTTCAAGAACCGTGAAAAGCACCGTGTTTTCCGATGCATTTTCTCAAAACGATGCGTTGGTCGTTTGAAACATTTCTATCGTCTCATTTCTGAAATCCTCCTTTCGGGCATCAAAAAACAGCCACGAAATTAATCGTGACTGTCTTTGTCTGCTTTTTCAGTTTTCTTAGATTTTTTCTTTTTTGAGTGGGTGTCGAGAAATTCTCCGTACTGCATAGCAACAAATTGTTCGTAGGCTGTTGCTAATTTTTGAATGCGTTTATAAATTGCACTCGGTGTTTTGTATCCGAAAAATGCTGCAATCTGTTCAAGTGTGCATCCGTCCATTCGCATTTGCAAAATCTGTTTGTCCTTTTCGTCAAGTGCCGATGTGAAAGTTTCGACTTTATCTTTTGCAAGAATCTTTGTTTCAAAATCTTCACGGGGCGCAGGTAAATGAATCAGCAATTCTTCGCTGATTTCTTCGTCTGACTTGATTGCTTCATCAAGAAAGATAGGCTTTTTATTATCGTTCCACGAGCAATACCATTTGTTGACGAAATCTCTTTTGTTAGTGCTTTTCCGTTCGCTGTAATCTTCCATCTGACGGTTTTTCCACACTTCGTCAATCATCGGTTGCCAGTTCTGTTCAGCAACAATCATATCTGTGAGATTGCCGATGAGATTGCTGAACTGTTGATATGTCAGCCACGGAATTTCCATATCCTTCGGCATCGTAAACAGCTTTTGAAAACTCCATTCCATTTCCGTTTCAAATTTGTTTCGGAAATGATTCTGGATTGCATAACACAAACGCCACAGAGGAAAATCGCCCGAATAGCTTGTCCACTTGCCGGGAATATCGCCGTAACCGTTACTGCGAGGAACTTGAATAAACTGCCACACAGACCAAGCATAACAATCCCAGACGAGTTCGAGAAACGCATCGTCATTGATGAGATTATCATATTTATCCGTGCGTAAAACATCGTAAGGACTTCTCGGAATTTCAAGATACTGCTTGCGTTTTGAAACCAATTCTTTCGGCAACGCATAGAAAAGCGGAAGCCAAGCAAGATTACTGTCCTGCGGAATCGTTATTATCTGATTCGGGAGCACAACGATAAAACTGTTTTTTGCTGTATCAGCCATAATCAATCACCACGTTTCGGAGAATGTTTCACCCCTTCACTTATATATGGAGTGAAATCAAATGAATTTTTCCTAAATCTTGAATTTTTTTATTTTTTCATAAAAATATCGGTTTGTTTCAGAAAAAATACCCTCTCACTTATATATGGAGCGAAGTTGGATGAATTTTTCCTAAGATTTATTTTTATGTATCTTCCCACAAACATTTATTCCTAAATCAAAAGCACAATTTCTACAATTAATCTGAGAACAATCATTGCATATGTCTTTTTGATTTTTTCTAAAAAGTTCAAACTCATTAGAGTTCCATGCATTTTCAACTGAAGTTTTAGTAAGATCGATAGAATAATTATTAAAAGAATGTCCGAATGAACAAGGATATGCTTTTAAATCACAATCAATATACATAGAAAATCTTGCCGCTTCACAAAATTCTAAGGATTCCTTAGCTACATCAGGACAAAAATTAAGAATAGCTGGAGTTTGACATGAATCGAACCCTATTTTATATTTATATTTTCTGCCAGTGGCAAGTTTGATAAATTTTATATATTTAGTATCTTGCACCGTAAGCATTTTTTCTTTTGATGCCAAACCAACAGGCTTATAAAGCAGAAAAACAATTGCATTTATATCGTGTGGAAACAAATTGTTTTCCAATCTAAAAATAGCTTCATCAATGTTAGATTTTGATATCACATAGTGGATGTTAGTTGTACAACCGCTTCCTATAAGTCTATTAATTGCTTGAATAGTTGTTGGGTTTGTTTCGTTGCCGTTTCTATTGAGATTTGAATAATATGAAACTGCTACCGCACCACAGTACTCTCTCATCGCTGCAATTTCTCCATCTAAAAGCTCATAACCGCTTGTGGTTAAATTCGGAACAATGTTTTGCTCACGTGTTATTTTCAAAATATCTCTAAAGTTCTTATGCTTATTAGGATCTCCGGCGCCCCCTAATGCCACTTGAAATGTTTTGTGTTTGCATTGTGATATTATTTCTTGATAATGTTCAAAGCTCATATTTGTTCTTTGATTTATTGTTGCATTTTGATAACAATCTACACCGGCGTTTTTACATAATCCTGATAACCCTGCATAACAAGAGCCCATTACTCCAATATCAATAAGTTCTGGGAAAGAACGCATATGTGGTTCTTCTTCAGTTTCTATTCCGTTCCTAATGATATTGCTACGCATTAATGTTCCGTTATGTTCATTAAAAAACTCAACGAAATTATATTTTTGGTCTTGATAATATAACATAGTTTCACCAACCGCAATTTAATCCATTCATATAAAAATCTTTTTCATCAATTTCAAATCGATCGGTAGTCATAAATGAAGTTAAGCAACCATAATCACTGTTAATATGACCTAGATATGTATAATATCCTTTTTGTGTAAGCTCATTATATTTTTGTGCAGTTTCTTCTCCGAAAATTTTCAAAACTGCATCGTAATCTATTTTGTCAACATCAAACCAACGCACACCACCTCTGTTGCCGTTCATGATATCGTTTGACAAGTCTGACCCAAACGCCATAATTCTTGATGTTTGATTAAAGCCCAGTTTTTTATAAAGATATTCATGCGTAAGCTCTTCTTTTGATATTATTATATAGTTTGTCGAGGAACTGTTTGTTACAAACCCGTCTCTAATCTTCATCTACTTCACCCCCTAGGAATTTAATGATTATGCCATAAAAGGTTTCGTCATCTAATAGGTGTGTGACACCTCCATCTTCTGTATAACGAGGATTTTTGTAAAAAAGTAAGTATTTATTTACATTCAACATATCTTCTATAAATAAATTATATTTTTTGGTTAGAAAATCATCGTATGAGGAAAATTCTCGCCTATAATATTTAAGATATTCTCCCAAAACCGACTTAGCACCTAGGCAATAATAATCATATAAACGTTCTACAACGCTACCTGCATAACTTTTTCGCTTTACTCCAAAATAATGCATAACACCAAACTTATTAGTGAAACAACTCTTTATAAAAAAGCCATTTCTTCCATCAATCAGCATACTCATCAAAGCCTTTCGTTATTAAAAAATTCAATAGTTTACTAATTTCATCTTTGATTACTGGTGGATCTGTTTGTTCTTTTTTGAGGTTATCAAGCTCAATACAAATTTCGGGAATACCAACTTTTCTTTTAAGCGTGTTAAAAATATCTTCATCTAAAGCAAATTCTTTATACTCATCGAGCTGATACTCATCAGGTTCTATGGCTGAAATCAACAGCATGAATTGTTTTAACTCAAATGAGAAATCACCATTTTGTTCTTTGAGTTTATTTAAGAAATCAGATAAATTGTCCACATTTCTTTTATCATCAATCGATGAATACAAATATGGATTGAATTTGTCGTCAAAAAAAACATGAACGATTCCACATACTTCATCATAAGAATGGTTGTTAAATAACAACTCAAATGCTAACTCTACCCCAGGTGAGTTATGCGTAAACTCGTTTTGAAGTAAAATTGAAAAAATTCGCCAAAACTTCATAGGATTATCAATAATATACTTTGATACGAATTCTATCTCATAAGTTTTTAAATCAGAAAAATCGGTAAAAATCAATGATAATCCCATATTGTTAAATAATCTTTTATCCTGCAAATGGTTCCTGCGATCATAAAAATTATATGAATTTGAATCACCATATTTTTCAAGTATCAACACACACACACTATCATCTGATTTCTTTTTTAAATAATAATATGTGTATTTTAAAACTCCTTCAAGCGGCGAAAGCTTTGCACTAAATAGTTTTTCTACAAAGTCCAAGACGGTTTTATATGATATGTCGCCTTTGTCTTCAGCATCAATTAACAAATAACGTGACAAACAAAAATCTCTTAATTCATCGAAAACAAAATATATGACTTCATATTTTCTTTCGGTAATATCAATACCCTCGACAAGCTTTCTGCTAATTATCAAATTGTTATCCAAGCAGTTTTTTAATGTATCAAGGTCTTTGGCGGACAAACCTAAATCGGTAATTTTAACACCATCAAAATTAAAACTTTCTATCATTTTTTTAGAGATTTTGTTCATTATATTGTATAAATCCAAGCCTTTGGATTTTGCAGAAACCATATCAATATACTTTTTATAGATTTCGGCATTGCGTAGCTCAAGATTGCTTTTCTCCTGATTAGCATTAACCTCAAAGAATATTCTCATAAGCAAAAGTGAACATAACAATTTATCTTTTGTATACTGTGGTAAAACAGTATGCACATTATAATATTCAGAATAAACTGAAAACATCTTTTCTTTAGCTCGTTCGTCGTATCTTATTTCATCAAGTAACAATTTATACGGCTGAGAATTACAGTCTTCAAAATATTGACTGTATCTTGAGTCAAAATATTCACTACGACAAGAAAGAATGAATTTAAATTGACTATATGATGTGAAATCGTCTAAAAGCGAACCAATAGATTGTGAAAAAATCTCACGATCATTTTCATTTATGGCGTCAATAATAATAAAGAATTTCTTTCTTTTTATTTTAAGCAAAAGATTTAGAATCTTTAAAAATAATTCAATATGATTTTTGGCGATCTTTCCAATTGGAAGATTGTTTTTAATGTAGTTTGTACAATTTTCGTTTATATCTCTTGCATCAATTAAATAGCATGGATTTTTTGTTCTTATTAGCATTTGCGATAATCTGCAAAGCAAGTTTGTTTTTCCGTTACCTGCGCTGCCGACTATAATGAGATTTTGAGTATTAATCAAGTCACACAAAACTTCGCATTGCTTTACAGCATCCTCTCTATGATAAATCAACCCCCTCAGAAAAAACGAAGCCTCTCCTATTTCTTCATAGGTATGTGTTTTATGAGTTCGGACATTTTCAAATTCTTCCAAAGCCTGCGACATTATATTTTTCATCTTGTTTGAATTGTGAAAACGAAACAATTTTGTTTTATTTTGTGTTTCTAAAAGCTTCAAAACACTTTTTCCGTCATAACCTTTAAAAACCAAATTATAAAGTTCAACAATTCTTTTTTTCCACTTTTTACCCTTAACAAAAAATCTCAAGTACTCCATTGAGTTGCTTAATTCAATATAGATTTGAGGTATATATTTACCGTTGTTGACAAAAACATCTATTTGTTTTTGTGTGGTTCTGTTAATCTTACTTCTGAAATTAAATAAAACCACAAGAAAAATACAAGCAGTTATAACAAATGCAACTATGCCATAAATCGTTTGGGTATTACCGATGATTTCGATAGCACTGGTAGATTGCTCTTGAGCTATTTGTGTTACTTCATTATTCAAAACAAAAACTCCATTCTTTATTTTTAGAAAAATGGTTTTATATGATTATATTTTAGCATAATTTATAGCTTTTTCAACCAAATTGTTGACATGTTTTTTTATGAATGTTATAATTATAAAAATTTTGAAAGGCAGGTGGACAAGATGAGAATGATGATTAACACAATGAATCGGAGAGCCGTTTTGTGCGTTTGCGATTGATGTAATTTATATCTTTGTGTGAATTGCAGGCATCTCCGTTTCGGAGGTGCCTTAATTATTTTGCAGAAAGGGATTTTAAATGTACGAATTTAAACCTTTAGAACAAGAAAACATCATGTTTATTTGTAGTCTTATGTCTGAACCTAACAGCATTTCTGCTTTACACACAAACATAATCCCCTTGGATGAATGGCAAAAATCATTTGCAGAAGCTGAAAATGATGCAGATGAAGAAAACTTTATCATTTATAACAAAGATATTCAGTGTGGTTGGTTAAAAATGAATGGACTTAAAAGCACCGATATTGCTTGGATTTCGATGCTTGTTGTTTCTGAAAAGTTTAAGCGTCAAGGTATAGGAAAATTTGCTGTAGAATTTGCTGCTAAATATCTAAAACACCGTGGGTATAGATATATAAAGTTGCAAACAACAGATAATGAAGCTACATTGCATCTATACAGTAAATGTGGTTTTACCATATTCAACCAATCTGCTACAAAAATTACGATGTGTAAAGAGGTATAAAAATGACAAAAGAATGCTGTTGGTGCAATTTTACTGACGAAGAAAAACAAAACATTTTATTTGAAAGTGCATATTGGTATGTGTTTCTGGCAGACAATCAGGATTATATAGGAAGATGTGTTATCGTTCTTAAACGGCATAGTGAAAATCTGTCAGACCTTGATTTGTCCGAATGGATTGAATTGAAAGAACTAATCAACAGGCTCGAAAAATGTTTTAAAAAAGTATTGGGTGCTGATTTGTGTAATTGGAGTTGTCTGATGAATGATTTTTATAAATCAGCCACTCCCAACCCACACTTGCATCTTCATGTAAGACCTCGACATAGCAAAGCCATAACTATAAACGGCAGTAGTTATATTGATACAGAATTCGGGCATCATTATCAACCTAAAAAAGAAACATTGTTGACAAATGATAACAGAAAAACCTTACTTGAAATGATGAAGAACTTTTTAAATCAGGAGCAAAAATGATTACACTAACCGAATATCTGAATAACCCTTGCGGAACATTATCCATTCCATATTGGAAAGCTAAAAGAATAACAATTCCACCAGATATGAAGATTCTGCACGACAGAGATTTTTCGTCCGATATTTTATCCAAATACACCGACGAAAAATATTTTCGTTTGTATCACAACCTTAATGTTATACCCAAAATCGCAACGAATGATTTTGAGCTTACAACCGCAACACAAAAAGATATTAAAGCAATTGTGCAGATAATAAACGATTCATATACGGATATTTCGGTAAACAAGGAACTTATCAAGAGTTATACCAAAACACCTGTTTACAACGAAAACTTGTGGATAATGGTTAAAGAAAAAGCAACCGGCAATTTTGTCGGTTGCAGTTTGGCAGATTATGATGCAGAAGCAAAAGAGCTTGTGCTTGAATGGATACAAGTATTGCCTGAATACCGTGGCAAGAAAATCGGACAATTAATTGTAAACGAACTGCTGTTCAGAATGAAAGATGTTGCAGATTTTGCAACTGTTTCGGGTAAAGTAGATAACGAAACAAATCCCGAAGTACTATACAGAAAATGCGGATTTGTCGGCAATGATGTATGGCACATTCTGCATAAGAAATGAGGAAACAAAATGATCGACTACACTAAAATAAATTCAAAAACTTGGGATTCGTGGGCAGAAGACGGTTGCGAATACACCTTACCCATAAGTCACGAAGAATATGAGAAAATTACTCCCGACAATTATTCTGTCATTCTTACTCCTTGCATTGACGTTCCTCACGAATGGTTTGGTAATTTGAAGGGTAAAAAGGTGTTGGGACTTGCAAGCGGCGGCGGTCAGCAGATGCCTGTGCTTTCAAAACTCGGTTCGGAGTGTACCGTATTTGATTATTCTGACAGACAGCTTGAAGCAGAGAAAATGGTATCCGAAAGAGAAGGATACAATATCACAATCATCAAAGGTGATATGTCAAAAACGCTTCCTTTTGAAGATGAAAGCTTTGATTTGATTTTTTCATCCTGTTTCAAACAACTATGTTGAAGATGTTTATCACGTCTGGAACGAGTGTTACCGTGTACTCAAAAAGGGTGGCAGACTGCTTTCGGGACTTGATAACGGCATTGACTATTTATTTGAAGAAGATGATCCGTTGAAAGTGGTTAATCCCTTGCCGTTCAATCCGCTCAAAATGCCGAAGGAACGACTTGACGCAATGATTGCAAACGGTGACGGCGTGCAGTTCAGCCATACATTGGACGAACAAATCGGCGGTCAACTCAAAGCAGGATTTACTCTCAAAGCATTATATGAAGACCGTGACGGAGAAGGCGGAAACATAATCGGCAAATATTATCCGCAGTATATTGCTACATTTGCTGTGAAATAAGGTGAGTTTATGGAAAGCTTAAAAAACAATGCTGACAAATTGCTTTATGATTTCGGCTTACTGAATGAATTGA
The DNA here is from genome assembly GCA_045536245.1 of Acutalibacteraceae bacterium. Taxonomy (GTDB): domain Bacteria; phylum Bacillota; class Clostridia; order Oscillospirales; family Acutalibacteraceae; genus CAG-177. The sequence continues at coordinate 69,201 of JAZSNE010000034.1, read as the reverse complement.
AAAATTACGGCACTCCTTATATTGTCGGCAGTTATGCTATGGATTTAATGGTGTGGAACGACTTGGATATTTATGTTTCCAACGAATTTATGTCAACAGAGAAATTGTATAAGCTGACTTCTTTTATACTTAACACTTTCCACCCTGTATGGTATGAAGCAAAGAAAGATATTGTCGACGGCAAAATCGCTTGGTTTCACGGCTTTGAAACAGAGGTTTTAAGTGAGCTTTGGAATATTGATATATGGTTCTTTGATAATGAAACTATCACAAATACTATTGAATTTTGTAACAGAATCAAGGCTCAAGCAGATACCGATGAAACAAAGAGAAAGTCTGCAATAAATATTAAACAAGCCTTAATTGAAAATGAACAATATGGCTTCGGCAAATATACAAGTATGGATGTATATAGGGCTGTGTTTGAAATGGGAATAACAAATTATGATGAGTTTATAAATACATATAAATTGATTTAAGGAGATAACCTTATGTATAAATCCGAATTCTGTGAAGTGTATTACGAAGAAAACTACAATGTAGTATTTGTGAAATGGAAAAAGTTTTGTTCTCACGAAAACTACCGTGAGCCGCTTATGCTTGCACTTGAAATAATCAAAGAGCATAAGTGCGACTATGTTGCAGACACCCGCACAGGTTTTGAAAATCATCCCGACGATACAAAATGGGTTGCAGATGTTTTTATGCCTACAGCGGCAGAATATGGATGCAAAACAATTTGGTTCATCATAGATAAAGAAAACTCGCTAAAAGAAGAACTTGAAGGTCAGGAAAGCGATTCCTCCGACAAAATTGCATTCAGATATATTTACGGCTTGGATGAGGTTGCAAAATGAAACTAATATTATCATCCTGTGATTTCAGAAATGAGAAATCGCAGAAAGTGATTATGGATAATCTGCCTTATTCTATAAACAAATGCAGACTGCTATTTATACCCAACGAAAAAGCAACGAAAGAAGCTATTTCAGGTGATGTATATTATGACCGTATGCAAGAGTTTGGATTTGCAAAAGAAAATGTTTATGTGTTCGACCACAACATTCCTGATGAATTCAGAAATCTTGATATTGATGTTATCTACATAAGCGGCGGAAACACTTTCGGAACACTTGATAAAATCAGAAAAAGCAACTTTGATAAAGATATAATCAGATATGTAAAATCAGGTGTTGTTTACATAGGTGGCAGTGCAGGTACTCATATTGCTTCGAAGAACATTAAACACGTGGAAAACTACGACGAGACGGTATGTCTGTTGTCCAAACTTAACACAAAGCATCATAACGAAACTGATTTGGATTTGTAAGGGTTTACATTATGTTGCAGTTAAAGTCACTTCCGGAATGCAAAGTGTACAGAAGTGTATTGAAATTTGTTATTTAATCAAATCTATCAAAGAGTTTAAGAGGAGGATATTTATGAATATACTGGTAATCGACGGTCAGGGAGGTCAACTTGGAGGACAGATAATAAAAACGGTTATCGATAAATATCCCAATATTAATTTAACTGCAGTCGGCACAAATGCAGCAGCAACAACTGCAATGGTAAAGGCAGGTGCAAAAAAAGCGGCAACCGGCGAAAATCCCATAATTGTTGCCTGCAGAAAAGCAGATGTCATCATCGGACCAATCGGAATTGTTATTGCGGATGCTTTGCTCGGCGAAGTAACTCCCGAAGCTGCAAAAGCTGTCGGTCAGAGCAATGCCGTTCGTATTCTCATACCGATAAATAAATGTGAAAATCTCGTCGCCGGGGTTACAAAAATGACACTCTCCGTGCTGATTGAAGACGCCTTGTCAAAACTTGAAGAAATCATAAACAGCCACTTGAAATAATTGTTATCAGATGATATAATAATTTTGTTATTCAGAAGAATAGCTTTGAACAGAAGTTCTTTTTACTATATCATAACTTTATTTAATTATGCGATACTATGAAGGTGTTGTTTTCTCAGAAGAGATAACTTCACCTTTTTTCAATCGCAAAAAGAAAGGACTTCTTATGAAAAAGCAAAAAAACACATTTAATCTTGCGTTAGCGGCAATGTTTCTCGCACTTGCATATGTAATGCCGTTTTTAACAGGACAAGTTCCTCAGATAGGCGCTATGCTGTGTCCGATGCATGTTCCTGTAATCCTTTGCGGATACATCTGCGGAGCACCCTGGGGCTTGACCGTAGGTGCCATAGCTCCCTTGTTACGCTCCTTAACTCTCGGTATGCCTCCGTTGTTTCCGAAAGCTCTTGCAATGGCGTTTGAACTTGCCGTTTACGGACTTATGTCAGGTGTTTTATACCGTGTGCTTCCCCAAAAGAAGATTAACATTTATGTTTCACTTTTACTGTCAATGATTGCAGGCAGGCTTGTGTGGGGTGTCGTGCAATTCTTTTTTATGGGATTAGATTCAACAAAATTCGGTTTTTCCGCATTCTGGGCAGGTGCTGTTGTTAATGCACTACCGGGAATCGTTCTCCAGATAGTGATTATACCTATAGTCGTTATGCTTTTTGAAAAAACAAAAATAATCAACAGAAGTATACAACAATAATGAGAATATTACATAACGCGTAAATTGCAGATTTTTAAATTACAATAAACCGCCTCACAGGTACAGTGCACCAATGAGGCGGTTTATTATTTTTTCAGCAGGGTTTAATAACAAGATAACCGCAAACAGGCAAGGTTATTTTACCGTAAACCGTTTCATCGGTTATGATATTTATGTGTTTCCTGTCAATCACAATATCTCTTTCTTCGTCGGCAAAGTTCATAATAAAAATGTTGTTGCCGCGTTTTCTTAAAAATACACCTTCGCCGTGATGGAAATCCGCATCAGGTACAATGGAGTTGATATCAATAAGCATCTTACAGAAATCATCGGCGAAATCCTTGTCGTTTCTGAATGCGGCGTAGTATGCTTTACCTTTTCCGAATGCATTTTCTGTAACGCAGGGCATTCCGCTGTAGAAATTGCTTTTGTATCTGCCCAGTATCTTTGAGCCGTTTGCGTGAATAATATCGCATATGTGATTCACTTCGTAAGTTTTGCCGTTGAATTCGGCTTTGCCCGGCATATCTTCAGGGAGAGAGTCAGTTTCCTCGCACCATATACCGAAAACCTCTTTCAGATTTGCTGCGGGAAAACCGCCAAGATGACAAAGGTCATCCGAATCAACAATGCCTGTAAGATATGTTGCAACAAAACAGCCCCCGTTTTTAACGTATTCTTCAATCCGTTTTTCCGTGCCGTCCTTAAGCATATAGAGAAACGGTGCGATAACAATATCGTATTTTGAATAATCGTCCTGCATTGAAATAATATCAATGCTGAAGCCCCTTTTATAAAACGGAGCATACCATTTTATACATTCCTTCACATAATCTCTGCGGATGTTGTTATAACCCCGGAAAACATTGACTGCCCAGCCGTTTTCCCAGTCATATATTACCGCAACTCTGCTTTCGGTTTCGCTTCCGACAGCGGAATTCAGTTTTTCAAGTGCTTCTCCAAGCTTTGCAACGTTTCTGAAAACTCTTGTGTTTTCGTGTCCGCAATGATCAATAACCGCACCTTGAAATTTTTCATCTCCGCCTCTGCTTTTTCTCCATTGAAAATACTGTATGCTGTCCGCACCGTGTGCAACAGCCTGAATTGATGCAAGCTCATTTATGCCCGATTTGGGGAGCTTGTTGACATCCTGCCAGTTTACCAGCGACGGTGTGCTTTCCATAAGGAAAAACGGCTGACCGTTTTTTAATGAACGGAAAAAATCGTGTAAAAACGCCGCTTCAAGTGCTTCATCAGGATTTTTACCTTTATCCCACGCAGGATAATTATCCCATGATACAAGATCAACATGTTCTGCAAATTTCTGATAATCAATTCCGTTGTATCTTCGCATGAAGTTAGTTGTGACGGGTATATCCGGAGTGATTTCACGCAGGGGTACAATCTCATTTTCAAAAAAAGAAATGTGGCTGTCGGTTATAAAACGTTGCCATGCAAGATTAAGAGCCGATGCGCTGTCTTCTCCGTTTTTTTCGGGCGGATTAATCTGGTCAAAATCGTTGAAGGAATGCGACCAGAATGCATTCCACCATTTGAAATTCAGCTCATCGATATCGTTGTGATAATATTCTCTGAGCCATTTTCTGAAAGCCTCGCAGCAAAGCTCACAGCGGCATTCTCCACTGTATTCATTTGAAATATGCCACATTTTCAGGGCGGGATGGTTTTTGTATCTTTCCGCTAGCATTCTGTTGATGCTGCGGACTTTTTCTCTGTAAACCGGAGAAGTGAGACAATGATTGTGTCTGTCACTGAATTTGCGGCGTATCCCGTTTTCGTCTTTTCTTAAAACTTCGGGATATTTTTCGGCAAGCCATGCAGGCCGTGCACCCGACGGAGTGGCAAGGATTGCAGCAATACCGTTCTGATGCATCTTATCAAGGACAGTATCAAGCCATTCAAAATTATAAACGCCTTCTTCAGGTTCAAGTGCTGCCCATGAAAATACGCCGACCGTTGCGCTGTTGATATGAGCCAGCTTCATCAGACGCATATCCTCATCCCATATTTCGGGTGTTCTTATCCATTGGTCAGGATTATAGTCGCCTCCGTGGATAATATAATCAAAAAACTTCTTAGCCATTTTCAACCCTTTCCGCCGTTGCTCTGCAGCTCGATTTCAAGGCACGAATACCCAAGCAGACTGTTGCTTACGGCATCAGGCTGATGCCCGCCGATAAAAAGAGTGATTCTGCCGTCGGGTTCAACTCTTTCACCCTTTTCATTGACGGCTTTTATCCAATAACGGTCAACATCAAGGGTGATTTCTGCTTTTCCGCCTTTTTCAAGCACAACGGATTTTACCGCACAGAGCTGATAATGAGGCGTTGCAAATCTGCTGTCGGTGTAGGATGCGTAAACCTGAACGATTTCCTTTCCGTCTTTATCACCGATGTTTCTGACATCCGTTTTCACCGTTATTTTTTCATCGTCTGAAAAAACAAGCCTTGCATTTTCATAGGCGAATTTTGTGTAAGAAAGACCGAAGCCGAAAGGATAAAGTGCATCGCCGTCAATATATCTGTAGGTTCTGCCCTTCATGCTGTAATCTTCAAAATCGGGAATATCGTGGTCACCCTTGTAAATTGTGACGGGAAGCTTTGCCGAGGGATTGGCATCACCTGCAAGGATATTTGCCAGTGCAAGACCTCCCATTGAACCGGGATACCATGCGTGAATAACGGCTTTTGCATGGTTTCTCACCTTTTCGCCCACATCAATTGAACTTCCGCAGAGAAGAACAACGACAACATTTTCGCAAACACTGCAGACTGCCTCCGCGAGCTTCTGCTGAGTTGCAGGAAGACAGAGCGTGCGCTTATCGCCGCTTGACGTATAATCATCATCGAATCCCGTGTCCTCGCCTTCGACAGAACGGTCAAGACCGAGCGCAAGAATTGTTATATCCGCTTCGGCAGCCGCTGCAACACCGTCGCTTATCATATTCTGAAAACCGCTCCAATGGTTAAGGCTTTCGTCGCAATAATTGCAGCCCCTTTCAACTGTGATTGCAGCATTCCTGAATATTCTGCGTATACCGTCTGCAACGGTCACATATTCAGAGGCATAGCCGTTGTAGTTGCCTTCAAGTGCGGTAAAGGAAAGGGAATTCGGCCCGACAACGGAAATTCTTTTTTTTGTGGTTTTATCAAGAGGAAGGAAATTATCCTTGTTTTCAAGAAGAACAATGCATTGCTCTGCCGTTTTCCGGTTGAGTGCCTTGTGCTCCTGGCTGTCAAGCTTGTCAAATCCGATATCCGAATATGGTCTTATTTCTTCAAATTCACCCAGACGGTAACGGATTGTAAAAAGTCTTTCCGCCGCCATGGTTATATCTTCTTCGCTGATTAAATCCTGCTCATATGCATCAACCAGAGCGTCGTAGGTGTCGCCGCAGTTAAGGTCGCATGTGCTTTTAAGAGCAACAGCCGCAGCCTCTGCCCTTGTTTCGACAAATTTATGGAATTTATAGATGTCCTTGAGTGCACCGCAGTCGGAAACAACATAGCCGTCAAAACCCCATTGTTCTCGGAGTATCTGCGATATGAGATAAGAATGGGCACAGCAGGGTTCGCCGTTCAGACGGTTATATGCGCCCATAACACCTGAAACACCCGAGCTGACTGTTTTTTCGAATGCGGGAAGATAAGTTTCCCACATATCATGCATATCGACAACTGCATTGAACCCGTGTCTTGTTTTTTCAGGACCCGAATGAACGGCAAAATGCTTTGAACAGGCTGCCGCTTTCAGAAATTCGCCGTTGCCCTGAATCCCATTGATATAGGAAACGCCGAGTTCCGAGGTGAGAAACGGGTCTTCGCCAAAGGTTTCCTGACCTCTGCCCCAACGGGGATCGCGAAAAATGTTGATATTCGGCGCCCAGAAGGTTATGCCCTTAAAAATATCATGATCACCGTATCTGAGATGCATGTTGTATTTTGCTCTGCCTTCTGTCGAAATAACATCGGCAACCTTGCCCACAAGTTCGGGATCAAAGGTTGAAGCCATTGCTATTGCATGGGGAAAAACAGTGGTTGTGCCTGCTCCGTGAATACCGTGCGAGCTTTCGTTCCACCAATTATACGCTCTGATGCCGAGCCTCTCGATTGCAGGAGCATTATATAAAAGCTGAGAAAGTTTTTCCTCAACCGTCATTTTCGCAACAAGCTCTTTGGCTTTTTTTGCGGCGGTTTCCTTGGTCATAAAAAGTCCTCCTGTTATTTTAAAAAAGCTGTCGGTCCGATACAATTAAGAACCGACAGCCCTGATTATTTGTTTAAGGGTTTTCACTTTTCACAAGCTCGTTGAGAACAGTAACGGTTTCAGAACCGGCTGTGCTTCCTGCCGAAAGCAGCTCCTCGTAATGTCTGTGATAGGTTCCGAAAATTTTATCTGCGCCGTCTGTGTCCCAGATTACATCGGTGATGAAGTGTGCGTAGTCGTTATCGGGAAGAATATAGCCTGTTGCGTCGTTGCAAAGACCCATAACAAGAACAGTTTTGCCCTCAGGAACAAGATTTGCAGTCGGTTCAAGAGTCCACTCTGTCCCTTTGTAGGATTCTTCTGCGGAAACAACATTGCCGTAAATAAGCTGAGGAACAATCTCGCCCGGTGCCGTAAGCAGAACAATATCCTTGCCTATTTCTATATAACCTGCTTCCGTAATAATCGAATAGCCCGTTTTGCTTGAAGAATCTTCAACCGTTGTTGTGCCGATAAACCCTTCGGTGGCGCCGTATCCGAAAAGACCTTTTTCAAGCTTTATTGCATATTCTGTCATTTTTACATTAAGAACAGGCTCAATTTCTTTTACATTATTCTGGGCTTCCAATATAAGTCTTGCATATTCATATCCGTAAAGAATAGCCGTCTTGTATTCTTCCGCAGTGGGGTTAACGACGATTTTTGCATCAACCTCACCAACGGTTGATGCAGGAACATCTGCCCATTTATTAACGGAAACAGGTGCCTGTGCACCCTGGATAAACATAAAATTCATACCTGCTTCATTGATTTTTTCTTCCATAAAAGCGGGAAAATCTGCGGAAAGAAGCTTTGTGGTTTCATCAACAATAGTCGGGTGTGCACCTATGTTTGTAAAAATCGTTCCTGCAGACTCTTTATTGTCGGGAACAAACTTGAAGCAGGCAAAGAAATGCTGATAGCCTTCCGTATAATATCTTTTGTTGACAAGATACGGATAATCGTCTTCGGAATAAAGACCGTTTTGCTCGTCTTTGCCCATGCCTGCTGTTTCAAAATAATAGAGCGATCCCGTTTCCATATTCTTATACGCCTCAACAATTGCATCTGCTGTGCGGTCAATCATTATTTCAAGAAATTCGTGATCAATCGACCTGTCTGCCCCGCCGAAAAAGCTCTTGAGAATTTTAAGCAACAAATCAAGCCCTATGCCCTGTGTATCAATAACCGTGTGGCAATGCGTTGCATTTATATTGATAGCATTGATATCGTTTTTTATATTGCTTTTCTCAAGCTTTTCTTCAACTGCAGCTCTGATTGCACGAATATCGCTGTTTGCAACACCGATGCCGTCGATTGAAGCAAAAACGGTTGTGCCTCTGCCCGAGCCGTCGTTAAGTGCAATCGCAACCGCCTTCTGGTCATCAAAAACTCCGTTTACCTTCTGAGTAAAGTATCCGCCGGTGTAGTATTCCTTGCTTCCGTCAAGAAGATTATCGGGAACAAGGCTTTCCTTGCCAAAGCCGAGCGACCATTTTGCTCCGTCAGCGGGAGTGTCGATGAAATTTTCGGTTCCCTCATAGAAATTTTTGCTTTCGCCTGCAAAATACTCCTCTACCGTCGGATAATCGGGCGTAGGAGTCAGAATTCCGAGAAAACCGATAACCCCGTCAATAATACCGCCGAGAATGTTTGTTACGGCATGGATGGGATTTTTGTTTTCACCAAATCCGAAAGATGCTGATGCATTTACCGTAAAAACCATTGTGAATACAAGAAACAATGCGATGACTGAGCGTGAAAGCTTTTTCATTTTTGCATCTCCTTACATATAAATTTTTCGGTTATTTTGCAGATTCAATCAGGTCTTCAGTTTCATCGAGAATGATTTTTCCTGTTGCCGGACCTGTTGAGTTTGTTTCCTCATAGTGGTCTCTGTCCATATCGTCGGTTGCCTTGTTGATATAAGGCAGGGCTTCATTCAGCAGAAAATCGTTTTCCGCAAGAATATAGCCGAGTTCATCGTTGCAAAGACCGATAACAAACTTGTGTTTGCAGTCCGTCATATCGGAAAGCACTTTTGGGTAATCTGACGGTCTGTGGTTTGCGCTGTCTTTTTCCGAAAGAAATTCTCCGTTGTAAAGCTCGGGGAAGAGTTCGCCGGGAATAAGGAATGCGGCAACATCCTTATCACCCAATTCCAGATATCCTACTTCCGAATAAATGCAGACCTTGCTTTTCTTTTTTGTTCTTCCGATATCATTATTGAGAACCTTAAGATATCTTGCAAGAATAAGCACCGTATTGTCACCGGGAACGGCGATACCTTTGGATTTTATATTGAGAATGGGCATCAGCTCCGTTTCATTGCTTACGGAAAGAGCGATTTCACCCAATTGCTTGCCAAAGTCCTTCATATATGCTTCGCAGTCAATCGAATCTCTGTATACCTTCTTTATTTCTTTTGCGGAAATCATACCGCCTATGGCGCCGTTGAAGAAAACGGCATCTGCGCCGGACGCTTTTTCCTCAATTTCTTTGATGAGGTAAGCAGGAAAATCAGCACTGACAAGCGATGTTGTTCCCAGAAGTTCTGCATGCGAAGCAAAATTCACTATGTAAATGTCACCCGTTTTATCATTGGGCGAAAAACGGAATCTGGTGAGATTTTTGTCGTAGGTTTCGGGTGTTCTGACATCTGCCTGCATATCTTCAACAACAGTATGCCCCATAAAAAACCTGCCGTCTTTTCTGTTCTCAAAAGCCGAAATAACTGCCTGCACCGCCGTTTTTTTAAGACTGTTCATAAAAGACTCGTCTTTGCCGCTTTTATAAATCTTTTCGCCCCAAAGACCCTGGGTATCAATTCCTGCGTGTGTGTGGGTTGAAGAAATGTTGATTGATTTAACTTTGCCGAGTTTTCCGCTTTCAAGTGCAAGCTTTCTAATATCGTTTATATCCTTTCTGCTCATGCCGACGCAATCAAGTGCGCAGAAAACAACGCCGCCGTCACCCCTGTTATCATCAAGATAAACAGCTCTTGCGTACAGATTATCCAGCACCCCCTTTACGGGGTTGTTTGAATCATAGCCTGCGATATAATATGTTTTGCTGTCATAATCGTCAGGGGTAAATGATGCTTTACCGAAACCGCAGGTCCATTTTTTGCCGGGAACGTACGAGAATTTCTCGTCACCTGTGAGCATGAATTTATTTGAATTTTCCTGAGTTGTAAAGCATTTTTTCGGAATGGTTGAAAGAATGACATCCGTCAGGGTTTTTACTGCTGTTTTTGTGAAACTGTCCTTAAATTTCATATCAATATCCCCAAAAAACTATATATCTTTACTATACACAAAATTTTTTAAATTTCAAGCATTATTTTCTTGCCTTTTTTAATTTTCTATGATAATGTAAATTTATACCGGATTGAGGGTGGTGAGTTGTAATGGTATTCATCAGGAAATATGAAGAAAAAGACCGCGCTGATGTGCAGTTTGTAAATCACAACAGCGAGGGTCCCGAAGAAGTGCCGGATTTTTTGACGGGGCAGTTTTATCATAACACTTTCTGCAATTATTATATTGAACACGAGCCTGAAAATTGCTTTGTTCTTGATGATAACGGCAGGGCAGTCGGATATATAATCTGCGCTGAAAATTTCGACAGATTCAAAGAGATTTACGACAGGGACTATCTTCCCCGTTCAAACACTTTTGGTGAGGACAGATATGAGTGGGCTTCCACGGCGTACAATTGTCAGGAAAAGTTCAAGAACGAGTATCCTGCTCACCTTCATATCGATATTCTTCCCGAATATCAGAGAATGGGTATGGGCGGCAAAATGGTTGAAGCTTTATGTGACCATCTGGCAAAAAAAGGAATTCACGGCGTCTGTCTTACCTGCGGACCGAGAAATGAAAAAGCTGTCAATTTCTATAAGAAATACGGCTTTGAGCTTCTGTTTCTCGACCACGATGACGCTTGCTTCGGCAAGAAACTCTTATAAAAATGTTCTATATAATTAAATTTGGACAGGAGAAATAATTATGGCATCACCGGCTCTGGTTGAACAGCTTTATCAGTCACTTCCCGATGAAACAAAAGAATTTTTAAATACAGCAATTGAAAAAGTTATTGAAGTCAAAAAGCGCGGCGGTAAGGTTGCGGCTGTTATAGGCAGCGGTCCCAACCTTCACGAGGGTGTCACAACTCTGATTGCCGCACTTATCCACGCAGGTCTTATCGACGGCGTAACGACAAGCTCTGCAGTTATCTCTCATGAAATGGGCGGTACACTTGACAGAGTCAAGCGTTTCAATGCAGATATTCTCGGCGACAAATGTCCCGAAAACATCCGTTGCCGCGGCAACATCTATGAACTTACCCAGCTCAGCAAAGAGGAATGGGCACGCATCCGTTCTGAGCTGCCTCTTGATGAAGAACTCGTTTCAATCTGCGAAAAGGCAGAAGGCAAGGTTATCATCAAGGCTGCAGGTAATATGGCTTATCCTGTAGGTTACTTCAATGAAACGGTTTCCACAGAGGTTATGGTTGCGGCGCAGACACTCGGCGAAAGCTTTGAGTATGTTGCGGGTCTCGGCGCTGACCCGAACACTATGATCGGCGCAGGCGCAATCAAGGGCGTACCTGTTCTTGTAAGCGTTCCTCAGCTTATCGGCGGCGGACAGGTTGGTCTTTGCATTTCTGACAGCATTCCCGTAAGCCAGCGTTGCAAGCGTATTGCAAAAATGCTTTCGGAAGCCGATGTTATTATTGAATCCGCAGTTGCTCTTACTCAGGAAATCCACGACGGTCCTTTTGAAACATACACAGGCCACGGAATCTGGGCTGCAATGAACGGTCTGCCCACCTACAGCCTCAAGGATAAAACTCTCATCCGCTTTGACCTTGACGAAAATCTCAAGCGTTCGTGGGATCTCAATAAACAGAGTGAGCTTATTCAGAAGGCAATCAACGAGGGCCTTCCCAAGACCAAGCTTACAAAAATCCCCTTCCGTATGGAAATGTCAGCCTTCACCCGTCTTGAAAACAGCATCCCCGTTATCGGCGATATCGGTGAGCTCTGGCCGATTTTTGTTGACCGTATCTGCAACGAACTGGGCGTGACGCTTGATTTCACTTCAGCTCCCCAGAACACAGACGAAGGCAAAGCAATGCGTGAGCGTATCTGCGATGAAATCAAGCCGTTCTCACTCAACAAAATGCGCAATGCCCTTCGTGACAAATATAGTTTTTAATCCATAAAAAGGAGATTATAGATATGAGTGCTAAAGTTTTAGGCGTTATTCCCGCACGCTACGGTTCTTCCCGTTTGCCCGGCAAGCCTCTTAAAGATATATGCGGAAAACCCATGATCCAGCATGTTTATGAAAACGCAAGCAAATCGAAGATTCTCAGCAAGGTTGTTGTTGCAACAGACGATCAGCGTGTGTATGATGCTGTTATCGCATTTGGCGGCGAAGCTGTTATGACAAGCGTTAATCATCCCACGGGTTCCGACAGAGTTGCAGAGGCTGCAAGCAATTATGACTGTGATTATGTCATCAATATTCAAGGCGACGAGCCTCTTGTTCCCCCCGAAATAATTGATGATATCGGGTCTGCTCTGATTAACAGCCCCGAATGCGTTATGGCAACAGGTAGCCTGGAGATTACGGGGGATGAAAACTATATTCTCAACAACACCGTAGTCAAGGTTGTCAGCGATGTAAACGGAAATGCAATTTATTTCTCGCGTTCACCTATTCCGTATCCCCGTCACGAGGAAGAAGCAAGATATTTTGAGCATATCGGCATTTATGCATATACACACGATTTTCTTAATGCATATACCAAGCTTGCACCCACACCTCTTTCAGAGGCAGAGTCCCTCGAACAGCTTAAGGTTCTTGAACACGGATATAAAATCAAAATCGTTCCCGCACCGGCTCATTACAAAGCTGTCAGCGTAGATACAGAGGAAGATCTTCAGGAGGTTATCCGTATTTATAAAGAACGTCACGGTTGCTGATTGTCCGACCCTCCCCGAATGAAATAAGGAAAAATTTCATTCGGGGTCTTTTAAATATTCAGATGATTTTTATTTCATACAGGTGAAAAATATGAAAGTTACACATAACACCGTGGCTATCGGCAAAACCGACTTTTTCGGCTGGCCTGCAAACCACGGTATCTGGAAATTTAACGATGAATTGCTTGTTGGCTTTGAAAAGGGTATACACCACTACAACGGCCCCGATGTTCATGCGCTTGACAGAACAAAACCTACAATAAGAATGTTCGCAAGATTTTGCCCCCAAACGGGATGGAATCATGAATATCCCGAAATTCCGGCGATTGATTATGAAAACAAAACCCCTCTTCCCGATTTGCCGCCCGACTTACTGAAACCTGAAAGCGGTTTATATCTCATGCCTTCGGGCTGGGACGGTAACGTGTTCACTCAGCTTATGGTTACAAATAACGCAGGTAAAAGCTGGGAAGGTCCTTTCCGTATTCCCGGTTTCGGTCTTGTAGGTGTCAGCGCAAGAACGGATTATCTCGTTTGTGACGGCTATTATCTTCTTGCTATGACAGGTGTCAAGGCTGACGGTTTGGAGGGCAACGCTTTCGCTGCAAAGCTTACCTTTGACGGCAAATGGGAAATGCTCGGTATGATGGGTGAAGACCCTCCCAAGGGTGATTTCCGCATCATGCCTGCTCTTGCAAGGCTTCTCGACGGTTCACTTCTCGGAATTGCACGCTATGCCAGCGAAAACGAACCGGGTTTCACACAGCTCGATGTTTATCTGAGCGTCGATGAAGGAAAAACGTGGAATTATGAAACAAAGCTTGCCTTCATAGATGAAGATATGAGCGGCGGAAGTCCTCCCGCACTTTGTTCGTTGCCTGACGGAACCGTCGTTCTTGCTTTTTTTCGCAGACAGGATCCCCGGGGACTTTTTGTTACTACCACCCGTGACGGCAAAAGTTGGTCAGAGCCTGTTGCGCTGCGAACAGATGCGGTCAACACAGATATCGGCTATCCCAGAATAGCTTTCTTTAATAATGAAATACATATACTTTATTATTATAATCTCGGTGAGGAAGAAAACCGATTTGTAGCAGATACCATAATTTCTGAATGGGAGACATTGATAAATGATTAGAGCTGAACTTTTATATCAGGAATACCTTGCAACCGAAGGAATCAACGAAGAAACAGGGGAATGCCATGCAGCAACGGTTGCTATCTGCGACGGCAAGCCCACAGCTGCCTGGTTTGGCGGCATAAAAGAAAAAAATCCCAATGTGCGCATATGGTTTGCACGCCGTGACGGCGAATGGAGTGTTCCTGTTCCCGTTACTCCCGATGACGGCGAAGCAGACTGGAACCCGACTCTTTTTGCTGAGAACGGTGTTCTCACGCTTATTTATAAAAGCGGTATTGATGAGGGCCATTGGTACTCAATGAAAACCGTTTCTGCCGACGGCGGTAAAACCTGGTCGGCTCCGACAGAGCTCGTTCCCGGCGATATTGGCGGCAGAGGTCCGGTTAAAAATCAGATGATAAGGCTTTCAAACGGTGCGCTTCTCGCTCCCGGTTCAACCGAAGATTTGGCCGACCGCTGGGAATCCTGGACGGATTACAGCGAAGACAACGGCGAAACCTGGAAGCTTTCCGCACCCGTTGCATTTGAACTGCCCGATGGCACAATATGCAACCGCAAAGAAGAGCTTCCCAATGAAGGCGAAGGTCTTATTCAGCCTGCGGTTTGGGAGGACCAATCACACGACGGCAGAGTTTATATGCTCGCACGCACAAATCTTAATTGGGTTTACCGCAGCGAATCATCCGATTTCGGACGCACATGGTCAGTAGCAAGACCCACCGATATGCCCAACAACAACAGCGGCATCGGTGCCGCGATGACCGATTGCGGAGTTCTTGGTCTTATTTGTAATCCCGTAAGCGAAAACTGGGGTGACAGAACGCCTCTCTGCCTCTTCCTTTCAGAGGATAACGGCGCAACGTACCCCGTCCGCATCGATCTTGAAACTCAACCCGCAGTTGAATTTTCTTATCCCTCAATTGTAGCAGAGGGAAATCTTCTCCATATGGTATATACCTGCGGACGAAAGAAAATCGGCTATGCGGTTGTTCGTGTAGAAAAGAATTAAAATTAAGAAAGGGTATTGCATATGGAAACTCAGAACATTTTTGCATTTTTGGCTATAAGCATGATAACCATGTGCTTTGGCTGGGGTATTCGCGGCTCTGCAATCGGCGGAGAAAAAGGCGCTATGCTTCCCGGTGCATTCATGGGTATTCTTTGTGTCTGGTACACAGGCTCAGAGCTTCTGATGGATAATGTTTATCTGTTTGCTGCAGCCTGCGCGCTCGGCTATTTCTACGGCGGTATGGAGCCTTATGGCTCAACAATGAGTCTTGTTCTCACCCACAATAGTCCTCGCTACAATCCGCCTCTCGGTTATCTTGCCCTCGCTTTCAAAGGCTCCATCTGGAGCGGTCTGGGCTCGGCTTTTCTCGGTATGAGCTTCTCAGCTATGAGCGGTGTTGTTTATAAATGGTATGATTTCGTTATCTTCTTTGCGCTTGTTCCGTTGGTTCAGGAAATCGGATACCGCATTTTCAACACTCCCTATGACCCCGAACACGGAAAAATGCCCAAGGTCTGTTTTTCGAAGGACAGCCGTGAGGAATGGGGACGCAATCTTGTGATAGTTGCGGGCGTGCTTGTTATGGCAGCGATAAGAAGGGATATTTTCACGATTATTATGTGGGTTGGCGGCGCTCTTGCCGGCTCAATCGGTTGGGTTATCGCCATTACCTTCTATGACAAAGAGCTTCATCCTCTCAAAAACGGCAAAATGCTTTTTGGCAAATGGGAAAAGCTCAAGATTGTTGACGGCTGGAAAATCATGGAATTCACTCAGGGCTGCTTT
This sequence comes from Acutalibacteraceae bacterium, assembly GCA_045536245.1. GTDB lineage: Bacteria > Bacillota > Clostridia > Oscillospirales > Acutalibacteraceae > CAG-177. Next base: position 53,430 of record JAZSNE010000034.1, on the reverse strand, counting down.
AACGGTCTCGGTATCGCAGGCGCTTTTGTTCTCGGCTGGCCTCTTGCAGCAAAGAATCTTGAACAGGCCGAAGCAGCGGGCAAGCTCTGGTACATGCTCCCCGAAAAGGTTGACACAGTTCTTTCGTGGGTATTCTGCGCTCTGATTATTCTCACAATATTCCTCTTCATCATTCCTTACCGCAGAAACGGCAACAAAATTACCCGCGCCTTCGGTGAGGTTGATATGAACATAGTTGAGGTGCTTGAGCGCCCCTGCTACATGGTAGGTCCTCTTGCTCTCGTTATGCTCGGTTCAACAACCATGGCATCAATCATTTGTTGCTTTACTATGTATTATGTAATTGCTCAGCACGACGGTCTTGAACGCTATTGGGATTTTAAAAATATAAAGCTTATACGTATATTCCTGATTCTGCTGGGTGCCGTAATACTTGCAGGTCAGATTCTGAGAGGCTACACTCTTTGGGAAACCTGGATTTTCTACTGTGTAGGCTATATTCTCTTTGACCTTGTTTATTTCTACCGACCCAGCAGAGTATCAGAAAACTACAGAAATTCAAAATCCGTCAAGGAGTTTCTTGTTTCCTTCGGCGGAGACATAACCGTTCTTCCCTTCTTCCATATCTTAATGGTGGGTCTGCTTGTGTTCGGTTATTATAATTTCCGTTAAATATTAAACAAAGCCGGTCATCCGAGTGATGAACCGGCTTTCTTTATAAGATATTCAATCTGCATTTATATCTGGTGTTTTGAAAATCATAATCCGTACTTGCGGATAAAATATGAAGGTGTGCAGCTCCATGCATGGCAAAGGCTGTTTATTGTTCTGTTATCGTATGGTGAAAAATCAAGGTCTTCAGGGATATAAGCCTCCCAGAAGGTATCTGCTCCGTGTTCAAGCATGCCGCCCCAAAAGGTTTTTATGTATTGAACCGCTTTATTCCTCATGTTCAGCTTAAACAAAGCCTCTGTTACATAGTGGCGCATATAAGGGGTAACAGGCTGTTTTGCGTTTTTGTTGTCAAGGCAGGAAACAAGAAGCTTTTTCGCTTCTTCTCCGTCAATAACTCCGCCCAATATCATCCACACCTGAGAATGAACGCTGAACTGACCTTTATCAAGTTTATTGATAAAGGCGTGTTTGTTTTCATCATAAAGATGTTTTTTGCAGGCGTTACGTACTTCGGAAAGGTGAATTGAATATTTTTCATGTTCTTCATCACCGATTGATTTTAACAGTTCCGAAAAATGTTCAAGCGTATAGAGGTACACGCCCTGCAACGCAGTCAGATTTTCAAGACCCGGACACCAGTCGATAAAAGCAAACCAGCCTTCCTGACGGGTTACAATCAGATTTTCGTCGAGTGTGTTTCTGAAGCTTTCGAGCTGTGATTTGCAGATGCTTATAAGGTCATTGACAACATCTGTATCACCGGTATGCTTATAGTAATCACAAACGGTCACAACAAACAAAAGCGCATAGTCCGCAATATGTGCTGAACCCGAGAAATAATACGGTGTTTCATAAATATATGAAGGCAGAAAGCCGAGCTTATCGCAGTCGCCGGCAGCAAAAAGATATAAACATCTTCTGGTGATTTCAAGGTTTTGGAATGTATAGTAATTCGTCAGAGCTTCGAGCCTGAGGTCACCTGTCCAGAGACGGCGGTCACGCTTGGGTCCGTCTTCAAAAAAAGACTGCATGCATTCTTTAAGAGTGTTTGTTGCAACGAGGTCAATTTTGCTCAACAAAGCGTCTGCTGTTTCTGCAGGCTTAAGGACGGACATGTCGGCACTGGTTGATGCACGGAAACAAAAGTCAAATAACTTAATAGGCTTGTTGGTTTTATCTGTCGTTATTTTTATATATCTGCAAGCGTATCTTCTGGGCAGAATTGTTTTTTGCGGATAATCAAGATTGATTATTTCTTCCTGCAACCACGTTTTAGAGAGACCTTCCTTATATAAAGAAAAATCATCTTCGATCTCCCTCATATCTTCACCGAATTTGATGATTAATCGTACAGGCGCATCAATAAAATCATTGACATTGTCAAATGCAAAGGAAAAATGTCCGACTGCGTGTTCACCGAGGTCGAGCAGAATGCTGTCACCGGTTGAAACGGCAATTTCAGTGATATCAGGTTTTATGTCTTTGTAATAAAGCTTGGGGTAATTATCCTGCGCTTTGCTCAAGAAGAATTTTTTGTTTTTCATAAAAATATCTCACTTTTTAAATTTCATCCGGCTGCTGTCCGTCGTGGGCAAGCCACTTGCATTCGGAAATTTCCATGTTTGTAAAAGTTGCCTTGAAGGAAGAATTTTCCGGGCTGCATGCATAGATTCCGAATCTGATTGTACCGGCACCGTTCCACATATGGCAAACTCTCATCTGTCTGAATGTTATGCCGTCGTCGGAACACTCGATACAATAATCGTCTTCTCTGCGGCTGAATCTGTACCACATTGATTTGATATCTGCATCAATTTCCGTTGTTGCCCAGTCGGAATAACCGTTATTTGTAACAACAGATCCAAGATGCTGAAACTTCTCGTTTTCATATTCAATCGATCCTTTTATCCAGTTGTCGCTGTCAAGGTACATAACAATACCGCATTGGTCAAATCGGTGTTTTGTTTCAAATTCCGTTCTGACAATAAAAGAGAAAAACTTTTCATCAGTTTCCATCTGAAGCACGGGCGCGTTGTCATTCCTGAAATGATAATATGTTCTCTGCCATAAATCTGTATTGGGAGCAGTTGTTATTTCAATTTTATCGGCAGCTATTGAGTAGTCTGCAGGCTCCCTTGTCCATTTTAATATGTTTGTTTCAAGTTTCATAATAACACCTCATTAAATATTAACCCGGTAATAAAATAATACCATAAAAAATTATTTTTTCAACCTCTTGTAATAAATGAATACTTGGGTTTTAAACGATTCGGATTTTAATAAATCAACCACCTCTTTTGGGAAATTACAAATTTTGTGATTCGCAGATTTAATTAAATCGCATACGGCATTCAGCGTCCGAAAACAGGATCCCTTTTTCATTTTCTGCTATTGAACAGGAAATCTTCAACCACGAAAACAGCTTTGTCAACACTATACCGTCAAATCCAAATTGATACTCTTGACCCCGATGTCAGACACTATATAAAACGTAAAGCAGACCTTGACGACAAGCTCTGCAAGATGTATGATAAGATAGAAGATACAAAGAGTCTGTTGATTGCGGCAAGAGCAAAGAAAACGGCAATCGAAGCTGAAAAGCTGACTGCCGACAACATCTACAAAGTATTGATTTACTTTGATAAGCTGTACGCCGTGATGGATGAACAGGAACGCCGACAGCTTATGGAGTCGCTGATCTCCGAAATCCATATCTTTGAGGAACGGAAGCCCAACGGACAATGGCTGAAATCCATAAAATTCGAACTTTCTATCATAGAAGAAGATATGGAGATTTGTTTGGACAACGAAACGCATGTCGAAAACATAGTGGGTTTAACCGATTATTCGGGCTTGGGTTTGTTTGATGGTGTTTTGATTTGTCATTATACAGATTCACGTAAATATGATTTTGAACAACTTTCCCAATACAGTGAATTTAAAGCATATGCCCTAACAGATGAAGATTCGATTGTTTATGAAGAAGAGTAGTGATTTAGTTATAGACAAGGAGATAAAACAATGAGTATTCTTACAGTTGCAAGCGGTCAGTCTGTTTACCGTGGATATGAATATTACACGCAAAACAAAGTATTGGTACATAATCAAATTAACGATAACGAATTTGAGGGATTTGTTAAGGGTTCGGAGGATAAGCCATATAAGGTTCACATTAATATTGCAAAGCCGAAAACATCAACTTGCGATTGTCCTTTTGCAAACGGTAAAAGAGTTTGCAAACATATGGTTGCGGTTTTCTTTGCGGCATTCCCCGAAGAAGCAGAGCAATATATCGCAGAATTGGAAGCATATTACGAGGAAGAAGAAAAGCGATACGAAGAACTTGACGATATGATTCAAAAGTATATAAAGAAATTAACTAAACCTCAGTTGCAAGAAATTCTGCTTCAGGTTTTATATGACGGTCCTGAATGGCAGTTTGAAAGATTTGTTCGAGAATATATTGAATATTGATGTTAGTGACAAAACGTAATTAAAGATAGGTGACAATTATGCTAATCAGAGTAATGACAGCTAATGATTACGATTCCATAGCAAAACTATGGACAAGTTCAAATGGTATAGGTGTAAATCCCGACGATTCAAAAGAAAACATTTCAAAGTATCTTCAAAGAAATCCTAATACAAGTTTTGTTGCTGTTGAAAACAGTGAAATTGTAGGTGCTATTTTAGCAGGTCACGACGGATACAGAGGCTTTATTCATCATACCGCCGTTTCGGTTTCACACAGAGGAATTGGAATAGGAACAAAGTTAGTAAATACTGCTGTTGATGCGATCAGAAATGAAGGTATAAACAAGGTTGTTTTGGTTGCGTTTAAGACAAACACTCTCGGAAACAACTTTTGGGAGAAACAAGGTTTTGCTGTAAGGAAAGATTTATATTACAGAGATTTGAGAATTAATAACTAAATTTAAACATAGGTGAAGCCATATGGAATTCATATCAAAAGAACCCATAAACAAAGGTTGGTCGTGTGATAAGAAATACTGTGTTACAACTGCTGACGGAACTAAATATCTTTTGCGTGTCACTCCGTTTGACAAAAGTGCGAACCGTGAGAATATGTTTCGTATGCAGCAAGAAGTTGCAAAACTCGGTGTTCCTATGTGCAAGTCACTTGAAATCGGCGAATGTGATGAGGGTATTTACATTTTGCAGACTTGGATTGACGGCAAGGATGCAAATGAAGTTATACCGTATCTTGCAGATTCAGAACAGTATGCTCTCGGTCTTGAAGCAGGCAGAATTCTGAAGAAAATTCATTCAATACCTGCGTCCTCAGACCAACCTGATTGGGAAATCCGTATAAATGATAAGGCAGATTTAAGAATCAAAAAATATAACGAGTGTCCGCTGAAATATGATAACGGTCAGGCTTTTATTGACTTCATCAACGCAAATCGTTATCTGCTCAAAGGCAGACCGCAGGTGTTTCAGCACGGTGATTATCACATCGGCAATATGATAATTGAAAACGGCAATGTTGTTATTATTGACTTTGACCGCTACGATTTCGGTGACCCGTGGGAAGAGTTTAAAAGCATTACCTGGTGTGCACAAGCTTCTCCGCTTTTTGCTTCGGGTATGGTTAACGGATATTTTGATAATGATGTGCCTATGGAGTTTTGGAAACTTCTTGCGTTGTATATCAGCCTTGGCACAATCACTTCTCTGCCGTGGTCGATTCCGTATGGTGAAGGCGAAGTTCAGACTATGAAAAACCTCGCAAACGAAGTGCTTGAATGGTATGACAATATGCAGAATCCCGTGCCGAGTTGGTACACAAAAGAGGTGCAACTATGATAAGAAAAGCTACTAATAACGATATACTTGCGATATCAGAATTATATTGTGAGCAATTTAGAGAAATGGCAAAGCTGATTCCTGATTTTATAAAAGAGGGCAACCAGAGCACAGAGTTTATTGAGAATACAATTGCTAATGAAGAGTCAGATATTCTTGTTTATGAGAACGCTGGTATAGTTGTCGGTTTTATCCTGCTTCAAGCTAAAACAAGACCCGATTTTGAATTTATGCATCCCGGAAAGTATTGCTATATAATGGACATAATCGTCACAAAAATTCATCGTGGCAAAGGCTTCGGAACAGCTTTAATGAACGCCGCAAAGAAATGGGCAAAAGAACGGAATTGCAATTTCATAAACCTTGACGTTCTCGCAAATAATCCCGATGCAATTAAACTCTATGAAAAACTCGGGTTTATCCCCAAAGCACAGGAAATGTATTGTAAGCTATGAAAGAAGGTGTTACAAATGGCAAAAGTCTTTTTAATCTGCGGCAAAATCTGTTGCGGTAAAACTACATACGCACAAAAGCTTTGTAAAGAAAAGAATGCTGTACTGCTTTCTGTTGATGAAATCACGCTTGCTCTTTTCGGTCAGCATTGTGGTGATAAACACGATGAATATGTAGAAAGAACTGAGAAATATCTGTTAAATAAATCTTTGGAACTAATCGAGAACAATATCAATGTTGTTCTCGACTGGGGCTTCTGGACAAAAGCAGAACGAGAGTCTGCAAAAGGATTTTATAAGTCCCGTAATATCGAATGCTCGCTTCATTACATTGATATTAGCGATGAAACATGGAAATCTCGCTTACATAAGAGAAACAACGAAGTGTTTGCAAATGAAACAAGCGCTTATTATGTTGATGATAATCTCGCCACCAAGTTCAATTCAATTTTTGAGGCGCCAACCGAAGATGAGATTGATGTTGCTGGAGAAATTTGAAATGGTGATTATATGAAAACACTTATTCTGAACGGATCTCCTCGTAAAAACGGAGATACTATCAGTTTAATCAACAAACTAACGGAGCAATTAAATGGCGAATATAAAATAGTTGATGCTTATTATTCGGATATTTCTGCTTGTGTAGATTGCCGTTATTGTTGGAACAATGATGGTTGTTCAATTAAAGATGAAATGACTGAAATATATGATTACATTGCCGATTGTGATAACGTTGTAATTGCTTCGCCAATTTATTTCTCACAGCCTACAGGGAAGCTCCTTGATGTTTGCAGCAGATTCCAAACATATTTTGCAGCAAAGCATTTCCGTAACCAGACACCAATAATTAAACCAAAGAAAGGTGCAGTGATTCTTGTCGGCGGTGGTGACGGTAATCCTGAAGATGCGTATAAAACTGCCTGCACCATACTTCATCATATCAATGTTACAAAGATTTATCCTTTGGTTGGTAGCTTTAACACCAATGAGTTATCTGCTACAAAAGATAAAAAAGCAATAAACAGAGTTGAAGATATATCAAGTTATTTGAACGGTTAAACACTATAATAAGAATATGCCATACAAGTTTAAATCAGCTTGTATGGCGATTTTTATGCGAATCTGTGCATACTAAAAGCAATTAAAGGAGGATAATTTATGTTCAAACACGAAAAAATGCTTTTTCATCCCGTTGCTGTTGAAAAACCTAATCCGCAGTATGCGGCGCTTCTTCAGGAACAGCTCGGCGGTGCAAACGGTGAACTTAAAGCTGCAATGCAGTATATGTCACAGAGTTTTCGAATCAAAGACCCCGAAATCAAGGATTTGTTCCTTGATATTGCCGCAGAAGAACTCGGTCATATGGAAATGGTTGCGCAGACAATCAATCTTCTGAACGGTCACGATGTATGTGCCGAATCTGTTCCTGCAGGTGAAATTCAGACACACGTTCTCACAGGACTTAATCCCGGACTTATTAATGCTTCGGGTTATTCGTGGACGGGTGATTATGTTTCTGTTACGGGCGATTTGTGTGCAGACCTTCTTTCAAACATTGCATCGGAGCAGAGAGCAAAAGTTGTTTATGAATATCTCTACCGACAGATTAACGACAAGAAAGTAAGAGAAACAATTGATTTTCTGCTCAACAGAGAAGAAGCACACAACGCAATGTTCCGTGAAGCATTCAACAAGGTGCAGAACAGTGGCTCAAATCATGATTTCGGAACAACAAAAGCCGCTAAAATGTATTTCAGTATGTCCGAACCCTCACCGAACAACAATCTGTTTTCGGAAACAAAAGTTGACCCTCCGTCATTTAATTGATACAAAAAAGCTCTCCTGCATATCGCAAGAGAGCTTTCAGCATTTTATCTCATATCTGACAACGGAGTATAGTCTGTGTTGTTTTTCAAGTATTCTTCCATCTTACCGCTTAACAATAATCTGACATAACTCATCGGTTCGTTGTAGATGAGATAATCGAGTTCTGATGTTTCGTACATATTGTTTGCATATTCGTTTTCAACGGCGATACAGTCGATTGATACCATAGAGCCGTCAGCAAGTTTAACTTCAACGCAGGCTGTATCAATGTTGAATTCACAAGATTTAATAAAGTTCATAAGGATACCCCCAAAATTTTATAATGATTTTGAAAGTATTTCAGCGTGGGTCGTTTTGTTTCGGTATCCTTAATTCGTACAGGCGTACAAAGGTACTCCGATGGGAGAAAAAACGCCAAATAAACGAAAATATTTGTTTTGCATTAGGCTCATTGTTTTTTATTAACCTGCCATGCAGTCGGGTTGGCGGGTCGCCAACCCCTACGTATAATTCGTTTATGTTTCAGCGACTTTACCGACAGGCAAAAGCCGCAGGTGCTACCCTGCGGCTTTTGCTTCATCCTTCTATAATCCGTGCTGTAAAACAGCAAAAAGCGGACTGCGCCGTTAAACGCAATCCGCCAAAAAAACACCTTCTGCCCGAAAAAATCGGGTTAAAACCTTTGTCCTTTTGCCTGAGAGATTAACGCTTTTGCGCTTGCACCTTCGGCACTCAACTTAAGGTGAATGCATTTGAACTGAATATGCCGCAAAGGTCGGATTTCCGATCCATCGCAGCGTTTTTTTCTTCGCCATACAAAAGTATGCCTTCAGAAAAGAAACACTCCGCTGAATCAAAACTGCGACCTTTTCGGTGCGTTGCAGTTTTGAAAGAGCAGATTTTTATCACAGCAAGGCAAAAAACTGCAGAAATACGAGGCTATTTCAAAGAGTTTTAACGACGCTGTGGTGAAAAGATGCCTTTCAAAACCATATGAAGTTCAAATACATTCACCTTGGTGAGCTTCTCCAAAGTTCTATCAGTTTGCAGTCCTCATCCTTGCGGATACCTGAGAGTGTTACTCCTTCGGTTGCGTCAGCATTTCCTGCAAACGTCATATAGAATGTTCAATTTTTAATAATTATATCACACCGAATTCTGTTTTGCAACAGTAATTTTGACTTTTGGAAAAATTAATAATTTTCAGCGTGGAGTTCAAAATATGCCTTGGGATGGTCGCAAACAGGGCACACGTCGGGAGCTTTAGTGCCAACGATAATATGACCGCAGTTACGGCATTCCCAAACTTTAACCTCGCTCTTTTCAAATACCTGAGCGGTTTCAACGTTGTGAAGAAGTGCACGGTAACGCTCTTCGTGAGTCTTTTCAATAGCGGCAACCATACGGAATTTTTCTGCAAGCTCGTGGAAACCTTCTTCGTCTGCGGTTTTTGCAAAACCTGCATACATATCAGTCCACTCGTAGTTTTCGCCGTTTGCTGCTTCAACAAGGTTTTCTGCAGTGTTGCCGATGCCGTTGAGCTCCTTGAACCACATTTTTGCGTGTTCTTTTTCGTTGTCAGCGGTCTTGAGGAAAAGAGCGGCAATCTGCTCAAAGCCTTCCTTCTTTGCCTTTGAAGCAAAATAGGTATACTTGTTTCTTGCCTGTGATTCGCCTGCGAATGCAGCCTCAAGGTTCTTTTCTGTCTGTGTGCCTGCGTACTTTGAAGCCTTTGCCTCGGCAATGATTTCAAGCTTGTCGCCGCTTACGCCGCACTTGGGGCAGATTGCAACCGCACCCTTGGGAGTTTCGAAAACTTCACCGCAAACCTTGCACTTATACTTAATCATATTTGTTTCCTCCTTGGTAATGTTTGTGTTTTTATTTTCAATTTCAATTTCAACGGGTTCAAAATCCGAGGCAGGATGCTTGCAAAGGGGGCAGATGAAATCCTCGGGCAGTTCATCGCCTTCATAGAAATAACCGCATATTTTGCACACAAAGCCTTTTTTCTTGGGCTTTTGGGGCTTCGGCTTGATGTTTGCGTGGTAATAAGCATATGTCACGCTTTCGCCGCCGCCGATAACTTCTGCATCTGTTACTGCACAGATAAACATACCGTGGCTGCCAAGGTCAAGATACTGCTCAACCTTAAGAGAAATATATGCGTTTGTGTTTTCTTCAAGAACGGCAAGACCGTTGGCGGAACGCTTGGGGTTGATGCCCTCAAATTTGTCGGCATCTCTGCCGCTTCTGAAGCCGTAATTCTGAAAAACCGCAAAGGGCGTGCCCTCGGTCAGACAGTTGACGTTCATAATGCCGCTTTCTTTGATAAGGTCGTGCGAATAATTCGCCTTGTTGATTGCAACGCCGACCCTTGCAGGGGTGTTTGTTAACTGCATAACCGTGTTGCAGATGAAGCCGTTATCTTTTTTGCCGTCGTTCGAGGTGACAACATACAGACCGTAGCCGAGCTTGAAAAGAGCGGTCATATCAGCCATATTCATTCTCCTTTCCTGTTCTGTAATAGTATGGCACAATTATAACCCAAAATTCACCGTTTGTCAAGATAATAATGATAAGCGTTATCAGTTTTATTAAATTTTTTCTGATTTTGAGAAAATTATGCCCTGCAGCCTATAAAGTTAACACCGTAGGGGCGACCCTGTGTGGTCGCCCGTTAATATCCCAAATCAAAAAGCGCACCGGTGTTTGCCGATGCGCTTTAATCATTACATTATTAATTTAGATAAGACCCTGAGCCATCATTGCGTCTGCAACCTTGATGAAGCCTGCGATGTTTGCGCCTGCAACAAGGTCATAGCCGAGACCGTAAGCTTCTGATGCGCTTGCGGACTGGTCATGGATATTCTTCATAATCTGCTTGAGCTTTGCGTCAACCTCTTCTGCTGTCCAGCTGTATCTCATTGAGTTCTGGCTCATTTCAAGAGCTGAAACGGCAACGCCGCCTGCGTTAACTGCCTTTGAGGGAGCAACAGCCTTGCAGTTAGCCTTGAGGTAAGCAAGAGCGTCGTTTGTTGTGGGCATATTTGCAACTTCGATGTAATAGGGAACACCGTTTGCAACAAGCTTTTCAGCTTCTGCCATATTGATTTCGTTCTGAGTTGCGCAGGGCATTGCAATGTCAACCTTAACGCCCCAGGGCTTTTCGCCTGCGTGGAACTCTGCACCGAACTTATCTGCGTAATCCTGAACCTTGTCTCTGCCTGATGCTCTCATTTCAAGCATATATTCAATCTTTTCATCTGTTGTGATACCGTCGGGATCGTAAACGTAGCCGTCGGGACCTGAAATTGTTACAACCTTGCCGCCGAGTTCAGCAATCTTCTTTGCAGCGCCCCAGGCAACGTTGCCGAAGCCTGAAAGAGCAACTGTCTTGCCCTTGATTTCTTCGCCGAAATGCTTGAGAAGCTCAACTGCATAGTATGTTGCGCCGTAGCCTGTTGCTTCGGGTCTGATGAGTGAACCGCCGTAGGGGATACCCTTACCGGTGAGAACGCCGTTTTCAAATGCGCCCTTGATTCTCTTATACTGGCCGTAGAGGTAACCGATTTCTCTGCCGCCAACGCCGATGTCGCCTGCGGGAACGTCAACGTCGGGACCGATGTGTCTGTAAAGCTCTGTCATAAATGCCTGGCAGAAGCGCATAATTTCAGCGTCGCTCTTGCCTCTGGGGTCAAAGACGCTGCCGCCCTTGCCGCCGCCGATGGGGAGACCTGTAAGGCTGTTTTTGAATGTCTGCTCAAACGCAAGGAACTTCATGATGCCGATATAAACTGAGGGGTGGAAACGGAGACCGCCCTTGTAAGGACCGATAGCGCCGTTGAACTGAACTCTGTAGCCTCTGTTAACGTTAACTTTGCCTGCGTCGTCAACCCAGGTAACTCTGAAAGAAATCTGTCTTTCAGGCTCAACCATTCTCTCAAGGAGCGAATACTTTTCGTATTCGGGGTGCTGGTTGATAACGGGTTCAAGTGATTCGAGAACCTCGGTAACAGTCTGCACAAACTCGGGTTCATTTGCATTTTTCTTGGCAACTTCGTCAATTACTCTTTTAACGTAGCTCATAAAAATATACTCCTTCTGTGCCGCAATAACAGGAACGCTCTTGCGCTCAGGCAAAGCGGAAAAATTACTAAAAAATTATGATTTTTCGGTGGTGAATATACCCTTGTGATATATCAAAACAGATATATCACCCGAATTTTACAATATTTTAACTCAATGCATTGCGAAATGCAACCCCAAAAGCAAAAAAATTCATTTTCTGATGTAATTTTGGCAAAATGGCATAACAAAACGGCAGAAATGAAACCGAAAATTCAAAAACTTTCATAAAAACAAAAGAAGGTTTTGCCAAAAAATATTGTCAGACCGCCCCGATGATTGACATAGATATACATATAATGTATAATAATTCAGAATAATTGACAACAAAGGGGCATTGTTTTGAAGCTGATTAAAAAATATCTGCTGCCGCACAGAGCGGCTGCTATATGCTGCCTGATAACTCTTGTTTTTCAGGCAGTATTCAGCCTTGCTATGCCGTTTTTTATGGGCAGACTTATTGGCGTCGGCATTCAGCAAAAGGGTATTGACGATATGCCGCCCGAGGTTTTCGGCAATAATCTGCTTGAGATTTTTGAGGTAATTATGCCTGCCGAAGAATACGCCGAGTTTGCTTCAATGTATAAGAGGTATAATCGCTGTCCGGAGGGTCAGCCTGTTGAGTTTGAGCTTTTGCGCAATTGCTATTACCTTAAAGAGGATGCCGACACAGGCAGAGCAAAGGAGCTTTTTGAAACGGCGGTTTTGTGCGGCCTGATTTTTGCGGGCGAGCAAATCGGCACAAAGCCGGATGCGGCTGAAAGCGGCAGCTTTGGCAGAGGCATAAGCTTGACGGTGCTCAGTGCCTATCTTAAGGTTACAGGCATAAAGCCGGGAGATTTGACCGATGACTGGCAGGCTGCAAGCAAAACGGAGCAGGCACTTAAATCACAGGCTGCAGCAACGCTTATGCCGTTTGTTTATAAGGATGCAGGTGTTGACGTTGAAACCGTTCAGAGCCGATACATTGCAAAATACGCTCTGCTTATGGCGGTGTCTGTTGCGCTGCAGACAGCGTGTATGGTTATTGCCGGCAGAATTTCCGCAAGTATTTCATCGCAGGTGCAGCGAGATATCCGCGCAGATTACATTAAACACACAAGCGCATTTACGGCGAAGGAGCTTAAAACGTTTCCGCCAAACCACCTTGAAGAGGTTGCGGTGAGAGATATTGAGCATATCGGAATGCTGGTCAGCTACTTTTTCAGAGTGTTTGCCTTTGCACCCATTCTTGCAGTCGGCGGCGCAGTGCTTTCGTTTATGCAAAGCCCCGTTTTTGGCTCGCTTCTGCTCATTACCGTGCTTGCAATTGTAACGGTGCTTGTGTTGGTTTATTTTTTAACCGTCAAAAAATTCGATGCTTTGCAGGCTGCGTTTGAAAAATATGTAAAGCGTCTTAAGGATAACCTTGCCCAGCTGTTTACAGTCAGGTCAGCCTGCGCTGAAAAACTTGAAGCGGCAAAGGTCAGAGAAGCATCGGCAGCTGTTAGCATAAATGAACGCTTCGTGCTTCGCTCCGTTTACGTAGCGATGAGCATTATTACGCTTGTTTCAAACGTGATAACAGCGGTGCTTGTTGTTGCAGGCGGTGAGGAGCTTCTGGCTTCGTCGCTAGGCGTAGGCGACGTTGTCGCTTTTCTGCAATACTCGGTCATTACAGTTTCTGCGTTTATTATGTTTGGCGCAATGATTGTTCTTGCGCCGCGTGCAGCGGTTGCCGTAAAGAACGTTAGTGAAATAACATCAACTCCCGTGAGCATCGGCTCTGGTGCTGTTATTCCCGATAAAAACGAAGAATGGAGCGTTGAATTTAAAGATGTTGCCCTTAAAAACGGCACCGTCAGTTTCACGGCAAACTACGGCGAAATAACCGCAATTGTGGGCACAACAGGCTGCGGCAAATCAACGCTGCTGAGCTATATTACCCGTTTTGATTGCCCCGAAAGCGGCAAAGTTATTATCGGCGGCAGAGAAATTGAAGAATATGACCTTGAAGCCCTGCGCAGAAATATTTCTTTTGCACAGAGCAAGCCCGTTTTGTTTTCAAAAACTCTGCGTGAAAATCTTTTGCTCCACGGTGCGCCCGATTCTCCTGAAATAATGCTTGATGCTCTGCAAAAAGCAAGGTGCGGTTTTATAGCAACCGAGGAAAAGGATTTGGATAAATACCTTATTAATAAAGGTGAAAATTTCAGCGGCGGTCAGAGAAGCCGCATTGCCGTTGCAGGCGCAATTGCCAAAAACGCCAAGGTTTATGTTTTTGATGATTGCCTCACAGCGGTTGATACCGAAACCGAAGCGGCGATAATGAGCGCCGTTTCGCAAAAATGCAAAAATGCGGCAGTGCTGCTTGTTTCTCAAAGGATAAGCAGCGTGATGAATGCCGATAAAATAGTTGTGCTCTCGCAAAACGGCGTTGCAGGTGAAGGCAGGCACAAGGAGCTTGTTGAAACCTGCGAGCTTTACAGAGAGCTTGTTGAGCTTCAGAAGCAGGAGGTGAGCGGCAATGAGCACTGAAAGCAGCTCCGTTCTCAAAGTGAGGTTTGACTCATCAACAATGGCTCACGGCAAGGTGAGCAAAAAAACATATTCAAAGCTTGCAGCTGACCTGAAAGGCAACGGCAAGGCGTTTGCCGCCTTTGCGGCAGTCACGGTAATTTCTGCCGCTGCATTCGCATTTCTGCCCAAAATACTCGGCGAAATAATTGACGTTTATATTGCAAAAATAATTGAAACAGTTCTTAAAGGCAAAACGCTTGACGTTATCGGCGGAATTATGCCGTTGGTCGGCACGGCGGCGGCTTTGCTTGCGGCAAATGTTGTTGCATCCTTGCTTCAAGGTGTAGTGATAAGCGGCATCACCTCTGGCTATGCACACACTCTAAGGTGCAGAATGTTTGAAAAATTCAACCGCTTGCCTGCTTCTTATGCAGATAATCACAGCCACGGCGGCGTTGTTGCGTCAATGACGGAGAGCGTTGATGCTCTCAATCAGAGCCTCGGTCTGTTTCTGGCAAACGTTGTTAACTCTGCAATTGTGATAATTGCAGTCACGGCAATGCTTTTCACCGTCAACGTTACGCTGTGTCTTTCTGCTGTTGCCGTTTTGGTTGCAAGTTTGTTTGCCTCGTGGTTTACAGGCAAAAAAGAAAAAGAATACGCCGCAGGTCAGCAGATTTCCGCCGCAAACGTCAATTCTCGCCTGAGCGAATTTTACGGCGGCTTAAGAACCGTTCAGGAATCGGGCGAAATGGAAAATAATCTGATTATGATAAGCAACCTTAATGCGCACCACGGCAAGAAAATTCAAAAAGCCCGTGTGCTCACAGCGGTTTCATCGTGTATGGGTGAGCTTTCACTCGGCATTTGCATAACGGCGGTTACGGTTATCGGTGCACTGATGATAAAGGAAGATACCCTCACCATAGGCACGCTTATGACTGCGGTGCTCTACGTGCGCAGACTTCATCAGCCTGTTTCGCAGATATCTGCTTATGCAAACATTGTTCGCACAATGGGCGAAGCGGCGCAGAATGTGTTTGCTTTTCTTGATGAAAACGAAGAAAAAAGAAGCGGCGAGCAACTCGCCGCAACAGGTGATATTGAGTTCAGAAACGTTAGCTTTGCCTACCCCGGCACTAACGAGGCAGTATTGGATAACATCAGCCTGACCGTGCCTTGCAGGGGAATAACCTCTGTTTCGGGCGATACGGGTGCAGGCAAGAGCACGCTGATAAAGCTTATGCTCAGGTTTTATGCCCCCGATGAGGGCGAGGTTTTGTGCGGCGGAAGAAATGTTGCTGATTTTGAGCTTGAGAGCTACCGCAGAAAATTCACCGTCATCAATCAGGAGGCAACCCTGTTTGAAACAACTATTGCAGAAAATATCGCATACGGCAAAAAGAACGCCGATATGCGGTCAATAGAAGCTGCCGCAAAGCTTTCGGGTGCAGATGAATTCATCTCACGCCTGCCTGACGGATACAACACTGTTTTCAGTGCGTCGCCGCAGAATATTTCAAACGGCGAGGTTCAGCTTGTGCTGCTCGCAAGAGCTTTCCTCAATAATACGCCTTACGTCATATTTGACGAGGCAACGGCTTATGTTGACACAAAAACCGAAATCGGGGTCAAACAAACTCTGACTGCCATTGCAGAGAAGTCTGCGGTTATTATTGTTGCCCACAGGCAATCAACCGTTGAAAATGCCGATAAGATAATAAGAATCGAAAACGGCAGAGTAATATAATAATGTATATATAAAACAAAAAACCCATCCGTGAGGATGGGCTTTGTTTTTTTGCAATTATTCAGCCTTGGGAGCTTCAACGGGGCAAGCGTCTGCACAAGCACCGCATTCGATGCAAGCATCAGCGTCGATAACGTACTTGCCGTCGCCTTCAGAAATAGCCTCAACGGGGCATTCTGCTGCGCAAGCGCCGCATGAAATGCAAGCGTCGTCAATAATGTATGCCATAGGGATCTTCCTCCTTATAATAATTTCAAATTCATTGTATCACATAATTTGAAAAATGCAAGAGCTTTTTTAAGGAAATCAGCCTTCAATATCTTTCAGAGCTTCAATTTCTGATTTGTCAACCCTGATTTTGGAATCACGAACAATTTTTACTTCCTTGCGGTTGAAGGGCTTGGGCGGCGCATCGGGGTTGTTATGAAGCTGAACTTTCAGCGCACCTGTGAGCAGGCTGCAGTCAGTAACAGTGCCGGGACCTTCGTTAGTTTCAACAATTGCGCCGGGCTTGGGTGTGATTTTAAGCAGGTGCTCATATGCGTTCTGCTCATATTTGAGGCAGCACATAAGTCTGCCGCAAACGCCGCTGATTTTGGTGGGGTTGAGCGAAAGTCCCTGTTCTTTTGCCATTTTGATTGAAACAGGCTGGAATTCGCCGAGGAAGCTGCCGCAGCAGAAGGGTCTGCCGCAAATGCCGAGACCGCCGAGCATTTTGGATTCATCACGCACGCCAATCTGGCGAAGCTCGATTCTTGTTCTGAAAACGCCTGCGAGGTCTTTGACAAGCTCTCTGAAATCCACCCTGCCGTCAGCAGTGAAATAGAAAAGAATTTTGCCGCTGTCAAATGTATATTCAACGTCAATAAGCTTCATCTCAAGACCGTGGTTAGCGATTTTCTTTTGGCAAATCTCAAACGCTTCACGTTCCTTCTTTTTGTTTTCGGCAACGGTCTGCAGGTCCTCGGGCGTGGCTGTGCGGATAAGCTTTTTGAGAGGCTTCACGATTTCTTCGTCGCTGATTTCTCTGTTATCCATTGCAACCTCGCCGCACTCAATGCCACGGACTGTTTCAACAATAACCTTTTCACCTTTTTTAAGAGTCTGACCGTCAGGGTCAAAATAATAAACTTTGCCCACTTCTTTGAAGCGAACACCGATAACTTCTGCCATAAAAACCTCCTTGGATTTCGTCACTCTATTTTGAAACGGCTTTGCGCAAGGTTGTGCAAAGCGCAGTAAGCATCAGATTGTGGTTTGCGTTCATTCGCACGCTTGCCATCAGTTTGTCGCAGGCATCAACAAGGTCTGTCAACGCCCGTCTGCTGAGCTTTAAAGCAAGCTCGCCGGGGATAGCCCCGAATTCGTCGCCGCCGTCGGGGGCGTTATATTTTTCACGCATTGCCGCAGCAAAAACTTCCTGAATAACAGGCAATGCGGCTTTAAGCAATTTTGCATCTTTCTCAAAAACTGCCGCCGCCTTGACTATCTCATAGTCATCGGTTGCTGCCGCAGCCTTCGCAACGTTCAGAGCCGCCTGAACTGCCGAAGCTCTGATTTCATCATCAAGCTCCGCCTTTGCTTCGCCGACGGTGAAAACCGTTGCTCTTGAAAGTATCGTGGGCAAAAAGCCCGATTTTGATGAGCAGAGCAGAATAAAGTTAACATATGAGGGCGGCTCTTCAAGAATTTTGAGAATTGCGTTCTGACCCTCGACGCCCATTGTGTGGGCATTTTCAAGAATGAAAACCTTTTTGTCTGCTTCGTTGGGAATGATATAAGCGTTACTCCTGATATCTCTTACGTAGTCAACCTTAAAAGCTCTCGGCTTATCCTCCGCCGTGTAAAACGGAATATCTGCGTGAGAATCAGCCGCCGCTTTTTTGCAGTGGGAGCAGATGCCGCAGGGAGCCTGTGCTCTGCCTGCCGAGCAAACAAGAGCCGCCGCAAGCTTTTTGGCAAGAGCCAGCCTTTCTGCAACGGAGCCGCCTTCAAGAATAACGGCGTGCGGAAAGCGGCCCGAGGCAAGCATTGCCTTGAGCGTGGCCTCAAGAGGATTATTCAGATTGAAATCCGATATGCTCATTCGCCGTTTTCTCCTTGGTTGATGATTGTAAGGTTGCGCTCAATAACCTTCTTGCCGCGCCAGGCATAGGCTCTGCCGTCAAGCGAAGTTTCGTTTGTGAGCACGGGTATGGGGTTTACGAGAAATTCTGCCACAGTGCTAATTGAAACACTTTTGTTCATCGGGCAGATATCCTGGCAGATATCGCAGCCCCAGACGCAGCCGCAGCTTTTCATAAGTTCTTTTTCAGCCTGAGTAAGCTCACCCTTTTTCTGAGTGATTGCTGACAGGCATTTTTCGCCGTCAACTCCGCTTTTGTTTATTGCGTTGGCGGGGCAGACATCGGCGCATTTGCCGCAGCCGAAGCAGGATTTGACTTCGGAATTTGCAGCATCAAGCGGTAAATCGGTAACTATTTCGCCCAGAAAAACGTAGGAGCCGAATTCTTTTGTGATTAAAAGTGAGTTTTCACCCCTTACGCCAAGACCTGCAAGCAATGCCGCTCTGACCTCGGGTATGGGCGAATTATCCGCAAACGGAGCAAAGCTGTTAAGCGGATAAAGCTTTTTAAGCTCATCACAGGCTTTTTGAAGTCTGCCGATTGCAACGTCGTGGTAATCCGTCACCACGGCGTATTTTGATATATTGGAATTAATATAATTTTCTTCGGAAAGCAGATAGGGAAAGCAGGCGATGATAACCGTTTTTGCATTTTCGGGCAACCTGCTCTTTGCTCTGCATTCAATAAGATTATCTTTGATTTTGCCGTAATCGCAAATGCCCCACAAAGGAGAAACGGAGTCCAATATTTTTTTGAAGTTCGTGTTAATCATAATTGCAACTGTGAAACGGCTATCATAACGGGCATTGTGATGATTGAGATAAAGCTGACCACCGCAACCGTCTGAGAAGCAAGACCGGTATCCCTGCCGTATTTTGCAGCAAACAGAGCGGTGTTGCTGGCGCTTGGTGCGCTTGCAGGCACCATAACGGAGCCGAGGAGCACGCCGCTGATACCGAAAAGCTTAAAGAGCACAAGAAGAATGGCAGGCGTAACAAGCAGTTTGATTACCGCCACGCCGTAAATACGCCACTCTTTGAAGATGGATTTAAAGCTGGTGTTGGCAATGTAAGTGCCGAAAATCAGCATTGCAAGAGGGCTGTTAAGGCTCGCAACATAGCCGAGAGGAGCAAGAATCATTCTCGGCATATTAACCTCAAGCAGGAAAAGCGGCATTCCGATAACAACAGAGATGATGCCGGGATTGAGAATGAGCTTTTTGAGGTCAAATTTCTGCTTACCTTCCATACCCTTGGTTATGATGTATATGCCGTGGGTGAAGCTGAATATCTGGAAAGATATAACAATTGCGGAGCAATAGAAAACGCCTTCTGCGCCGAAAAGTGCTTCGGCAAGCGGCAGACCCATATAGCCGCAGTTGCCGTAACAGCTTGCATATCTGAAAATGGCAGCTTTATCCTTGTCAGGGCAACGCCTGAAAAGCAGCGGAGCAATAACAACGCAAAGACCGTGGAGCAAAAAGCCGCAGCCCAGCGCAATGAAAAGCCCCTTGATTGTGTCAGCGCTGTATTCAAGATTGAGAAAGCTTTCGATTATTACGGCAGGGGTTACTATATAAAAAAGAAGGTCGGTGCAGTTTTTTGCCGTTTTTTCGGGGAAGAAGCCGACCTTATCGGCAACAAAGCCAACGGCGGCAATCAGATAAAGAATGATAACCTGCTCGCCGGCCAGGAGCATATTTTTTAAAAACATCGGTTATTCCTCGGTTTTTTCGTTTATGGTTTCTTCAGCCGCTTCGCTGACCGCCTCTGCTTCGGGAGCTTTATCAGTCAACTTGGTAACGACGGTTGCAATTGCAAAAAGAGCAACGGCAAGGTCGGAAACCTCAATGGTTGATTCGGTATAAATTGTGTCGCCGTTGCCTGCAATGGCAAGTATAATGCGGGGCACAAAGCAGGTAAGGGCGAGCAGAGCTGTGGGCAGACCGTATGAAGCAATCTTCCAGGCGCAGCCCTTATCGTTAACCTTTGAGTTACACTGAGCAAAGTTCATAAAGAACATTATCATAAATGCCAGCATAAACATTTCAAGCAGAAGCTCCGAAACACGGGTGAAGCTGATTGTTCTCATAAAACGGGAAACCATTCTGAGCATTGACCACAAAACGGGAGCAAGCGAGAGGAGTCTGAATTCCGAAGCGATTGTTTTGCCCATAAATGCGGTTATGCAGAGCACCGCAAAAAAGAGAGCGGCAAGAAGCGAAAAAACAGCCTGAAAAATAATAACGTAAGCCGTTGAAACTTCAGGCGATGCAGCCTGAGCACCTGAAGAAATGCTTTTGACGGCACCTGTAATATCAACGCTGAATGCGGTGTCAAGAATTATTCCCAAAGCCGTTAAAGCAGAGGATGCGCCGAGAACGGGATTTTTTTGTGCACAGGTTTCATAGCTGAGCTTTTTGCGGTTGAGAAATCCGAGTATAAGCACTGCAAGTGTTGCAAGAATCAGAATACCGTAAAGCAGATAAATACTCAGGTCATTTTTTGCAAAAAATCCTGTTACAGGCTCAATAACACCGCCGACGTACTGATAAATTCTCAGCGGCAAAGCAAGAATAAGGGCGGCAATAAAAATGATATTGCCGATGCCGAAACCTTTATTTAAAACATTGTTTTTCATTTCAAGAACAACCTTCTTTTATCTTTTATCAAGCGGAATATAGGGGTGAACATCGTTTGTATTCTTATATGCAGGGCGGATGATTTTGCCGCCTGTGAGAATTTCTTCAATTCTGTGTGCAGACCAGCCGACAACTCTTGCAACTGCAAAAAGAGGGGTGAAAAGGTCGGACGGAATGTTAAGCATTTTATAGATAAGACCGGAATACAGGTCAACGTTTGCACACATTGCTTTTGAAACGCCCTTGACTTCCTTGAAGATTTCGGGAGTGAGGGTTTCAATAAGGTCAAGGAGTGCAAAGTCTTTTTCAAACTCCGTGCCTGCAGAGAATTCCCTTGCTTTAGCCTTGAGAATTTTTGCTCTGGGGTCAGAGAGTGTGTAAACTGCGTGGCCCATACCGTAAACAAGACCCGAGCCGTCACCTGCTTCTTTGCGGATAATCTTACGCAGGAAATCGGCAACCTGACCTTCGTCTGCTATGTCGCTGACGCCTTCGTGGAAGTGGCTTATCATTTCTGAAACCTTCATATTTGCGCCGCCGTGCTTGGGGCCTTTGAGCGAGCCGATGCCTGCCGCAATTGCCGCATAAGTATCTGTTCCGCTGGAGGTGAGAACTCTTGTTGCAAACGTTGAGTTGTTGCCGCCGCCGTGTTCAGCGTGAACCATCAGGCAAGTGTCAAGCAGCTTTGCTTCCGCATCGGTAAATGCCTTATCCGGTCTTATTGAGTTAAGGATTGTTTCTGCCGTTCTGTGGTGAGGCTTTGTGGGGTGGATATACATACTCTTGCGGTAATAATGTCTGCGCTTAACCTGGTAGGAATAAACCATAATTGCAGGCAGCTGGGCGATGATGTTGATGCACTGGCGCAGAACGTTTTCAAGCGACGTGTCGTCGGGATTTTTGTCATAAGAATAAAGAGCAAGCACCGAGCGCGAAAGCTTGTTCATAACGTCGGGCGAGGGAGCTTTCATAATCATATCCTCGATGAAATCGTCGGGAAGCTCACGGCATTTTGCAAGAACATCGCAGAAATAATCAAGCTGGTCTTTTGTGGGCAGTGAGCCGAAAAGCAGCAGCCAGATAACCTCTTCAAAGCCGAAGCGGTCATCGGCAATAACGTTATTCACGATGTCGCTCATATCATAGCCTCTGAAATAGAGGTGACCTTCGCAGGGGATTTTTTCACCGTCATCAATAAGATAACCGCCAACGGAGCAAACTCGGGATATGCCTGCCATAACGCCTGTGCCGTCAGAGTTGCGAAGACCTCTTTTAACGTTAAAACGGTCAAAATCTGCAGGGTTGATATAGTTATATTTGCGAATCTGTTCGCATAATTCTTTAATGTTGGAGTCAGATACGTTATTATTGTTGATATACATATTGTTGTATCCTCCTTATTTTCTCAGTTTAATGCTATTACTCCATTATATTATATAATTAAAAGTATTATACACCTTTATATTAATAAAAGTCAAGTATGCAAAACGGCGTATGTTTAAAGCGCAAAACGGATAAGATTTGTTAATACGCACAAAGAAGGAAGGAATGAATCAATGCGCAAATATGCAGTTATGGCGGCTTTGCTTGCGGCGGCAATGCTTTTGTGCCCTCTTGCGGCAGTCGGCACATCAAGCGAAAACACACCTGCTGCACAGGCTGAGCCTCTGCCTGTGCTCACTCATGCAGTCAAAGATGATACGGAATATATCAGCGTTATGTCGTCGTTGACAGGCCAAACAACAAAGCTTGAAATGCGGGAATACCTCATTGGCTGCGTTGCTGCTGAAATGCCGCCTGATTACCATGAGGAAGCGCTCAAAGCACAGGCGGTGGTGAGCTATACCTATGCAAAAAGGATAGCGGACAGCTCCGATAACGTTGTGAGCGACAGTCCGCTGACGCATCAGGGCTATGCGTCAAGGCAGGCCAGGATTGACAATTGGGGCGAAGATTTTGAAAAGAACGAGCAGCGGATAGCGGCGGCTGTTGATGAGGTTATGGGGTATCAGGTCACATATGACGGAGAAGCGGCACTGACGGTTTACCATTCAATCAGCGCAGGTCAGACGCAAAGTGCGGAAAGCCTGTGGGGAGAGAATTATCCTTATCTGCAGAGTGTACCCGGTGACGGAGATAAACTTTCGCCCGACTATATCAGCACAGTGAGCTTCACGCCCGATGAATTCACGCAAAAGCTCGGCGTAAGCGGCGATGACGGCAAGGATTTGGTTGAAGATATGGAAACCGAAAACGGCTACGTAACATCTGCGGTTATCGGCGGAAAAAGCTTTACCGGAGCGCAAATCAGAGAAGAGCTTGAGCTTAAAAGCAACAGTTTTGAGATTGACTGCACAGACGAAAAAGTGACCGTAACCTGTAAGGGCCACGGCCACGGGGTTGGTATGAGCCAATACGGTGCAGACTATATGGCGAGGCAGGGCTTCACCTGGCAGGAGATACTGCTTCACTATTATCCGGATACACAGCTAAGCAAAATATAGCAAAAGGCTTGCATTGGTGTTAACCTCTGCAAGCCTTGTTGTTTTATTGAATTATGCCTTGACTGTTTCTTCTTCGTCTTTTTCAGCCGCAGCTTCGTCAGCCTTTACTTCATTTGCAGGCAGCTCAACCTTCTGGAGAGAAACGCAAAGATTGATTATTGCCGATGCAAGGAAAAGAGCCGCCGAAACGTAAACGCCCCAGGATGGTGAGCTCTGCCAGTGGGCAGCAAAGGAGCCGCTTGCAACAAGGTCAGAGAACTTATCGAACGTTATCGAGCTTGCGAGCATCATTGCGCTTGCAATGAGGTTTGTTACAAACAGACCCTTGCTCTTGAAGTTTTTGAAGTTTGTGAGCAGAAAAACAAGGCTCACAAGCAGTGAAAGCACGCTCAGAACAAGAAGAATCAGCGAAATACCGAACATTTTGAAGGAATCGCCGACGATTTCCGAACCCATACCTTTGAAGATTCCGCCGATGTCAAGACCGCCTATGATTTTCATAACAATCGAAATGGCATTGACTGTTATTTTTTCACCGTAAAAAGGAAGTGAAACGTTGATTACTCCGAGCGGAAGCAAAAATGAAAACAGCGGAAGAACGCTTACGGGGATTCTCGCAATGCGGAGCTTTGTGCCGACAAAAGAATATTTGAATTTGTTAAGAGTTTCGCGCATTTTGGCAAACGCAATTTCTGCTTCCTTTGCGTCTTGCTCAAGGCGGTTTTCCCAATCGTAGTTGGCGATGTTGACGCCGCACTTGGGGCATTCCGCTTTAATATTCCATATGTGCAGCTTAACGCCGCATTTGGGACATTTTGCCATATTATCACCCTTTACCCGAATCGGTTTTACCGATAAAATCAATTATATTCTATACTGAAATTATTTTGGTGTCAAGAAATTATTTCTGGCCGTAGTATGCGCCGGCACCGTGTTTTCTGAAATAATGCTTGTGCTGAAGAAATTCGTTGGCAGGCTCGGCATCCATTGTTTTGCTCAAATATGCCATTTTTGCCACTTCTTCGAGAACGGCTGAATTTTTGGCGGCGTCAAAGCCGTCTTTGCCCCAGGTGAAAGGACCGTGTGAGCGGACAAGCACCGCAGGCACGGCGTTATAGTCAATGCCTCTGGTTTCAAAGCATTCGGCAATAACTTTGCCTGTGTTCAGCTCATATTCACCATCAATTTCATCTTTGGTCAGATCTCTTGTGCAGGGAATGCTGCCGAAGGCAAAATCTGCGTGGGTTGTGCCGTAAGCCGGGATATCGCACGCAGCCTGCGCAAATGAAACAGCAAAGGTTGAATGCGTGTGTGCAACGCCGCCGATTTCGGGAAAACGGCGGTAAAGCTCAAGGTGGGTGGGAGTGTCTGACGACGGGTTGAGCTTGCCCTCAACCTTTTTGCCGTCAAGGCTCATAACCACCATATCGTCTGCGGTGAGCTTTGCGTAATCAACGCCCGAAGGCTTGATTACAACAAGACCGGTTTCTTTGTCTATGGCAGAAACGTTGCCCCAGGTGAAAAGAACAAGGTTATATTCAACAAGCTTGAGATTTGCCTCACATACCTGCTGTTTGAGTTGTTCGAGCATAGATTTACTCCTTAATCTTAATTGAATTTACACAAAAAGTGTTGTGATTACCGTTGAA
Organism: Acutalibacteraceae bacterium; assembly: GCA_045536245.1. Classification (GTDB taxonomy): domain Bacteria; phylum Bacillota; class Clostridia; order Oscillospirales; family Acutalibacteraceae; genus CAG-177. Next base: position 28,352 of record JAZSNE010000034.1, on the reverse strand, counting down.
TAGAAGCGTGACGGCTCTTTTAAAAAGTTATGCTTGATAAGCTGCGCCTGCTCAAGGTCGGCTGCATAGACCGTCAGTGCCATAAGCACGTTGTTTTTATGCGTGACCTTGAATGTAACGTTGAAGCCGTTTTTTGCAGGCTCAATTTCAACCGAGTTTTCACCCTCACGCTTTTCAAGAAGCTGAAGGTTGAGAGCGTCGGCAAGAGCTGTTTCTTTGACGGTGCGGGGAATATCCTGTGCAAGCTCGGCAACGGAAAGTCTGCCCTTCGGAGTTATCTGAAGCTTACCGTCGGTCAGCGTGATGTTGCCGTTTGCAATAAGCTCGTCAAGCGCCTGTGTTGCCTCAAAATAATTGGCAAGTCCGTGCACCTGCAGCGCTTCAAGCATCATATCGGAGCCTATCGGTTCTTTAAGACGCTCTGCAATGAAGGTGATAAGAACCTTTATCTGCGTTGTGTTGCGCAGACCGCCGGGTTCAACTCCTGCAGAGAATGCGTCGAATTCGTTGTTTTCGCCGAATTCAAGGATTTCGTTATCCATTTTTTACCTCCCTGCGTTCGTTGAGTTCTTCAAGAATTTTATCTTTCTTCTTGCCTGTGTAATCATTGAAGAACATCGGAATTGCGCACAGTGCAAGGCTGACTGCAGGGATAATCGAAATCATAATGAACATACCTTTGAGTGTTTCATCGGTCTGAGCCTGAGCCAGCTCGATTGTAACGCCGAATTCGTTCTTTGCCTTGATGGGTTCAACGTATTTGTAATAATCAAGCACAAAGCCTGTGATAAGGGTTGAAATGCCTGCGGTGAGCTTGCTGATGAAGGTCTGTGAAGCAAAGCAGATACCCTCGGAGCGTCTGCCCGTTTTCCATTCAAGGTAATCAACGCTGTCGCCAACCATTGCGTAGGTGATAACGTTGAAAATACCAAGAGGAAGACCCACAACTGCAAGCACAACAAGAAGCGCGTAGAAATTGCTGTAGCCGACGAAATAAAGAATAACGTGAAGCACTGCTCCGAAAAGGGCGGAGCCTATGTAAATCTGCTTGAGTGAGAACTTTTTGCGCAGTATGGGCATAAGCACCATAGCAATCATCATACCTGCGCCGATGGCAACCGTCATAACAACCTGAACCGAACCCTTGGGAACAATGCCCGAATCGTTAATAAGGTAAAGAGCAATGTATGAACCCGAGGTCTGTGCCATAAGCATTGCCGAGCCGAGAACGCTTGCTGCAATGAGCAGAAGCAAAGGCTTGTTTTTTGTATATGCGGAAATAACCTCTTTAACGGTGATTTTATCCTTGGGAGGCTCTTCAACCTTTTCTTTTGTGCCGAAGAAGGCAAGCAGAGAAATCATTGAGCCTGTGATGCCGAAAATGAGGCCGCCCACAAAGTAACCCTTTGTGATGCCGAGTGAGGACGTGCGAAGAACGGGGATAAGAACCGTGGGCAGAATGCCGCCGATTGTGCTGCCGATTCTTGCGATTGAAAGGAACTTGTTACGCTCGTTTTCAAGCGGAGTAACAACTGCGCTCAGACCCCAGAAAGGAACGTCCTGAATTGTGAAGCAGATGCCCCAGATGATATAGGTAATTGCGGCGTAAGCAAGCTTTGCACCGTAGCTCTCAAAGCCGGGCACGGAGAAAAGAGCAATTGTTGAAGCCATAATCAGGAAAGGGGAGAAAAGCAGATAGGGGCGGAGCTTGCCGAACTTTGTTTTTGTTCTGTCGGCAATCATACCCATAATGGGGTCGTTGGCGGCGTCAAAAATTCTTGCGCCGAAGATAATCCAGCTTGCGTGTGTGGGCTGGATACCTGCTGCATCGGTGTAGAAAATCAGCAGATAGGTTGACATAAGAGTATAAATCATACTTCTGCCGAAGGCCGATGTTGCAAAACAGCCTATTTCGCTTGTTTTGAGATATTTTTTTTCACTCATTTGTTTCTCTTCCTTCCTTTAATGTCTTTTCGTTTGCTGCGGTTGGGGTTAATCGGTTTGCCGTATCTGCCTCTTTCAAGGTAATCGGCAGTCAGGAACCTTTCCTTTGTTGCCCACAGACCGCAGAGGTTTGACCAGCCTTCACAATAAAACCAATAGTAAGAAACGTTTTTTTCTTTTCTCATTTTCACAAAGACGGGCAGGTTGCACCAGATGATTGACGGCAAGCCTATCACAAGCAGCCACAGAGGGCCTAAAATCATTGTCTGCACCGTGTGACCGTATTCGTGAATTTTGATATCGTGCAGGCTGTCACCCTGTCTTTTTGCGTTAATAAAAATAAACATTCCCAGCGAAATGCCGCCGAAATTCTTTTTGTCTATGTAGGTTATCAGGGCATTATGATACCACTCGCTTTTTGCACCCTGTGCTTTATAAACGGCAAGCATAACAAGACCGATGATGTTCTGTGCAAGACCGTATGTGAACTGCCATAGATAAAATAAAATTGATTTGATAATTTTCAAAATATCACCGCCAAAACTGTAATCAATATATAATAACATATTTTTAAAAATAATGCAATGATGACGGCAATAAAACTCAAAAAAATTGCGACTTTTCAAAAAAGAAGAAAATAACACTTGCCAAAAAGGTTGGTTTGTGTAATAATATCAGTCAATTATGTGATTTTAATAAAGAGAGGTATTTTCTATGACAGAAAAAAGAAGCAGCTTTACCGGCAAGATAGGCTTTGTTCTTGCAGCTGCAGGCTCTGCCGTAGGTCTTGGTAACATCTGGCGTTTCCCTTATCTTGCGGCTAAATACGGCGGAGGTATTTTCTTGCTTGTCTATCTTATTCTTGCGGTTACCTTCGGTTTTGCGCTTATGTGTGCGGAAATTGCAATCGGCAGAAAAACGGGTCAGAGCGCAATCAACGCTTTCAAGTCGCTCGATAAACGTTTCGGTTTTGTGGGTGTTCTCGGCGCAGTTATTCCGGCAATCATTCTGCCCTATTATTCGGTTATCGGCGGTTGGGTAACGAAATATCTTTTTGCTTTTGTATCGGGTGATGCGGCTGCGTCGGCTGACGACAGTTATTTTACCGGCTTTATTTCAAAAATGGGCGAACCCATTGCGTGGTTCCTTGTGTTTATAGGTCTGACAGCTCTTATTGTTCTTTTGGGAGTCGAAAAGGGCGTTGAAAAGGTCAGCAAAATAATGATGCCCGTGCTCATTGTGCTTACAATCGGTATAGCAGTCTATTCGTTAACGCTTGACGGCGCAATGGCAGGTGTAAAATATTATCTTATGCCTGATTTCAGCAGGTTTTCGGCAACAACAGTTCTTGCTGCAATGGGTCAGCTTTTCTATTCAATGTCACTCGCAATGGGTATTATGATAACCTACGGCTCATATATGAAGAAGGATGTTTCAATTGAAAAGTCCGTTCACCAGATTGAGATTTTTGACACAGGTATCGCTTTCCTTGCAGGTCTTATGATTATTCCTGCCGTTTTCGCTTTTTCAAACGGCGACGAAACAGCTCTCGGCAAAGGCCCGAGCCTGATGTTTATAACTCTGCCCAAGGTCTTCAACGCTATGCCCGGCGGCACATTCATCGGTGCGGCATTCTTCCTGCTTGTTCTTTTTGCAGCCCTCACATCTTCGATTTCTCTAATGGAAACCGTTGTTTCAATTGTAAGGGATAAATTCGGTTGGGGCAGAAAGGCTTCCTGCCTTGCAGTGTTTATTTTCTGCGTTGTTCTCGGCATTCCCTCATCGCTCGGCTTCGGCGTGTGGGATTTCATAACCGTTGCAGGTCTTTCAATCCTTGATATGTTTGACTTTGTGAGCAACAGCGTGCTTATGCCGATAGTTGCCTTCTTCACCTGCATATTCATCGGCTACGTTCTTAAACCCAAGGCAATTATAGAAGAAATCGAGCTTGGCGCACCTTTCAAGGCAAAAACACTTTTCACGGTCATTATCAAATATATTGCTCCCGTGTGCATCGTGCTTATTCTCATTTCATCCGTGCTTGACGTGCTCGGCGTTGCAAAAATCTGACAGAATGATAAAACCGCTCCTCACGGGGCGGTTTTTTGTCAAAACATCTTTTCAAATACTTTGGTTCGATTGTTAATAACGGATTTGTTTTAAGTGAAATATTTTCTTGCGAAAATATGAAATAATCCTGACGGATTGTGAAATTTAATGCTGACGCATTAAGTGAAATTAAATCCACCCACTGCCGCAGCGATTTCACACATCGCAGGTGTATTTCACATTGCGAAGCAATATTTCACCCACCCGAAAGGGTGGATTTAGTTGACAAAAGCAGCCTTTGGGCTGCTTTTGTCTGGCCCGCCCGAAGGGACAACAGTTTGTCTTTTTATTCTGCTCGACTTTCGGTTGCTTGTGGTCTGCTTCATCACGGAGCAGCTCGACGGGCTAAAAACCTTCCCCCGGAAGGTTTTCTTAACGCCCTTTCAAATCCCTTCGTATGCAATTGTTCCAAAGAAAAAAAGCAGTCGAAAGACTGCTTTTTTCTTTGGCCCGCCCGAAGGGATTTGAACCCCCGTTCTTCAGAATCGGAATCTGCTGCGTTATCCAACTGCGCCACGGGCGGATATATATTGTATTTACTTAATGCAATATACTATTTTTGAACCGAAAAGTCAAGCATAAAGAGTCGACGAAAAGCTACCAAAAACAAAACAGGCTTGCAAAACAGTTTCATTGCAAGCCCGTTAGTTTTTGCGTGATTATGTTTTTATGCCTTTTTCTGTTTCTTTTCTTTTGCGTTGATGATTGCGGCTTCGATTTTGGGATAAACAGCTTCATAAAGCTTTGAGAAAATGAAGTAGCCGATAACCGCATAAACAAGACCTACGAATGCGCCTGCAATAACGTCTGTGGGATAGTGAACGCCAACGTAGATTCTTGAAACGCCCATAAGGAAGGCGAAAACGAATGAGCCGATTGAAGCCCACTTGTTTTTAAGAGTGAGTGTGAGCGCAAGTGCAAATGTGAATGCCGATGAGGTGTGACCTGAAGGGAAGGAGAGTGACTTGGAGCTCATATGCTCAACGATGTCAGGCCAGACATAGCCTGCGTTCCATCTTTCGGCAAGACCGGGGAATCTGTCAATCGTCCAGTCAATTTTGCCGAAGCAACCAACCCAGTCAAAATCCTTGCCGTATTCGGCTGCGGCTTTTGCGGCAGCTTCGGGGAGAATTGTGAGGTTATAGGGTCTGGGTCTTTCCATAATGGGCTTGAGCAGCTCGTTGTTGAGAAGGGTCATAATGAGAAGTGAGCCGAGGCAAACAACGCCGACCTTTCTTGTTTTCTTGAAGAAGAGCATAACAAGGCCGATAATGATAAAGAAAATGCCGTCATCGCCGAGGGTGGTGATAATTTTCATTATCGGGTTAAGCCAATCCATTCTGATGAATTTTTCGAAAAACTCAAAAATCGCGAGGTCAAAATTAAGAATCGCTTCCAAAAAGAATCATCCTTTCTTAAATGTTTTTATTATTATCGCTTTTATTTGCCGAAAAAGCAAGCTTTTTTGAAAAAATATTCAATTTAATTTGTTTTTTAGCAAGATGTCGCCCGTTCTTGACACGCAACTCAAATAATGATAGATTTATTATATAGATTACCAAAATATCGTGAAAGGACTGCAGCGTATGAAGACAACGGGTAAGTTAATCGCAGCGACAGCGGCAATCACGGGCGTTATCGGCGGTGCGGGGTACGGATTGTTTCATTTTACAATGCACAGAAAATCATCCGTAGCCGAAAAGCTGGGCAGCGTGTTCAATAAGGTTGAGGGCGAGCCTTTTGTGCCGGCGCAAGACCCCAGAGCAATCTGGTTTGCGGAGCAGCCGCTTGAAACTTTCTTTATGAAAAACCCGAAAGGTTTCAACCTCAAAGCATATTTGCTCAGGGCAAAGGAGCCTTCAGACGTTTATGTTTTTGCGAGCCACGGCTACAGGGGTGACGGCAAAAACGAATTTCAGGTTATGGCAAAATACTATCACGAAAAGGGCTATAACGTTTTCATAGTTGACCATCAGGCGGCAGGCGCAAGCGAAGGAACATATATCGGTTTCGGTTACCACGAATCCCGTGACGGTTTGCTCTGGCTTGATTTTATGCTTGAAACCTTCGGCAGGGATATTCAGATTATTCTTCACGGCGTTTCAATGGGCAGCGCAACCGTTATGCTTATGAGCGGCAGCGAAAATCTGCCCGAAAACGTCAAGTTCACCGTTGCAGACTGCGGATACACCTCGGTGTGGGATGAGCTTGCTCATAATTTCAAAAACGTCGGTGTTCCGACCTTCCCTGTTCTTAATGCGGCAAACTTTTTTAACAGACGTATTTCGGGTTACGATTTCAAAGAAACAAGCACCAAGGCTGCTGTTGCAAAGGCAAAGATTCCGATGCTTTTTATCCACGGCGGCAAAGACGATTTTGTGCCTACTTATATGGGCAGCCAGCTTTATGCCTTCTGCGGCAGTGAGCACAAGGAGCTTTATATTGCGCCAACAGCGGCTCACGCAGAGAGCTATCCGTTCCACAGCGATGAATATGAAGCGCGCATAAATTCGTTTGCAGAGAAATATATTGTTTAACGCTGTTTTGTTGCAAGCGGTGCAACGGTCCGTTGTGCCGCTTGCATATATTTGTCGATTTTGCACATAAAAAAAGGGAATAATTCTATTGACAATTTCAAACGCATATGTTAAAATATCATTCGTTGTGCGGGTGTAGTTCAATGGTAGAATCCCAGCCTTCCAAGCTGGTTGTGTGGGTTCGATTCCCATCACCCGCTCCAGCTTCTCAAAATATGCGCTTGTAGCTCAGCCGGATAGAGCAACTGCCTTCTAAGCAGTGGGTCAGGGGTTCGAGTCCCTTCAAGCGCGCCAAAAGGTTGCAGGCTTGCCTGCAGCCGCACAATATGGTGGATGTAGCTCAGTTGGTTAGAGTGCCAGGGTGTGGCCCTGGAGGTCGTGGGTTCGACTCCCATCAACCACCCCATTTAAAATCTCTTACGCAAAGCAAAACGCTTTGCGTATTTTAATATCAAAAATAATATTGGGGCGTCGCCAAGCGGTAAGGCACGGGACTTTGACTCCCGCACTCGCTGGTTCAAATCCAGCCGTCCCAGCCAGACAAAAGCAGCTTTCGAGCTGCTTTTGTCAACTAAATCCACCCTGTCGGTGGGTGAAATATTGCTCCGCAATGTGAAATTCTCGCTTTACTCGAGTGAAATCGCTGCGGCGGTGAGTGGATTTAATTTCACTTAATGCGTCAGCATTAAATTTCACAATCCGTCAGGATTATTTAATATTTTCGCAAGAAAATATTTCACTGAAAGTAAACCCTCAATAAATCCGATGTTAACAATCGTACCAGAAAAAGCGCTTCGTGAGAAGTGCTTTTTTTAACTAAATAATTTCCTTTCGGGACTTATGAAATTTCCTAAGTGTGCTCTGCGGCACGTTAAGCGCAAGTTAATCAATCCATTTATCAATTGCAGGTGAATAAATATGTTCAGAGAAATTGCAAGAAAAAATCAGGCACTCGGTATGCCTCGGATAATTGAGATTCTGAAAGCTGAAAAAAGGGGAGTTTTGTCGGTTAACGGTGAAAACGGATATCCTTACGGATTGCCGATTAATTATTGGTTTAACGAAGAAAACGGCTGCATTTATTTTCACAGCGGAAAAGCGGGCCACAAAACCGATGCTATAAAAGCAGACAACAGAGTTTCTTTTTGCGTTTATGACGCAGGCTTCCGTAACAAAGGGGAGTGGGCGCTGAACATAAGCAGCGTTATTGTTTTCGGCAAAATCCATACCGTTGATAATCCCGATGAAGCAGCTGAAATATTCCGCCGCCTGAGCCTCAAATTCACTGAGGACACAGACTATATTGATTCGGAAATACGCCAATTTGCAAAAGCAACCGTCTGCTATGAGCTTCGCCCCGAACACATTACCGGAAAAATCGTCAATGAAGCGTAATTTTTGTTTTGCCGAGTTGCATTTATCGGATTTGCGTGATATACTGTGCTTCGGATAACATAATCTTATGCGTTAAATAAAAATATCAAACTGCCACCGGGTAGTGCAATGCAAAAGCATTCGTTTACACATCGTTAGGTCTTTGAAGATGTGTATGCGGATGTTTATTTTTTAGGAGTGGTTCGGTGAAAAACTATTTTTCAAAGGCGGAAATTATTTTGTGGTGTTCTTCGGTGATGCTGATAATATCTTCCTTTGTGATTTTTGACAGAGAGAATTATCTTACGCTGTCTGCGTCATTAATCGGGGTAACGTCCCTCATATTCAACGCAAAGGGCAACCCTTTCGGTCAGTTGCTGATGGTGATATTCAGCTTGCTCTACGGCGTTATTTCATACACGTTCAGTTATTACGGCGAAATGATTACCTACCTTGGCATGACAATGCCAATGGCGGTGTTTGCTTTGGTTGCGTGGCTGAAAAATCCGTATAAAGGCAACAAAGCCGAGGTGGAGGTTAATACCGTCAGCAAAAAAGAAACCTGCTTTATGTGGATAATCACGGCAGTTGTTACGGTAATCTTTTATTTTGTGCTGGAACACTTCAACACCGCAAACATAATACCGAGCACGCTTTCTGTTACAACAAGTTTTGTTGCGGTGTATCTTACTTTCAGGCGAAGCCCTTATTTTGCAATTGCCTATGCGGCCAACGACGTTATTCTGATAGTTTTGTGGATACTTGCAAGCGTGGAGAATATACGGTATATATCCGTTGTTGTCTGCTTTGCGGCATTCTTTGCGAACGATATTTACGGATTTATCAGCTGGTGCAGAATGAAAAAAAGGCAAGCCGAAAACAGATAATCTGCGGCTTGCCGGTCAGTCAGATTCACGCCAGAAAATGCACGCCGAGAGCGTCGGGTGCGCTGTGCAGGCTGATGATACTTCCGTTTTCTGCGGTGATGATTTTTTCAAACCCTGCTTCACGCAGCTTTTTTGCTGCCGATTCAAGCTCCTTGCCGTCAACTCCCGAATGGCAAAGAAAAGCTGCCGATTTATCTGCGTGCGGATATTTTTCGATAAGGTCGCTCACGTATTTCGCTCTTGACTCTTTGGTTTTACCTTTATATTTTTCAAGGATTTCGATTTTGCCGTCAACCATTCCGGCGCAAGGCTTGATTGAAAACAGGCTTGCACCCAGAGCGCTCAAGGCAGAGCATCTGCCGCCCAGACGCAGATATTCCACGCTGTCAAGCAGATAAGAAACCCGTGCTTTAGGTACGAGTGCTTTCAGCTCGGTGTATATTTCTTCGGCAGACAGACCTTTGTCACGCAACTCGCAGCCTTTGAGCGCAAGCAGACCTATGCCGCCGCCGAGGTTTTTTGTGTCCAGCACAAAAACGTCGCCCATTCTTGCCGAGGCAATAACCGCATTGCGGTGGGTTGAAGAGAGCGCACCGCAGAATGAAAGGTGAACAACCGCCGCGCCGTCTTTTATGAACGGCGCAAAAAAATCCATATATTCGCCCGGTGAAACTGCTGACGTTTTCGGAATTACGCCTGTTTCTTCAACGTATTCAAAAACACCTTTGCCGTTTATATCCACACCGTCACGGCGGATTTTTCCGTCGGTAACAACAAGCATCGGCATAACAGAAATGCCGTTTTCTTTTGCGAAATCCTGCGGCAAATCCGCCGCACTGTCAACACTTATAACAACTTTTTTCAAAAAAATCCCTCCGCGGTTAGTTTTGCCGCAGAGGGATTTATTATTCTTGTTTACCGTTTTAACGTTTCTATGAATGTGAACAAATCAGTATAGAATGCCAGCGTTTTTTGCGCTGCACCCGAATCAAGCGGAGCAAGACCGATTACCGTGCCGTGATGTCCCGTGAGCGTTTTTGAGATATGCCACACGCCTTTTTTGATTTTCTTGGGGTTTGTATCGGTTACGTTTTTGGTGTAATAAACGCCTTCTTCGCCGTCGGGTTTCTGCGCCGAAATAACGCTTACAAGACCGTCGTTTTCTTGCCACTTTTCATCAATAACAATGCCGCCGTCTGTTTCACCCTTATAGAAGCCGATACCCAACGCTGTTGCCTGCAAGGGTAAAAGCGTGCCCAAAGCAGAGGGCAGCTGTCCGCCGAAGATTGATTTGTTTGTTGTGCTGTAAGCATAGGAAAAATAATAAACGTCGTCAACGGCTTTGATTGTATCGTTGAGTGCCGCTGCACCGTCAGGTGAAAGGTCATATGCAGCGTGGTCATTGCCCGAAGCGGTCACTTTTTCGATTGCGTTTCGCATTGAAGCTCCGTCGGTTTTGCCGACTCCGAAATGGTCAAGCATCAGGTCATAGATTCCTTCAGCAGGCTTGCCGTAATTTGCAGCAAGCATACAGAACGAAATAAGCAAATCTGTTGTGCTCGAAATATCGGGCATACCAACAAGGCTGCCAAGCCCGAGCGCATCAAGAATCGGGCTCAGAACGTTCAGTTTTCCGAGACCGTTCAGAACCGAACCGGACTCATTGATGATTTCTGTCAGGCTTGAACCGTTATGCGGAGTGCAGAGTGTGGTTACACTGAAAACCCAGTTACCTTTGCCGCCCTCAAACAGGGGCGAAACGTTGCTGCCGGAAGCGCTTTTTTCGGCAGTGCTGCCGTATTCGAGCAAAGAGGTCAGCAACCGCACCGTTGCACCGCCGAAGCTGTGACCTATAAGGTTTATTTTGTTAAGCTGACCGCCGTTTTCTTTTTTGCCCCAATTTTCAACAAGAGGCTCGGTGTAAGTTCTGCCGTAGCGCTCGTGGTTATGCTCTTTTGAATGAGCCTCACCGTAATCAACGCGTGTGCCCGTCAGCTGGGCATAGAGCTCACACGCTCTGTCCCACGCACTTGAAACAGGTCCGACGCTCGGCGTGATAACTTCGTATCCTTCTTCACGGAGCATATCTGAAAGGTTGCCGCTTGTTGAGCCCCAATAGGGAACCGCTTTGTCAATACCTGTGCCTTCGCCCCAGCCGCCGAGACCGTGAACAAGAACGTAGGGATAAACAACCTTTCCGCCGTTGAGCTTCCACCACAGTTCTCTAATCTGACCCCAGAAAAGCGGAATGCACAGCGTTGCTGCCATAATGCAGATAACAAGCACCCACGCTATGATTTTTTTTGCGGTACTCTTTTTTCTTTTGCCTTCAGATTTTTTGTCTTCGGGTTCATTGTTTTCAACAGGCATAAACACGCCGTTTTCTTCGGTTTCGGGCAGAGCTTCCTGCGCTTCATATTCAGCGCCAATATCTTCAAAAACAATCGGCTTGTCGGGTTTAACGGTGTCGTCAAGCTCTGAACTGTATGCTTCGTCAAGCGGTGCGTCAGAGGGAGCATCTTCTTTTAAAAGGTAATCTGTTGTAACGCCGAAAAGCTCGCTGATAGATACGATTTTATCAATATCGGGCATTGCCGCACCCGATTCCCATTTTGAAACAGATTGGCGGGAAACACCGAGCTTTTCCGCAAAAGCTTCCTGCGAAAGTCCGTTTTCTTTTCTTAAATTCAATATTTTATCTGAAACAGCCATCAATTGACCTCCAATCATCTGAACTGATTATAATCCCCAAACGGGGCAATTTCAACCATTCAGAGTTTACATTTACAAAAATTTAAGAATAAATCCGATGTAAAGCTTGCTTTACAGATGAAAAAAGGGTGTAAACAACAGTTTACACCCGAATAATTTGAGGTTAATCAAAGGCTTTTGTCAAGAAAATCAAGCGTTACCTTGCAGATTTCGTCTGCTCTGTTTTCAATGCACTGGTGTCCGCCACCCTCGACAAGGTATGCCGTTGCGTCGGGGAAAGCACCGTTCATCTGGTCCTTCATTGTCTGGTTGATGATGATATCCTTGCTTGCCTGGCAGATGAACACGGGGCAAGTAACCTCGTCGGCTCTGTCAAGAGCCGTTGCTTTGACGTTAAACATCATTTCGCAAAGTCCGCCGCCGAAACCGTCGTGCTGGGTTGCGTCGGTAACGCCTGTTACGTCATAATCCATTGCGAATTTCCAGTCCATTGTTGCGGCATAGATAATCATTTTAACAAGCGGAGCAATTCTTGTGCCGTAATTGAAGAAAAGGTTCATAATGAGTTTCATCGGGCCGCTTGTCATCAGACCTTCCATCTGCTTGGGAAATTCGCTCTGCGGAGCAGGGCAATAGAGAAGCAGAGCCTCAACGTCTTCTTCAATTGCAATGTTAACGGCAACGCCGCCGCCCATTGAGTGACCTGCGATTATCCATTCGTCTGTGGGTGCGATGCTTTCCATAAGAGCAATGATAATTTCCTCACGGTCAATGATTTCCATATCGCCGTTTTCGCGGGTGCTGAAGCCGAAGTTCGGCAGGTCTGCAAGCACGCAGTCATAGCCTGCCTCGTTAAGAATCGGCACCATATTGCGCCAGGCGTATGTAGAGCAAAGGAAGCCGTGAAGCATCATGATTCTGCCCTTGCGTGCGCCCTCGGCAGGAAAAACTCTGTAGTGAATGCTGTAATCGCCGATTTCAAAATACTGACTGTTTTCATACGGCTCTTTGGTGTCTGCCGCATAAGCAAACACGGAGCAAGCTGAAAACACAACTGCAAAAATGCAGAGAATGCTGATTAATTTTTTCATCATTTGTCCCTCAATATTTTTTAGTTTTTACCTGTTGAACCGAAGCCGCCTGCGCCTCTTTCTGTTTCGTCAAGGCTCTCTGCTTCAACGGGAGTGATAAGCGAAACAGGCATAATAACAAGCTGAGCTATACGTTCGTCGGGTTGAATAACATATGTTTCTTTAAGCTGGTTGATAACGCCCACGCAGATTTCGCCTCTGTAATCGCTGTCAATAACACCGACGCTGTTGAGCAGACCGATGCCGTGCTTGATTGCAAGACCGCTTCTTGCAAAAACAAAGGCGGCAAGCTCTGCTGAAGGCAGCTCAATGGCGATACCTGTGGGGATAACCGCTTTTTCGCCGCCGCCGAGAGGTATCGGATCGTCGATGCAGGCATAAAGGTCCATGCCTGCGCTGCCGGGGGTGGCTCTGAAGGGGATTTTTGCGTTTTCACGCAGCTTTTTGATTTTGAAAGTATCCATTATTTTATGAGATCCTCTCTGTATTTTTCTTCGGGCGGAATCTTCTTTTCGGGGCAGGGAATGGGTTCTCTGACAGGGTTAACGGGGTTTGCCCAACGAACAGCGTTGATGATTATGCGCTGAACGTGTTCGTTATGGAAGGTGGGGTTGCTCTCGTGACCGGGCTGGAAATAGAAAATTCTGCCCAGACCTCTTGTCCAGCAGCAGCCCGAACGGAAAACTTCGCCGCCTGAGAACCAGCCGAGGAAGACGATTTCATCGGGGGCGGGAATATCGAACTGTTCGCCGTACATTTCTTCAACCGCAAGGCTGAAGTGGTCGGGGATACCTTTGGCAATGGGATGGTTGGGATTTATGTTCCAGATTCTTTCTCTGTCGCCGTCACGCCATCTGAGGTTGCAGGTTGTGCCCATAAGCGCTCTGAAGATTTTTGAATGGTGTCCCGAGTGAAGAACAACAAGGCCCATACCGCCGAGAACACGGTTGCGGATTTTTTCAACGAGCTTGTCGGGAACTTTGTCGTGAGCCATATGACCCCACCAGATAAGCACGTCGGTGTTATCAAGCACTTCGTCGGAAAGACCGCAGCGGCGCTGGGCAAGTGTTGCCGTTGTGACGGACATATCCTCCTGTGTTGAAAGAAAGTTCTTTATGCAGCCGTGAATTCCTGCAGGATAAACGCCTGCAACTTCGTTGCTTGTTTTTTCGTGAACGCCTTCGTTCCAGACTGTAACTTTAATCATCGTTATTTCTCCTTTGCCGATTTATCTTAATTTTTTCATTATTTCCTGTGATGCTGCCACAATCTTTGCAGCGGCAGGCTTGGTAATCAAATCCATTTCGCCCATAAATTCAACGTAATCGCCGTCGAAACGGTGCTTGAAGCGGTAGAGCCCGAAAAGCGGATTGCTCTCGTCAATAACACCGGCAACGCCTCTGAAATCATAGATGCGGCAGCCTGCTTCGATTGACCATTTAATCATTTCCCACTGAAGCAGATAGTTGGGCATAACGTTGCGGTCAGAGTTTGACGATGCACCGTAAAAATACCACACCTTGTCGCCCCACAAAACGGATATTGCGCCTGCAATGGGTCTGCCCTCATAATAAGCCATATAGAGCCTTGCTTTGTCGCCGAAACAGTCAAGAATGCTTGCAAAATAAGCGGCGGAGCGAAGGTCAAAACCGTCCCTCTCGCAGGTTTCTTTCATCAGCTGATAAAAAGTTTCCGCCATTTCGCTGCCGTGGATTTTGATTTCAACGTTGTTTTTGAGAGCCTGGCGGATTTTGCGCCTGTGGTCTGAATGGAAAGCGGCAAAAACCTCGTCCTCTGTTCTGCCGTTAAGATGGATTCTGATAACGCAGCGGCACTGGTAATCTTCAAAATTGATTGTTCTGCCCTTGAATTTAAAGCCTTCTGCAAGCGCCATTGCTCTGTATTCTTCGTTTTCATAGGGAACGTCTTTGTCAATTTTCAGCTCGTATGCGTTATATTTTTTGCCTTCTTCCTTTGCGGCGGCAATAAGAGCCGAAAAGGTTGCTTTATCGTCAAACGCACAAACGGGGCCTCTGGGCGCATACATCATATGATAAGGGAGTTTTGAGATTTTGCGAAGCAAAACCGCCATTGTGCCGGTGATTTCGCCCTCATCGTTTTTGCAGATAACGCCGAACCATTTCCAGTCGTTCTTGACTTTGCCCCAGAGCGACGTCTGCAGAAAATGACCGTTTTCGTGCTTTTCGCAAAAAGCGTCAAGTTCTGCGGCGTTGTTTATATTAACAATCTGTGTTTTCACAATTTATCCTCACAATCGCAATTATACATATACACGGATATTATAACCTAATGTATGCCAAAATGCAATAGCGGCGAAACTATATTTATATTGATTTAACCGAATATATAATGTATAATAGTTTTATTAATTGCGGGAGAAAATAAATGGAGCTTAAACTCAACACAAACAAAACGTATCAGACCTTTGAGGGCATAGGCGCAAGCGGTGCATGGTGGGCGCAGCTTGCAGGCGGCTGGGATAACGTTGACCCTGAAAGCGGAATTGCCGTCAGGGACAGAATTTCACAGCTTCTTTACAGCAAAACAGACGGTATAGGTATGCGCACCTACCGCTATAATATCGGCGGCGGCTCGGCAGATTCGGGCAGGGGCGAATATTCCGACCCTGCAAGACGGGCAGAAAGCTTTGATGACGGCAAGGGCGGCTATGATTTTTCAAAGGATGCAAACGCCGTTTATATGATGAAGCAGGCGGCAAAAGACGGCGCAGACGAAATTATTCTTTTTGTCAATTCGCCGATTGAACGCCTGACAAAAAACGGCAAAGCCCACCTTAACAAAAATCAGATTTTCAGAACAAACCTTGCTCCGAAGAACTACGGCGCTTTTGCCGATTATATTCTTGACGTTGCGGAGCATTTTGTCAAAGAGGGTTTGCCTGTTAAATATATTTCACCGATTAACGAGCCGATGTGGATATGGAACGGCGGTCAGGAGGGCTGCCATTACAGCCCCCGTCAGGCGGGCAAGGTTATGCTTTGCGTTGCAAAAAAGCTTGCGGCAAGAAAAAGTCTTGCAGGCGTTATGCTCTCGGGTGTTGAAAACGGCGATATCCGATGGTTCAACAAAGCTTACACACGCAACCTTCTGAAATATCCCGAGGTTAGAGAAAAGGTGGACTCGGTTGATTTGCATTCATATTGCCTGCCGCAAAAGTTTTTGCCCGCATTTGCAAATAACAGGCTCGCTTTTGTGAAGCGGTTCAGAAAATGGATGGATAAAAACTATCCAGATGTACCTGTTAAAATGAGCGAATGGTGCCATATGCAGGGCGGCAAAAATACGGGTATGGCTTCCGCCCTTGAAACGGCAAAGGTTATGTGCGAGGATATCGGCGTTCTGAACGTTACTTCGTGGCAGCACTGGATAGCCTGCTCGCTCTATGATTACTGCGACGGACTGATTTATCTTGATACGGAAAAGCGCAGCTTTGAGCTTACCAAGAGATATTACGTTACGGGCAATTTTTCAAAATATATTCCGTTCGGCGCAGTGCGTTTTGAGGTCAGCACCGATGACGAAGCCGTAACAGCTCTCGGCTTTAAGAAAGACGGCAGAATTTATCTGGTTATTGTTAACTTTTCTGCTGAAGAAAAGAGATTTGTTTCAGCGGCGGATTCGCTTGTTGCCGTTACCGATAAAAACAGCAATCTGCGTGAATACTCCGCCGAAAAGGGCAACCAAATCACCCTGACCCCCGAATCGGTAACAACAGTTATGCTGGAGGCCTGAAATGAAAATAAAAGAAAAAGCAGCGGAGCTTATCGGCACCGCCAAACTTTATTGGAAAACTCCGCCGAAAGGCAGATACGTTACATACAAAGAAATAGCTTCCCTCTCGGGCGGCGGCATAGGCGTGCGCTTTGTGAGCCATTGCATAACGCAGATGCTCATTTCCGTCGGCAATGAGCTTATCGGCAACACTATCGGTATCACTCCGACGTCGCTCTATGCGATTTATATTATCAGCCTTATAACCGCTTTTCCGCTGACGGCTCTGCGTGCAAGAATGATTGATAACACACGCAGTATGAAAGGTAAATACCGTCCCTATCTTATTGTAATGGGTATTCCTGCGGTTATCCTCGGCATAGGCTTTATCTGGATGCCCTATGAGCTGATGACCAATTTCTGGAAGTGTGTTACCGTGCTTGCATTCAACATCGGCTTCCAATTCTTCTATAATTTCTATTACGATTCCTATGACGGACTGATTAACGTTATTTCGCCAAACAGCATTGAGCGCTCCGATATTCTTTCTGTCAGATGCATTGTTGAAAATCTCTCGCCCTCAATCATCAACATTGCGTTTCCTCTGCTCGCAAAGCTTGTTACGGGTGAAAATACGCTCTATGACATCAGGGTTTACAGAATGACCTATCCGCCGATGATGATATTCGGCTTTCTGATTTCGATTTTTGTTTATGCAAACGTTCAGGAAAAAATCGTTCAGGCAAAAACCCACCTTATTCAGGTCAAATTTATTGATGCATTCAAGGCAATTGCCAAGAATAAATATTTCTGGATTATCTCCCTTGCAGGCTGGCTGGGGTTCCTTGAATCTGCCTTTGCAAATATTCTCCATTGGATGTATGACTATCAGAAGGCTTGCGGTGCAGGTCAGTTTGCAATTATAACCGCCATTGCAGGCAACGCCTCGCTCTGGCCGAATATCATTGCTCCGTTTTTTATCCGCCGCTACGGCAAAAAGAAAATTCTTATCGCAACCAATACGATGAGCATCGGCTTCATTGCATTGATGATTCCCGTAATCAGACTCACGGGTCACCCGAGCGCAATCTGGCTGCTGCTCATATGCCTGTTTATCAACACACTTATCACTGCTCTGGGTCATCTGCTGACCCCGAGCGTCAATGCCGATATCCGTGACTATCAGCAGTATATAACCGGCGAAAGAGTTGACGGTATGTTTGCCGCCGTGGGGCTTATCGGCAACGTCATAACGATGGCAACAGGCTTTGTTCTGCCGATGATTTATGAAAAGGCAGGCCTTAACGAAGCCACGGCGGAAGCTCTGGGCTATTCCGCAAGCAACGTTTATGAGGTGCTCAATAACAGAGAATATTTTATCAGCATATGCACGATACTGATTATAGCTTCGGTTATCGGTGCTGCGCTTAACGTTATTCCCTATTTCTTCTTTGATTTCACCGAAACCAAGCAGAAATCGGTTATCAGCGTGCTTAAAATCAGGGCGCTTTTTGAGGACTACGCAAACGGCGTGCTCGCCGAAGACAAACTGATTGAAGCGGTTGGGATTATCAAAGAGGCAGAGCTTTACTGCAGCAAAACGCCAAATGATTTAAGCGGTGCAAAGACGGTTTTGCGTCAGGCAAAATCAAAGGGCAAGGCAGAATATGCCGCCGCAAAAGAGGAGCTTCGCCGCCAAAGGGAAGAAAACGAAAAAATTGAAATCGCCCGTTTTGTTACGGATGAGCTTAAAAAGTTCACCACTCCCGAGGGTGTTGATGAGCTTGAAAACGCAAGGGCGTTTGCCGCAAAAGGTCTTGACGGCTTCCTTGCTGCGCAGATACCGGACAAAGCGCAGGCAAAAGCGATGCCCAAAGAAACCGAAATCGAAAAGAATCGCCGCCGTGCTGCTCTCGGTCTTATCAGCGATATGAAAACCGCAAAGAAAGCGGCTGCAAAGTATTACCCCGGCGGCATTGAAAAATTTGATATGTCACGCTTTGATAAGCTTTTCAAGGCGGAGGATGAGGCGCAGGCAAAATTCCTTGAAACCGCCAAAAAGCTTAAGCAGGCAAAGGAAAACGGCGACGCTCCCGCAATCAAAATACATAACGATAATCTTAAGACTATCAAAAAAGAGAAGCTTACAATCGCAAAGCAAATCAAAGCTGCAACAAACGATAACTCGATTTATCACAGAGCCGCAAAGCCTTATCTTGATGCGGTCAAAACCGTTGCGCAGGCAGAAAATTACAGCCGTCTTGATGAAATAATTTCAATGTATGATGCTGCCGCTGAAAGATGCGCAAAGGCATAAAAGAAAAAGGACTGCCGACGAACTCAATTTTTTGAAAACAAACTGTAATTTGTTGCTTCGGCTCCCTCTTGAGGGAGCTGGCGCATAGCGACTGAGGGAGTTTCGGATTTTGCATAAAACTGCTGATTTATAATTTTTTACCGATAACCCCTCCGTCTTTTGCTTCGCAAAATCCACCTCCCCTGAAGGGGAGGCAGGTTATTAAATTGCTTTTGGCATAGATTTCAGATTTTACGACAAGCAAAAAGGACTGCCCTGTGTGTGGGGCAGTCCTTTAAACTTTTTACGGCTTCAGAATTCCATTTTTAACCGAGCTTTTGATAACGTTTTCAACGATGCACCACAGCTCGGGCGTTGCTGTGCGGATGACATCCATTCTGCCGTAAACCTGCGCCGAGCTTACTCCGCCGGCTTTCCAGGTGTGGCCGTCGGTCAGGTAATTGAGCAGCAGCGGCTGAATGCGGTCAATTGCGTTTGCGTATTTTGCTTCTGCCGTTTCACCGGCTTCAAATTCATCCCAGAGAGAGCGGATTTGCGCACCCTGTTCGGGTTCAAGCATACCGAAAAGCTTGGTTGCTGCGTCTTTTTCACGCTGCTCCTTATCTTCGTAACCCTTGGCATCATAGGCGAAGGTGTCGCCTGCATAGACCTCAACAAGGTCATGCACAAGGGCGATTTTTATAACCCTGTTAACGTCAATTTTTTCTGCGCTGTATTCTTCAAGAAGCATAGCCATCACTGCAAGGTGCCACGAATGCTCGGCATCATCCTCACGCTTTGAGCCGTCAGCAACAAGGTTTCTGCGCAGTATCTGCTTCATTTTGTCAATTTCTACGGCAAACTCTATCTGCTTTTGCAGTTTTTTGTTTTCAATAAAATCAAAACATTCCATAGTATCACCTCATTTTCAGTATATCATTTTTTATTCGGGAGTGCAACTTGTTTGTGTTGAAAAAACGGTGCGTTTGTGTTAAAATAAATAACAGACTTATAAATCAAAAGAGGTAAACAATGAAAACTCTTATTGAACTTTTTGACAGGGAACCTATATATAATTATCTTGCTGCTGCAACGTTCAAGCCTCAAAAGGTTTGCTTTATAGGAGGCAGAAACGTGCTTGACGGCGACGAAATGGCGGCGGCAAAAAAGTTTGCGGCGATTAATAACCTTGAATGCGAATTTGAGTTTGTTTTTGCAAACGTTAACAGCTATGACGATATGCTTCAAACTCTTGGCGACGTTATACGCAAAGAAACGGCTCAGGGCAACGCCTGCACCGTTGACGTTACGGGCGGCAAAGACCTTGCGCTTGTTGCGGCGGGCAGCCTTATTCCGAGCGACGTTCAGGTTATTTATTATGACAGAACAATCAACGCTTTCCGTTTTCTCGGCAGCGATAAAACGCAGGCGGTTGACGTTGAGCTGACCTGCGAATCGTTCATAACCATTGCAGGCGGAACAATATTCTCAAACCCGAGGAATATGGATTATTCCGAAAAGCAGTGGGAGATTATCCGCAAGGTTGTGAGAGTTTATTTTGAAAACCGAGAGGTCTGGAACAGGTTTGTCAAATACCTCCAGCAGGTTGCGAAAGGCGAAAACGAAAAAGTTGCCGACAATCTCTTTGTGAATGCGCCGTTTTCTTTTGCCGATGCAGGCAGAGTTTTCAGCTGCAACGAAACGGTAATGCACGAGCTTGAACGCACGGGAGCAATCAAAAACTTCCGCATTGCAGGCAATAAAAGCAGAATAGAATTTGAATTTGCAAACAAACAAACGGCAAATCTGCTTGTCAATGAGGGCGTGTGGCTGGAGCTTGCGGTTTACCTTGCAGGCAAAAGCAGCGATAAGTTTGCCGACGTGCAAACGAGTGTTAAGTTTGTTTGGGATATACCCTCGGGCGGCGAAACGCTCGGCGGAATTATAGCAGACGGCACGCCGAGAAACGAGGTTGACGTTGTGCTCACAAGGGGAGTTATGCCTGTTTTTGTTTCGTGCAAAACAAGGGTACCCGTCAACGATGACCTCAACGAGCTTTATGCAATCAGGCAGAAATTCGGCGGTGAGCTTGCAGGTGCAGTTCTTGCAACAACAAAGTATGTCGGCGATGACTGGCCTGTTGCCGAAAGGGCGGCAGAAATGGGAATCAGCATTCTCGACGAGCGTTACTTTGAAAAAGGAACGGTTACGCAGTTTCTCGAAAAGGTTACTGAGCTGAAATGAAGAATATAAGTTGCATATAAACATTAAACCGATTTGGTTTGCTTTGTAGGGGACGGCGACCCGACGTCCCGAATGTGCCGTAAGGCGCATAACAAAGCAGACCTGCAGTCTGACGGGTTGTCGGGGTCGCCAACCCCTACATTAACGGTTTTTGACCGAAGCTGTGTGCAAAAAATGTTTTATCAAAACGGCAAACAGGCTTGCAAAGGTGCAATACCTCTGCAAGCCTGTTTTTAATGCAGATTTGTTATGACTGAAGCTGCGGCAATATTAAAGCCGTAATCAACTGCAACATCGTAGGGGACGGGTCACCCGTCCCGAATTATTCAGATAATATTGAATAGATAATAGTTAACAGCATACAGGTTATTCATCATAAAGATTCAATATATAACCGTAGTCTTCGCTTGCGGCAAAGTTTTGAAGTTCTTCATAGCTGAAATGGCAGCCGAAAACGGTTGTGCTTTCTTCACCGTCCCAATAGTTTTCAAGAAACGTGATATATCCGAGTCCTGCAAGCCTCTCTCTTTCCGCTGCTACTTCATCGGAACGGATATCAAGCGCCTTGCGTGACTTGCAAATTGTGATAACAACGTTATATTTTGCCTCATCGCCGTAGTGCTCCATTGCGTTTTGCAGAGCCGACGTCATAATGACGGTGCCGTTTTCGGGAGCAACCTTTGCATTCAGCGGTTCGCCCTCAAAATCACGTATCATCGGCAGCATGGGGTTCGGATTATATTCATTGCCCTTGAATTTATCGCCGCATTCTGTGAGCGATTCGGTAACAGCAACAACTTCCGCTTCGCTGAAGCCGTCTGCACGGATACTGAAGCCCGTATCGTTATAGATAAAATTCACCGCATAGTAGTTGGCTTTGGAGTGGTAATAAATATAAACGTCAACGCCGTTGATTACCGAGCAGGATAAATCTTTTGTGAGTTCATCGTGTGTATATATGCTGCCGAAATTGTTGACGCTCATATATCTGTATTTTTTTGAAACCTCAATCTCAAGCGACCTGTTACCGTCGGCTTCACGGTTGACGTACATTATAAGCTGATTATCATGGGTGACTTCACCTGTGCCGCCGTTGGCTCGGTAAATTCCGTAGCTGCGGCTGCTGCCTGCACCCAAATGACCGATGTATTCCGCCATATCATCGGGTACTTTCGGAAAAATTTCCGTTCCGTAAAACGTGCGCAGTTCGTCTTTTGTCATAGGCACGTAGTCATTGATATCAATATAAAAATCACAGATGGAACTCATACCCACGTTTTCGGGAAGCTTTGTGTTGATTGTAATTTTGTTTTCGCTTTTCTGGGTGGTCTGAACGGCGGCAACCGTTGCCGAAACTGTTTCGGTTGCTTGACTGGGAGTTGTGTCGGTGCGAGATTTAACACCTGAAATCACCGCAACAACAGCACAGATGCAAATAACAGGCAGACCGATTTGCACGGCTTTTTTTTGCCGTGATTTTTTCTGTTTCAGAAGATTATCTCTTTTTTCAAAAACGTCGTTTGCAACTTCATCATAATTCTTCATAAACGAAACCCTCCTTTTCGAGTTTTGCTTTGAGAGAAAGTCTTGCCCTGTATAAAAGATTTTCTGTTGCGTGCTTGCTTTTGCCGATTGTCTTTGCCGCCTCCGAAACGCTGAAATCTTCAAAATAAACCAGCCACAAAATCTGCCTGTGTTCCGCTTTGAGAGTTTTCATTGCGGAATGAAGTCGGATTTTTCTTTCTTCAATAAGAAACGCTTTTTCAAACTCTTCTTCATCTGCTGCAAGCGATGTGTAATCGTCAATGTTTTCGTGCTTATGCTTTGAACTTCGCCGCATACGGTCAATTGCGGCATTGCGCCCTATGGCATAAAGCCAGCTTTTGAATGAAGATTTGCCCGAAAACCTCGGCTTTTTAACGGCAAGCCTGACAAAGGTTTCTTCCATAACTTCTTCTGCGGCGAGAATGTTATCGGTATATCCGCACAGATAAAGAGTAAGTCCGTCTTTATAATCTTTTATAATTTCAACAAGACCGTCATCGTAACCGTCAAGAAAACGGCGGTAGCTACTTGCACCGTTATCCATAGGCACGCTCCTTTCCGAAAGGTTTTGTCCTTTCATTTATTAGACGAAGCAAACGGGCAAATACTCCCGTTTTTTGTAAACTTTCATTTCCGGATTAAAAAAACGGCGGAAAGCTCCGCCGTTTCTGACTGTCGATAAACTCAATTTTTTGCAAACAAACTGCAGCTTGCTGTTTCGGCTCCCTCTAGAGGGAGCTGTCACGGAGTGACTGAGGGAGTTTCGGATTTTGCGTAAAATCATTGATTTGTAAAACATTTCACCGATAACCCCTCCGTCTTTTGCTTTGCAAAATCCACCTCCCCTGAAGGGGAGGCTTTTTTATTGAACAACTTTTCATATTTATAACGGCTTTTTTCGACAAACTGAAACGGCGGAAAGCTCCGCCGTTTCACTTTAATTATGCACTATATCCTGCCACACGAATGCGACGTCTGCGCCGACCTGAACAAAGGTGTCAATCTCATTGTTGTTGAGTTTTTCAACCCTTCTGAATCCCTGTTTTTCAAACTCGTTGCAGAACGCAGTTGCCATTTCTTCGCTCTCAAACGTGATGTGGGTCACGAGCCTGAACTGGTCACGGGGAGCGCCCGTTTCAAGACCCGGCACAAAGCCTGTGCACCACCAGTATTTGGTGTAATCTCTGGTGAAAATCGGCAGATAGTTGCCGTCGTGGTGTCTGTCCCAGATGAAAGCCATTTCCATATTGAGCCAGTCTTCTTCGCTTGCACAGTTATAATGTGTGCCTTTTGTGCCGACTTTTCTTGTGTAAACGCCGACCTCGCCGCCGACAAACGCCGTGCCGTACTGACCTTTCCAGATCTGAACGAGCCATTCTTTGTTATCATAAACAAACTTAACTCTTACCGTGTCATAGTTCATCATACCCAGCGGAGCCAGGCTGTCATAGCCTTCATTGAAGCCGTAATTTTTTTGCCAGCAGTTTTTGTCATCGGTGTAAAAATATCCGCCGTCGGGGTCATATTTATATGAAAGAAGGTTTGTGTTTTCAAAATCAACGTCAACGTCGGGCGGAATATATTGCGGTGCAACGGGCATCTTGAACGCCTTGCTGAAATCGCCGTTTGCAGGTGTTGCAGGCTGTGTGGGTGCCTGCGTCTGCGGCTGCGTTGAGGGCAAGGTTTCGGGGAGAGTTGCCGACGGTGCTGTGGAAACAGAAAAATCGGGCAGTGTCTGAACCTGTGACGGAGCAAAGGGTTCAGTCGTTTCGCTGTAATAGGGATAGGTGAAAGAATGTGAAACGGGATTTTGCGTTACAGGCTGATAAACCTGCACCGTTTCTTCCGCAGACGTGCGGAAAGCTTCTGCATCCTCTTTATCTTTCTTTTCGTTAAAACTTATAACAACAAGTGCGCATATCACGGCGGTCAGCAGCACAGCAACTGCCGCAATAACGGCAACGATTTTATTACTTTTCATTTTTATTTCTCCTTAAACGGGGTATTCTCTCACGAATGCGTTAATAAAAATTGTGCCCATATCCATAGCGATAAGAACGGTTTCACCGTCTTTTTCAATAAAGGTCATTCCTTCACCCTCACCGCCGAGAAGATTGCGGTCAAGGTGCTTTTCGACGTTGCCGTTTGCAGGGTCGATTTTATAAATCGCCTTTGTTTCGTCGTTGGTTGCGGCGTAAAGAATGCCGTTATAAAACTCTGCGCCCTGAATTGAAGGCACGCTGAACGAAAGCGGAATTTCTTTGACAAACTCCATCTCGTTTGCGGTGTCATAGACAAGCAGCTTTGTGGGCTGCTTTGAGTGGTCCGTGCAGTAGAGATAACCCGTTGCAGGGTCAACGCAGACCCAGGGCAGACCCCTTGTTACCGCTTCACTGTCAAGAATGTAATAGTCAACAAAATCAAGGGTTTCAGCGTCAAAAACACCGACGATGGGGTAATCCCAGACCTTGCTGTCCTCCATACCTGCGTAGATGTATCCGTCATAATAGCTCAATCCGCCGATGTGCGCAATGCCAAGCTCCTTAAGCTCCTCGGGGATAGCCGAGTAATCTGCATCAATAACGGTTGTTGCATCAAGCTTTGTACGTATAAGCGTTGTTTTTGACGAGAAATAAAAGGTTTCGCCGTCGGTTGTCATGCCCTGCGAGCGGAAGATTGCGCCAAAACCCACGATGTTGGTTTTTGCCGTGTCGGTACGCTTGCCTGCGGTGAGCATGTCAAGGCCGCCGGTAAGAATTGAAAAGGGGATAAACACAACCGAAAGCACGGTTGAAATCACCTTTGTCAGAATAATCTGAAACGCTGTCATATTTATTTTCTCCTTATGCAATAATAATCTATTATAGCAAAAATGCAAATAACAGTCAAATAATTTATCATAAAAATACAACTCTACAATTCAAGCATTCAAAAGCCGTTTATATTCGGCGAAATAACGATAAATAATGCTTGAAAAATTTGACATAATAATATAGAATAAGTAATTGGTAAAGTATGTTCCCGGGCAATTTCGGTTCACACGGAACTGTTGCCAAATGCGACGGAGTATGAACATTGTTTTTTTGTAGGGGCGATTCACGAATCGCCCGAAGATTATATGATGTTCATTTGAAGTTTTTTCGGTTTCGACGTATACCTGATACGCCGTCAACCGAATAAAACTCCATCCGTCATCATTTTTCAACAGTTTCATACACCGACAAATATGACCGTAATTACCCAAAATAAATTCTGAAAGGACGATTTGAAATGAGCTTACTTAACAAAAAGACAGTTGACGACATTAATGCAAAGGGCAAGAAGGTTCTTGTTCGCTGCGACTTTAACGTGCCCCTCAAGGAAGGCGTTATCACAGACGAAAACAGAATCAACGCAGCTCTGCCCACAATTCAGAAGCTTATAAATGACGGCGCAAAGGTTATCCTCTGCTCCCACCTCGGCAAGCCCAAGAATGGCCCCGAAGCAAAGTTTTCACTTGCTCCCGTTGCAGCAAGACTGAGCGAAAAGCTCGGCAAGAACGTTGTTTTTGCAGCTGATGACACAGTAGTCGGCGAAAACGCAAAGGCAGCTGTTGCAGCTATGAACGACGGCGATGTTGTTCTTCTTGAAAACACACGTTTCCGCGCAGAAGAAACAAAGAACGGCGAAGCATTCTCAAAGGATCTTGCAAGCCTTTGCGAGCTCTACGTTAACGATGCTTTCGGCGCTGCTCACAGAGCTCACTGCTCAACAGTCGGCGTAACAGCTTTTGTTGAAGAAGCAGCTGTTGGTTACCTTATGGGTAAAGAACTTCAGTATCTCGGCAACGCTGTTGAAGCTCCTGAAAGACCCTTCGTAACAATCCTCGGCGGCGCAAAGGTTGCTGACAAGCTCAACGTTATCGAAAACCTTCTCAACAAGGCTGACACCCTCATCATCGGCGGCGGTATGGCTTATACATTCCTTGCAGCTCAGGGCTACGGCGTAGGCAACTCACTTCTTGATGAGAGCAAGATTGATTACTGCAAGGATATGCTTGCAAAGGCAGAAGAAAAGGGCGTTAAGATTCTTCTTCCCGTTGACGTTGTAACTGCAGACGGTTTCCCCAATCCCATTGATGCAGAAATCGCAACAGAAGTTTATGCAGCTGACGCTATTCCTGCTGATAAAGAAGGTCGTGACATCGGTCCCAAGACAGCTGAACTCTATGCAGAAGCAGTTAAGAGCGCAAAAACAGTTGTTTGGAACGGCCCCATGGGCGTTTTCGAAAACCCCACACTTGCTAAGGGCACAATCGCAGTTGCAAAGGCACTTGCTGAAACAGATGCAGTTACAATCATCGGCGGCGGCGACTCCGCAGCAGCGGTTAACACCCTCGGCTTCGGCGACAAGATGACTCACATCTCAACAGGCGGCGGCGCATCACTTGAATTCCTTGAGGGTAAGGCTCTTCCGGGTATTGAAGCAGTAAACGATAAATAATTTGCGCAATTTTTGATTTGATTAATAAAACTAAATTACTTGATGTTTGTTTATGGATAATATAAACGAATCACCCAAGCGAAAAAATATCCGATTGAAAGGCTATGATTATTCATCTGTCGGTTCATATTTTGTAACGGTGTGTACCAAAGATAAAAAACGGATATTTTGGAACAACGTAGGGGCGCCCATCGGGCGTCCGCAAAACGAAGAAATCAGGTTGTCTCATTACGGTGAGATTGCTGATGAAGCTATAAAAAACATAAGCTGCATATACCCGATGATTTCAGTTGATAAATACGTTGTTATGCCTAACCATATTCATTTGATAGTTACGATAAATGCGGACGGATACGGACGCCCGATGGGCGCCCCTACACTGTCAACTGTAATTAATCAGATGAAAGGATATGTTACCAAAAGAATCGGGTTCCCTGTCTGGCAGAAACTTTACCACGACTACATAATCCGTGGGCAGGCAGACTATGATGAAATTTGGCAATACATTGATGAAAACCCATTGAAATGGAATCTGGATTGCTATTACTAAACGAAAGGACGTAATTCTAATGGATAAATCACTCCGCAGACCTGTTATCGCAGGTAACTGGAAAATGAACAAAACTCCCGCAGAAACAAAGGCAATCATCGAGCAGATGAAGCCCCTCGTTGCAAACGCTGACTGCGACGTTGTTATCTGCGCTCCCTATATCGACCTTTATGCGGCTATGGAAGCAGCTGAAGGCTCAAACATCAAAATCGGTGCCGAAAACTGCCACTGGGCTGTAAGCGGCGCATTCACAGGCGAAGTTTCCGCTGAAATGCTCAAGGCTGCAGGCGTTCCCTACGTTATCATCGGTCACTCCGAGAGAAGACAGTATTTCGGCGAAACAGACGAAACAGTCCGTGACCGCACAAGAGCTGCTCTCAACGCAGGTCTTAAGGTTATCCTTTGCGTTGGTGAAGTTCTTGAAGAAAGACAGCTCGGCATCACAGCTGAAGTTGTAAGAAAGCAGACAAAGGTTGCTCTTTCAGGCGTTTCAGAAGCTGAACTTGCAAACATCATCATCGCTTATGAACCCGTTTGGGCTATCGGTACAGGTCTGACAGCAACTCCCGAGCAGGCAAACGAAGTTTGCGCTGTTATCCGTGCTCTCATCGCAGAGCTTTACAGCAAGGATGCTGCTGACAAGTTTGTTATCCAGTACGGCGGATCAATGAACGATGCAAACGCAGCTGACCTTCTTGCTCAGTATGACGTTGACGGCGGTCTTATCGGCGGCGCATCACTCGTTGCAGAAAAGTTTGCAGCTATCGTAGCAGCAGCTTCAAAATAATTTTTAATACATTTTGATTTTAACTGTAGTATTTTGTAATA
>JAZSNE010000036.1:0-20063 GCA_045536245.1 Acutalibacteraceae bacterium | reverse complement strand
ATTTCAGGTGTGCTTCTTGTTGTTATTTTCACACTTAACACTCTTGCACCGAAACTTGCCGGTAAATTCCAGATTTCCGCAACATTCATCAAGCTTATTCCCCTTTTCCTTATGGCAATCGTAGGAACAATCAAGGGTCTTTCAAACGGACTTCTCATCGAAAACTTCACGACAATCGTTAACGAGGATATTTCAACCTCAAGCGGTCTTTTCAAGGCTGTTGTTGCTACCGCATTCGCTTACGAGGGCTGGATTTGTGCAACCTCACTCAATGCAGAGCTTAAGGATGCAAAGAAAAACCTTCCCAAGGCTCTTGTTCTCGGCTCAATGATTATTGTTGGCATTTACATTCTTTATTACATCGGCCTTGCAGGCGCAGTTGACAACGAAACAATGCTTATCAGCGGCCAGACAGGCGCAAGAAAAGCTTTTGAAAACGTTTTCGGCTCAATTATGGGTACCGGCATCTTCGTTTTCGTTATTATCTCCTGCCTTGGCACACTTAACGGTCTTATGCTTGGTTGCACAAGAGGTCTTTACTCTATTTCTTCAAGAGGCAGAGGTCCTGCTCCCAAGATTTTTGCAGATATTGACAAAAACACAAATATGCCCGCAAACTCATCAATCTTCGGCCTTCTTCTCTGTGCAGCATGGCTGTTCTATTTCTACTGTGCTTGCCTCAACGGTGACACTGCCGCAAAGCTCGGTATGTTTGCATTTGACCCCACAGAGCTTCCCATCATCAC
Organism: Acutalibacteraceae bacterium; assembly: GCA_045536245.1. Classification (GTDB taxonomy): domain Bacteria; phylum Bacillota; class Clostridia; order Oscillospirales; family Acutalibacteraceae; genus CAG-177. The sequence goes on along the minus strand of JAZSNE010000036.1, from coordinate 19,317 downwards.
AATCTATCCTTTCTATATCCCCATTTTCTTTAAAATGATGGCAGATAAAGATTTCAACGGCTTCAAGAGATTTGTTGCGCCCATACTTTCAATTGCAGGCAGCGTTCTTATGGTTGTTGCTTCAATTGTGGCTCACGGCAAAGAAATCCCCGGCTACCTTATCATCTTTGTTGTTGTTATGGTTATCGGCTTTGCGTTTATGGGCAAAAAAGAAATCGGCTCCGCCTCAAAGGCTAAATAATTCTTTTCGGAAGGTCTCTGTAAAATGAAGTTCAAAAAAGAAGATTCGGCAGCAATTGTAAAGGACGACGTTAAAGCCGAAGAATCGCTTTCAACTGCTTCGGTTAAAAATGATAATCATACCGAAGCAGTGAACAAAATCACTTTGGAGTTCAATAAAAAAGGCATTAAAACGGCAATCAAATATATTATCGGCGTTGCCTTCATCATTTTGTCACTTGCGTGGATTATCAATAATGATGACAAAGTGTCGGTTATCGTTGACGGAATATTCAAAGTTCTTTCTCCTTTTATAGCCGGCGGCGCAGTAGCTTTTGTGCTGAACGTGCTTATGAGGCCGCTTGAAACAGGCTGGGACTATATTTTCAAAAAACGCAGCAGAATAACGACTGCTTTAAAAAGACCCGTATGTCTTATATTAAGCATAGTTTTTATGTTTGGTTTTTTGGTTGCTATTCTGTTTATGATTATCCCCGAATTCATCAACACATTTGAAAATATAATTGAAGAATTGCCGGGATATGCCGAAACTGCGCTTGGCTGGTATAATAAACTTCGAACTTTTGCGTTGAACCATAACGTTAAAATTCCCGAGTTTTCATTTAACCCCGACATCATAATAAGTTTCCTTAAAGATAATTTTGCCAATCAGAGTACACTGACAAAAACCATTGACTTCACTGCATCGCTTATCACCGGACTGATTAACGCAATTGTAGCTTTGGCGTTTTCGCTTTACCTTCTCGCTCAAAAGGAAAAGCTCGGCAAAAACATCAAGAAAACGCTCTATGCTTTTTGCCCCAATAAAACCATTGACGTTTTGCTTGACGTTATCAGTGTTACAGACCAGACTTTTACAAAGTTTGTTTCGGGTCAGTTGCTTGAAGCGTTGATAATCGGTTTGCTCTGCTTTGTCGGTATGTTAATTTTCAATATGCCGTATGCTCCCGTCGTTTCGGTTCTCGTCGGTTTCACGGCTCTAATCCCCGTTTTCGGCGCTTTTATAGGCACGGCTGTCGGTGCTTTCCTTATATTATTTGACAGCCCCACAAAAGCACTTTGGTTCATTATCTTTATCATTATTCTTCAGCAGCTTGAGGGTAACCTTATTTATCCCAAGGTTGTAGGTAAGACAGTCGGTCTGCCCGGCATCTGGGTGCTGACTGCCGTTACAATCGGCGGCAACACCTTTGGCGTTCTCGGTATTCTTCTTGCTGTTCCGGCGTGTGCTGTTTTTTATACAATTCTTCGCAGAATCGTTTATAAACGGCTCTCCAAAAAATCCGAACAGAATCAGACCGAAGAAAACGTTGACGAAGCTGCTGCCCCTCAAACAGTTGAGCAAGAAAAGCAAACCTGATTCAAAAGGGGTTATCTTCCGAAGATGAAGAAGCCGTTTTCTTCAATGACAGGCGTTTATTTATAAGTTAAATTGAAAAACGGCTAAAAAGGAACAACAATTCAATTTATAAGCAATCATTAAAACAGGCTTGCATCGGTGTTATACCAATGCAAGCCTGTTATTTTTTACGGATAAGAGCAAGGGTTATCCTTTTTTCGTTCTGTTTCTTTTGATATCTGCTTTGTGAAACAGCCCTTATTTTATATATTCCTTAAATCTTTATAAACCGGTTTAAGCGCATTATAAACAGATGCATAAACTTTATGATATTCTCTGAATTCAGCAGTTTTAAGTGTATCAGGCACAAGCAAGTCAGGGTTAACCGACGTCATCGCATTGCAAGCTTCCTTTACACTTGAATAAATACCCGCACCGACAGCCGCAAGAACGGCAACGCCCAAAGCAGGTGCTTCAGCCGATTTTGAAGTTGTTACGGGCATAGCGAAAGTATCACAAATCATTTTTTTCCAAAGCTTGCTTTTTGCGCCGCCACCGCAAAGAAGCATTGTTTCGGGCGAAATATTCATCTGTTTGAGCACAAGAAGGCAATCATAGAGAGAATAAGTTACGCCTTCAAGCACAGCTCTGATAAAATGAGCCTTTGTATGCATAGCAGAAATGCCGAAGAATACTCCTCTGCAATCAGGGTCAAGGTGCGGTGTGCGCTCACCCATAAGATAAGGCAGATAAATCAGTTTGTCACACCCTGCAGGAATTTCAGCAGCCATTGAGTCGGTTATATAATAAACATCTTTTCCGTTCTCAGCCGCAAGAGTTGTTTCTTCGCCGCAGAAATTATTCTTGAACCACTGCATTGAAAGGCCTGCACCCTGAGTTACACCCATAACGTGCCACGCACCGGGTACGGCACAGCAGAAGGTGTGTACCCTGCCCTGAGGGTCGATAACAGGATTATCAGTATGTGCAAAAACTACGCCCGACGTGCCGATTGTTGTGAACGCCTTGCCTTCTTCAACAACGCCCATACCGACTGCAGCAGCGGCATTATCACCTGCACCGCCGACAACGGCAGTTGCAGGTGAAAGACCTGTCAGAACTGACGTTTCTTCATTAATATAACCCGTAATTTCAGGCGATTCATAAACCTTGGCAAGGTATTCTTCCCTGATTCCGCAAGCTTCAATCATTATGCTTGACCACTTACGGTTGGGTACGTCAAGAAGCTGCATACCCGATGCATCGGAAACCTCGGTTGCAAACTCGCCTGTAAGTCTGAAACGAAGATAGTCCTTGGGTAAGAGAATATGCCTGCACTTATCAAAAATCTCAGGTTCGTTATTTTTAACCCAAAGAATTTTAGAAGCCGTAAACCCGGTCAAAGCAGGGTTTGCGGTTATTTTTATGAGCGTTTCTCTGCCGAGTTTTTCAGTAAGCTCATCACATTCCTTGCCTGTTCTCTGGTCGCACCAGAGAATTGACGGGCGAAGAACGTTATAATCTTCATCAAGCATAACAAGACCGTGCATCTGACCCGAAATGCCGAGAGAAACAATATCCGAAGCATCAACGCCGCTGCAGCTTACCACATCTTTAAGAGTGGAAATTGCAGCATCATACCAATCCTGCGGATTCTGCTCTGCCCAGCCGTTATGAGGTTGGTGCAAGGGATATTCACGGCTTGCAGAGGCAAGAATCTTGCCCTGAACATCAAACAAAACTGTTTTAGTCGCCGACGTACCAAGATCTATTCCTATAACATATTTCATATTATTCACCAAACATAATTCCGTTGATTGCCGACTGAATGTATTCCTGTTTGCCAGAGCCGGGATCCGCACACTTGCCGAGTGAGCAAGCATAAGCACTCAGCTCTTCAAGAGTTGCTTGACCGTCAACAATTTTTTTGCCGATACCGCTTTCAAAGCTTGAATAACGAGCTTTCTTAAAATCATCAACAACGCCGTTTTCGATAATTGCAGCTGCTTTAAGAAGACCGAGAGCAAAGGTATCCATACCGAGAATGAAAGCCTGAACCATATCTTCGGCAGTGTTGCTTGGTCTGCGGTTTTTGGCATCAAAGTTCAGACCGCCGTTACCGAGACCGCCTGCCTTGAGAACTTCATACATACACATTGTTGCCGAATAAACGTCAAACGGGAATTCATCGGTATCCCAGCCGAGAACGGGGTCACCCTGGTTGGCATCAATTGAACCAAGCATACCGTTGATTGCGGAAATGCGAAGCTCATGCTCGAATGTATGACCTGCAAGAAGAGCGTGATTGGCTTCAATATTCATCTTGAAATCCTTATCAAGATCGTACTGACGCAGGAAACCGATTGCTGTTGCAGCATCAAAATCATACTGATGCTTCATCGGCTCCTTCGGCTTGGGTTCAATATAGAAATCGCCCTCAAAGCCGATGCTTCTGCCGTATGTAACAGCCATTTTCATAAGGCGAGCAATGTTTTCCTGCTCAAACTTAACGTCTGTGTTAAGCAGAGTTTCATAGCCTTCTCTGCCGCCCCAGAAAACGTAACCCTTACCGCCGAGTTTAACGGTGATATCAAGAGCTTTTTTGATCTGAGCAGCCGCAAAACAATAAACGTCAGCGCTGTTGGTTGAACCTGCACCGTTCATAAATCTGGGATTTGAGAACATATTGGCAGTACCCCACAGGCATTTGATGCCCGTAGCGTTCATTTTTTCAAGTATATAATCACTGATTTCATCGAGTCTTGCGTTTGTTTCATTGATATCATCTGCCTCGGGAACAAGGTCAACATCGTGGAAGCAGAAGTATTCAACGCCAAGCTTTTGCATAAATTCAAAACCTGCATCTACCTTAGCTTTTGCGTGAGCCATTGTTGCTTTTTCTGCGCCGAATGACTTATCTGCCGTATCTCTGCCGAACATATCCGTACCGGCTGCGCCAAGATTATGCCACCAAGCCATAGCAAAAGGAAGGTGTTCCTTCATAGGCTTGCCCATAACGATTCTTTCTGCATCATAGAATTTGAAGGCAAAGGGATTTTTGCTTTTAGCTCCTTCATAATTAACTTTATCAACAAAATCAAAATACATTTCAAGCACCTCTTAATAGAGAATTTTTTTATACTGTTCGGAAAACTGTTTAGGGTCAACTCTGTCAAGCTTATGAGCATCGGTGCCGATATTAAAAACAACGCCGACCTCTTTGCCTATCTGAAAATATCTGTGATAGAATTCAGGGTCGCCGAGAACTGCAGGCGTATTGAGTTCCCAAGCAATTTCGGCTTTATTCGCTTTTTCCATTATGTCCCCTATCTCGTTATCGGTAAAAGCCCTTGTAACGTCGTGTCGGTCAGGAAAAGCGTGAATATAGCCTGCCATAAACGGATGCGCAAAACAATCGGCTCTGCCGCTGTCAATAACGCCGTTCATAACGGCAAGCATTTGTTCTGCATAGGCTCTGGGAGTGCATATTTCCGGGTGTTCCCAATAATCGACGTGAAAATGGTTGGTTGTGTAAAGACGGAAATCGAGCGAACTGTCGCACTCAACATCATCTGCAAATTTGCCGATTCCGTAAGCAGAAAGCTCTGCGCCGACATAAACTTTAACCTTATGTTCAACCGCTTCAAGCTCTTTGAGAATTTCAAGTCTTTGAACGGCAACGGCGTTCTTTCTGTCAAAATAATTGTGGTCAGTAAGCGCAATGATGTCAAGACCGCATTCGTCAGCGGTTTTGACGATATCGGTTACTGTCATTTCTCTTTTTGCACAACCCGAAAAAACGGTGTGAATGTGCATATTGTGACACATCAATTCATCAATATCATAGGTTTTTTCGTGAAAAAACATTTATCAAAGCTCCAATCCGAAAAGAGTGTTGGCGTTTTTGCGGGTCAAATCAAGAATTTCTTCTGCGGTTGTATTGCGTACAGACGCAAGGACTTCAGCGGTAAAAGGAATATAAGACGAATCGCATCTTTTGCCCCTGTACGGCACCGGAGTCATATAGGGGCAATCGGTTTCAATCAGAAGCTTATCATCGGGCACATACGCCGCAACCTCAAGCGGTTTGCGCGCATTTTTGAACGTTACCGCACCGCCCAGACCAATATACATATCGAGCTTCACAATTTCTTTTGCCATTTCAACAGAGCCGGAAAAACAATGCACAACGCCTTTAGGCTTGTATCGCTTCAGAAGTTCAAACGTATCCTCGTGCGCCTCTCTGTCGTGAATAATAACGGGCAAATCAAGCTCTTTGGCAAGCACAAGCTGCTGCTCAAAAACTCTTTTTTGAATGTCACGGGGCGAAAAGTCATAGTGATAATCAAGCCCGATTTCACCGACTGCAACACATTTTTCTTCCATACAAAGCTTTTTCAGCACAGGCAGATAACCTTGTTTGCAGCTCTCTGCTTCGTGCGGATGAACACCGCAGGCGGCATAAATATATTCAAATTCATCTGCCAGCTCAAGACTTTTTAACGATGATGCCATATCGCTGCCGCAATTTATAATACCGCAAACGCCCTGACCTTTCAGGGCGTTAAGCAGTTCTTTGCGGTCATCATCAAAAGCCTCACTGTCATAGTGAGCGTGACTGTCAAAGATATTATTCATAATTTATCTGACCTTGCTTCCTGCAGGAACGCCGTCAACAAAAACAACCTTAACGTCATCCTCACCGCAATCCGCAGCAAGAATCATTCCGCAGCTTTCAACGCCGCAGAGAACGGCGGGCTTGAGGTTTGAAACAACAATAACGCTCTTGCCGATAAGGTCTTCGGGTTTATACCATTTTGCGATACCCGAAGCAACGGTTCTGGGTGTACCTGTGCCGTCATTGAGTGAAAGTTTAAGCAGCTTCTTTGCCTTTTTAACGGGTTCACATTCAATAATCTTTGCAACTCTCAAATCAACCTTTGCAAAATCGTCAATACCGATTTTTGCTACGCCTTCAATTTCTTCCTTAAGAGGATTAACAGGTTCTGCCTGTGCCTTTGCAGCTTCAAGCTCTGCAAGCTCTTTTTCAAGGTCGATTCTGGGGAAAATAATTGCGCCCTTGCTTACTGTGTAAGTAGCTTCTTTGCCGAATACACCGCATTCGCTCCATTCAAAATCCTGTGCAACGCCAAGCTGCTTGCGGATTTCAGGAGTTGTGTTGGGCATAAAGGGAGCGATAAGAACAGAAATAATTCTGATGCTTTCGCAAAGGTTATACATAACCTCAGCAAGTCTTGCCTTTTTGCTCTCGTCTTTTGCAAGTGTCCAGGGAGCAGTTTCGTCAATATATTTATTTGTTCTCGAAACAAATTTCCAGATATCGGCAAGAGCGATTGAGAAGTTAAGTTTATCAAGTGATGCTTCTGCATTCTTTACGGTTTCAGCTGCAAGAGCCTTGAGGTCAGAGTCAAACTCCCCTGCCTCACGTTCTGCAGGAATTGTTCCGCCGAAATACTTATCAACCATAGCAACAGTTCTTGAAACAAGGTTACCAAGGTCGTTTGCAAGGTCGGAATTGATTCTGTTAATGAGATTTTCGTTTGAGAAAATGCCGTCTGAACCGAATGCGATTTCACGAAGGAGATAGTAACGCAGCGCATCAACACCGTATCTTTCTGCAAGAATAACGGGATCAACCACGTTGCCCTTGGACTTGCTCATTTTACCGCCTTCAAGCAGCACCCAGCCGTGACCGTAAACCTTTTCGGGCAGCGGAATATCAAGCGACATAAGGAACGCAGGCCAGTAAATGGTGTGGAATCTGATGATATCCTTGCCGATAAGGTGAACGTCGCAGGGCCAGAATTTGTTATAGAGAGTTTCATCATCAGAGCCGTAGCCGAGAGCTGTGATATAGTTTGTGAGAGCGTCAAGCCAGACGTAGATAACGTGGTCCTCGTTAACAGGCACTGGAATACCCCATTTGAATGATGAACGTGAAACACACAAGTCCTGAAGGCCGGGTTTGATGAAGTTATTCACCATTTCGTTCTGTCTGCTCTGAGGCTCGATGAAACCGGGGTGATCTTCATAATATTTGAGAAGTTTATCGGCATATGCTGAAAGCTTGAAGAAATAAGCTTCCTCTCTCTCGTTTGTTACAGGTCTGCCGCAGTCGGGGCATTTGCCGTCAACAGCCTGAGTTTCTGTCCAGAACGATTCACAAGGCTTGCAGTAAAGACCTTCATAATAACCCTTATAGATGTCGCCCTTTTCATACATCTTGCTGAAAATCTTCTGAACGGCCTTTTCGTGATATTCGTCTGTTGTTCTGATGAATTTATCGTTGGAAATATTCATCAGCTTCCAGAGGTCTTTTATACCGTCAACGATTTTATCAACGTATTCTTTGGGAGTTACGCCTGCTTCCTTTGCTTTATCTTCAATCTTCTGGCCGTGTTCGTCGGTACCCGTAAGGAAGAAGGTGTCAAAACCCTGAAAACGCTTGTAACGAGCCATTGTGTCAGCCGCTACGGTTGAGTAAGTATGGCCGATATGGAGCTTATCCGAGGGATAATATATCGGCGTTGAAATATAAAAGGTTTTTTTATCCATTATTTTAAACTCCAATTCTGATATTAAAGAAGTGCTGCTGCAGCTTCATCAAGGAAGATAACAACGTCATCGTGCTGCTGAAGAACAGATGCGGGAAGCTGAGGTGTTACCTCACCCTTAATCATACCCTTGACTGCTTCAGCCTTTGATGAGCCTGTTGCAATAAGAACGATCTTCTTTGCTTTCATAATTGAACCTATACCCATTGTCATTGCATAACGAGGCATGGGAATATCATCAAAATAAATGGAGTTAGCGTCAATTGTACTCTGGGTAAGAGCAATTTTGAAGCTTTCGCCTGTGAATGCATCGGAGGGTTCGTTGAATGCGATATGGCCGTTTCTGCCGATGCCGAGGAGCTGAACGTCGATACCGCCCTTTGAAGCAATGGCCGCAGCATATCTTGCACTTTCAGCTTCGGGGTCTGTTGTGTTACCGTCAAGGAAATTTACGTTTGCCGGGTCAACGTCAATCTTTGAGAAAAGGTTCTCAAACATAAATGAATAGTAGCTGTTCTTATGCTCCTTGGGGAGGTCGCAGTATTCATCAAGGTTAAAAGTTGTTATATCCTTGAATGAAACTTTGCCTGCATCATACTGTGCAGCCATATAGTTATAAGTGGGAACGGGTGTTGCGCCTGTTGCAAGGCCGAGAACGCAGTCAGGCTTTGCATTGACAGCATCGCAGAAAAGCTGACCAGCTGCTGCACCGATTTCCTGTTCGTTTTTGAAAATTCTGATATCCATAATAAAATCCTCCTGTATCAGTCAATAATAATTTCTTTGTGGTTTTCTGATGAATCGTAAATAGCCTGAAGAATCTTTGATGTTTCAACCGCATAGTCAATATGCTGACGGTTTTTATCTCCCGTTTTAACGCATCTGATGAAATCGTTGATTTCATTTTCATACATATTGGTTGTTTTGCAGGCAACCTTTGTTTCTGTAAGCATACCGTCTTTTGTTGAATAAAGAGTAAAATCACCGCAATACTTGAGGCGGATGCCGCCTTTATCACCCATAAAATCAATGAACGTTTCGCTCACGCCGATATTCTGCGCCCAGGCACCGTTGAAGCTGATAACGGGACCGCTTGTTCTGATAACTCCGACAACGGAATCATCAACGTCATACGTGCCGTTAACCTCTTTTGTATCTTCAGCCCACATACCTGTATAAACATAATTTTTGATATCCTTGCCAAGCTTACAGAAGGCTTCACCCGAAGCAGTGAGAGGTCTGGGGTCACCGCAGCAATACATAATAAGGTCAAGGTAATGAACGCCCCAGTCAATAAGTGCGCCGCCGCCTGACTTTGCTTTGGTTGTAAAATCACCGCCTATACCGGGAATTGAACGATGGGCTCTGAATGAAGCGTAAACGTGATAAACCTCACCGAGTTCACCTGCATCTATCAACTCTCTGATTTTATGAACGTAGGTGTTGAAACGGTTGCATACACCGATATTCAGAACCTTGCCCGTTTCGTGGGCAACCTTTTGCATTTCAAGAGCTTCAGAAAGTATTCTTGCTGCAGGTTTTTCACAAAGCACGTTTTTGCCCGCGCGCATAAAGTCAATTGAGATAATTGAATGAAAATCGTTATGTGTGCAAACTGAAACCGCTTCGATTTCAGGGTCATTCAGAATATCGTGATAATCGGCAACCGCTGTGCCGCAACCGTATTTTTCAACGCAAGCTTCTGCTCTTTCAGGTATAATATCACAGAAATACTTGATTTCAACATCATCGTTTTTTAAATAAGCAGGTATATGAGCGGAGTTTGCAATTGTGCCGCATCCGATAACTGCTACCTTGATTTTTGACATAGAGTAACCTCCAATCAATATAATGTTTTATATTTAATTTATATTATAACAAATTTCAGAAAAAGTAAAGATAAAATAAAAAAAATCTTGTAAAATCTGTTAAACTTTGTTATTATAATGCTGTAATTCATTTCTCAAAGGAGAGTAAAAATTATGAGCAGATTTCCCATCGGTGTTATAATCGACAGTTTCAGAACAGATATCCCCACTGCGGTCAAAAAAGCTGCCGCAGTCGGTGCGCAAGGTATTCAGGTTTATGCAACCAGAGGCGAAATGTCACCTGAAAATATGAATGCCGCAAAAATCGCAGAATTCAAAAAGCTTGTTGCTGATAACGGTCTTGTTATTTCTGCCCTCTGCGGTGACCTCGGCGGCGGATTCGGACGCAAAGAGGAAAACGCAGAAAGAGTTGAAAAATCAAAGAGAATCCTTGACCTTGCAAAAGAGCTCGGTACAGACGTTGTTACAACTCATATCGGCGTTGTTCCCGAAGATAAAAACCACGAAAGATACAAAGTAATGCAGGAGGCTTGCTTTGCTCTTGCAACATACGCTGACAGCATCAACGCTCACTTTGCAGTTGAAACAGGCCCCGAAACATCAGCAATGCTCAAAGAATTCCTTGACGGTCTTAATTCAACAGGCGTTGGTGTTAACCTTGACCCTGCAAACCTTGTTATGGTTACAGGCGATGACCCTGCCGGTGCAGTTATCAACCTGCAAAAATACATCGTTCACACACACGCTAAAGACGGCAAAATGCTCTGCTACAGAGACCCCGAAATCGTTTACGGCATCAAAAAAGACCCCCTGGTAACAGGCGATTCTTTCATCGAAGTACCTCTTGGCGAAGGCAGTGTTAACTGGGAAAAATACCTTGCTGCACTTGAAGAAATCGGCTATAAAGGCTTCCTTACGATTGAAAGAGAAGTTGGCGACGACCCCGAAAAGGATATCAGAAAAGCTGTTGATTTTCTTAAAAGCCACGGCTGCTGAGGAGGTTAACTGAATGAAAATCGGTGTCAGCAGTTACAGCTATCAGCAGCTTATTAATTCAGGCAAAGAAACCCAGCTTTCCGTTATGAAGCTTGCCAAAGAGGCAGGCTTTGACGGCATTGAATTCATCGACCTTTCCGCACCTGAAGGAATGGCGGAAGCTGAATATGCGTCACTCATCAGAGAAGAAAGCGAAAAGCTTTCTCTGCCTGTTATTGCATACACAATCGGCGCCGACCTGCTTGGCGAAAGAACTCTTGAAGAAGAAGTTGAGCGTGTGTGCAAAAAGGTTGATATTGCTGAAATTCTCGGTGCAAACAAACTGCGCCACGATGCCGCCCGGTCTGTTCCCGATGACATAAAAACTTATGCCGGATTTGAACAGATTCTGCCGATTCTTACCGAGGGCTGCAGAAAAATTACAGACTATGCACAAGCAAAAGGCATAACAACAATGATTGAAAATCACGGTTTTTTCTGCCAGGACAGTGACCGTGTTGAAAGAATCATCACAGGCACCGCAAGCCCCAATTTCGGTGCACTGATTGATATCGGCAACTTCTGCTGCGCTGATGAAAACAGTGCCGTTGCGGTAGGCAATCTTGCACGATATGCCAAGCACGTTCATGCAAAGGATTTCCACATCAAGAGCGGCAACGGACTCAACCCCGGTGACGGTTTCTTTAAGTCACGGGGCGGCAATTATCTCAGAGGTTCTATTATCGGCCACGGCGATATTCCTGTTTTTCAGTGTCTTTCAATCCTCAAAGCTAACGGTTATGACGGATATGTCAGCGTTGAGTTTGAGGGCCTTGAGGACTGTGAAAAGGGCATAAAAATCGGATTTGAGAATCTTAAAGAAATGATAGAAATGCTGTAAAGTAAAGTTTGCATTATTAAATTTCTCCCTGCGGTTATCCATACCGCAGGGATTTTTCATATCGAAACATATCAAAACTCCGAAAGCAAATTCTTAAGAATTTATTAAGAAAACACAATATTTAGTGAAATTCCATAAAATTTGTGCGATATTTAGAAAATTCTTAATAATTGAACGATTGATTTTTTGATTTCAATATGATAAAATCAATGCGAATTAAAATTAAGGAGAGAATAGGCCGTGACTAAACCGTTTTATGAAGTACGTCAGCTTCGCGATTTAAGAGACCTTATTACTCAGAGTGTTGGACTTTATGGTGAAAGACCTGCTTTCGAGGTCAAAGATTCCAACAAAAAACTTTATACCATTTCTTATAATGAATATTACGAGCAGATAAACGCTCTCGGCACTGCTCTTATTGATATGGGTCTTAAAAATGAAAAAATAGCTGTGTCAGGTGATAACTGCTATGAATGGTGCCTCTCTTATATGGCAACCGTTATGGGCGTCGGCGTAATCGTTCCCATTGATAAAGAGCTTCTTTTTGACGATATCAACGATATTCTTAACATTGCTGACGTCAAGCTCATCATCTGCGATAAGAAAATTCTCAAAAAGCTTGATGCCAGAAAAGACGAACTGAAGAAAGACCTTCAGATTGTCGGTATGAAGGTCGAAAAAGAAGAAGGCAAAACCGTTATTGAAGACCTTATCGGAAGAGGCCGCAAGCTTCTTGCAGAGGGTGACAGACGTTTTCTTGACGCTGAAATTGACCCCGATGCACTTTGCTCACTTCTTTTCACATCAGGCACAACAGGTATGTCAAAGGGCGTTATGCTTTGCCAGAGAAACTTTGTTTTTGAAGTTATGTCGGCAATGAGCGTTATCAAAATCAATCCTGAAGACTGCGGTATTTCGCTTCTTCCGCTCCACCACACATTTGAAAGCTCAATTATTCTTTTCTTTGCCCCCTACTGCGGCGCAAAGGTTACTTTCTGCGACGGTTTCAAATATGTTCTTAAGAATATGAAGGAATTCAATCCTTCTGTCTTTGTTGCCGTTCCCCTGCTGCTTGAAACAGTTCACAGAAGACTTATGAAGAGAATCAAAGAAAAGCCTCACGGCGAAACACTTTTCAAAGTCGGCAAGTTCCTTGTTAAAGCAGGTCAGAAGGTCGGCCTTGACCTCAAGAAGGTATTCTTCAAAGAGATTATTGATACATTCGGCGGCAATATGCGCCTTATTATCTGCGGTGCTGCTCCCATTAACCCCCAGATTCTCAAGGACTTTGACGCAATCGGTATTCAGATTATCTTTGGTTACGGTCTGACCGAGTGCGCTCCTCTTGCAATCATCAACCACGACAGACTGCATCTTGCCGAATCCGTCGGTGAGCCTATCCCCGGCAGTGAAGCAAAGATTCTTGACCCTGACACAACAGGCGTTGGCGAAATTTGCGTTAAGGGCGATATGGTTATGCTCGGTTATTATAATAACCCCGAAGAAACAGCAAAGGTTATTGACGAAGACGGTTGGTTCCACACAGGCGACCTTGGCTATGTTGATGACAAGGGCCATTACTACATCTCGGGCAGAAGCAAAAACGTTATTGTTACAAGCAACGGCAAAAACATTTATCCCGAAGAGCTTGAATATCACCTTGCCGAAGATATTCTTGTTGGCGAATGCCTTGTTCTTGCTGATAAAAACAAAAAGGGCGAAGACATCGTCGGCGCAAGGATTTATCCCAACTTTGAAGAGCTCAAAGAGCAGACCGGCAAAACAGAAGAAGAATTTTCTGACCGTGAGCTCTATGATATTTATGAGAAAACCGTTAACAACGTTAACGAGAAGCTTCCCTCATATAAAAAGATTCTTAAATTCAAAATCAGAAGAACTGAGTTTGCCAAAACCACAACTCAGAAAATCAAGAGATTTGAGTATAAAGACTAATCCTAATGCCGCCTGAAACATGGCGGCTTTATGCATTGGAGGATTAATTTATGAGCAACAAGATATTCAAAAAAATACTCGCTGCCGGAGCCGTTAGTGTCGGAGCTTTGGCTTTAACAGGTAATATTTATATTGAGAATTATCTGAGCAAAAAGGGCATCAAAAAGCTTCAGCAAGGTCCCGGTATGCTCGATGAAGAAACCAAAAAAATACTTAACGAAAGCCCGGAGGCTGTTGCAAGCATTGATTTTTACAGAGCAACGGCACATAAAGAAGCTTTTACTTTTAACAAAAACAGCGTGTGCCTTCACGCTCTTGAATACGATAACAATTCAGATATCTACGTAATTTTCTGCCACGGTTTTACAGGCGACCCCAACACAGACAACGTTTTTGCCAAAAGATATTATGATATGGGATATAACCTTATTATGCCCTATTCAAGAGCACACGGCAAAAGCGAGCATAATTACTGCACTATGGGTTGGCGTGAAAGGCTTGACATTGTGGATTGGGCAAGGTATATTGCCGATAAAAATCCCAATGCAAAAATAGTGCTCCACGGCGTATCAATGGGCTCGGCAACCGTGATGATGGCAACGGGCGAAACTATGCCCGAAAACGTTAAGTGCTGCATTGCAGACTGCGGTTTCACAACCCTTTGGGACCTTTATTCTTATCAGTTAAGAAACCTCATTCCCGCTATCCCTGCAGGTTTGATTCTCAATGCCGCCAACGCTGTTTCAAAGCTTAAAATCGGCTTTGATTTCAAAGAAGCATCAGCGATTGAGCAGGTTAAAAAATCCGTTACACCCACCCTTTTTATACACGGTGAAAAAGACGATTTTGTCCCCTTCTGGATGAATTATTCGCTCTATGAAGCTGCAGGCTGTGAGAAGCAAAGGCTCGTTGTGCCTGATTCTCCTCACGCTGTATCGGAGCTGGTTAACCCCGAGCTTTATTGGTCAACCGTAACGGATTTTATAAGCAGATATACAAAATAAATACACACAAAAAATAACGGGTACTCCACAAAGGAATACCCGTTATAATTTTAATGATTGTTGAGAAACGTCACATCTTCTTTAGGATAAAGAGGCTGATATTTATCCTGATAATAACTCTCATGTGACAGTGTGTATGTTCCGTCAGGGTTAACGTTTATAACAACGCAGCCACGGTAATCGCCCATCTTGCTGATGCCAATATAAGCAAGATAATCAACAGAATAACCGTATGTAAAATCAACGCCTTTGTAGTTCAGAACAAGGTTGTTTTTATGATCGTGGCCACAGAAAATCGCTTGTGTACTACCGAGTTCAAGCATTTTTTCAAAAAGATTATCCTCATTCATACCGCAGTAAATATAGGGGTCTTTTTCACCGATTGAACCGGAAATATATTTAACGTTTTCTGTGTCTGCTTCTCCGTTAGCAAGATATTCGTTATAAGCATCACGGAATTCAACAAGCGGAATATGAATAAACAGGAGAGATTTAACGTTTTGGTTCCGAATTTGAGCAGCCTTGATTTTTTTCTCATACCAATCAATCTGATTCTGATGGATATTATCATACTTCCAGAAAATTCCGAAAATGTCACCGTCGGTATAAGAATGAGAATCCATAAACACAAGTTCCTGAACAAGCTCACCTTTGGTATTTTCAACGTGAATGATATGATTGCCTACACCGTCAACTTCTGCAGGACCTTCAGAGAAAAGGCAGTGCTTCAATGACTCGTCGGCATAAAGCTTACCAATTTTTTCGCGGCTGAAAAAGCTGTAAGATTCCGTGTCGTGATTGCCGAAAGTAACGGTCCACGGTACACCGAGCTGCTCCATAAGAGAGATAAAAATTTTAGCCGAAGTTTTGTTGTTAAATGTTCCGGATTGGAACGGAACGGGATAAGCAATGTCACCGGTGATAACAACCAGATCCGGCTTTTCGGCGGTAACCATTGCAGCAACGGTATTGATTGCTTTTCTGTCTTTGCCAAACGACATCCATCCGCCACCGATGTGAATATCAGTCAGCTGAAGAATTTTCAACTCACGGTCAGTCACAAAAACATATTCGCCGTCACCGTTAAGAACAGGTTTGATTGCATCATCGTTAACCACCGCAGAATACTCTTTAACTCTGTTAAGATTCAGCTTATACAGAACAAAATTTGTAACAGCAGTAAGAACGGTTATTGCGGCAACAACCAACGCAAAAATCAAAAGAATCTTTTTAATAAGTTTATTGCGCTGCTCCTTACTTCTTTTTTGTTTTGCTTGCTTTTTATTTTTCTTTCTCATTTCATCACCTTTTATACAATATTACAGAATTAGGATAACATATTGAAAATAAATAAGTCAAGATTATTATTGATTTAATTTATATAATATGTTATTATTTTGAAATCAATTAAAATGGGAGTTGTATATATGATAATCGGCGAATCCGCAGAGAACTATCTTGAAACTATATATATTCTGAACAAGAAAAAAAACGCCGTTCGCTCTGTTGACATTGCTACTGAACTCGGATATTCCAAACCGAGCGTTTGCGTTGCAATGCGAAATCTGCGTGAAAAAGGCTATATAGAAACCGACGGTGACGGACTAATTACACTCACCGCTACAGGCGAAGATATAGCTGAAAGAATATTTCAGCGTCACGAAACCATCACGGGCTGGTTAATGCGCATCGGCGTCAGCTCCGACCAGGCAGCTATTGACGCTTGCCGCATTGAGCACGTTATCAGCCAGGAAAGCTTTGAATGCCTTCGCAGGTACGAAGAAAAAATCAGATAATTGTTCAATTTCAATAAACAAACATTAAATTAAAACGTTTTAGCGTGGTAAATCGCTAATTGACTAATACGTTAAAGCGTGTTATACTGTGTTCATATTAAAATCATCAGGTGGTATTATGAAAGAATTTCTTGCAACAATGTCAAAAGAAGACAGCCTCACTTATGAGCTTTCAAGGCTCTATAAAAAGTGGGGTTATAAAGAATACAGAATGGCAAAATTTGAGGAATACAGCTTTTACAGCGATAACAGAGATTTCCTTTCAAGCAGCAGTATCCTTGCATTTAACAATTCTGACGGTCGTTTAATGGCTCTCAAGCCTGATATAACTCTTTCAATTGTTAAAAATGCAAAGTTGGACGAAGCTCTCACAAAGCTTTATTATAATGAAAGTGTTTTCAGAATGACTGAAAGCTCAAATGATTTCAAAGAAATCAAGCAGACCGGTGTTGAGGTGCTCGGCAAGGTTGACAATTACCTTGTGGCCGAAGTTCTTTCTCTTGCTGCAAAGAGCCTGAATGCTATTGATGAAAAGTTCGTTCTCTCCGTTTCACACATGGCGTTTATCCCCTCGATTCTTGCTGAAATGAAAATCAGCGAAAACTCAAAAAAAGAAATCATCGCCTGCATCAAAAGCAAAAACACGCACGACCTGAAAAACATCTGCGAAAGAAGCGGTGCGGATGAAGCCAAAACCGAGCAGCTTATCAAACTTGCGAAAATTAACGGCAAGCTTAATCAGACTCTTCCCGAGCTTTGTTCGCTTGCATCGAATGACACAATGAAAAAAGCTTGCGCAGAGCTTGAGTTCATTGCCTGTGCATTAGGCAAGAGCGATGCAACCGATAAACTTTTTCTTGACCTTTCAGTTCTTAACAACACTGAATATTATAACGGCATAATATTCCAGGGTTACGTTGAAAAAGCGCCCAAAGCCGTGCTTTCCGGCGGCAGATACGATAACCTTGCAGCCAAGCTCCGTGACAACACTCAAGCCATCGGTTTTGCCGTTTATCTTGACAACCTTAATCTTTATTACAGAAAAGAACGCACCTTTGACAGTGATATTCTGATTCTTTTTGATTCAGAAAGTAACTGCGAATCGCTTCTCTCTGTTGCACAGAGCTTCACTGATAAAGGATTTTCCGTCAGAGTGGAGCATAAAATTCCCGAAGGCTACAAAGCCAAAACAATTTACGCTTTTGAAAACGGCGCTCTCAGGGAGGTGGCATCATGCTGAATATAGCTTTGCCCAAAGGCAGACTCGGCGACAAAGTATATGAGCTTTTTGCTTCAATCGGCTATGACTGCAGCGAAATCTACAGCGATAACAGAAAGCTTGTTTTTGAAAACAAAGAAAACGGCGTGCGTTATCTTCTTGTTAAGCCCTCCGACGTTGCAATTTATATTGCGCACGGTGCTGCCGATATCGGCGTTGTCGGCAAGGATATCCTTGAAGAAGGCAATTTTGATATCTATGAACTGCTTGACCTTAACCTCGGCAAATGCAATATGTGCGTTGCCGCCCCCAATGACTACGTTGAGGATTTTGACAGACCTCTGCGTGTTGCAACCAAGTTTGTGAATATTGCAAAAAATTATTATATCTCACTCAACCGTGAAATTGAAATAATCAAGCTCAACGGCTCAATCGAAATCGCTCCCATTCTCGGTTTGTCCGACGTTATTGTGGATATTGTTGAATCGGGCAAAACTCTGCAGGAGAACAACCTGAAGGTTTACGAAAAGATTATGCCCATAAGCGCAAGGCTTATTGCCAACAAATCATCTTATAAATTCAAAAATGAAGACATTGATACACTTATGGAAAAGCTTAAGAAGGTGCTTGCTGAATGATTAAAATAATTAACATAGAAAATGCGGCAAAGGAAGACATTCTCACCCGCGACATAAAACTTGAAAGCGGCGTTGAAGCAATTGTTGCCGATATAATTAAAAACGTAAGCGAAAACGGCGATGCCGCACTTAAAGAATACTCTCTGAAATTCGATAAGGCTGAAATTGAAAATCTGCGTGTTACCCCGGAAGAAATTGAAGCAGCTTACAACAATGAAGATCCTGCACTTATCGAAACACTTGAAAAAGCAAAGAAAAACATCTGGAATTTCCACGAAAAGCAGCTTCGCAAAGGCTTTGAAATCAACAACGGCGACGGAACAATTTCAGGTCAGAAGATTACGCCTATCGAAAAGGTAGGTATCTATGTACCCGGCGGTACCGCAAGCTACCCCTCAACTGTACTTATGAACGCCATACCCGCAAAAATTGCGGGCGTAAGCGAAATCATTATGGTTACGCCGCCCGATAAAAACGGCAATATTCCCTCGGCAATTCTCTGCGCCGCCAAGATTGCAGGCGTTGACACCATTATCAAAACAGGCGGTGCGCAAGCTGTTGCCGCTCTTGCATACGGTACAGAAAGCGTGCCCAAGGCAGATAAGGTAGTGGGTCCCGGCAATGTTTTTGTTGCAACGGCAAAGAGAATGCTCTACGGTCTTGTTGATATCGACATGATAGCAGGTCCAAGCGAAATCCTTGTTCTTGCAGACGGCACATGCAACCCCGCATAT
This sequence comes from Acutalibacteraceae bacterium, assembly GCA_045536245.1. Classification (GTDB taxonomy): domain Bacteria; phylum Bacillota; class Clostridia; order Oscillospirales; family Acutalibacteraceae; genus CAG-177. The sequence continues at coordinate 114 of JAZSNE010000036.1, read as the reverse complement.
GTCGCCGCCGACCTTCTTTCACAGGCTGAACACGATAAGCTTGCAAGCGCCGTTCTTGTTACAGACAGCGAAGAGCTTGCATATGCTGTTCGTGATGAACTCGAAAAGCAGATT
>JAZSNE010000007.1:0-21306 GCA_045536245.1 Acutalibacteraceae bacterium | reverse complement strand
AAGAAGAGTTGGTGGTGCTACTTATCAGGTTCCTATGGATGTTAGACCTGAAAGAAAGCAGACACTTGGTTTAAGATGGTTAACAACTTATTCCAGAGCTCGTAACGAACGCACAATGCGTGAAAGACTCGCAGGCGAAATAATGGACGCTGCTAACGGTACCGGCGGTGCAGTTAAAAAGCGTGAAGATACTCACAAGATGGCTGAAGCTAATAAAGCTTTTGCTCACTACAGATGGTAATCGTTGTAAAAAGGAGGAAATCTCGTGCCTAGAGAATTTTCATTGGAAAAAACAAGAAATATTGGTATTATGGCACACATTGACGCCGGTAAAACAACCACTACCGAAAGAATTTTGTTCTATACTGGTAGAGTGCACAAACTTGGTGAAACTCACGAAGGTGCATCTCAGATGGACTGGATGGAGCAGGAAAAAGAAAGAGGTATCACAATTACCTCTGCTGCTACAACTGCTCAGTGGAAAAACCACAGAATCAACATTATCGACACACCGGGGCACGTTGACTTCACTGTTGAAGTTGAACGTTCCCTCCGTGTTCTCGACGGCTCTGTAACAGTTTTCTGTGCTAAGGGCGGTGTTGAACCCCAGTCTGAAACCGTATGGCGTCAGGCAGACAAATACCAGGTACCCCGTATGGCTTATGTAAATAAGATGGATATTATGGGTGCTGACTTTTATAATGTTGTTAGCATGATGAAGGACAGACTGGGCTGTAACGCAGTTCCCATCCAGCTCCCCATCGGTGCGGAGTCGGATTTCAAGGGTATCATTGACCTTGTTGAGATGAAGGCTTATTATTATAATGATGATAAGGGCATCGACATCACTGTTACTGATATCCCTGCAGATATGGCAGACAAAGCTGCGGAATACAGAAGCCAGCTTATTGAATGTGTTGCCGAGCAGGATGATGCACTTCTTGAAAAGTTCTTTGAAGGTGAAGAGCTTACCGTTGAAGAAATCAAAACCTGCATCAGAAAGTCAACAATTGCCAACGCTATGGTTCCCGTTGTTTGCGGCACATCATACCGTAACAAGGGCGTTCAGCTCCTTCTCGATGCAGTTGTTGATTATATGCCCGCACCTACAGACATTGAGGCTATCAAGGGCATTAACCCCGATACAGAAGAGGAAGAAGTCAGACATGCATCTGATGATGAGCCCTTCTCAGCTCTTGCATTCAAGATTGCAACTGACCCCTTCGTTGGTAAGCTTTGCTTCTTCCGCGTTTATTCAGGTAAGGTTGACACAGGCGCTTCAGTCTATAACTCAACCAAGGACTGCAATGAGCGTATGGGTCGTATCCTTCAGATGCACTCCAACCACAGACAGGATATCGACTGCTGCTATGCAGGTGATATCGCTGCTTGCGTTGGCGTTAAGCAGACAACAACAGGTGACACCCTCTGCGACGCAAAGCACCCCGTAATTCTTGAATCAATGGAATTCCCCGAGCCTGTTATCAGAGTTGCTATCGAACCCAAGACCAAAGCAGGTCAGGAAAAGATGGGTATTGCTCTTGCAAAGCTCGCTGAAGAAGACCCCACATTCAAGTGCTACACTGATGAAGAAACCGGCCAGACCATTATTGCAGGTATGGGCGAGCTCCACCTTGAAATCATCGTTGACAGACTTCTTCGTGAATTTAAGGTTGAAGCTAACGTCGGTAAGCCTCAGGTTGCTTACCGTGAAACCATCACCAGAGAAGCTGACACAGATACCAAGTATTCACGTCAGTCAGGCGGTAAGGGTCAGTACGGTCACGTTAAGATGAAGATTGAACCCAACCCCGAAAAGGGTTACGAGTTTATCAACAACATCGTTGGCGGTGCTATTCCCAAGGAATATTTCAACGCTATCGAAGCCGGTGTCAAGGGCGCAATGCTTTCAGGCACACTCGCAGGCTACAACGTTGTTGACGTTAAGGTTACTCTTTATGACGGTTCATATCACGAAGTTGACTCATCTGAAATGGCATTCAAAATTGCCGCATCAATGGCATTCAAGGATGCAATGAAGAAGGCTGCTCCCGTTCTTATGGAGCCCATTATGAAAACCGCTGTTATCGTTCCCGATGATTATATGGGTGACGTTATCGGTGATATCAACTCACGCCGCGGTATGATTCAGGGCACAGAAACAAGAACAGGCGCCGTTCAGATCAACGCAAACATTCCGCTGTCAAATATGTTCGGTTATGCAACTGCACTCCGCTCCAGAACACAGGGCCGCGGTCAGTATGCTATGGAGCCCAGCCATTATGCTGAAGTTCCCAAGTCAATCGCCGAAAAAGTTATCAGCGAGAGATAATTTATTTGTTAATTTGCAAAAAAGGCTTGAAATTTAAGTCTTTACTTGCTACAATGTTACTATGCGCACGCATGGACTATAATTTGCTTATTAAAAGGGAGGAAAACCACAATGGCAAAAGCAAAATTCGAACGCAATAAGCCCCACGTTAACATTGGTACAATCGGTCACGTTGACCACGGTAAGACAACTCTTACAGCTGCTATCACAAAGACCCTCGCTATGAAGGGCGGCGCAGCATTCGTTGACTACGCAAACATCGACAAGGCTCCCGAAGAGAGAGAGCGCGGTATTACAATTAACACAGCTCACGTTGAGTATGAAACTGACAACCGTCACTATGCTCACGTTGACTGCCCCGGCCATGCCGACTATATCAAGAACATGATCACCGGTGCTGCTCAGATGGACGGCGCTATCCTCGTTATCGCTTCCACAGACGGCCCCATGGCTCAGACAAAGGAACACCTTCTTCTTGCTCGTCAGGTTGGCGTGCCGAAGATCATCGTTTTCATGAACAAGGTTGACCAGGTTGACGATCCCGAACTCCTCGAGCTCGTTGAAATGGAAATCCGTGAAACACTTGCTGAGTACGGCTTCGACGAAGAAGCTCCCATCATCAAGGGTTCAGCTCTTCAGGCTCTCAGCTATGAAGGCGGCGACACAAGCGCTGACGTTCTTGCTCCCATCTGGGAACTCATGGCTGCTGTTGACGAATATATCCCCACACCCGACCGTAAGGCAGACCTTCCCTTCCTTATGCCCGTAGAAGACGTATTCACAATCACAGGCCGTGGTACAGTTGCTACAGGTAGAGTTGAAAGAGGTCAGCTCAAGACTTCAGAAGAAGTTGAAATCGTTGGTCTTCAGGACGAAAAGAGAAAGACTGTTGTTACAGGTATCGAAATGTTCCGCAAGCTCCTCGACTATGCTGAGGCTGGCGACAACATCGGTGCTCTCCTTCGTGGTGTTCAGAGAACAGAGATCGAACGTGGTCAGGTTCTCTGCAAGCCCGGTTCAATCAACCCCCACACAAAGTTCAAGGGTCAGGTTTACGTTCTTACAAAGGAAGAAGGCGGCCGTCATACTCCCTTCTTCAACAACTACCGTCCTCAGTTCTATTTCAGAACAACTGACGTTACAGGCGTAATCAGCCTTCCCGAAGGCACAGAAATGTGCATGCCCGGCGATAACGTTGATATGGATGTTGAACTCATCACTCCCATCGCTATCGAAAAGGGTCTCCGCTTCGCTATCCGTGAAGGCGGCAGAACAGTTGGTTCAGGCGTTGTTATCGAAATCAACGAATAATTAAAAATGTTTTTGGGAGCAGTCGTAAGACTGCTCCTTTTTCTTTCGTCATATATTGACAATTTTTTACCTTTGATATATAATTAGCGCATAATTTAGCACTTTAATGTGTGGTTATGAATTGTGGAGGAAAAACTATGAAATGTTATGTTTGCGGCACACAGTTAGCTGATAACGCTAAGTTTTGCGGCGTTTGCGGCACTGTAATTAATCAGGCTCCTGCTGATGTCAGCTTTCAGCAGAAGGCAAGACCTGCAGCTCCCGCTGCTCCTGCTGATGTGAGCTTCCAACAGAAGGCAAGACCTACCGCTCCTGTAGCACCTGCTGATGTGAGTTTTCAACAGAAGGCAAGACCTGCTGCTCCTGCAGCACCTGCTGATGTGAGCTTCCAGCAGAAGGCAAGATCTGCTGCTCCTGCGGCACCTGCCGGTTTTAGTTTCCAGCAGAAAGCAAGACCAACTTCTGCTTCTTCAGTTAGCGCAGCAAATAATCAGCAAGATGCAAAAATCTCATTCAATGCTACCGATTCAATTAAATTTGTTTCCGCTGACGAGCAGGAAATCACAAGACTCTCAAACAGTACGGTTTCCAATTTACTCTCCGGTAAAGGCGTTTCAAGTGACGGTGCTGTGCTTACGAATAAAAGACTGTATTATAACCACAAGTCGGGCATTGTAAATATCCGCACGCAGGAAGAAGTTGTTGATGTTAAGGATATTACCGGCACAAAGATTGCAAACTTCAATCCTTTAGGTATTCTTATTTTTGCAGCTTTGGCAGTAATTGCAGGCATTATCGGTGCGATTGCTGGTAGCGAAGGAGGAATATTCCTCATCGGTCTTTTGGTTGCTGTTGTTTTGGTCGGCGTTTACTTTTTCCTCAAAAAGTCACATCTCAGAGTTGAATATGCCGGCGGTGCAATCTATTTTTCTGTTAAGAAATACGGAAAAGAAAACGTTCTCAGATTCCAGAAGGATATTCACATTGCAAAGGCAAACCTTGATGCAAACAAGTAATAAACAGGCTATAATCTATAGTTAATAAAAAAGAGCTGTTCACCAAGCGGTGAGCAGCTCTGATTTTTTGCGGATATTTTATTTTATTTTATGCCTTCCTCAACTGCAATGTGTGCGCAGATTTTGAGGATTTCGGTTATTTCTCTGGGATAGTCGGGCAGATAAAAACCGTTGTCAAGAATGCTTTCCTTGAATATCATCTCATAAAAGCAGGCTCCTGCAAGGTAACAGCCCAAATCATTGCCGTGAAAGCCGTCTTCCGTGAGGTTGTCACCGATGACGCTCTGCCTTGCCGTTTCCCAGGCTCTGCCGCTCGGAATAATCAGACCGATTTCGGCTTCTTCCGTTGCTTCAATGCAGCTTTGGGTGAGTGCACGGTACATTTCTGCCTGGTCGTGTTTATAGGTTGCAAACGCAGGGTGCTGTGAGCCTTTTTCGTAAGCCCACGTCTGGTGAAACATAAGCTGCGCCTGGGGTTGAACCATTCTGCAGTATTCCGCAAGCTCCGAAAGATAAGGCGTGTAGCTCTCTCTTACGCCGCTCAATGCGCTGCCCTGCTGAAGGGTGATGATGTCCCATTCTTCATCTTCAACAGCTTCGTGCAGAGCCACGCCGTCAGGGCGGCTCATTTCCGTTTCAAAAGGCAGATAAACCTCATAATCATAATCTGCGTTTTCCTCACGCAGGTTTTTCCAGTGCTGCTCAAGAGAGCAGCCTCCGATGAAGAGGTTGCAAAGAAGAAGCTCTTTGCCTGCTGCTTTTGCCATGTGCGGCAGGAATTTGTGCGCATTGGTTGAAAAGCTGTTACCTATTGACAAAACGTTCATTTCTTACCTCCGTTTTTAGCGGGCAGAATGCTTCTGAGTGTTGTGCGTTCATTTTCCGGTGTGCATTTTTCAATGGCAACAAAATAGAACGTGATGATGAAAAGATAGGGGAACGGTGAAAAAATGCCGGGGTTAACAAGCGACATCAGCTCAAGACCGACGTATGAAATGAAAACAAACAGGTTAAAGAGCGAAATGTTTTTTAAGAGAACCTTGATTCTGTTGAAGATAAGGTAGCCGTATGCAACCACGCCGAGCAGGCCGAAACTGCCGATAACCTGAATGGGTGAGCAGTGGTACCAGCAAAGGGTGAATTTGGCGTTATGGTGAATATCGCTGTTGCCCATATAGCCGATTCCTCTGCCGAAGAAGATGTTGGCTTTGAAGTCGTCCCAACCTCTTTTAATAAGGCCAAGACGGATTTCATTTTCGCTGTAGGTGAAAAGTCTGCCGATTGTGAAGCTGAGCATATCAAACATCGGTTTGATTGCGATGAGAGCGCAGCCGATTGCGGCGCCGATGAAGATGCAAATGAATTTTCTGTGCTGCTTATCAACGATAAGTGTAAACACAAGGCAGATTCCAAGCTCGATAAGGCCAAAAATCATACCGCCTCTGGAGCCGGTGCAAAGAATTGTGATGTAAGAGAGAATGCCGATAAAGAAATAGGGGAACTTTTTGATTGAAAGCCAGAAGGGGAAGGGCATTGCGAGCATAAGAATGGTGGAGGCGTTGTTTCTCCACTGGAAGGCAAGAACGTTGGGGTTTGCAAGAAATTCGGCGTATCGGCTTATGTATTCTTCTGCAACGCACACAAACAGGAAAAGGATGATTGCCGTCATAATTTCGGCAAATCGCTGTGAAAAAACGTATTCTTCACGCACTCTGAATGTAGCGGAAAAAATCATATATATAAGCAGCATTCCGAAGCCGAGCAGGAACATATAAAACAGCGAGTTCATGCTGAAATATTCTTTGAACGATATTATTCCGAAGCCGCCGAGCGTTGTTGCAATTGAGGCGGCAAGGATACCGTTAAAGCAGCTGCCTTTTTCAAGTTTCAGCTTGAACCTGAAAAAGTGAACGAAAAAGAGCAATACTATAGGTGGAGCCATCCACCAGAATTTTATGAAAGAATCAAATGAATTTTTGCACCGTATTGCGAAACAGGTAACAAACAGAATTGTTTGCAAAACAGGCAGAAAATCGTCAGTAACCGCAAAGCAAGCGGTTATGATAAGCGCAAACACAAGCGTGCCGAAAACTTCCTGACCTATAATTGCAAAAAATGCACCGAGCGCAAAAAGAAAAATTGAGAAGTATTTTGAAAAAATAAATTCCCTGAATTTATCCTCAAAAGGCTTCAGCTTTGTTGAAAGGCTCTTGATCACAATCTCCCACCAATCTGTCATAGATTTAGGTTATATATAATAAATAATATCATAAAGTATCATAATGTCAACATAAGTTACAAAATTGTAATAAGGTGAATTAATCCATAAAAGCTGTTATTTATTACAAGATTGTTAATTTGGTAAAAAATGTCTTGACAGGTTAAAAAAAAGGGGCTACAATGAATTAGCACTCAAGGGCGCAGAGTGCTAATTCAATTATATTGTATTATATTTTTTGGAGGTAATAGATATGACACTCAGACCACTTGCTGACAGAGTTGTTGTGAAATTTGTTGAAATTGAAGAAACAACAACCAGCGGTATTATTCTTGCTCCTTCGGCTCAGGAAAAGCCCCAGGTTGCAGAAGTTGTTGCTGTCGGCCCGGGCGGCGTTGTTGACGGCAAAGAAGTTGAAATGTACGTTAAGGTTGGCGATAAGGTAATCACAGGCAAATATGCCGGCACAGAGGTTAAACTCAATAAAGAGGAATACGTTATCGTTCGTCAGAGCGACATTCTTGCTGTTGTAGAATAAGGAGGTAAGCACTAATGGCAAAGCAGATTATTTATGGTGAAGAAGCCCGTAAAGCTCTTCAGTCAGGCGTTGATAAGCTTGCAAACACAGTTAAAATCACACTCGGCCCCAAGGGCAGAAACGTTGTTCTTGATAAAAAGTACGGCGCACCCCTCATCACAAACGACGGCGTAACAATCGCAAAGGAAATTGAGCTTGAGGACGCTTTTGAGAATATGGGCGCTCAGCTCGTTAAGGAAGTTTCAACAAAGACAAACGACGTTGCAGGCGACGGCACAACAACCGCAACTCTTCTTGCTCAGGCTCTTATCAGAGAGGGTATGAAGAACGTTACCGCCGGCGCTAACCCCATGGTTGTTAAAAAGGGTATGGCAAAGGCTGTTGAGGCTGCAGTTGCACAGGTAAGAGAAAACTCAAAGCCTGTTTCAAGCACAGAAGATATCGAAAGAATTGCAACAATTTCTTCCGCTGACGAAGAAGTTGGTAAGTTCATTGCAGATGCTATGGAAAAAGTTACTTCCGACGGCGTTATCACTGTTGAAGAATCCAAAATCGCTGTTACCGAGGCAGAGGTTGTTGAAGGTATGCAGTTTGACAGAGGATATATTTCTCCCTATATGGTAACAGATACCGAAAAAATGGAAGCTGTTATTGACGACGCTCTCATTCTTATCACAGACAAAAAGATTTCCAGCATTCAGGACCTTCTGCCCCTTCTTGAGCAGATTATGCACGCAGGCGGCAAGCTTGTTGTAATCGCTGAAGACGTTGAGGGCGAAGCACTTTCAACAATTCTTGTTAATAAGCTCAGAGGAGTATTTACCTGCGTTTGCGTTAAGGCTCCCGGTTTTGGCGACAGAAGAAAAGAAATGCTTCAGGATATCGCTATCCTTACAGGCGGCGAAGTTATCACAGCCGATCTCGGTCTTGAACTCAAGGATACCCAGCTTGCACAGCTCGGCAGAGCACGCCAGGTTAAGGTTTCAAAAGAAAACACAATCATCGTTGACGGTTCAGGTGAAAAAGAGGATATTTCTGCAAGAATCGCTCAGATTAAGCTTCAGCTTGAAAACACAACTTCTGATTTTGACAGAGAAAAGCTTCAGGAAAGACTTGCAAAACTTTCAGGCGGCGTAGCTGTTATCAAGGTTGGCGCAGCAACGGAAACAGAAATGAAGGAAAAGAAGCTTCGCATTGAAGATGCTCTTGCTGCAACAAAGGCAGCCGTTGAAGAAGGCTGCGTTGCAGGCGGCGGCGTTGCTCTTCTCAATGCAGTTCCCGGTGTTAAGGCACTTCTTGACACAACAGACGATGCTGACGAAAAGACAGGCATCAAAATCGTTCTCAAGGCTCTTGAGGAGCCTGTTCGTCAGATTGCAGCAAACGCAGGCCTTGAAGGCTCAATCATTATCAACGCTATTCAGGAAAGCGGCAAAATCGGCTACGGCTACGACTTTGCAAAGGACGTTTACTGCGATATGGCATCCGAGGGTATTCTTGACCCCACAAAGGTAACACGTTCGGCCCTTCAGAACGCAGCATCCGTTGCATCAATGGTTCTCACCACAGAGAGCCTTGTTACTGATAAGCCCGACCCTGCGGCAGATGCAGCTCAGGCAGCGGCAATGGCAGCTCAGGGCGGCGGAATGTATTAATTTTTAAATTCGGAAGTTTCAGGCACGGCATCGCCAAAACGGTGCTGTGCCTTGTTTTTTGCTAAAAACGCACCATTGTTTACCGAATGTTAATAATTTCTCCGGTATATTTATTTGACAAGAGGCAAAAAGTGTGGTAAAATTCATTTATCAATCGCCAGTTTTGGGCGAATTATATTAAACAGGAGGACAAAAAATGAAAAAAGTTAAGTCAATTCTTGCTGTTATCATAGCTCTCATTATGAGTATGAGCTGCATTTCCGTAGCATTTGCTGTAAACGTAACTGAAACTGACGCTGCTAACAATGTAATGGAAACTGCAGACGTTTTCGCAATCGGTGACGTGGTAACAGGCAAAATCAACAGCTCAGACGATGTGGATTATTATGCTTTCACAGTATCAAAAGCAGGCCGTGTGACCATTACCGTTGAACACGCTGCAACAGCAGAGGCTACAGGTACATATTTCACGGTTGAAATCGCTAACGAAGAAGGCAAATCAATTGCTTCTTTTGACGTTGCAGCAAACGATGCAAGTGTTTCTTCACCTGCGTTCGGTGCTGCTGCAGGCAAATACATTGTTAAGGTAACAAAGGGCTCGGTTTGTGACACAACTGTTGAATACAAGATTAAATCAACAATTGACACAAATGCATATTGCGAGTATGAAACAAATGATACCCGCGATAAGGCAACAACCATCGCACTTTCATCAACAATCAACCTTAAGAAATACAGCGGTACAATCCCCGCTGCAGAAGACGTTGACTATTATAAGTTTGATGTTAAGAAGCCCGGTTATATCTATATCTACGTTGAAAATGACGCAGCTTTCAAGGGTGACTTTGAGCTTGCCGTTCAAACATATTCAGAAGGCGCAGACGGCCTTGCTGAGTGGACAACTTTCGGCAAATGTGAAATTTCAAAGGCAGATGCAAACTTCAAGAGCCCCACTATCGGCGTTGCGGGTGACACAGAGTATTACCTCTCCGTAACAGGCACAGAGGGCGGTTACACCATCTACGTTGTATATTCTGAGGACGCATCTTCAGAAGCAGAATATAACGATAAATTGGCTTATGCAAACGCACTTGAAGCAGGCAAAATGTATTATTGCTCAGCTTTTGACAAGCTTGACGTTGACTATTATTCATTCAATATCAAGTCAAACTATAACTACACCGTTAAGGTGAAGGCTGATCCTATGACAGTTAAAAACGACGGTCAGTGGAAGGTTACCGTTCTTGACGTTAAGGGCGCAACTGTTGCAGGCCCCGTAACAGTAACCAAGGATCAGGGTGCTGAAATCGAACTCAAGGATTTTGCTGCAGGCAAATATTTTGTTAAGGTTGAAAGCGGCGACGTTCTCAACACTAACATTTACACAATCGAATGCGCAGAAGCAGAAAAAGAGCCTCCGGCTCCCGGATTCCTTGATCTCTTCAAAAAGATTGATTGGCAGACTCTTATCAACAACTTCTCGGGTTGGGTAGGCCAGATTAATTTCATCAAGATTATTATGGATATTTCGGCAAGCCTTATTGCCCTCTTTGCACAGCTGGGCGCAAAATAATAGCAAAACCAACCGAACAGGTTCAGTTTCGCCTATTCGGCAACAAAGGTTTTAATCAGTTTATCAGCGGCGCATTATCAGGTAATCTTGGTAATGCGCTGTTTTTTCATTAAACATCAAAGGAGAAAGCTTAATATGGGATTTGACAGCAGCTTCAGCCCTGTGCTCAGATTTATGGTTGTCAGTGATATTCATTATAAAGATGAGCATTCCGTTGAGCGTGAACGTATGCAAAAGGCAATTCAGACTGCCTACGCACTCAGCGATAAAGAAAAATACAACAAGCTTGATGCTCTTTACGTTGTAGGTGATTTTGCCAACAGCGGCACAAGGCCTCAGATGCTTGCGTTCAAGGATACTCTTGATAATAACATCAGACCTGAAACGGTTACCACTCTTTCTCTCTCAAGCCACGAATACGGCTCGGAGGGTGAGGAGGCGGCTCTTGAGAAGTTCGCTGAAATTTTCAAGGAAAATCCCGATACCCATAAGGTTATCAACGGTTACCACTTCATCAGCGTCACAAGCACAAACGGTTGCCATTTTGACGAAAAGAAGCAGGAATGGGTTGCAAAAGAGCTTAAAGAAGCTGTCAAGGATGACCCCAGACGCCCGATTTTCTTCTTCCAGCATCCCCATATTATGGGTACGGTTTACGGCAGCGCAAACTGGGGCGAGGATGAACTGACCGCAATTCTTATGAATTATCCGCAGATAATTGACTTTTCGGGTCACTCGCACGCACCCATCAATGACCCCCGTTCAATCCATCAAAGGCATTTCACTTGCCTTGGCACAGGCACACTCAGCTATTTTGAGCTTGATGAATTTGATAAGGTTTACGGTACGATTCCGCCCAACGACGATATTGCTGCACAGATGCTTATTGTTGAAGCGGATGCACAGGGCAGGGTAAGGATTTATCCTTATGACCTGATTACCGACAACTTCTTCCCGTTTGTCTGGAAGATTGATTCGGCTTGGGACGTTGAAAGCTATCTCTATACCGATGCACGCTACAGAACGGAAGAAAAACCGTGGTTTGAGGATGGCGCAAAAATCGAAATCAAGGATATCAAAGCAGACGGATTCACTGTTGAGTTTGACCAGGCGAAGGTAAAAACCGAGTATGTTAATGACTATAACGTTTATCTTAAGCGTGCTGACGGACTTATGGTGCGCAACTCAACAATCTGGAGCGAATTCTATTTTTATAATATGCCCGACAAACTGAATGTTAAGTTTGACGGCATTGAAAGCGGCGAATATTACGTTGAAATTTACGCAAACAGCTTCTGGAAAACAAGAAGCGAAAAGCCGCTTGTGAGTGAAATTATAAAGCTTTAACAGCAAAAACAGTATTTTAATCAGGCGTATTGCGATAAAATTTTGTGATACGCTTGATTTTTATTTTTCTTTATATTACAATAGAACACATAATGGGAGAAAGCGGCACAGTGCCGCTTATAAATTTTGAAAAATCGTTGATATTGTTATATTTTTTGAATGGAGGGCGAGTGCTTTGGCTGATGAAGCAAGAGCTGTTGCTGCTGGAGCAGCGAGTGAAGAGGCGGTTATTCGTCAATATCAGAATCAAAACAAAAACTATCTGAGCCCCAAGCATTACGTGGCATATATTCTCTCCGGTATGGGCGACACGATGTGGATGACTTTCAGCAAAAAGCTGTTCTTTTTTGCTACGCAGTTCCTTGGTATAAACGCAAAAACATGGGGTCTTGCAGAAACAGTCAGCTTTATTGCCGATACGGTTGACAATGCGCTTTCGGGTCTTATTATTGACCGAACAAGAACCCGTTGGGGCAGAGTAAGGCCGTACATTGTTCTCACTCTTCCGTTCTGGATTTTCGGTTCACTTTCACCCTGGCTTCTGCCTTCGTCGCTTTCTCAAACAAATCTTTTCATTTCATTTCTGATATTCAACTATGTTGGCTCAATCGCAAAATCTTTTTACGATACCAGCTATCAGATAATCCTTTTCAACATAACTCCGAACCCGATAGAGCGTAACAGGCTCATTGCAACCGATGCTTATGCCGACCTTGTCGGCGTCTGGATTCCGTCGCTGTTTTCCGGTGTGGTGGTTGACTTTTTGCCCCAGATTCTCGGCGTTGGTTCACGTAGCGTTTATACGGGTGGCGCAATTGCGTTTACCATATGCGTTATTGTTTTCAGAACCTACGGCTTCTTCTCTCTCAAAGAAAGAATGCCTCTTTCAACAAGAGAAGAAATGAACGGAATGGGTCTTATTCAGACTGTTAAATCAATCGGCACCTGCCGTCCCATGTGGGTTCTTCTTATTAAGAACTTCTTCGGTGTAGGCAAGGCAACGGGTTCAATGGTTGAAGATTTCTTCTGGCTCAACTGTATGGGCAGACTTTCTTACGGCACAATAGCAGGACTTTTTACAGGTCTTCCCAGCTATTTTGTTTTGCCTCTTGCACCCAAACTCACCCAAAAGTTCGGCTTGAGAAATCTTGCTGCCGGCAGCTATATGTTCTGCGGTTTGTGCTATTTCATAATGTGGATTGTGGGCTATAAGCCCTTCGGAGAGGATAAGTTTATTCTCAACCTTATCTGGGTAATCGTTGCTCTTACTTTCTGCGGCTCGCTCAACAGTATTCAGCGTTACTGCGGCACATCGCTCAACGGCGATCTTTATGATTACGTTGAATGGAAATCGGGCATTCGCAACGAAGCAACAATCACTGCGGCAATGAGCTATTTCAAGCTTATCTCTGATGCTGCTGCAAAGATGATCAGTGCGCTTGCAATCGCTGCGATTCATTACGTTCCTCTTATTGATGCAAACGGAATCCAGATTCCGCAGACAGATCCCGGTATGCTTTCTGGTATCTGGACAGTGTTTGCTCTTGCACCGGCAATCGGCAGGTTTATGAAGGGCGTTTCGCTGATGTTCTTCAACGTTAACGGCAAAACAAGAGAAACAATGATGCTTGAGCTTGCAAAAATCAGAGCGGCAAAGGGCGTTGACACCGAGTCATAATAACAGGACTTTTTCAGGGCTGATATTACGGAGTTTTGGCTTCGTGATTCAGCCTTGTTTTGTTTTGAAAAAACGTTACTGTTTGTGTTCTGCACAAATTTGGAGAATTGACCAAATAAAAGCGTGAAAAAACCGACATATTAATATAAATATATATTAAAAAGGGCTTGCAAATAAAACAACAATATGTTAAAATAGCTTGTATTATATGAAAGTGTCTGCAAAATAGCTTTCATAAGTGTTCAAGGAGGAAAATGCATATGACACTCTTAAAGAAATCATTGGCATTGGTTCTTACCTTTGCAATGATCTTCAGCACCATGTCCGTAATGGGATATGCTGCAAATGACGGCGCTGACGGTGTTCAGTATTTCATTCATATGAATGCTGACGGCACTTTTGGCGTCGATGACGGAACTAACGGAATTGAGTTTGCCGTTAAGTTTTTCCGTAATGCGCTTGTTCAGGGCGGTGACACCGCTGACACGAGCGATGATGTTTATGATTGGATTGAAACAGAAAGAGCCGCTCCCGGTGAAGCTGTTAAAGCCAGAGTTTATCTCGGTACAGATTTCCCCACAGGCTCAAGTGTCAATACAGCAGCACTGTTTGACTCAAGATTTTTCAGTGTTTCATATAATGACACGAATTCATTCACACCTGCAGTAAACAAAGATTATAAATCTGTTTACGGTCTTAATCTTTCGGTAGCCAGCGGCGGCAGCTCTTACAGAGCTGAGCCGGAAAAATACAGCAGGTTTGTTGCCAAGACAAGCTATACCAAGCTGCCCGGTGAGATAAAGAATGAATCAGGCGACGTTATTTCTGAAGCTTACTACATTCCCAACAGCTTCTTTGATAACAAGGGAATGCTTATTTCAAAAATTGAAATGATCGGCAAATCAACTCCCGTAAGCGTCAATGACTGGTTTGTTGAGTTTGATCTTAATGTTAACAACGATTCTTATGTAAAAACCGAAGGCGTTAAGGGCGAAGCAGTTGTTCCTGCCGAATTTTCCGACAGCGAAAAGATATTCAAGGCAACAGGCGCTTTTACCACGCTTGTTAACGTTATCAAGTTCAACTCAACGGGTATTGATGATAACAACGTCGGCTTAACAACACGTGCTTACAATCCTTACGTTAAGTCAACTCCCGGTTACGTAAGCGTATTCAGCAACGTTATCTTTGATGCAGTCAGCAGCGAAGGCGGTTACTTTGACGGTAACCTCGCTCAGCTTACTGTTCCCGGTGTTATCGGTGTAGATAAGATTGATGTTACCGCAGTAGCTCCCAAGAATGATTCCGGCAAAGAGCTTGTCGGTTGGTCACTCGAAAAGGGCGGCGAGGTTCTTAAGCCTTCAGAGCTTGCAGAGCTTAAATACGGCTATGAAGACGTCACTCTTTATGCGGTTTGGGAAGAGTCAAACATCAAGACATACTATACATACGAAGTGTATAATATGAATCCTGACGGCACGTGGCCTTCATCACCCATTTCAACCCAGATAAAGGCTGCTGAAGATACACCTGTTGAAATCAATCTGGCAAGTGTACCCGAAGGCTTCTATCTTGATAAAACACAGACCAACATTCTCAGCGGAGTAGTTAATGCAGACAACTCAACGATCCTCAGAGCATATTTTGCAAGAAAACAATATACAGCAACATATCATTATACAGACAACAACGGCACACAGAAGGACCAGATAAAGCTTTATGTCGGCCAGGAAATCCCCGCATTCAGCGCTAACCCCGACGGCGAGCCTGTTCTTCCCGGCAAAACCTTCACAGGTTGGTCACTCAGCGAGAGCTCAAACGTTGCAGTTCCCGTAACAATGCCCAACGAAAACATTGATATGTATCCGATGTATATCGATAACGTTTACACTTATGTGTATGATGCTAACGGCGGCGAGTTTGCAGACGGCGATACCTACAAGAGTTTCATCTATAATTACGGAGATGCTCCCGAAGGCTTCGCACTTATTCCCGAAAAAGAAGGCTATGAGTTCAGCTGCTGGGATATTGATACTCCCGAAGCTGTAACGGAAGATCTTACTTTCAAAGCAGAATATATCATCAATAACTACACAGTAACCTTCGCAGATAAAGACGGCAACGTTCTCACAGAGGATGTTTACGAATACGGTACAGAAATCACAGAGGAATACGTTCCTGCAGGCTACAAGTCAGATGCATGGACACTTGATAACGGCGTAGGCGTTGAATTCCCCTACATCGTAACAGATGACGTTACATTCACCGCAACTGATGATGCAAATATGTATAACGTAACCTTCTACGTTGACGGCGAAGTTTATGATTCATATAAGCTTGAAAGCGGCAGCGAAGTTGTTCTTCCCGAACCTCCCGAAGATAAGGTTGGTTATAACTTTATTGTTTGGAATCCCGATGCAAACGGTGCATCTGTTGATGAAGAAGACCTCGAGTTCCACGCAGTATTTGTAAAGGGCGAATATGTTCTTTCATTCAACACTGACGGCGGCACACCCGTTGCTCCTATTGAAGCAACATACGGCGATAATATCTCTGACCTTCTTCCCGGTGCAGATGCAACAACCAAGGAAGGTTACACCTTCGCAGGTTGGGATACAAAGCTTCCCGAAACAATGCCCGGCGAAAACACAGAGGTTAAGGCTCTCTGGACAAAGAACGCTTACAGCGTTAAGTTTGTAAACGGTCTCACAGGTGCTGAAATCACAACAGTAACAGGCGAATACGGTGCTCCCGTTGCAGCTCCCGAACTTCCCGAAGCAGCAGGCTACACCTTCGCTTGGGACGTAACTCCTCCCGAAACAATTCCTGCAAAGAATGAAAACGGCGAGCTTATGGCAAACGGCGGTGTTATGACCGTTACCGCAGTTCCCGCAGCAAACGACGTAACTATTACATTCAATACAAACGGCGGTTCACCCGAAACAATGGATTCCATCGGCGGCAAGGCAAATGATCCCATTACCCCCGCAATCACAGAGCCCACAGCTCCCGAAGGTATGGAATTTGTCGGCTGGGATGACGGCACAGGTAAAGTAATTGATACTCCCACCGTATTCCCTGCAGAAAGCGTAACTCTCAAAGCAGTTTATAAGAACCTCAAGTATACAGCAACTTATAATCCCAACGGCGGTAAGTTTGCAGACGGTTCAACAGATAACATTGAATTTGAAGTTGAATACGGCGCATCAATTCCCGCACCTGCAGCTCCCACAAGAGATAACTACACATTCGCCGGTTGGTCACCTGTTATGACAACAATGCCTGCCAAGGATGTTGAGTTCGAAGCTCAGTGGGAAGCAATCGGTCCCGTTGATTACACAATCACAATCTATGCAGTTAACCCTGCAACAGGCGATTATCTTGATCCTATCGTAACAAACCACAAGGCAGAAAACGGCACAAAGCTTCAGATCCTTGAAAAGGGTTCAACCGTTCCCGACGGCGTAACAGCTATCTGGTACGAAGACCTCTATACTTCAAACTCCAACGTTCCCGATGCAGCAAATACCAATAACGTTCTTGCTCTTGAAGTTAAGAACGGCGAGGCAAACAACCTTGTTGCTTACTTCAAGCTTGAGCAGTATTCAATCGTGTTTGATGCAAACGGCGGTGCGTTTGACAACGCTCCTGCTGATGATGACCGTTACAGCGGCAATCAGTTCACAGTAACCGGCACATACGGCCAGACAGTTGAGCTTCCCGTTGCTCCCAATAAGGATGATTCAGATTTCATCGGTTGGGAAGATGGCAACACAGGTTATATCTATAAAAACGAAGTTCCCAACTTCGCAGGCGATGTTGACTATGTTGCAAAATGGGAAAAGAAGACTTATGATGTAACCTTCACCATCACAGACGAAAATGACGAAGTTATCTTCGAAGAAACAGTAACCTTCGAGCACGGCGAAGAAGTTGTTGCTCCCGATTATGACCTCGAGCCCGGTTATGAGTTTGACGGCTGGAATGTTCCTGACGGAACAACAGCTGAAAACGCTGACGATTATTCAGCAGCAGCAGACCTCGTTAACTATGACGTTAAGTATGTTGCAACATCAGGTGTTCCCGCAGGCGGCGCAATTCCTGCTGACACAACCAAGACTGTTAAAGACGGCGCATTTGAAGTTGGTTCTGCAACAGTTCCCGAAGGCTATACCTTTGACGGTTGGTTCATCAACAGTGCAACAGGTGCAAAGGCTGAAGCAACTTACACAATGACAGCCGCTCCCGTTACATTCTACGGTGAATTCAAAGCAAACACCTATAACATCAATTATGATGTAAACGGCGGTGACTATCTTGCATCAACACCCGTTGTTTATGGTGCTCCCTTAACAGCAATCACAGTTCCCACCAAGGACGGCAACACGTTCAAGGGTTGGACAGATGCACAGGGCAACCTTGTAACAGACGAAACCGGTAAGGTGCTTGACCCCAACTTCACAATGCCTGCAGGTGATATCACCCTTAAGGCAACTTGGGAAGAGAACCCCACATTCCATAATGTAATTTATACATTTAATATAGCAGGTATTGCAACAGCTCCCGCTACAGAAGAAAACATTCAGGCAGGCACAACCCACACCCTTGCAACCGCTCCTGACAGCACTGCTGGATATAAGTTCACAGGTTGGTATTACGGCGGCGAAAAGGTAACAAAAATCGTTATGCCCGCAAGCGATGTAACAATCATCGGTATCTGGGAACCCATCGTTGCAGAAACCTATAAGCTTACTCTTGATGCAAACGGCGGCGTATTTGCTGACGGTAATGCAACAAACGCAACCGATCATCAGGCAAACGCAGACCTCAGCGGTCTTAATGCAATCAAACCCACAAGAGAAGGTTATGAATTTGTTGAATGGTCACCTGCTCTTCCTTCAACGATGCCTGCAAATGACCTCACACTTGTTGCACAGTGGAAGGTAGAAGAATACACCATCAACTTTGATTCAAACGGCGGTTCAGCTGTTCCTCCCATGGATGTTGAATACGGCGAACCCGTAACACCTCCCGCCGATCCCACAAAGCCCGGTTATGATTTCGTTGAGTGGTCACCCGCTCTTCCTGACACAATGGGTGATATCGGCGATGACGGCGCAAGCATGAACGTAACCGCTATCTGGGAAGCAAAGAAATATCCCGTAATCCTCAACGCTAACGGCGGTGTTCTTTCAAACGGCGACGCTTCATTCTCAAAGGCAGACGTTGCATATGAAACAGTTCTTTCAACTGTAGCTCCCGTTGCCGATCCCACAAGAAGCGGCTATAAGTTCCTTGGCTGGACAGCAGCCGGCGAAACAGGCTATGTAACAATCCCTGCAACTCAGCCCATCGGCGGTATTGATTACACCGCAGCTTGGGAAGCTCTCAACAACGTAATCAGCTTCGATGCAAACGGAGGTAAATCCGTTGCAGACCAGAGCATAGCAACAGGCGAGCTTGTTGAAAGTGTTCCCGTAACCACCAAAGACGGCTATGACTTTGCCGGTTGGACTGATGAAAGCGGCACACTTGTAACTGATAAGGACGGTAATTTCTTTACAGCATTCAATATGCCTGCAAATAACATCAAGCTCACAGCTTCTTGGACTGTCAAGTCAGCAGAAGTAAAATACGAATTCACAGGTGATGTTCCTTCAGATGCAAGTCTTCTTCCTGCAGGCGGCACTTATGAATATGGCGAAACAGTAACAGTTGCAGCAGCTCCTTCAGCAGAGGGATATAAGTTTGACGGTTGGTATAACGGCAACGTTCCCGTTGCTCCCGGCTCAACCTTCAAGATGGGTGAGGACGCTGTAACCCTTACCGGTAAATGGACTAAGGAAGAAGTCAAGACATACACAGTAACCTTTAACGCAGCAGGCGGTCAGTTCTCTGACGGCAAAACAAGCTGGGTTTACACCCTCAAGGAAGGCGACTCCATCACAGCTCCCACAGCTGATGACGTTTCAAGAACAGACTACACATTCGCAGGTTGGGATTCAGAAGTTCCTCCCACAATGCCCGCAAATGACCTTGTGTTCTCAGCAGTCTGGAACGCAGATGACACAAGCAAGAACCTTGTAGCTGATGCAAACGGCGGTGAATATTCAGACGGCACAACCGTTAAGAATCACCAGTTCAACGCAGGCGATATGGTTGACGGCGCTATCGAAGAACCCACCAGAGACGGTTATGAATTCAACGGCTGGAGCGGCCTCAACTCCGACGGCACAATGCCTTCAGCTGACACAACAATCAAGGCAGAATGGGTTGCAAAAGTAACAATCGATCCTAACGGCGGTACGTTTGATGACGGCACAACCGATAAGATTGAAACAACAGGCGACGCTATTGACACAACAGGTAAGCTGCCCGTAACCAAAGAAAATGCAGATCTTCGTTGCTGGAAGGATACAATCTCCGGTACAGAATATGCTGAAATCCCCGCAACAAGCGACGTTCCTATGAATCTTGTTGCACAGTGGACAGATAAAGAAAAGAACACAATTACTTACTACGTAGGTACAGAGGTTCACCAGGCAGACAGCTACTATCCCGGTGAAGAAATCGTTCTTCCCGAAGCTCCCACATTAACAGGTTTCGACTTTGACGGCTGGGTACTTGAGGACGGCACAGCTGTTCCTCCCACAATGGGCGACACTGACCTTAAGGCTATAGCAGTTCTTACTCCTCATAAGCACAACGTAACATTCTATTATGATGATACAAAGACAGAAGTTTATGAAGAATATAAGGACGTAGCATTCGGTTCAGAAATCGAACCTCCCGCAGATCCCACTCATCCCACAAATCCCGAGCTCATCTTTGCAGGTTGGTCACCCGCACTTGAGTCAGAGATGCCCGATAACGATCTTGAATATGTAGCAACCTGGACTGAAAAGACAGTAGGCAAGTATTCAGCTCACTTCATCGCAAACGGTGAAACACACGCACTCCACGTTCTTGCTGAAGGTGAAACAATCCCCGTTCCTGCAGATCCCAAGAGATTCGGTTATGTATTTGTTGGTTGGGAGCCCGAAGTTCCCGAAACAATGCCCGGTTATGATATGACCTTTGAGGCACAGTGGGAAATTGATAAGACCTTCGTTACAATCGTAATCGGTGGCACAGTAATCGGCGGCGGCGCAATCGCCGGCATCATCGGCGCAGCAACAACAGGCGCAATCATCGGTGGTGCTTCAATCATCGGCGGTATCCTCATTCTTTGGGGCGCATCCGAACTCGTTAAGAATACTTACACCGTAACATATATGGTTGACGGCGAAGTTTACAAGACCTATAAGGTGCTCGCAGGTACTAAGATTCCTGTTCCTGCAGATCCCACAAAGGAAGGCAGCGAATTTGCAGGCTGGAACCCCGAAGTTCCCGAGAAGATGCCCAATGAAGACCTTGTGTTTGAGGCAACATGGGATCCCGCATCAGATATTGATGCAGATGCAAATAAACCCGCAGATCCCGATGTTGAAATTCCTTCAACAGGTTCAGCAACAGGCATAGCTGCTCTTGCAGCAATCTCTGCAGCAGGCGCAATCGCAGTTCTTGTTACCAAGAAAAAGAAGGAAGAAGAAGAGGAATAATTCCTTAAAACCTTCTGGATAACCAAAGTGTCAACCG
>JAZSNE010000044.1:0-1964 GCA_045536245.1 Acutalibacteraceae bacterium | reverse complement strand
TACAATATAACTATTAAAGAAAAGGAGCTGTAACAATGGCACATTTTATTTATTCAGCGTTTTGCGATGAATCAGGCGAAGCAACAATAGGCGGACAGATGGCTGCTTGCAAGCGTAACGTAATTACACATATGGAGCTTCGCGGCTTCGGCAAGTCTCTTAATATAAACAATCTTTCCGTAGAACAGGCAAAAGAAATGAAAGCGGAGATCGATCGCGAGGGAATGAAGGTTGCCTCTATCGGCTCAGGCTACGGCAAAATCAATATCAAAGAGGATTTTGCGCCTCATTTTGAAGCATTCAAGAATACTGTTGAAATAGCAAAAATTCTCGAAGCAAAGTACATCAGAATTTTCAGCTTCTATTTCAGCGAGGACGACTCCTACGAAGAGTACAGAGATGAGGTTATCCGCAGAGTAAAGGCTATGACAGATTATGCCGTTTCAGAGGGGCTTATTTGCTGCCACGAAAACGAAAAAGGTATTTACGGAGACAATGCCGAGCGCTGTTTTGACATTCTTAAGGCTTGTGACGGTAAGCTCAAGGCAGTTTTTGACCCGGCTAACTTTGTACAATGCGGTGTTGATACCCTCAAAGCATATGATTTGCTTGAGGATTACATAGAATATTTCCATATCAAGGATGCCCTTTATGAAAATTCCGATGTTGTACCTGCAGGTGAGGGTGACGGCAATGTTGAAGAAATTCTGAGAAGATTTGACAAGCATAAGAAGGCAGTTATTCTTTCTCTTGAGCCTCACCTCAAGGTCTTTGAAGGTCTGGGAAAGCTTGAAGCAGTGGTTAACAGTGTAAGAAAAATCAAGGTGAACTCTTACCCGAGTCACGCTGAATCCTTCAAGGCTGCTGCTGTTGCTATGTATGGCGTTGTAAATAAAATCCATCCCATCCGCTTCGGCATTATCGGTATGGGTAATATGGGTACCTCCCACGCGAAAAGCTTTCTTGCAGGCAAGATAAGAGGAATGCGTATAACTGCTGTTGCCGACAGCACACCCGAAAAACTCCTTTGGTCAAAGGAAAATCTCCCTTGGGCAAAAACTTTTACTTCAGGTGAAGAGCTTATCGAAAGCGGCGAGGTTGATGCAGTTATTATCTGTACACCCCACTACTCTCACCCCGAGCTTGTGACGAAGGCGCTGGAAAACGGACTTCATGTAGTTTCTGAAAAGCCTGCAGGCGTTTACACAAAGCAGGTTCGTGAAATGAACGAGTTTGCCGAAAAGCAGGACAAAACCTTTGCGATGATGTTCAATCAGAGAACTAACTGTGTTTACAGAAAAATCAAAGAAATCGTTGACAGTAAAAAATACGGTGAAATCCGCCGTGTAAACTGGATAATCACCGATTGGTACCGCACTCAGGCTTATTATAATTCAGGCGGATGGAGAGCAACCTGGGCCCAGGAAGGCGGAGGTGTTCTTCTCAATCAGTCTCCACACCAGCTCGACTTATGGCAATGGATTTGCGGTATGCCCTCAAAGGTTCGTGCGTTCTGTCACGAGGGTAAATGGCACGATGTTGAAATTGAAGACGATGTTACAATTTACGCTGAATACCCGAATGGCGCAACAGGTGTCTTTGTGACATCAACAGGTGATTTCCCCGGTTCAAACAGACTTGAAATTACAATGGATAAGGCAAAGCTTGTCTGTGAAAAAGGTGAAAAAATAACTCTCATTGAGCTTGAAGAATCACTTACAGAAAATATTCCTAACTGCGAAAACGGATTTGCAAGCATAGCATATAAAGAAATCGAAGTTGAAACCGACGGCATCAACGACCAGCATCCCGGTGTGCTCAATGCTTTTTCTGACCATATCCTTTACGGCACACCTCTTGTTGCCGAGGGTACAGAGGGCATCAACGGTCTTATGATTTCCAACGCCGCTCACCTTTCCTCCTGGACAAACGAAACTGTCACCCTTCCTATAGACGAGGATAAG
>JAZSNE010000026.1:0-12334 GCA_045536245.1 Acutalibacteraceae bacterium | reverse complement strand
CGAAAGGGAACTCCTTTTGGTTTTGAGGATGATATTGGTGGGGGTTCTTCCTCCACAAGGTAATCAAATGTAGGTTGTTGGAATATGGTTATGGCGGGCGCACACGCGGGTGCGCCCCTACGAAATCAATGGATATGTTGGCAAAGACGAGCGTTTTTTTGTTGTTTTTTATTATTGGCTTAAGTGAACATATGCCGTTTCGGTGTTATAGGATTGAGCCGTCAACCCGTAAAGCTCGGCTGCAAAGAATGCAACAACAACCACAGCCGCAACTGCCGCCAATATTTTTAAAAGCCTGTCACGGGATTTCAAGCACTCACTTCCCTTCGATAATATTCAGAACTGCTTTGAGCATATCGTCAAAGCAAGAGTAATCGTCAATGTAAATAAAATTAATTCTTTCATCACGCCTGAACCAGGTGAGCTGGCGCTTGGCATAGCGGCGTGTTTGCATTTTTAAATTTTCAACGCATTCTTCAAGCGATTTTTCACCATCAAAATACGGGTTAAGCTCTTTATAGCCTATTGCCTGTTTCGCCGTTCTGCCCAAAGGATTTTTAAAAAAAGCTCTTGCTTCTTCAACCAGACCGTTTCGGAGCATAATTTCAACACGCTTGTTTATACGGTCATAAAGCACCTGCCTGTTTCTTGCATCAAGGCAGATTGCAACCGTATCAAACGGAGATTCTTCGTTTCTTGACTGCTCGTTCTGGTCGGTTATGGTTTTGCCCGTTGTGTGATAAATCTCAAGCGCTCTTATTACTCTGCCGAGGTTGTTGGGATGAAGCCTTGCCGCCGCTTCGGGGTCAATTGCAGAAAGCTCATCAAGCAACGCCTGCGCCCCCTCCGCCTGTGCTCTTTTGCGGAGCATTTCACGGTATTCAAAATCAGTTTCTTCGGGCAAAAAACCAATATTATCAATAAGTGAGGAATAATAAAGACCCGTACCGCCAACAAGAACGGCTTTTTTACCTCTTGAATCTATATCCTCTATTATCGCCTTTGCGCTTTCGCAGTATTTTGCAACGCTGAACACTTCGTCAGGCTTTGCAAAGCCGATAAGATGGTGAGGCACACCCTGCATTTCTTCGGCAGTGGGTTTTGCCGTTGCGATATCCATACCTTCATAAATCTGCATAGAATCGCACGAAACCGCTTCGCCGCCAAGAGCCTTGCAAACGGCAACGGCAAGCGAAGTTTTGCCCGATGCAGTCGGGCCGACTATTGCAATTAACGGTATTTTAGACTCTGCCAAAATTCTTTTCCAGCTCTCTTTTCGTCATTTCGATTAACACGGGTCTGCCGTGGGGACAGTAGCGGATATCGGGCATTGAAAGAAGCTGCTTTGCAAAACGCTCCATTTCAAGGCGTGAGGTAAAGTTGCCTGCTTTTATTGCACTTCTGCAGGCAACGGAATGGAAAATCCAATCCAGCTTTTCAAAAGCGACATCCTGCTTTTTATCAACAAACCTGCCTGCGATTTCGCTGATTACATCTTCAACGTCGTCAGCAGAAAGCTCCATGGGGCATTCTCTGACGATAACGCAGCCGCCGCCGAAATCCTCAACCTCAAAGCCCGAGCTGTTGATAAGCTCAAGATTTTCAAGCATTGCGGAATATTCCTCTTTGGAAAGGGTGACGGTGACGGGCAGCAGGAGAAGCTGCGGTGTTCTTTCGCCGCTTTCTTTTTTCAGCTTCTCGTAAATAATTCTTTCGTGTGCGGCGTGCTTATCAATAATAACCATTTTGCCGCAATATTCGCAAATTATATATGTTTTGAATGCCTCGCCGATGAGAAGAAATTCTTCATCATTGAAGGTGTTGATTTCTTTTTCGGGTTCATTACGGACAGGTTGAACTTCGTCAACCGACATAACATTAATCACAGGGATTTTTGCCTTAAGCTCATCTTCCTGTTTCTTTGACGGAGAACGCAGAAGAATATCCTCTGTTGTTTCGGGTTTTGAACTCGGCTTATCATCGGGTGAAGAAAGCCGCGCCATTCTCTGCGGTTCAGCAGGTTTTATATCAACCGATTTCGGCTCAACAGGTTTAACCTCAACGGTTTTTTGCGGCTGAACGGGAGCCTGTGTTTTGGGGATATGCTGCCAGAAATCTGCAACCGGCTCCGGCTTGCGCTGCATAGTCAACTGCTCTGCCGGTTTTTCGGGTGCTTTATAAAAATCTTTTTTGATTTCACGCACCTGCTTGGGCGTATCACCTGCTGCAAGTGCATTTTTGCACGCATAATAGACGGCGTTGAATATCATACGCTCATCAGAAAATCTGACCTCCGTTTTTGCAGGGTGAACGTTAACGTCAACCAGTGACGGGTCAAGCTCGATATTCAGAACGCACGACGGGAATTTGCCGACCATAATTGAGTTTTTATAAGCCTCGCTCAAAGCGGCACTGCCCGTACCTGTTTTTATGAGTCTGTTATTGATAAAGAAAAACTGCATATTGCGGTTCGGTCTTGCCGCAACGGGTTTTGAAACGTAACCGCTGATTTTAACACCGTTTGTTTCAGCCGAAGCAGGAATCAGTGTTTCTGAAAATTCCTTGCCGAAAACTTCACGGATGCAAGTATGCAAATCACCTCGGCCGCTTGTGATAAGCACCTGCTTACCCTCACGGATAAAGCGGATTGAAACCTCGGGGTGAGAAAGAGCAATCCTGTCAATCACACCTGCAACTGCGTTTGCTTCGGTTACGTCCTTTTTGAGAAATTTCATTCGTGCGGGGGTCTTATAAAACAAATCCCTCACTATTATGGTTGTGCCCTTGGGGCAGCCTGCATCGTCGCAGAGGATTTCTTCGCCGCTTTCAATGACATATCTTGTGCCGATATCTTCATCGGGCGTTGCCGTCATAACTTCAACTCTTGCAACGGCACTGATGCTTGCAAGCGCTTCGCCTCTGAAGCCGAGGGTCATTATGCTGTTAAGGTCATCTGCGTTTGCAATTTTGCTTGTTGCGTGGCTGACAAAGGCATTTCTGATATCTTCTCTTGAGATACCGCAGCCGTTATCTGTTATACGCATATAAGTTATACCGCCGTTTTTGATTTCAACGGTAACGTTATCCGCACCTGCGTCAATTGAATTTTCAAGAAGCTCCTTTATAACGGAAGCCGGACGTTCAACAACCTCCCCTGCTGCAATAAGCTCTGCAAGCTGTTTTGAAAGAACGTTAATCTTCGGCATACGGCACCTCCTTTTGGGTGAATAGTTAATAGTAAAAAGTGAATAGTTAAGGAAAGGCTTCGCCTTTAACCATTTTATTTTTAGCTGTTTGCCTGCTTGGCAAGCTCATAAAGAGTGGTCATTGCTTCAATGGGTGTCAGCGTGTTGACATCAAGATTTTTGAGCTTTTCAACAATCTCGTTTGCGTTTGAGCCGCCGAAGGAAAGCTGGCTTTCTTCGTCGTTGGAAGAAACGGTAACTACTCGCTGAACGCCTTCGGTTTCAAGCTCGTTGAGAACCACCTTTGCACGCTCAACCACACTGTTGGGGACACCTGCAAGCTTTGCAACCTCAATGCCGTAGCTGCCGTCTGCACAGCCGGGAATAATGCGGCGAAGGAAGGTGATGTTATCGCCCCTCTTTTTAACGGCAATGTTATAGTTACGAACACCGTCAACGCTTTCTTCAAGCTCGGTAAGCTCGTGATAGTGGGTTGCAAAAAGTGTTTTTGCGCCGAGCCTGCGTTTATCCGCCGCAAATTCAAGAACGGCTCTTGCGATGCTCATACCGTCAAAGGTTGACGTGCCTCTGCCGATTTCGTCAAACACAATCAGGCTCTTTGAGGTTGCATTTTTGAGAATATCGGCAACCTCATTCATCTCAACCATAAAGGTTGATGAACCCGACGAAAGGTCATCGCTCGCGCCGATTCGTGTGTAAATGCCGTCAACAACGCAAAGCTCTGCTGACGAAGCAGGAACAAAGCTGCCTGCCTGCGCCATAAGAGAAATAAGCGCAACCTGACGCATATAAGTTGACTTACCTGCCATATTGGGGCCTGTGATGATTGCACAGCGGTTATCCGCACAGTCAAGGCGTGTGTCATTGGGAACAAACGGCGAATCCAGCATTTTTTCAACAACGGGGTGTCTGCCGTCTGTTATATCTATCATTGTGCCTGCGTTCATAACGGGGCAGCAGTAGTTGTTTTCAGCCGCAACCCTTGCATATGAAACAAGAACGTCAACCGCCGCAACAGATGAAGCCGTCTTCTGGATTTCATAAAGATGCTCGGCGGTTTTCTTGCGCACGGAATCAAAGATTTCGTATTCAAGGCGTACTATTCTTTCCTGTGCGCCGAGAACCTTTGACTCGAGCTCTTTGAGTTCCTGTGTTATGTAACGCTCGCAGTTTGCAAGAGTTTGCTTTCTGATATAATCTTCAGGCACAAGTTCTTTGTATGAGTTTGACACCTCAATATAATAACCGAAAACTCGGTTATAGCCGATTTTGAGCTTTTTAATGCCTGTTTTTTCTTGCTCACGAAGCTGGATATCGGCAATATAGCCCTTGCCGTTATTGACGATGTCACGCAAAGAATCAAGTTCTTCGTTGAAGCCGTCTTTTATCATGCCACCCTCACGAACGGAAAACGGAGGTTCATCAACGATTGAATTTTCAATCATTGCAACCGTTTCTTCAAGCGGCATTATGCCTGCACAAAGTTCTTTGAGCAAAGCACTGCTGCGGTCTTTGAGATGCTCCTTAAGCATCGGCATACGTCCGAGCGTTGCCGAAAGAGCTTTAAGCTCCCTTGCGTTTGCGGTTGCATAGGCAATTCTTGTGATAAGACGTTCCAAATCCTGGCAACCTGTGAGTGCAGAAATAACGTCGTCACGCAAAGCAGGGTTTTCATAAAACTCGGCAACGGCATTGTGGCGTTTGGTTATGCCTGCAATGCTTATAAGCGGCTGCTCAAGCCAGCTGCGAAGCATACGCTTACCCATTGAGGTTTTTGTTTTATCAAGCACCCAGAGAAGCGAACCGCGCTTTTCTCTGTTACGCATTGTTTCCGTGATTTCAAGGTTGCGCATTGCCGAAACGTCAAGGCGCATAAAGCTGCTCTCGCCGTAAAAATCAATATCTTTTATGTTTTCAAGCTCTGTTTTCTGAACAGAACGAAGGTAATCCATAACGGCGCCGAGCACGCACACTGCCGCAGGCGCATCGCCGAGCGACAGGTCTGAAAGCGATTTAACGCCAAAATGTGTCATCAGCATAGCGGAAGCTTTTGAAAGGTCAAAGCAATCATCGTCAAGCAAATCACAGGAAGAATTGAGCCTTGATTTGATAAAGTCGGTTACCTGTGTAAGCTTGAGCACATCGGAGTTGATAACAATTTCGCTTGGCATAAATCTGCCGAGCTCGTTTATCAACCTGCGCTGTGCGTTCTTGCTTTCAAAGCTTGTTAAGTGAACACTGCCCGTGGAAATATCGGCAAAGCAAAGACCGATTTCGTTTTTTGACGCAAAAACACCTGCAAGAAAGTTGTTTTTGCTTTCGTCAAGCATTGTGCTTTCAATTACCGTGCCGGGGGTAAGAACTCTTGTTACATCTCTCTTAACAAGTCCCTTTGCGGTTGCAGGGTCTTCAAGCTGCTCGCAGATTGCAACCTTATAGCCTTTGGCAACAAGGCGTGCAATATAAGAATCTGCGCTGTGGAAGGGCACGCCGCACATCGGCGCTCTTTCTTCCTGACCGCAATCTCTGCCCGTAAGCACAAGCTCAAGCTCTGCCGACACCAGCTTTGCATCGTCAAAAAACATCTCATAAAAATCACCCAGACGGAACATAAGGATTGTGTCGGGGTAATTCTTTTTTATTTCAAAATATTGCTTCATCATCGGGGTAAGCTCTGCCATTTAAGTCTACCGTACCTTTCAAAAAATCCCGCTAAGGTGCAGAAAAGAAGCCTTGCGCCTCTTTTCTGCACTTGTTTGATAATCAGTGGCAACCGCTGCAGGATGAGCATTCGCCGCCGCAGTTATGCTCGGGCTGCTTGGGCTCGCAGGTTGCGGGGTCTTCGCCCTGAAGGCAAAGAGCAAAGATGCCGTTGATATAGTTCATAAGCTCATCAATAGCTCCTCTTGCTGCCTCAAAAGCCTGCATATTGGGGTTTGCCATAATCTTTGTGTAGATTTCGCCGAACTCTTTATCATAAGCCTGAAGCTTCTGCTCGTTCTTATCTTCTTTTGAAGCTTCGTGCTGGAAGGACATCTGAACAAGCTGAATTCTTGCGATAAGCTCGTTAAGCTCCTTATCTTCTTCGTTTGCCTTCTGAACCTCCATAAACTTCAGATAGCGCTCATCCTGCTGAAGGAGTGCGCCGAGTTCTCTTGCTTTTGCAATAATTGCGTCCATTTTGTGTTTCTCCTAACTGAAAAAATATTTTTGATAAATTACGAAAAGCCGTAAATTATTAAACAAGTTTAGTCTGTAAGCTCGCCTCTTAAAATCCAGGTTAAGGATTCGGTTACCTTAACATCTCTGAACGAGCCGATAACTGCTGTATCTGCAGGGAATTCAATAATAATATTCCCTTCGGTTCTGCCCTCTATGAGCCCGCCCTTGCTGACGCTCTCACAGAGCACTCTGTAGGTTTTGCCGACCATTGATGCCGTTCTCTTTGCGGCAACCTTTTCCTGCGCGTCAAGCAGCTCCCTGAACCACTTGCCTTTTTCTTCTCTTGAAACAGGGTCAGGCATTGCAGCCGCCTTTGTGCCCTCTCTGGGTGAAAAGATGAACGTGAACATTGAGGTAAAGTTTGCCTGCTCAACAAGTGTTACCGTTTCGCAGAATTCTTCATAAGTTTCACCCGGGAAGCCGACTATAACGTCGCTTGTAACCGAAAGCTCGGGCATAAGCGAATAAGCATATTTGAGCAGACCGAGATATTTTTCTCTTGTGTAGCGTCTGTTCATTGCGTCAAGCACTCTGTTGCTGCCGCTCTGGAAGGGCAGATGCAGATGCTTGGCAACCTTTTCGCACTGCGCCATTGTTTCAAGCAGCTCGTGAGTGCAATCCTTGGGGTGCGAAGTCATAAAGCGGATGATAAAATCGCCCTCAATTGCATTCAGCTCACGCAGAAGCTGCGAAAAGTTGCAGCCGTAATCGGGATATTTGCCGTAAGAATTAACGTTCTGACCGAGCAGAGTGATTTCTTTATATCCCTTTGCCACAAGGTCTTTTGCTTCGGCAATAATCACCTCAGGGTCACGGCTTCTTTCCCTTCCTCTGACGTAAGGCACAATGCAGTAGGTGCAGAAATTATTGCAGCCGTACATAACGGGTATCCACGCCTTGAAATCGCTGTCACGGTGAAGCGGCATATCCTCAACAATAACGCCGTCAGCATCCGGAAGCTCATAAACCTTTTTGCCTGCGCTAAGGCTCATATATAAGAATTCGGGCAGCTTGTGAATAACGTGAGTGCCGAAAACTATATCAACAAACGGATAGCTTGTCCTTATCTTTTTTGCAACCCTCTCCTGCTGCATCATACAGCCGCAGAGAAGGATTTTCATATCTTTTTTTGCCGCCTTTATATTTTTAAGAGCACCAACGTTGCCAAAAACCCTGTCCTCTGCATGCTCACGGATTGCGCAGGTGTTATAAAGCACAAGGTCAGCTTCCTCAAGCACATCGGTCATATCATATCCCATCTGCTCAAGCATACCCTTTAAACGCTCACCGTCAGCCACGTTGCCCTGGCAACCGTAAGTGTGCACAAAAGCCTTGGGTGCGCTCTCAAACCTTTGCTGAACAAGGTCAGCAACAAGAGCCGAGAACTCTTTTTGTCTTGCTGATTCCTCGGCAGAAATGCTGATTTTAAGTTTATCCGTTTCAACAGACAAAGCCGTACTCCTCCATTATTTTAAAATATGTTATATTATATAATAAAGCGCCGCATTATTCAAGTGGAAAATGAATAATGTGACGCTTTTTAAGCAATTTTTTATGCGGTATTTGTTATTCTTCGTCAAAAAGAGCCTCGGTGAAAGCAAACATTTCTTCACGGCGTTTTTCTGTTTCGTAACCGCTGGCAATATAACCGCCGTTACCGTCAGAAATTATGATGCTGCCCTCTTTGAAATCTCCCTTGATATCAGAAACGGCAATGCTGAAAATGTTACCGAAATCATCAATGCAAACAGCAAAACCGTTGACTATTCTGTCAATGCTCAAAAACATTTTATCACCTCGGGTTAAGTATATCACAAAAAAATGTTTTTGTCCACCGCTAATAAATTGAGCTTATACGGTGCGCATCTGCAGCTTCAGGTTATCGCTTATCATTGCGATGAATTCGCTGTTGGTCGGCTTACCTCTGTCATTCTGGATTGTGTAACCGAAATAAGAGCTGAGCACGTCAACGTCACCCCTGTCCCAAGCAACCTCAATAGCGTGGCGGATTGCACGCTCAACACGTGACGGCGTGGTTTTGAACGTCTTTGCAACCGTAGGATAAAGAATTTTTGTGACAGAACTAATCATTTCACTGTCTGTAACAGAAAGAATTATCGCCTGACGGAGATATTGATAACCTCTGATATGTGCAGGCACGCCAATCTGATGCATAATTCTGCTCACCACAACCTCAAGGTCTTTAACGCCGTTTTTGCTCACAGGGTCGCTGTGAATGCCGGCAAACTGAATTATACGCTCGGCAAGCATTTTGGGGTTATACGGTTTAAGAAAATAATAATCGGCACCGCCTGAAAGAATTTCGTTTTCAATGCGTTCGTTGTCTGTTGATGAAAGCACCATAACCATCGGCTGTTTTTCAAGCTTCAGGGATTTCAGCTCACGCAAAACACCCAGAGCATCAAGGTGAGCCATAAAGCTGTCAATCAGCAAAACATCGGGGCATTCGCTGCCTAACCTTTCAATGACCTTTGCTCCGTCTTTGACCACGGTTGAAACCTCGCAATTATTTGAGCGCAGAACACCTGCAAGCTCGTGCAGAGCTTCGCTGCCGTCTTCAGTCAGCATAACTTTTAACATTTTTCTCATAGTTTTTACCTCCGTCGATTTCGTGTGACAACATATTTTAGATTTATGACTATAGTGTTTGTTTGTCACTGTTTTCACGAAGATGTTACCATAAGAAGCGATAATAGTCAATATGTTCCAAATATATTTGTGACATTTTCGTCGCACAATCCGACTTTTTATATCATTTTTGTCACATCTGCGGAAAAATTTCTGTTTTTTCGTCTTAACTTTTGCACATAACAAAAGCGTCAGGCTGATGGATATAACATTCAGCCTGACGCTTTTAAATGTTTTCAGTTCAATAAATCAAACTCATTTTCGGTCAGAATTTTAAATGTAGTAATAAAATAATCAAGTTCAAAGCCCGCAATTCGCTTGACAACTTTGAAGGAATAGTAAACCGTTTTTATTGCAAGTTCGCTTGAATATCTAAAGAGATCTTCAACGTTATCAACATCGTATTTTGCCATTTCATAGTCTCTTTCAATCTCTTCATAATACTCCTTGGCTGTTTCAAGGTTGTTCCTGTCAAGAGCCTTTCTGTAACCGATAACGTCAAACTCCTTGATAACACACAAACTCTCAACAAAACGATGCTCGCCTATGGCAACAACAAACTTAAGCGCTTCCCTGCCCCTGAGCTCACTTGTAAACATAAGAACTCGAAGTTTTACACCGCTATCAAATTCAAGAAATCTATCCCAAGTTTTGCCGTCAAAGGTTTCTTTGCTTCCATCGGCATAAGTTACCGTAATGTCATATTCCTCGGGCTTTTCAAACACAAAGCCATCTTCTCCGATTTCAGCAACAGAAATTTCCTCAAGATTGCTGATTTCAATATCTTTAACAAAATCCGTAATCGGGCGTACGGTTATTTCTTTTTCAAACTCCTTGTCGAAAAACGTGATAACCATTGTGTTTTTGCCCTCTTTGAGTTTTCCTTCTTTTATTGTGTACATAAACTGTTTTTCACCAACATCATAGGTTTTACCTGATGAAAAAACTAGCTTTGTTTTGAAGATATTGGCATAAGTGCCCTCTTTATAGCGGTACTGATCCTGATTAAGCCACATATTCATACCTAAACTCTCATCATATCCGATGAACTCATTATAACCAAGCACAACGTTATCAAGCTCGTCCCGGTCAATAACAATGTCTGTTAACTCTTCACCGAGATATTCAACATCAATGTCAGTTGAGTCATATCCCTCATCTCTGAAAACCAAAACAGTGTTTTCGCCTTTATTGAGATAATTGACGCTGATACCGTTCATCATATTGATTTCATAGTCAGAAAAACCGCTTATTGTGTTGCTGTAAGGATCTTCGGGTAAAACAACGCTGCAATGAGTGAAGGGATCCTTATAATCGCAAATAATCGAATAATAGCCTGCTTTTTCTGCATTGAAATTAACATAATAGACTTCTATGTCGTCCTCAAACTCAATATGATTCTTTCCATATTTCATAGTACCCTTATATCTGACCTTCTGAATCATTGTGCCGGGCGTATTGAAATCCAGAGTTTTGTTACCATACTCGTCAATTTCGTCACTATCAGGGTCAACGGCTATCTCGTTGATAACAGGCAACGTTTCCGGTTCAGGCATTTCTGCATAATCAATCGTTTCGGTATTAACCGTTGTTGGTAAGTTATCATCTATTTTGTTTTTAATCACCGTTGTGATGCCTACTGTTGAACCTGTCACAACACCAGCAACAACCAGTCCCGAAACAACCTTCTGAATTGTTGTTGCAACGGCAGACTTTGCAACCAATCCGCCGCCTGTTGCTGCTGTTCCTGCTGCAGCTGAGCTTGCCGTTGCTGCAGATGTAGCGGCAATTGCGATACCAGAAAAGATTTTTGTCGCTGATGCACTGTTTTCAAACGTCTGTTTAATATTCTCAAAAGCTGCCTCGTAAGCCCAACCCACAACGCCAAAAGGAGCAACACTGTAGGCAGCGGTTATACCTTTCTTTTCAAAAAGCGATTTGAGTTCCATTCTGGCATAGAAAAGTCTGTTTTTAACTGTACTGACAGGCACTTCCATCGTCTTTGCAATCTCATCGACGCTCATATCGTTGAAATATTTCATCATAACGCAGGTGCGTTTTTCAACGGTGAGTTCCTGAACAGCATCCATAACAACGTTTCTTAATTCATCCTTATCCACATTGCTTTCAGGTGAAAATTTTTCGGATTCATCTGTCAGCGTTTCAAGAAGCCACTCATCATCTTCAGAAAGTAACTTCGGATTTTTCTTCTTCAAAAAATCTTTACTTTTGTTGATGACAATACGATTAAACCAACTCATAAAGCTTTCAGTCCTTTCAAGAGTGGAAATCTTATTGAGAGCAGTAATATAACTTTCCTGAAGAATATCTTCCGCTTCCTGCTTATCATTGCAAATTTGAAGTGCAACAAAATAAGCCTTTGAGCTGGTAAGCTTATATAACTCTTCAAACGCATTCTTATCACCCTTTTTAATTTTTCTGGCAAGCTCATCAATTCTTTTGTTATTCTCTTTCATTTTAAAACCTTCCATAATAATTTTGGGGTTAACGATAATAAGACGAAAGTTTTTCAGAGTTGGTCTTAAAAATTTGCAAAATTTTTAAAAAAATTTTTTAATCCTGAATTTAATGACTTTAAACTGATTTCAAAGGCTGTTCAAACATAGCACAATTTCGATAAAAGAATAATCTTTAAAACATAATATCATATAATTATCAATTCAACAATATGAAACATCAAAAAACACCCACGCTGTTGCGTGAGTGCACCCTTTAATATATTTTAAAGCATATAACCAAATGAAATATTTGCTGACAGCAAACATGAAATAATTCACTTTGTAATTATGAAATTTGATGCTGTGCATCAGGTGAAATAAAATAAATCCGCATACCTGCAGGTATTTCACATTGCGAAGCAATATTTCACGCACGAAGTGCATTTCATAAATCCTGCAGGATTTATTTCATTGAAAAAAGACACGCTTTTGGCGTGTCTTTTTTCCTGGCGCCCCAAACAGGACTCGACTCTCGGCCTGCGGGCCTCGGTCAGTCGCGGCTCTGACAGTCCACCGGACTGTCATTCACTACCGCTCCCCTTCGAGTCCTGACTTAAAAGCAAAACAAAAGACCACCCTATCGGATGGTCTTTCATTTTGGCGCCCCAAACAGGACTCGAACCTGTGACACCATCGGTCAGAAACATAGTCGTCTATCGCCCTTGGAGCGGGCGCTATACTCCTTGTTTCTTCCTGCTCAACGGGTCTGCTGCATCTCGCACTGCGAGCGCAGACCCG
>JAZSNE010000031.1:0-9351 GCA_045536245.1 Acutalibacteraceae bacterium | reverse complement strand
GCCGACAACTCTGTTTCTGTCTGCAAAAGCTTCACCGAGGCCGACTATTGAGGTCTCGCTGTAGAGCCACGGGTGGGGCTTGGGTGAAAGCTCACCGAGAGTACCTACGCTGCCCTTGCGAAGGGGGAAGCCTGCGGAGATGATTGCATCGTAGAAGTCCTTGGGGTCGCCCATTCCGAGGGTACGGAATGCGGAAAGAATTTCGGGCCATGCCTTTTCATAAAGTCCCGAGGTAACAAGACCGATTTTAACGCCCATATCCTTGAGTTCAAGAAGGAAATCCTTGACGCCCTCTGTGGGTGTGAATGCGCCTTCCTTGCCTCTGCCTGCCATAATTTCTTCCATTTCTCTGTGAGTGTGTTCAAAATAGAAATTACGTGCTTTTTCAAGTGATTCGCCGGGGCAGTATTTGTCGATGCAGTACTGAAGATGTTCGGAAACGCTGTGACCCGAAACAAAGGGAAGGTCAGCGTCCTCAAGCTCAAACTTGGGGTTGCCGAGCATACTTGCGGTGCTCATCTGAATAATCCAGATCCAGAAATCCTCGCTGCGAACGGTTGTGCCGTCAAGGTCCATAAGAACCGCATTGAGGGGGTATTCGGTTTTGACGGGATAAACTGGGTAATAAACAGGGTAGGCGATAGCGGATTTAACGCCTGCAAGCGTGTGGTTGCCGAACGAAACAAACTCAACCTTTTTATCGCCTGTTGCAACGATGTTTTCAACGCCGTTTTTGCCTGTTACAAACTTACCGTCTTCCGTTGTTTCAAGAAGATGAAATCCGCTCTCGGGGCCAACGGGACCGAGGTCGGGGATAATAATTGTTTTGTCAAGAAGCATGGCCATTTCCTTTCAAAAATAAAATTCATAATATTCTATCACATTACATTTGATATGTAAATCATAATTTCAAATATTTTAAAACTTTTATTGTTGAAATCCTGATATTTTGGTGGTATACTGTATGTGGTATAATTTGACTTGGTTATACTTTTATTAACAACAATCCCATATGTCTGAAATACAGCATATCACGCACATTCGCCGATTTTTCTCTTTGACATACGCTCGTATGCCTGCATCGAAGAAATCGTCGACTGCACGCAATCTGCAGCATTTCAGATGCGAAGCAGTTTTTAACGAGAAGATTTTCGTCACGGCAAGGCGAAAATCTGCAGGAATACGAGGCTATTTCAAAGATTTTTAACGCAGGCGTGGTGGAAATCTTCCGTTAAAAACCATATCGATTGTTATTAATAAAAGTATACTTTATCCAATTCACATAAAGAAAGGACGATGCAAGTTGGCAGAAATCAAAAATTTTGACGCCGTTGCGGCTCTTGACGCAATGGATGCTCACGTTGACGACTGGCGTGACGCCACCAAAGGCAAGCAGAGAGGTATTTTCTCCTTTGACGACGTTGTTAACGTAAAACTCAAAACCCTCAAAAAGAGAATTTACACCGATATCGAATCACTCCCCGCATGGAAAATGAAGGAGTGCATTTATAAGGGTATCGGCGATTACGAATATCTTTATGACGAATGGAAAGAGCTCAACGTAGGTGACCGCTGGGGTAACAACGGCTGGAGCGCATTCTTCAAGAATTCTTTTGATATTCCCGAGCGCTTTGCAGGCAAAAAGGTTACTCTTAACGTTTATTTCGGCGGTGACTCGCTGCTTTCGCTCAACGGTGAACCTTATCAGGGCCTTGACCCCTTCCGTAACAGCGTTCTTCTTTCAAACGAAGCTGTTGCAGGTGAGCACTATGACGTTGATATCGAATCATATTACGTATGGCACTCAAACGAATCAACAGTCAAAACTCTTTCCTGCTCATTCATCGGCGTTGTTGATCCCGTAATCGAAGAGGTTTACTGGGATTTCAAAGCTATCTTCAACGCTCTCTTTATGCCTGTTCTTGACACAGGTCTTGCAGAGCTTATCAGAAGCGCTCTCAAGGAAGCTTTTACACACGTTAACTTTGATGCAACAGGTGACGAATTCAAGACAGGTCTGCTTGAAGCACAGAAAGTTCTCAAGGCAAGAGTTTATAATAACCCCAACTACAAAACAGAGGGTATGCTTTCGCTTGTCGGTAACTCACACCTTGACATCGTATTTATGTGGGCTTACAAAGAATACGTTCGTAAGCTCGGCAGAACTCACGCAACAATGCTCCGCCTTATGGAGCAGTATCCCGATTTCATCTTCTCACAGAGCACAGCTCCCACTTATATCGAGATGGAAAAGAGATATCCCAACATCTTCAAGCAGGTCAAAGAACGCATTGAAGAAGGCAGATGGGAATACATCGGCGCAATGTGGGTTGAACCCGATTGTAACCTTGTTTCGGGCGAATCCTTTGTACGTCAGCTTCTTCACGGCGTAAGATATGCTGAAAAGACCTTCGGCATCACACCCAAAACCTGCTGGGTACCCGACGTTTTCGGCAACGGCTATGCTATGCCTCAGATTCTCAAGAAGGCAGGCGTTGAATATTTCGTAACCCATAAGATGGGTATCTGGAACGACACCAACCCCTGGCAGTATAACACATTCTGGTGGGAAGGTCCCGACGGCTCAAAGATTTTTTCAATCGTTCCTCCCACACACTTCATCGGCACAGTTGAGGCTGACTCACTCAAGATGAACTGGAAGAAGTATACAGATAAGGCAACCATCGGCGAATCAATGTACTGCTACGGCTGGGGTGACGGCGGCGGCGGTGTTGACACCGAAATGCTTGAATACGCAAAGCGTTATAAGAGCTTCCCCGGTCTGCCTGAAACCAAGCCCAGCAAGATTGAAGATTCACTTGCCAGAATGAAGGCGAAGGCAACCGATACAAACATTCCCACATGGAAAGACGAGCTTTATCTTGAAGAGCACAGAGGCGTTCACACCACAAAGGCTCTTCTTAAAAAGCTTAACAGATACAGCGAAAACCTCTACCGTCAGGCAGAAATCTTTGCTTCAATCGCAATGAAGAACGGCTATGAGTATCCTCTTGAAAAGCTTAACGAAGGCTGGCAGATGATTCTCACAAACCAGTTCCACGATTCACTTCCCGGCTCACACATCACAGAAGTTTTCGGCGACCTTTGCGCTATCTATGACGATATCATCGCCATCGGCGAAAGCGTTCGTGACGAAGCTCTCAACGTTATCGCAGGTAACATCAGCGGCGAAGCAAAATACGGCAAGCCCTTCGCACTCTTCAACTCTCTCGGAACAGCCGCAACCTCAAAGGTTGAGCTTCCCTATAAGGATGTTGAAATCTACGATGCAGACGGCAACAAGGTTCCCGTTCAGGCTTACACAAAGCTTGACGGCACAAAGGTTCTTGTTTTTGTTGCAAAGGACGTTCCCGCAGTAGGTTATAAAGTATATTACACCAAGGATGCCGCTGTTGCAGAAGCAAAGGCAGTTGAATGCGCAGACGTTGAAAACGCAAACTTCAGCCTTAAGTTTGACGCAGCTGCAGAGCTTGTTTCAATCTTCGATAAGAAGAATAACAGAGAAGTTCTTGAAGGTAAGGGTAACGTATTCCGCATTTACGAAGACCTTCCCGGCAAGTATGACGCCTGGGATATCGTTGCAACCTATACTGACCGTGAGTTTGAAACGGAGGCAGGTAAGGTTGAAAGCGTTGTAAGCGGTGACGTATTCACCTGCGTAACAATCGCAAAGAACATTATGAAGTCAACTCTCAAGCAGAATATCATTATTTATAATGAGCTTGACAGAATTGATTTTGATACCTTTATCAGCTGGCACGAGCAGGAGAAGCTCCTCAAGGTCGGTTTTGACGTTGATATCAAGGCTCAGAAGTTCACAAGAGATATCGCTTATGCAACTATCGAAAACTCCAACTACCGCCATAATCCCTATGATAAGGCTAAGTTTGAAGTTTCCGCTCATAACTTCATTGATATGTCGGAAGACGGCTACGGTCTTACAATCCTCAACGACTGCAAGTACGGCTACGAGGTAAACGAGCAGAGAATGATTATCACTCTTCTCAAGGCTCCCATGAATCCCGACCCGAAATCAGACAGAGGCGACCATTGCTTCTCTTATTCACTCTATCCGCATGCAGGCGGCTGGAAGGATGCCGAAACTCTTGTAAGAGGTCTTGAATTCAACAATCCCATGCTTCCCGTTGAAATTGCCGCAGATGCAAAGGGCGCAGTAAGCGCATCGTTCATCAGCGTTGACGGCAAGAACGTTACTCTTGAAGCTGTCAAGAAGTGCGAAGACGAAGATGCTTATATTGTTCGTTTTGTTGAAAAGTCAGGCAGAAGAACAGCTGTTAACGTTCAGTTCTTTGCTGAAATCGCAAGCGTTGCAGAGTGTAACCTTCTTGAAAGAGAAGACGTTGCAGCCGATATCGCAAACGGCAGCACAATGAGCTTTGAAATCAAGCCCTTCGAAATCAAGTGCTACAAAGTTAAGGTTAAATAATTATATTTGATATAAAGCAAGTCCCTCCGAGATTTTCGGAGGGACTTGCTGTTTAAAGGAGGAATTAATATGATTAAAAAAGCAATTATTTAGTTATATTACCCATAAGCAGACGCATAATCATTTCAATTATTCTTTCAAAGAAGGCTTTGAATGTTGTGTTGCCTGCCACGGTGTTTCCCAAAGTATAATATCGTTCGCTTGTCTGATGGCAGTCGGCGCATTCTCTGTGGCTGACCTCTCTGCCTGTTGCATCGTCGTGAACGTATTCGCTCCATTCGCCGTAGTTATGCGCTTCGTAGGGCAGTGCGTTTTCGTTTGCAACATATCCGCAATCGGCGCACACGTCGGCAATAACACCTTGCGTTGTGCAGGTTGATGCGGTTATGACGGTGGGGATAAGATTTGTATGCTTGCAATCGCCGTTTTCGGTTATTGCCTGAATATAAGCGTTCTGCACGCTGTAGTGTGAGGTTTCATACCAGCTTGGTCTGGAAATGTTTGTGTTGAGGAAGCTTTCACCGGGTCGGCTTGAATATGAATTTACGTTTGAACCGTTTTTTTCAAAAGGCACGCTGATTTTGTTGCCTGTTGCAACCGAATATCTGATAACAACAGAGAATATGCAGCCGCTTTTAAGCTCAACAGGGGAGTCAAGATAGACTGTGTGGTAGCCCGTGTTGTGAATTGCAGCCTGCGCTTCTGCAACCTTAGTACCTTGTGAAGGCTTTGTGTAGCCCTCAGGCAGATCGCAATATATGCTGACAGTGATGTTTGTGTCAGGTGTAGCGGTGTAGAAAGCAACTGATGTAAGCTTTTCGTTGCCCTCTGCTCTGAAAACGTTTGCCGCCTCCATTGCGTTGTTGCAGGTAAGCATCGTTCTCCACTCCGTGCCGTTATAAGTGTAATTGTTTTTTATGTTTTCTGCCGAACGGGCTGAATATCCCGTACATTGTGTAATTGTTGCATCATAATAAGAAAGATAGAAGAAACCTCCGCCAAAACCCCAATATTCGCCCCAGCTGTTTTTGCAAATCCAGGCACCGTCGTTTTCGGGTATACCGTCTTTGTCAAAGTTTGATGCTGAATAGTTATCGTCCCAGCCGACAACAACAACGTCGTGGTTGGGGTTCTTTTCTTCATTGCAGCAATAAGCCTTGTTGTTTTCGTGGAAATATTCTTCGGCATAGTTAAAGGAAAGAGCAATGCTGCCGTGCTCCATAATCCACTCTTTAATTTCGCTTTCAGTCAGCAGCTCCTGCGATGATTCAAGAATAACGCCGCTGCCTGTGTCATAACGTTGGCTCTCGTCATAGTTGCCCATCAATGATAAGTTTGATTCAAAGAAGGGGTAATCAGATTCGTTTGCTATTCCCGAATGACGAGCAAGTACGGCGGTGGCGATTTTCCAGTTGCCGCCCTTGGTGTAAGGTGTAGCGTAGTCAACACCGTCGCCGTAAGTCGGGTCGGCTTCGTTTGCGGTGAGCGATTTGCCTGCAAACCAGCCGAGATGGGCTTCAGAAAAATCTGTGTTTTCCGCCTCTGTCAGCCCCTTCATAATGCTGTCTGTTTCAAGCGCACTGATGCTGGCAAATGCCCAGCAGCTGCCCGAAACACCCTGGAATTTTGCGTCGGTTATAATGCCGAGCTCTCTTGAGTCATAGCTTTCCGGCAAATTCGGATTAACCGAAGAGCAGAAAAGCATTTCGCCTGCAGGGTCATAAATTTCGCCGTCTGCCGTAACGTATTCGTAACCTACGGAACCGTATTCGCCCTGCGGAGCATATTCAACCTGAACGATTTCAAGCTCCGCCTCCTCTTGAACGGCAGAATCGGCAAATGTTGCGGGCAGATAAGATGTAAGCGTCAGAGCAGCTGCCAAGGAAACAGAAACCCTCTTAAATAACTTTTTCATTTTTTTCACTCTTTTCTTTGAATTATTTGTCCGTTATCGGAACAGCAGACGGCGTTTTGCGTTGCTGTTTATGATGCTCAGATTTTTGAAAATCGTGTGTCGTTATCCTTGCTGCAATTTCAGTGTAGCACAAAGAAAAACGGTATTCAAGCGATTTTTGGATTCCACTCGGGAATTATAATATAATTCGGGATTTGTGATGTTGCACAAAAAAACTGATAATATAAATATATACTTGTAATTTTTAACCATATCAGTTTTGCGGTTTTTAATCCGAGCAATCGGTTCTCTGCAATAATTGGGTTAAGCTCTTGCAGGGAGCTTTTTAAGCGCTTCAACTATTAGACGAACGAAAAAGCAAACAGGTTTGCTTTTTTTTGAAAAAATTTTAATTTTTCACGAAGTTGTATGTTTTTGTGTGCTTGTAAGCAGCAGAGGATTTAATATGTTTAAATATGATTTATGTTGCAAATACTGAATTTGTATGGTAGAATATTGTTTACAAATTGTTCACAAAATAAATGTCACATTTTGACGTTCTGCGGTGTTTTATATATTAAATGGTATAATTATGCCCTGATGAAGGAGGTGCGGCTGTGTGCGCAATAACTTCTCAATATAATGACGAATTACGCCATATTGAATATGCGGTTGAAAAATACAGCCGTATGCTTTTTCGTATCTGTTACGGTATTCTTGATAATAAAGCAGATGCGGAGGATGCCCTTCAGGAAACATTTTTACGATATATGACAAAAGCTCCGCTTTTCAAAGATTCAGAGCACGAAAAAGCGTGGCTTATTAAGGTTGCAACCAATATAAGCAAGAATATGGTCAGGTTCAATCAGCGCCATGCAGCTGAAAATCTTGACGAATTGCGAGGTATCGGAATCAGCGATGATGACCGAGAGCTTTTTGACCTTATAATGCAGTTGCCGCCCAAATATAAAATTGTTCTTGATTTATACTATATTGAAGGTTACAAAGCAAATGAAATTGCCGATATAATCAATTCGTCGCCTGCAGCGGTTCGCAAGCAGCTGCAACACGGCAGATTGATGCTTAAACGTGCACTTGGAAGGAAAGATGACGATGAGGATTAATAACAAAGCAATCAAAAGCTATATCAGCGTTATGAGTGCTGTTGATTTGAGTGAAG
This sequence comes from Acutalibacteraceae bacterium, assembly GCA_045536245.1. Classification (GTDB taxonomy): domain Bacteria; phylum Bacillota; class Clostridia; order Oscillospirales; family Acutalibacteraceae; genus CAG-177. The sequence continues at coordinate 1,809 of JAZSNE010000031.1, read as the reverse complement.
AAACAAAGCGTCAAATCATTCGCAACTGTGCTCTTTGTGCGACAAGCCGCAAAATTAAAGCAAGGAATTATCGCATCGTGCCTGTAAAAGTCAAAGAAAAGTCAATTTGATTTCTGAAATTAACAAATCAAACCTGCCGTTTCACCCTGAAAGGTGAGGCGGGCTTTTTATTTATGGAAGCTTTTGTAACAAAAACAAAGAAAGTAAATTGTGTATATTTACCAAAACGGAGGAGAAAAATGAAAGAACCTGTACTTTATAAGGCTGTCAGAGGCCCGCTTGCAACGTTTTTTAAGGCAGTTTATAAGCCTCAGATAATCGGTAAAGAAAACATTCCCGAGAGCGGAAAAATCATTCTCGCAGGCAACCACACAAACTATCTGGACTGCTTGCTTGTCGGCAGCTCAACCAAAAGATGCGTTCATTACCTTGCCAAAGATGAGCTTGTCAAAGGCCCCTTCGGCTTTATTTTCAAGGCTATGGGTATTATTCCCGTTAACCGCAGAACAAAGGATCAGAATGCACTTGCAACAGCGGTTGAAACGCTCAACGATGAAAAACTTATCGGTATTTTCCCCGAGGGCACTATAAACAGAACAAAAGATGTTATTATGCCTTTTAAGTTCGGTGCAGTCAAAATGTCACTCGTTTCGCAGGCGGATATAGTTCCGTTTGTTATTTCGGGTAAATACAAACCTTTTAAAAAGAACATAAAAATCCGTTTTTTTGAGCCTTTGAAGGCAGAGGAAGATCTTGAGAAAGCAAACGAAAGGCTTATGAAAATCGTTTCAGATGAAATTGTTAAGGAGAAAGAGGCAAATGAAAAGAAATAAAAAGAAGCCCGAAGACAGAGAGCTCGGCTATAAAATCCTGACACCTTTTATGAGGGTGGCATTCAGACTCTGGTATAACCCCAAAATTATCGGAGCAGAAAAAATTCCTGCAGACGGACCGATTGTTATTGCCTGCAACCACAAGCACCTTTTTGACCAGTGCCTTACAATTATGGCAACCAAAAGAGTAATCCACTATCTGGCCAAAAGAGAATATTTTGACGGCAAGCTTGCACCTTTCTTCAGGCTGGTAGGCTGCATTCCCGTTGACAGAGCCAGACGTGATTTTTCAAGCGCAAAATCTGCTCTTGCAGTTCTTAATAAAGGCGGAGCCATCGGCATTTTCCCGGAGGGAACAAGAAACAAAACCGATAAATTTATGCTTCCGCTTAAAACCGGAGCAGTTTCAATTGCCAAAAAGAGCGGTGCTTACGTTGTGCCCTGCGGTCTGACGGGCGATTACCGCTTCAGAAGTAAAAACCTTACAGTCCGCTATGGTGAACCCTTCAGCGTCAGTGATATGACGGTTGAGGAAGCAAACGAAAAACTCAGGGGGGAAATCGAGCGTCTTATGCTTGAAAACCTTGAAAACAAATCCAAAAAGAATATAGCATAATTCGGGAGAAATAATAATGAGAATTGGTATGGATGTCGGTTCAACCACTCTTAAGTGCGTTGCAATCGACAATGAAGGTAACATAGTTTATAAAGCATATGAGCGCCACTTTTCAAAAATTGCGGAAAAAAGCGCAGAAATGCTTTCTGATATCGTTGCAAAAAATCCGCAGTTTGCAAAAGCAAGCCTGACCGTTTCCGGCTCTGCGGGTATGGGTTTTGCAAATTCGCTCGGTCTTGAATTTGTTCAGGAAGTTTACGCCACAAGAATCAGCGTTTCACGCCTTCTGCCCGGCACCGATGCCGTTATTGAGCTTGGCGGTGAAGATGCAAAAATTCTTTTCTTCACAAACGGCGTTGA
>JAZSNE010000025.1:0-70446 GCA_045536245.1 Acutalibacteraceae bacterium | reverse complement strand
TGAAATAGTATAATGATGGTAGACACAAAAAAGTGTCTGCCATCATTTTTTATGTTAAGATAGAGGAAAGGATCTGAAAAAAATGGGAAGACCCAAAGGTGGGACAAACATAAGCCACAGTAAAGAAGAAAAATTAGCATTGGTATTACGAAATTTATCAGGAGAAACAACGGTATCTTTGGAAAGAGAAACAGGAATATATCATTCACAAATCCATAAGTGGACAAAGCAATATTTAGAAGGCGGCGAAGAAGCTCTTAACAATAAAAGGAAACCAGGCAACCCTCTTGCTAAATATCATCGCAAAAAGGAACTTACACCAATAGAGCAACTTGAATACAAAGTTGCTTTACTTGAAAGGGAACTGTTAAAGAAAGATGCGGAGGTAGTTAGATTAAAAAAATCAATAGAACTCGAAAGGGGCGATGCCAAAAGAAAGTAATTCAACAGCTGTATGCTTGTGTTGAAAAAGAGAGTAAAAACCGTTCAGTAAAAGAACTTTGTGATATATACGAAGTTTCACGTTCAGGATATTACAAATGGCTGAAAAGAAAAGGTACATTAAATCGTTATGAACAGCAACAGAAAGAGTTGGATTACTATGTTGCAGACGTTCATTCTCACTATCCTTCACAAGGCTACAGAACAATAAATGACACACTTTTAAATATGTACGGTTGGGTAGTATCAGATGTATCTGTATGGAAATCAATGAAAAGATTAGGGATAAAAGGATATGACAGAAAACAAAAAAGTCCTGCATCCGAGGGTGCAGAACACGATAAATATCCTAATATCCTTAATAGAAAATTTTATTCAGATAAGCCTATGCAGAAAGTTGTAACAGATGTTACCTACATAAAACATAGGAACAAATGGTATTATCTTGCGTTGTACTTAGATTTGTTCAATAACGAAATTCTTGACTGGGAGTTAAGTGATACTTTTGACAATTTTCTTGTAATGAAACCTGCAAAAAGAATTCTAAAAAAGGCAAAGAGCACCGGAACCCAAATCCTTTTGCACAGCGACCAGGGTGTCCAGTACTCATCAGCAGGTTATTGTAACCTACTTAAATCTTACAACGCAATTCAAAGTATGTCAAGAGCAGGAACTCCGAGAGATAATGCTGTTATTGAATCGTTCTTTGGCAGATTCAAAGATGTTCTGCGTTCAGATTTTAAATATTGGAGATGTGATAACCTCAATGATGTTATTGCTCAAGCCATTCACTACTTTAATTACATCAAACCTTTGCGTAAACTGAATAGAAAAACGCCAGTCCAATACAGAATTGAACTGGCTGCTTAACTTATTCTTTTTTGTGTCTACAAAGTATTGACTATTTCACCTTTGGGGCTTTGCTTTTTCTTTTTCCCAGCGAAGAATCTCTTTTTCTCGCTTTATTTTAAGTTTAGCGAGCTTTTCGGGAGTGGGTTGTGCGGTTTTCATACTAACAGCCACCTTACCAAATTGTTAGCCTTATTTTAACACATCATGGTAATTAATACAATAAGTTATTAATTTTTTCTTGATTTTACAGCGAAAAAGATATATAATTATTCCAAACAAAATGAAAACAGAGGTGTTACTATGTTCGCAACATTCGCAATGAAATTCCTTGCAGCACTCACAAGTTTCGTTATCTCGTTCTGCACAACCTTTGGCATCTGGGCTCCTTCAACAACCAAAGAACCTGCAGACTATAATAACAACGAAATCAAAAACGTTATCTACCTTATCGGTGACGGTATGGGCTTCAATCACCTTGAAAAAACCAAGGCTGAAAGAAACGTTGAGCTCACTATGGACACTTTTGAATTCCGCGGCGAATCAAAAACACGTTCGTTCTCAAATGCGGTAACAGACAGTGCTGCAGGCGGTACTGCTCTTGCAACGGGTATCAGAACAAGCAACGGCGCAATCGGCGTTTATCCGCTTGACCTTAAAGCAAAATATTCCCAGCCCAAAAACATTACTGAGCTTTGCATAGAAAGCGGTATGATGACAGGCGTTATCACCACAGACTCAACAGCCGGCGCAACACCCGCTTCATTCTCTGCTCACGAGGCAGACAGAGACCTTGACGAAGGCATCACAAATGACCAGCTCAACTCGGATATCGACATCATCTGGGGCGCATCTACGGGTCTTGTTACAGAAGAAACAGCCAAATCACACGGTTTTGAGCTTGTTACAACTTACAGTGAAATGATGGCTCTTGAAGACGGCACACGCAGCTTCGGCCAGTTCACAAACGACCTCTGGACACTCGAGCAGTCCGACGCAAATACCCCCAACCTTGAACAGATGGCAGTTAAAGCAGTTGACCTGCTTGACGACGCTGATGAAGGCTTCTTCCTTATGATTGAGGGTGCTCACATTGATAAGCACTCCCACAGCAATGAGGACGAAAAAATGACTGAAGCTCTGGTTGAATTTGACAGAACAATCAAGGCTATGCTCGATTATGCAAAAGAAGACGGCGAAACCCTTGTTGTTATCACAGCTGACCACGAAACAGGCGCAATCAAGCTCCAGAACAATGAGTATAAGTTCACAAGCGGCAGCCATTCGAGCGCAAACGTTCCCGTTCTTGTTTACGGTTCTGATAAAATCATCAGCAAAGGCGACGTTCTCAACAACTATGAAATCCCCATCAGAATCGCATATACTCTCGGATTTGACGAAGAAAAATTCCCTGTAACAGTAGATCTGACCAAAAAGAAATAAAAACCGAAGAGGTGTTTCAATGACCAACACCGAAATTGCTGCTTTTTTTGATTCCGTTGCTGATTCATGGGACAGCAATATGGTTAAATGCCGACAAAAAATTGATATTATTCTTGATGCCGCCGGAGTTTTCGAAGGCAAAACGGTGCTGGACATTGCCTGCGGCACAGGCGTGATTATTCCCGACTATATAAACAGAAACATTAAAAAATGTGTGGCTGTGGATATCTCGCCAAAAATGATTGAAATTGCAAAAAATAAATTTGCAGATTACGGCAATGTTGAATTAATTTGCGCTGATGCTGAAAGCTGCAGCTTTGCGGAAATGTTTGACTGCGCGGTTATCTACAACGCATTTCCGCATTTTGCAAACCGCAACAAACTTTTTGAAAACATTGCAAAGCATCTGAAATGTGACGGCAGGCTCACAATTGCACACGGAATGAGCCGTGAAGATATTCTGAAGCATCATTCGGGCAGTGCAAAAAACGTTTCACTTCCCCTGCCCGAGGCAACGGATCTTGCTGAAATCATGAAGCCATGGTTTGCCGTTGACACCGCAGTTTCAACAGGCGAAATATTTATTGTTTCCGGGTTGGTCATCTGAAAACAGAACAAATAATCAGGCGACAGGTTGATTTAACGTCTTACCTGCCGCCTTTTCGTATCTTAAACTTTTTTGAAATCGGTATTGTAACATCAACTCCGTGTGTGATATAATTGCAAAAGTTATCAAAACAGAATGGGTGAAAAAATATGAGTTATTGGATTGCGCAGATTTTTGGTGTTCTTGTTACAATAGGGGTTATCTTTACGCTGCAAATGAAAAAGAAAAAGCAGATGCTTGTTATTTCGGTTGCCGTCAACGCACTTTCTGCCGCAAACATTCTTTTGCTTGACGGATTTAATTCGGGCGTTATAGTCTGCTGCGTTGCGGTTTTTCAGCTTCTGTTTTCAATATGGCACGAAATCAAGCAAACTGAAGTTGGTCTTGCGGAAAAGATAGTTTTTCTGATTCTGTACGTCGGCGGCGGAGTTATCGGCATCAAGGCTCCGCTTGACATTCTTTCAACCGTTGCTGCGCTCTTTTATATGCTTGCGGTTTTTCAGAAAAAAGAACAGAATATCAGACTTATGCTTCTTATCAACCTTTCAACCTGGACGGTTTACCACGGCATTCTCGGTTCTACCGCCGTTTTCGCGCAGATTGCAGGCATAATCTCATCGCTGATTGCTCTTTTCAGATACAGAAAAAGCAGCAAAACGACAGAATAATTATTTTTCATACAGCAAAAAGCTTCGACTTTTCTCGAAGCTTTTTGTTTTGTATCACTCATATTCCAAATTTTTATAAAAAAACAGCCGACTGATGTCGGCTGTTTTTTCTGGTTGCGGAGACAGGATTTGAACCTGCGACCTCCGGGTTATGAGCGGGAACTCGCCCGATTTTCAGCGTTAATCTACGTCAATTTACGCTAATGCAGAGCAGTCTGTTACAGCCCCCATAACAGTCTATTGAAATCTGTGTTAATCTGCGTAAATACAGGACGAGGGAAAATCGAGGGAAATTCACAATTTTATAGTGATTTACTACATAAAAACTCCCGAAGTGTATCACTACATTTCGGGAGCTTATCATTAGATTATGCCTTTGAATATTTGCGGAATGGTTTTTGTGAGACCAAACAAGTTTTTGAAGAATGCTATTATCTTTTGGAAGAAACCTGCCTTTGATGTCATTGTCTGTTCATCTTCTGAAATAGCGTTGCCATGAGCATCGTAAACTGTCACGGTAAATGTTGTACTGCCGCTTTTATTGGGTTCGATTGTGCAGGTCTCGCCGTTTTCGGAATAAGTGAAGTTTCCGTTATCTGCAGTCCACTTGATTGTTGCACCGGCAGGAAGTTCTTTAATATCTGCATGAAGAATGATTTTATCACCGTATGCTATGGTTGTTACAGAAGGTGTGCGGATTGTAGTTTCTAAGTTTATAATCTTCAATCCGACGTCCTGTGTGCTGTTTTCATCATCCGATGCAAGGTTGAAAACGCCAACCGTATCGTCATCAACGTTACCGAAGCTGTAGGTTTCATCAAAATATGTGAATTCGGCATTGTCAACAAGGGGGACTATGACAACCTGATTTGTGTTTTCAGGAACCTTATACATCGCGTAGTTTTCCCCGTTAACAGTTCCTTCCATCAGATACTCAGTTGCTCCGCTTACAAGAATTGTATCAATCGGAGCATAAATATAATCAGAAACTTTAAAACCGCCTACAAGACTGAAATACACGGGAATGCTTCGGAGAGCTATACAGTCAATTGGTCCGGTGAACGTTGAGTACTGTGCCTGTCTTATGTCTCCGTTTGAATCTTTATAAAAATATGTTTCTTCGCCGGGGTGGTTGTTGTCATATGCATAAATTCTGGCCTGTCCGTCCACTTCTTCATAACGGATAAAGTTTATGGCGTGACCTGAGTAGCCTTTTCTGAAGCCTATCTGTAAAGTGCCTTTGTTGTCATGCTCGTGGTTTTTTACATAGTTGACAACTTCATTCCAGTCGGAATCGATATTTGGTGTTCCTGTTAAATATTTGGAACCGCCGGCAACGGTGGAGGCGTCTCTGACGGCACCTTGTTTCGGCTGATAATAGCAGATTGTTGCTTTGAGTTCCGGAGTCAGAGTTAAATCATATAAATCCTGGCCGGGTTGAGTTATTACGGAATTAATATCAAGTTCACCGAGATAGTAACCGGAACTTGTTACAGACATTGCGAAGCAGTGCCCCGGGGATGTCAGGTCTGAAAAGTTTGAAAAGCTGTAGGTTTCTTCTCCGAGATTGTAAATATCAATTTCGGGAATTTTTTCAAAAACGGCGGTGAAGATTACGTCATTTTCGGGCATTGCAGCAGGAATTTCGGGATCCCAGCCTTTGAAAGTATAGCCGCTCTTTGACGGTTCTTCGGGAACAGGGATTTGGGTGCCGACCTTGACTTCTTGAGTTGTCTGGGTTTCATCAATAATCCATGTTGCGTTATAAAATCCGAAATGAATTGTTGCGGCGGTCAGACTTTCATAGAAACATTTTTTAATTTCAGTTTCAATTACGTTCCATTGCTTTTGATTTCCGCCGAAATAAACGTCACTTATGTTTTGGCATCTGGGGAATGCGCAGGAATCTATTGACGTTACACTGGCAGGAATTGTTATGGTTGAAAGGTTATTTGTTTTTGAAAAAGCAAGATAACCGATAGTTGTTACGTTGTCGGGAATTGTGTAGCTTGTTCTTGCGTTGCCAACGGGATACAAAATCAATTCTGTTTTGTTCCTGTTAAACAAAACCCCGTTTTCATCGGTTGAAAAATACTTGTTTGCGGGATCGACTGCTATTTCAGACAAAGAGGAACAATCTCTGAATGCACCTAAATCAATTTTTGAAACATTTTCGGGTATCGATATGCTTTTAAGGCTGCTGCAACCCCAGAATGCATGGTAACCTATAGACGTAATACTTTTGGGAAGTGTAATACTTTCGAGCTTTTTGCAATTATAGAAAGCCAAAGAGCCTATGCTGGTCAAACCTTCAGGGAGGATTACGTTTGTTACCTGAGAAGAGTAATGATAAAACGCAAATTCACCGATTCCGGTTACCTCATATCCGCCTAACGAAGAAGGAACGGTAACGTCGCCGCTGACTACTGCATCGATAATTATGGCTTTGTTATCAACAACGTTATAACTATAATTATTTTCGAAAAATTCTCCTTCAAGTTCGATATAGTCATTTCCTAACGCCGGTCTTTCGGGAATATATATGTCACGTGAACAGAAACATAAATCATTACATGTGTCATTTTCTGTTTCTTGAGCAAAACCTACGGCGGATATACCGAAAATCATTATTATAACCAAAAATAATGACGTTGTTTTGCTGAATAGTGTTTTCATCTGCAAATCCTCCTTAATTTATCAAAAGAAAATCTTTTAATTTGCGAAATTGCAATTATGATTATAAAGTATACCATTTTTGAGAAAAAGTCAATACGATATCTGCTGAAAAACAACTTGTCAACAGATAAAAGCGTATGACGGCAGACGAAACTTGGTTTTAAAGATATGAGCCGTGTTTTTTGTTTTAATTGTTTTGAATGATTTTTAAATATAGAAGTGACTTAACAATGTAAGCTGTCGTAAAATGGAGTCATTTCTTAAGTTGAAAAGCTCGTCCTTCAAATCCTGCTTTTAAAACAAAAAAATACAAGCCAACCAAACGGTTGACTTGCATTTTCTGGTTGCGGAGACAGGATTTGAACCTGCGACCTCCGGGTTATGAGCCCGACGAGCTACCGAACTGCTCTACTCCGCGATATATTCTGTTTGCTGAATGCTTTATAATTATACACGTTTTCAGAGAAATGTCAATACATATTATGAAAAAATTTTAAAATTTGTTCTTTCAATTATATTGTATTCAATTATAATTCATATTATTCCGTTAAAACCATACATAATTATATATATTTGATTAAATTGTCGATAGTGTTTTTAAATGTTTGACATTGATATTATCATTATGTTAAAATAACAACAAGCAATTTCATATTCTGAAAAGGAGATGAGATATTGAGCAAAAATGAAACTGCGGCTGTTGAAAAGCAGGCACAGGACACGGAACACAAGCGTCTTGTTCGTCCCCGTGAAATCGCCGCTTTTGCCGCTACTTCTTACACAATCAACAACCTTACGTCTTTCGTTGGTGCAACAAAGCAATACTTTATGATGAGCTTTATGGGGCTTTCGGGTACTGCTTTCGGCACGTTGAGTATGATTTCCACCATCTGGGATGCTCTTGACGACCCGATTTCAGGTATTATTATTGACCGATGCAGAACACGCTGGGGCAGATTACGTCCGTTTCTTGTTTTCTCAATGCCTCTCTGGGCAATTGCTTCGGTTTTATTCTATACGGTTCCCGCAAATTTCAGCCATACACAAATGTTTATCTATGCCCTTGCTTCAACAATTATTTACGGCATAGGTTTTTCATACCTGAGCGGTTGGGAGCTGCTTCTTTATAACATAACCCCGAACACCAATGAGCGAAGCACGCTGATTGCAACGCAGAAGTTTGTTAACCTTTTTACCTGGCTTCCGTCGCTTGTTCCCGTTTTTGTTGACTTTGTGCCCGGTGTTACCAAAAACGCCGTTACTCAGCCTGAAGTCTATAACGGTTTTTCGGTTTTCTTTGTTTTATTTGCTGTTGCAGGCGCACTCTACGGCTTCTTCCGTATGCGTGAGCGTGTTTCAATTGCATCAAAAGAAGAAATGAAGGAAACAGGCTTCTTTAAATCTGCAAAATCAATCATCACCTGCCGTCCGCTCGGTGCTCTTCTTCTTTCCAACTTCTTTGGCGGAATCAAAGGTGTTGGCGGCGCTTCGGAAGATTTCTTCTGGCTTAACTGCACAGGCAAGCTTTCAAATCGCCTGCTTTGCAGTCTTTTCACGGGTATTCCCAATTACTTTATCACTCCCCTTGCTCCCAAGCTTATTGAAAAAATCGGTTTGCGCACAACTGCCGTTTCAGCCGGAATATTCAGCGGTGCCGCATACACAATTCTTTATTTTATCGGATACAAGCCTACAGGCAACAGCCTTGTTGACTTTATTATTGTTACCGTAGGTCTTACGATATGCGGTCTGCCCAACCACGTTATGGGCGTTTGCGATCCCCTGCTTAAAGGTGATATGTATGACTACCTTGAATGGCAGACAGGCATCAGAAACGAAGGCATTGTTAACGCCGTTTCAAGCTACGTCAACAAGCTTTCATCAAGCGTTCACTCCTGGCTTTCGGGCGCAGTGTTTGACTGGATTAAATTCAAGCCCCAGAAAGACATCTACGGCAACATTATCCCTCATAAAAACCCGAAAGTTCTTCAGGGCATCTGGGGAATCTTCTGCCTGGCACCTGCTGCGGCAAGGTTCGGCTACGGTCTTTCGCTTTTACTTTTCAACGTTCACGGCGAAACCAAACAGAAGATGCTTGCCGAGCTTGAAGAACACCGCATAGCCCGCACAGCAATGAAACAAAAAGACTTGAACGAAACTCTAACGGAGAAAAACAATGATTAATTACAGAGAATTTAAAATATTCTCGGAAACTCCGCCGTCAAAAAAGGCGGCGGAGCTTTTTTCTGAGGAAATAAAGAACAGAATAAGCTCTATTAAAATTGAGTTTTGCAGCAAAGGTGAAGCAAACTTTGTTTTTGCGCAGGATGATTCACTTTCAAAAGACAGCTACCGCATTGAATGCACAAACGGATGCACCGCAATTTTTGCAAGCGGCATAAGAGGATTCATCTTCGGTTTCGGTATGTTTTTACGCAAGATTGAAAAAAACGGCAACGAAATCATTCTGGCCGATGATATCAGCGGAAGTTACTCCCCTGACAAAACAATCAGAGGCCATCAGGTGGGCTACAGAACAACGCCCAACACCTATGACGCCTGGAGCTATGATGATTACCGCAGATATTACCTTGATATGATGTTTTTCGGCACCAATACCGTTGAGCACATTCCTTATGAAAGAGGCGTTTCAAAGCGAAACAGGCTGATGAAATATGACGAGGAAGAATTCATTGTTAACGCTTCGGCGATGGCGGATGAATTTGACCTTGACGTTTCGGTCTGGCATCCCAACAATGATGGCGAGAGCATTGATTTTGCCGTTGAACGACGCAGAAAGCTCTATGAAAAACTGCCGAGACTTAACGTTGTTTTTCCGCCCGGCGGCGACCCGGGTGAGCTTGAACCCGAAGAATTTGTTTTAAGATGCAGAGAAATATCAAAGGCAGCAAAATCAGCACATCCGAACGTGCAGATGTGGCCCTCCGCCCAGCAGCCGCATTCCATACCCGACTGGGGCGTACGCTTCATAACAGAAATGGAGCAGCTTCCCGAAGAAATTGACGGCGTTATTATCGGACCCAACAAGGCGTTTCCGATTGACGAGCTTCGCCGCAGACTGCCTGCAAAATATCCGCTTCGCCTTTACCCCGATATCACTCACAACGTAAGGTGCGAATATCCCGTTCACTTTGACCGTGACGATTGGCATTTTGCGCTCACAACAGGTCTGAGCCGTGAATGCACAAACCCCAGACCCCGTGAATACAGGCTCATTCACCGCCTTACAAGACCGTACGTTGTAGGTTCCGTAAGTTATTCGGAAGGTATCACCGATGACGTCAACAAAGCTGTGTGGGCGGATATGGACTTCTTCCCCGATTGCGATTTGAACACCACCCTGCTTGATTACTGCCGCCTGTTTTTCTTTGGTGCAGACGTGCAAAAAGCAGCTGACGGCATAATGCTTCTTGAACTGAATTGGCAGTGTGACCCGGCGGAAAACCCGTCGATTGACAACACTCTCCGTCTTTTCAAGGAACTTGCCGCCGATTATCCCTTCCTTAATGAAAACTGGCGTTTTCTTCAGCTTCTTATGAGAGCAAAGTGCGATTGGGTGCTCCGTCATCGCCGGATTTTTGAGCTTGAACTTATTAAAAAAGCAAGCCGCGAAATCAGAAAAGGCGAGCTTGAATCGGCAAAGAACATACTTCTGACCGATTTTGATGATGAATACAAAAACGAACGCAGCGATATAACCTACCTTGCCAAGAAGCTGTTTGAGCTTATCGGATTACAGTCCGACATTGAAAATTACTGCGCTGACAACTGGGAAAGGGGCGCAATTCTTGAAACGATGGATTTGCCCATAACAGACAGAAAATGGCTCCTCGGCAGACTTGAAGCCGCAAACAAAACCGAATCCCCTGCAGAATATATGCAGAAAATTCTTGACCGCAACAAGATTGACGGCGATGAATATTATTTTTCTGTTGCATTCAACGGACTTGAGCAGTGCGGCGTTGCACAGAGCGGCGAGGTCTATATGAACTTCCAGGGCGACAGACCGAACGTTAACAACGGCCAAATGCCGACCTGTATGTTTAAGGTTTATGATAACCTCACTTTCAAGTGCAAAATCGGCGGTCTGACGGCAGATTGTGATTACACCTTGAGAATAACCTATGCAGACAAGAAAATTGATTCTCACAGCCACAAAATAACCGTTAACGGCAACACCGTTTATGAGGGTGCACAGTTTGGCGGTGAAGGCGACGAAGATTACGACAAGGCTATGCTCTGCGACGGTTTTGTGAGCGCAAGCTACACAATCCCCAAAGAATACCTTGTTAACGGCTGTGCCGAGCTTGAAATGAGCGAACCCGAAATGGGTGTTATGTTCTCTGAATTCATAATCAAAAAGAAGATATAAAAAGAACCGGTCTTGCGAAGCAGATGCTTCATAAGACCGGTTATATTATTTATTATTTATTTTTCTTTGCGGCTTTTGCTGCTGCTTTTTCAAGCTTAAGCTTTTCTCTGTAAGCCTTTTCTTCAGCGGCTTTACGTTCAGCTTCTTCCGCTGCCTTGGCAACGGCAGCTTCGTGGCGAACCTTTGCAGCTTCATAAATTGCTGAAATTTCGTCAAGCTTCTGATAATTTTCACTCTGTGTCAAAAGCTTTTTAGCCTCGTTATAAGGCTTTGCGGCACGGTTGAAGTTTGCAAATTCATCCTGCAGAGCTTTTGTATCTTTCTTGGCGTTGTTAAATTCAACTTTAAGTTTTGCTGCCTTTGCTTTTGAAGCGTTAACGTCACCTTTGCCCGATTTCTTCATATCGGCAATCTTATTGTTGAGCGCCTTGAGCTCAGCGCTGAGCTTATCTTCGCGCTCATAGCTTTCTTCAAGCTTCTTATATGAAGGCTGAACAAGCTTTTTGCCGTCAGAATAATTCTTTTTAACAGCCTTAACTGCTGAAAGCTTATTCTTTGCCATTTCAATAGCTGCTTTGCGGATTGCCTTTTCGTCAGCTGTTGATTTGGGCATAGCCTTTGCTGCGGCAAGTTCTGCTTTAATATCTTCTGCGCTGAGCATAAGGATGCCGTTAAGACCTTCGCCGTAAGTCTTTTTGCTTTCGGCAACTCTGTATTTGAATTCTGCGCTGTCAAACTTATCAAGCTCTTCACAAACGAACTTTGCAACCTCAATATCCTCGTTATACGACTTGTTAGCTTTAAGCTCTTTTTTATCAAGTGCCTTTTTATCAACGCTCTTGGGAGTCTGAGCCGACATTGTACGGGAGTCATTGATAATATCAATTGCTTCAACAAGGTTGCCGTCATTGAGAACACCGTTGCCGTAGTCTTCAAACATACTGCGAACCTTGAGAACCTTGATAACGGATTTCTGCTTTTTCTCGTTGAAATCGTACCAAAGATAGGGAATAACGTTCATTGCGGCGCCGACAGCGGCAATGAGAATGAGAACCTGTAACAGGCTGCTGAGAATTTCAGGGTCATAGAGTGCGGAATAAGCGTTTTTATAGTTATCCTGACCGTTTGCCAGCTGCTCGGCAAGAATATCGCCGACGGTTTTGCCGTCACCAAGAACTCTGTTAAGAATAGTGGGATTTGAGGTTACCTTTTTAGCGACTGATTCGGTAAGACCTCTGCTCTCATAAATTGCAGGAAGAACAGCCGACGTTGCAAGAGTGATAACTGTGCCGATTGTTGCAACGGCAGAGAACATACCGTCAATTCTTTCACCTGTAACATACTGCTGATAGTCACGGATATCCGCCTGAATTGCGGGATTAAGAATATGCATAAACGAACCCATAAGAGCATTGAACCACAGGCAGCCCATAACGAGCCAGATTGTTGTGGTTGTGTTTATGCTGCCGACAAAAGGATACATTGCAAGAATGAAAACAATGTTGAATATGTTGGTTATAACAAGAACAGCTTTTTTGCCCCATCTTTTAACTGCGAACGGAGCAAGAATCATACCCCAGAGGGAGGCGTTACCGTAAACGGTAACAACAATGCCGTAAACGTTGCCCGAGCAGGCACCGCCGTAGTTATAAAGCCATGCAAGCACGTTTGAATATGCGCTTTCAAGGAAGCCAATCCACGAAGCAAGAGAAATAATCCAGAAATACTTGTTCTTTGCAACAGCCTTAAGGGCATCAAACAGGTTAATCTGAACAACGTGAGTTCTTGCCTGAACGATTTTTTCTTCAGTATTCTTATAAACAACAATGCAGAGAAGAAGACCGAGAACTGTAAGAATGGGATATAACAAACGGTAAACACGGATATCTGTTGTGTTTGTGTGGAAAATATTCTGTGCGATAATGGGGGTAAAAAGGTTAACAAGTGTGGGTGCAAGAGAATAAACAATACTCTTTACTGAAGCAACGTCTGTTCTTTCCTGAGTGTTGGGTGAAAGAACGTGAATGAGATTTTCATAGGCATCATAGAAGAAATAATAGATGAAATGCAGCAAGAGGTTAATTACAAGGATAATTGCGCATTTGATAACGTAATCAAGATCTCTGCCAAAAAGCATTCCGTGGCCGAACCAATCGCCAAGCTTATTATACGGGAACCAGACCATCAGGTTACACAAAAGTGCAGAAGGAAGAGCCATTGTAACTATGTAGGGTCTGTATTTGCCGGCTTTGTTTCTTGTGTTATCAATGATGGTCGCTCTTATGCCTGTAAGGGGAATATTTGCAAGAACGGCTATGATATAAAGGATATACATATCCTTGGGGCCAACGCCGAGTGTGCTTGAAACCAAAACGTTGTTTGTTGAAAGCAAGCAGGCATTGCCGAGCGTGATAATCATATATGCGCCGATGCCGCCGCCTGAATAAGCGGCAATTTCTTTGAAGGTCATATATCTGCCCAAAGGCGGAGTTTTCCAATAGGTGCGGACCTTGGACACACCTTCTTTAATGAGTTCTGCGGGTTTCATTTGTTTCCTCCCATCATTTTATGCGGCATAAAACCGCACATTCATAATTAGAGTATATCAAAAAGCATAACAAAAAGCAATATATTAAGTAATAATTTATTAATATTTATAATGCACCTGTGTTTTCACTTGACGGCGTTATTTCAATTTGATATTATTAATTTGTATAGTTTAATTTTAAAATTACGGAGCGTGATAACTATGGATAAAATAAGGCAGGCCATTACTGATGCAAAAACCGCACTCGGCATTGAGTTTGGCTCAACAAGAATCAAGGCAGTGCTCATTGATGAGGCAAACGAGCCTCTTGCTTCGGGCAGCTACGATTGGGAAAACGATTATGATAACGGCGTGTGGACTTATCCCGTTGAAAAATTCTGGGAAGGTCTGCAGAGCGCTTTTGCCGCCCTCAAAAAGGACGTTGACGAAAAATACGGCGTTAAGCTTGAAATCGTCGGCTCAATGGGCATCAGCGGTATGATGCACGGCTATCTCCCCTTTGACAAAGACGGCAAGCAGCTTGCAGCTTTCAGAACGTGGAGAAACACTATCACGGCAAAAGCTGCAGAAGATCTGACCGCTCTTTTTGATTTCAACATTCCGCAGCGTTGGAGCATCGCTCACCTTTATCAGGCAATTCTCAACGGCGAAGAACACGTTAAGGATATTGACTACATAGGCACACTTGCATCATACGTTCATATGATGCTCACAGGCGAAAGAGTTATCGGCGTTGGCGAAGCTTCGGGTATGTTCCCCA
Organism: Acutalibacteraceae bacterium; assembly: GCA_045536245.1. Taxonomy (GTDB): domain Bacteria; phylum Bacillota; class Clostridia; order Oscillospirales; family Acutalibacteraceae; genus CAG-177. The sequence continues at coordinate 56,061 of JAZSNE010000025.1, read as the reverse complement.
TTGACAGCCTCACAAATGATTACGATGAAAAGATGCTCAAGCAGTTTGACGAAAAGGTTGCCGATAAGGGATTCGGCTGGAAAATTGCCGACATTCTGCCCAAGGTTCTTGTTGCAGGTCAGAGCGGCGGTGTGCTGACGGAAGAAGGCGCAAAGCTCATTGACCCCAGCGGCGAATTCAAGGCAGGCATACCGATGTGTCCGCCCGAAGGTGACGCAGGCACGGGTATGGTTGCCACCAATTCAGTTGCCGAAAGAACGGGCAACGTTTCTGCAGGCACGTCAATCTTCCTTATGATGGTGCTTGAAAAAGCTCTTTCAAGGCTCTATCCCGAAATTGATATGGTTACCACCCCCTCCGGCAAGCCTGTTGCTATGGTTCACTGCAACAACTGCTCGGGCGAAATTGATGCGTGGGCAAGCATTTTCACATCAATGTGCAAATCAATGGGTATTGATGTTAACTATTATAAAGTTCTTGATGCAATGTTCGCTTCAGCGCTTGAAGGCGATAAGGATTGCGGCGGCATCGTTGCTTATAACTACCTTTCAGGTGAAGTTATCACCGGCCTTGACAGCGGCAAGCCGATGCTTTTCAGAGGCCCCGAAAGCAAGTTCAGCTTTGAGAATTTCAGCAGAGCTCAGCTTTGCTCCGCTGCAGCAACACTCAGCCTCGGTATGGAAATCCTTGCAGATGAAAACATCAAAGTTGACAGAATTCTCGGCCACGGCGGCTATTTCAAGGCTCCCCTTGCAGGTCAGACCATTATGGCGGCAGCGCTCAAAGCTCCCGTTTCGGTTATGAAAACTGCAGGTGAAGGCGGTCCCTGGGGCGTTGCCATCCTTGCTAACTATATGAAAAACAAAGCTGACGGCGAAACACTTGAAGCTTATCTTGATACAAAGGTATTTGCCGGTCAGGATTCAACAGAGGTTGTTCCCACACAGGCTGACATTGACGGATTCAACGCTTTTCTTGAAAACTACAAGAAGGGTCTTGCCGCAGAAAAAGCAGCAGTTGAAGCGTTTTAAGGAGATATCTATATATGAAAAACAGAGAATTTTGGTTTATAGTCGGCAGCCAGCATCTTTACGGCCCCGAGGTGCTTGACACCGTTGCCGCAAGAGCTGCCGAAATGGCAGAAAAAATCAACGCAAGCGAACTTATCCCCTGCAAATTTGTTTATAAAGCAACCGTAAAAACTCCCGACGAAGTTACGGCTGTTATCAAAGAAGCAAACTATGATGACAACTGTGCAGGTATTGTTACCTGGTGCCATACCTTCAGCCCCAGCAAAATGTGGATAAACGGTTTTTCGATACTTCAGAAACCTTATTGTCATTTTGCAACACAGTATAACCGTGAAATTCCCAATGAAGAGATTGATATGGACTTTATGAATCTCAATCAGGCGGCTCACGGTGACAGAGAGCACGGCTTCATCGGCGCAAGAATGGGTATGCCCAGAAAAATCATTATGGGTTACTGGCAGGACGAAGCTCCGCTCAAAGAGCTTGGTCTGTGGATGAGAAGCGCAATCGGTTACGCCGAAAGCCGCAATCTCAAGCTCGTCAGATTCGGTGACAATATGCGTCAGGTAGCTGTTACAGAGGGTGATAAGGTCGGTGTTCAGATGAAGCTCGGCTGGCAGGTTAACACCTGGGCTGTAGGCGACCTTGTGGCTGAAATGGACAAGGTAACGGAAGCTGAAATTGACACTCTTATGGCTGAATATGCCGAAAAATACACAATGAACACCGATGACGTTGCAACAGTACGCTATCAGGCAAAGGAAGAAATTGCAATCAAGCACATTCTTGACAGAGAGGGCGCAAAAGCATATACAAACACATTTGAGGACCTTCACGGTATGGACCAGCTTCCCGGCCTTGCAAGCCAGCGTTTGATGGAACAGGGCTACGGCTACGGCGGTGAAGGCGACTGGAAGGTTTCTGCTATGACGCGCATCATCAAAGCGATGTGCGAAGGTATGAACGGCGGCAGCGCATTTATGGAGGACTATACCTATCACCTCACAGAGGGCAGCGAATATTCACTTGGCGCACATATGCTTGAGGTCTGCCCCACACTTGCGGCAGACAAGCCGAAGATTGAAGTTCATCCGCTGGGTATCGGCGGCAAAAATCCCCCTGCAAGGCTTGTTTTTGAAGGTAAGGCAGGCAGCGGCGTTGTTGCATCGCTTGTTGATATGGGCGGCAGACTGCGCCTTATTGTTCAGGATATTGAAGCTGTTGAGCCGATTATGGATATGCCCAACCTCCCCGTTGCAAGAGTTATGTGGAAGGCTATGCCCGACCTTTGCACGGGCGCAAAAATGTGGATAATGGCAGGCGGCGCACATCACACCGTTCTCTCCTATGATGCAACGCCCGAAATGCTTGAGGACTTTGCTGAGATGGCAGGCATCGAATACGTTCACATTTCAAAGAATACTACCGTTGAAGCTCTTAAGCAGCAGCTCTTCTTTGCTGATATTGCGTGGAAATTGCAATAAGCGGTTGACATTTGATATCTGCAGCTGACTGTTTTGGTACAGCACAGCATTTCGTTTTTTACTTATAAACAAAAAAAGACTTGCAAAGGCAAAACTGAATTGCCGATGCAAGTCTTGTTTTTTATTAAGTTTTAAGCAAACAATTATTATTCTTTGCCCTTGATGATGTCGTTGATCATAATATAGAACTGATCATCTTCAAAGGAATCGTTTGATTTAACTGTTGAATCCTCAGCAGGCTTTGCAGGAGCAACCGTTGCGTTAAAGTTGGGGATGCTGGGTGCTGCGGGAGCAGCAGGTCTTTTGGGAGCTGCAGGAGCTACGGGAGCAACGGGAGCTGCTGCGATGGGAGCAGGAGCCGCTGCTTTAGCTGCAAGGAAAGGATTAACCTTTTCGGGTTCCTTTGCCACTGAATCAAAACCTGTTGCGATAACAGTGATAACCATTTCATCATCAAGGTCAGGATCAAATGCAATACCCCAAGTGATGTTTGCATCTTCGTGAGCCTTGTTTGTGATGATTTCTGCTGCGTTTTCAACATCTTCAAGATCAACGTCGTCAGAAGCAGTGATGCTGATGATAACACCCTTTGCGCCTGCGATTGATGTTTCAAGAAGCGGGCTGGAAACAGCTGCGTTTGCGGAGCATTCTGCCTTATCCTTACCCTTTGCTCTGCCAACGCCCATATGAGCGTAGCCTGCATCCTTCATTACACTGGTAACGTCAGCGAAGTCAAGGTTGATGAAGCCGGGAATCTTGATAAGCTCTGAAATGCTCTTAACGCCCTGAAGAAGAACTTCATCTGCTTCTGCGAATGCTTCAGCGATGGACTTCTTTCTGTCATCAAGTGCACGGAGTCTGTCATTGGGAATAACGATAAGGCTGTCAACGTGCTCTGCAAGCTTTGCAATGCCGTCCTGTGCCTGAATCATTCTTCTTCTGCCTTCAAACTTGAAGGGCTTTGTTACAACGCCGATTGTGAGGCAGCCCATATCTTTGGCAACCTGAGCAATAACGGGAGCTGCACCTGTGCCTGTGCCGCCGCCCATACCGGCTGTGATGAAGACCATATCTGTGCCTTTGAGTGCATCGGAGATTGCATCTCTGCTTTCTTCTGCGGACTTTGCGCCGATTTCGGGCTTACCGCCGGCACCCTGGCCGTGAGTTGACTTTTCACCGATCTGGATCTTGTGTGTTGCCTTGGAGTGAACAAGAACCTGCTTATCGGTATTAACTGCGATAAATTCTGCGCCGAGAACGCCGTTGGTGATCATACGGTTAACTGCGTTTCCGCCGCCGCCGCCGACACCGATAACTTTAATCTGCACTGCGCTCTCAAAATCGTTTTCAATTGCAAATGCCATTTGGTGAACCCCCTATGGATTTATTTTCCTGAAATATTTCGTAATTAAACAGATTAATACTACCACATAATTGTTAAAAATACAAGAACAAAATAAAAAATTCTCGATAAAACAAGGACTTTTTTTACATTTCGGCATTATAACCTGTTAATCAATATTTTGTTCAAGCTCTTTTATAACATTTGCCGCACCGAAAGCGGTGTTTTTAAGTGCGCCGCTTTCAAACGGTGAAGTCAGCCCTGCGTTCTCAATCAATTCAGGCAGCGAAACACCTCCTGTTGATTTGAGAAACTCCACGTATTTTTCAAGTGCAGAGTCAAAATCTTCTCTTGAAAGGCAAAGGAAGCCGAGAGCGACGCACTGCGCAAGGCAATAATCAATATAATAAAACGGGCTTTCAAAAATGTGCATCTGATACTGCCATCTTGTGCCCTGCTCAAGATACGGAATACCCTCAAACGAAAGATAGGGTCTGTATTTCTGCTCAAGCCTTCTGTATTCAGCTTTTCTTTCCTCGGGCGTTAAGTCGGGGTTTTCATAAACAACGTGCTGGAACTCGTCAACAATCACGCCGTAAGGAATAAACGAAAGTGCATCAACGGTATGCTTATATTTATATTTTTCGGATTTCTCACCAAAGAAATCCGCCATCCACTTATGGCAAAGGAATTCCATACTCATTGAGTGGCACTCGTGAGTTTCCATACCTGTCGGAAAGTCAGGCTCGGCAAATTTAAACATATAATCCGCCGCCAGAGCGTGACCGAATTCGTGAGTGATAACGTCGATATCTCCGCTTGTGCCGTTGAAGTTTGCAAGGATAAACGGCTGCTTATATTTAACAAAAGTTGTGCAGTATCCGCCGCCGAATTTGCCGTCACGAGCCTCAACGTCAAAAGCCTCGGCATCAAGCATTCTCTGCATAAACTCGCCGATTTCCGGCTTCATCTCGTTATACATCTTGAGGGCGTTTGCAAATATTTCTTCCGTTCCGATAACAGGTCTGGGCATTTCACCCGTAACGCTGATTGCATCGTCATAATACATTATTTTATCAAGATTAAGACGGTTACGGATACTTTCTTTAAGCTGAGCAACGACGGGAACAATATCCGTCTTTACGCTTTCACGGAATGCTGCAACCATTTTTTCGTTGTAGTCCACTCTGCCCATACGGTAATAACCGAGCTCAACAAAGTTTTTATAACCAAGCTTGCGCGCAATTTGAGTACGGATTTTAACAAGACCGTCAAAAATCTCGTCGAAGGTTTCGGCGTTGGCCTCCATTGTTTTGCCGATAGCCTCTGCGGCTTTTTTGCGGATATCACGGCTATCATCTTCAAGTTTACCCCTCAAAACGGAGAGAGGCATTTTTTCGCCTTCAAACTCAAAAGCAAGCTCGCCCATAAACTTTGAATATTTGGTAACAAGAGCGTTTTCTGCCTGCAAATCCTCGATGATTTCGGGTGAAAATGTTTTAAGCGACATTTCAAAGCTTTTGAAAACTCTGGGGTTTATGAGCTTTTCGGCATCTGCCCTGTAGGGTGAAGCAAGCATAGCCTTTTTATATTCGTTTTCAATTTCGGAGAAAAGCGGCATTGCGTTATCATAATAATCCATCTCCGCATTGTAGAATTCGTCCCTTGTGTTAAGCGTAAAACGGCAGTTGGCAAGTGAAGCGGCAGTGTCAACCTCTTCGCTCATTTTGTTATATTCATCCCTCGCCGCCTTTAAATCCTCTGCGGATTTTGCCGCCTTGATTTTTTCGATTATTTTTTCAGCCTGTTCTTTGAATTCTTCAACCGTTATCCTCTTATACGGCATCTCGGAAACTTTCATTCTATTCCCCTCCTGATTCTATTATTTTTAGTAATTGTAACAATATTATAAAAAGTTTTGGGCGGATATGAAATCCGCCCTTAAATTTATAAAAGAAATTTTGTAATTGCTTTGGCAACGCCCGAATTTGCAGCAGTATCCGTCACATAGTCCGCCATTTTCAGAATATTTTCCTGCGAATTGCCCATGGCAACGCTTATACCTGCATATTCAAGCATAGCAAGGTCGTTGTTACTGTCACCGACTGCTATTGTGTTTTCACGCTTCACACCTGTAAGCTCGATTGCACGCTCAATGCCCTTTGCTTTGTCACAGCCTTTGATTACGCAGTCTGCATACGTTCGCATTATAAAAAATGTCATTTCGCCGTCAAGCATTTGCATAAATTCATCGGGCACAACGGGACCTGCGGCAATAACCTGGATTTCTTCACCGGGAACAAACAAGCTTAAATCGTCAACGCTTTTAAGCTCAATCTGCCTGCCTTCTCTAATCTGATAGCCTGCATTGGGAATAATGTAATTGGTTTTTATGCCTTCAAAAACGCACCAATATTCACGGTTTGCAAAGAAATATTCCGCAGTCTTTCTGACGGTTTCTGCATCAAACTTTCTTTTAAAAACCGTTTCGCCGTTCATTATTATCATTGCGCCGCTGCCTGCAATAACTCCGTCAACGTCGAACTGCTCACGAAGCTCGGTTGGTATATTGCCCCAGGAGCGGCCTGTGTTGATAAACACAAGGTGTCCTTTTGCCCTTGCGGCGGCTATGGCATCAAGATTTTCTTGAGAAATACGGAAGCTGTCTGAAATCAACGTGCCGTCAATATCAAGAAAAACAGCAAATCTGTTTTCGGGATTAACCATTGTTATGCCTCAATCTTATGGAAAATCTTTTTGCCCTTCTTAACAACAATGGGATTTGCAGCAAGAGCATCCTTTGCAAAGCTCATTGTGAAATCGGTAACCTTTGCATCGTCAACGGAAATACCGCCCTGCTCAACAAGACGTCTGCCTTCACCTCTTGACTTTGTGATGCCTGCCTTCATAAGGATTGCAAGAATATCAATTGCGCCGTCTGTGAAATCTTCATCTGCAAGAGTTGTGGCAGGCATATTATCAAGGTCTGCTGCGCCGCTGAAGATTGCCTTTGCTGCAGCCTGTGCCTTTGCAGCTTCTTCTTCGCCGTGAACAAGCTTTGTAAGCTCAAAAGCAAGAATTTCTTTTGCTGTGTTAAGCTGGCTGCCTTCCCAGCTGTCCATAGCGTCAATCTCTTCAAGAGGAAGGAATGTAAGCATACGGATGCACTTGAGAACGTCATCATCGGCAACGTTACGCCAATACTGATAGAACTCATAGGGAGATGTCTTTTCGGGGTCAAGCCACACTGCGCCCGAAGCAGTCTTACCCATCTTCTTACCCTCGGAGTTGAGGAGAAGGGTGATTGTCATTGCATAAGCGTCTTTGCCGAGCTTTTTGCGGATAAGCTCTGTGCCGCCAAGCATATTCGACCACTGGACATCGCCGCCAAACTGCATATTGCAGCCATATTCCTTGAAGAGATGATAGAAGTCATAGCTCTGCATAATCATATAGTTGAACTCAAGGAAGGAAAGACCCTTTTCCATTCTCTGCTTATAGCATTCCGCACGGAGCATATTGTTAACAGAGAAGCAAGCGCCTACTTCACGGAGAACGTCAACGTAGTTGAGATTAAGAAGCCAGTCGGCGTTATTGATCATCATAGCCTTGCCTTCGCCGAACTCGATGAAGCGGCTCATCTGCTTTTTGAAGCATTCAACGTTATGCTCGATTGTTTCTTTGGTAAGAACCTGGCGAAGGTCGCTTCTGCCTGAGGGGTCACCAATCATACCTGTGCCGCCGCCGAGAAGAGCGATGGGGCGGTTGCCTGCCATCTGAAGTCTTTTCATAAGGCAGAGAGCCATAAAGTGGCCAACGTGAAGGCTGTCAGCCGTGGGGTCAAAGCCGATATAAAAAACAGCCTTGCCGTTGTTGATAAGGTCTCTGATTTCCTTTTCGTCCGTTACCTGTGCAATAAGTCCTCTTGCAACAAGTTCTTCATAAATCTGCATATTAAAACATCCTTTCGATATTGTTTACATATTAAACGTTATAGAGTATACATTATTACAATTAAATTTGTCAACTGTTATCGGTTCATATGCTCTTCAACAACCCTGAGCCATTCATCGGCAATCAGCATATGACCTGCAATGCTTGGATGAGTTCCGTCCCAGACAAAATATTCAATCCTTGACCTTGCTGCCTGCTCATAAATCTTATCATACAGCGGCACAAAGATGCAGCCGTAATCCTCGGCAATTTTCGGAGCAACCGCCCTGATTTTACTGTTAACCTGTTCACGGTATGTAACCGAATCCTCGGGGTCATTGCTGTCAGGGCGTTTGAACGGGTCTTCAACACCGTCAATATGAGGAGTAAATTTATAAGAATAATCCGATTTATCCAGCGGGCAGTAAAACGGCTCGCAAAGAATTATTTTTATATCACCAAGCTCCTTGCGTGTAAGCTCAAGAATTGCACGCAGATTTGTTTCATAGCGTTCTTTGGCTTCATCAGGTGTGAGCCCTGTAAAATAGCCGTGCCCGCCCTCATTGACACCAACAAGGATACTGAGAACGGTGGGCTTGTTATCAAGCACATCTTCTTTCCATTTTGCAAGCAAATCGGCTGCATTCTCGCCCGAATAGCCTTTGTTGATGAATTTGGGCATATTTTCCGCATTATCAAGCGCAAGTCTGCCTGCCACTATGTATTGAAAGCCGTGACCCATTATATGATTGCAGTCCATTGACTTGCCTCTGTTTCCGTCTGTTATTGAGTCGCCGGAAAACAGGATAACTTCATTTTTACCGAGTTTCATTGTGTCACCTTAAATTCTTTAATGCTTCATATGCATTCTTTGCATCTTCTTCAAAATCAATAACGTCTGCTTCTATTGAGCAGGTTTCAACGCCTGCAGCCTTAAGCGCATCAAAGAAATCCACCTGACTGAAAGCATCGTTTGCAGCAGGATAAATTCTCTTTTTGCCCGTTTCAGGTGCAGGGTCGGGATTTGAAGTGTGAGCGTGAATCATAAACTCCTTATAAGCTGCAAGCTTTTTCAAATCCTCATTCTGCACAAACATATGAGCTACATCTGCAAGAACTTTTATAAACGGAGAATTTACTTTTTGGGCAATTTCAACGCCATCGTCAACCGTGTTTATTGCATTGCATTCCTCGGGGCGCAAAGGCTCGATTGCAACGGGGAGATTATATTTTTCCGCAACGGGCACAACAAGGTTTTTAAGAAAATCAACTATCTCTGCTCTGCCCTGCTCAAGACTCATACCGTCGGGAATTCTTCTTGCACCCGATGAACCGAAAACAAGATATGAAAGACCCAAGCGGCCTGCCTTTGAAAACAGATTTTCAAGGTATTCCCTGATTGCGGTTTCGTCTTTTTCCGCACCCACAACTCGCAGTGAGATAAAGCAGTTTGCCGCAAGCACAGGCAAGCCGACTGCTTTTATTGCTTCGATTTTTTCATCATCTGCTTTTGCTATTTCCTGGCAATGCGATTCAGCATAATCATATCCGAGCGCCTTGATATATTTCATTTTTTCAATATCAGTTCCGCAGCATACGCCTATTTTCATTGCTGACCGCCTCCTGTTTTTTCTGCATTTGCAAGCATCTCTTTTGCCGTTTCAAGCTGAAGTGCGGTTACGCCGTCGCCAGCAGTTATTCTTGCAATTTCGGCGGCTCGCTGCTCAAAATCAAGCGGAGTTATGCTTGTGTATGTTTTTGAATCCTCAACGGATTTCAGAATTTTCATATGTCTGTCTGCCTGTGCGGCAATGCGTGCAAGGTGGGTTACGCAAATAACCTGCCTGCCCTTTGAAACCTGATAAAGCTTGAGGGCAATTTTTTCTGCCGCCGAACCGCTGACACCTGCATCAATTTCATCAAATATCAGTGTGCCGATATCGTCTTTATCGGACAGAACGTTCTTGATTGCAAGCATAATTCTTGAAAGCTCGCCGCCCGAAGCAATTTTGGCAATGGGTCTGGGCTCCTGACCGGGGTTTGCACTGATGAGAAATTCAATTGCATCAGCGCCCTTTGAGGTAAGAGCCGTCGCCTTGCGGTCAACAACAAAAGTAACCTTCGGCATATCAAGAAACTCAAGCTCTGCTTTGACCGATTTTTCAAACGATTTTGCTGCGGTCATCCTGCTTTCGGTAAGCTGTGCCGAAAGTTCTTTTATTTTGTCTGAAAGCGCATAGAGCTTTTCTTCAAGCTCACCGATGCGCTCATCGGATATTTCAATTTCTGCTTTTTCTGCGGTGATTTTTTCAAGATAAGCGAGAATATCACTCTCTTGCGCTCCGTATTTCATTGAAAGGCGGTAAAGAAAATCGAGCCTTTCATCAATTTCGGAAAGCCTTGAGGGGTTGAAATCAAAGCTTTCTTTTAATCTGCCGAGCTCTGCCGAAAAATCAGCGAGCTCATAGGATATACCTCTTATGCCGACTGCGGTTTTTTCTGCATCGGGATAATATTTTGCGGCTGTTTCGGCATCCTCTGCGCACTCCTCAAGCCCTGCAAGAACACCGTTATCGCCCGAGAGAGCGGCATAAGCTCTCTGCAACGCCTTAACAACCTTGCCGCTGTTGGCAAGAAGTGTTTTTTCTTTATTGAGTTCTTCTCTTTCACCGATTTTTACGTCGGCAGCAGTTATTTCTTCAATCTGAAAATTCAGATAATCAAGCCTTGCCGTTTTTTCGTCACGGGTGTCATAGAGAGAATCAAGCTCCTTTTTGACGGAAACAAGCTGTGTGAACACCTTTTTGTATTCCGCACGCAATTCTTCATTTTCGGCAAGCTTATCAATGAATCCGCAATGCTTTTCGGGCGAAAGAAGCGACTGATTATCGTGCTGACCGTGAATGTTGATAAGCTGCGAACCGATTTCTTTAAGCACTGACGCAGTAACCGCACAGCCGTTGACCCTGCAGGTGTTTTTGCCCGAGGAGCTCAATCGGCGGCTTAAAGTAAGCGTGCCGTCAGGCATTTTCTCAACACCTGCCTCATCAAGGATATCCTCAACAGCCTGTGAAACACTGCTGAATTCGGCATAGACGGCGGCGTTTTCGCAGCCTGTTCTGATAAGCTCCCTTGAAGTGCGTTCGCCCAAAGCGGCATTGATTGAATCAATGATTATTGATTTGCCTGCACCTGTTTCGCCCGTGAGGACATTGAGCCCGGATTCAAAAGAAATCTGAGCCTTCTCAATAACGGCAATATTCTCAATTTTTAAGCCGATTAACATAAATTACTTCCTTAAGCTAAATATCAGCCGATGATATCGGCAATAGCTTCCTTCATTTTTTCTGCGTGCTCGGGAGTTCTGCAAAGAGCAAATATCGTGTCATCGCCGGCAAGAGTGCCCACAAGGCCCTCCCACTGCATTGAATCGAGAGCGGCACAGGCAGCCTGAGCCATACCTGTGTAGCACTTGACAACGAGGGTGTTGCCTGCGTAATCGGCATTGATTACGGAATGGCTGAAGATACTCTTGTATTTGCCGAGAAGCTCGCTTGAATCGCTGCCGCCAACGGCGTAACGGCTTCTGCCAAGCTCGTCAACCTTTTTAACAAGGCGCAAATCCTTTATATCTCTTGAAATTGTTGCCTGTGTTGTGTCAAAACCTTCTTCTTTGAGCTTTTCAAGCAGGTCCGTCTGGGTTGAAAGGCAATACTCCTCAATAAGTCTGACAATAGTTTCGTGTCTTTTCTTTTTCACGTTTTTTCGTCCTTTCTTTCAGCGTCTTTGCGCCAGTTTTCTATATAAAATATCAATAAAGTTCTCTGATTTGATTCTGATAAAATCCGCTGTGAATTCCGCCGCACGGATTTCCGCCCTGCAACCGGGTTCAATCTTCTGCGGCTCTGCTCCGTCTGCGGAAAGGCAGAGTGCTTCACCGTCTGCCGACGAAATACCGATAACTGCGTTGGGTCTGAAAACAAGTGATCTGCCGACAAGCGAATGGGGACAAATCGGAGTCATCAATATACTTTCAAGCTCGGGGTCAACTATCGGGCCGCCGGCTGATAATGAATAAGCTGTTGAGCCCGTAGGTGTTGCAACAAGCACACCGTCGCACAGATAGCTGTTAAAGCAGCTGCCGCCCAAAGAAACCTCTATTTCGCCCATACGCTGTTTTTCTTCATTGGCAACAAGGCAGTCATTGACGCAGTAATCCGTGCTGATAACCTCGTTACCCCTGAAAACGCTTGCTTTGAGCATCAGGCGTTTATCAAGAGTGTAATCACCCTCAATCAGCCTTGAAAGCAGGTGAAGCTCGTTATCCTCAAGCCCCGCCATAAAAGCAAGCCTGCCTGCGTTAACGCCGAGAATCGGTTTATGATATTTTGCAGCAGTTTTTGCCGCATGGATAATTGAGCCGTCACCGCCCACGGCAATAACCGCATCACAGCCTTCGAGTGCCTCGCATTCGAGCAGAAACGAAGCCTTGGTTGATGAAAACTCTGACTCAAACTCGGGCAAAAAGCTATAGCCTGCGCCAAGAGCATCAAGGCTTTTGCAGATACCGCAGGTAACGGAATAAGCCTCTTTCCTTGTCAGGTTGGGCATAAGTACAATTTTCATTCGCTGCCCTCCCCTGATGGTTTATCAAGCTTTTCGTGAGATTTATCGGCAAGTTCCGTTGCAGAGCCGCTCCAGAGCATTTCGCCGATTTCCCTTTTCTCGATAAACATAAGATATTCTATGTTTCCCTCGGGACCTTTGATTGGTGAAAAATCAACGTCAAGCACGGCAAAACCGTTTTCTGCCGCAAATTCGGTTATCTTCGCAATAACGTCGGCATGAACGAATTTATCTCTGACAACGCCCTTTTTGCCGATGTTTTCTTTGCCCGCTTCAAACTGCGGTTTAATCAAACAAACGGATTTGCCGCCGTTTTTAAGAAGCGTGTGCATAACGGGCAAAATGAGTTTAAGCGAGATAAACGAAACGTCAACCGAAGCAAAATCTATTTCTTCGGGAATCTGTTCTCTTGTAACGTATCTGAAATTTGTTCTTTCAAGGTTTACGACTCTTTCGTTGCAGCGAAGCTTCCAGGCAAGCTGACCGTAGCCGACGTCAATTGAATAAACCTTTGACGCTCCGTTTTGGAGCATACAATCGGTAAAGCCGCCCGTCGAAGCACCGATATCCATACAGATACAGTCTTTAAGATTAAGGCCGAAGCTTGCAACAGCCTTGTGAAGCTTAAGACCGCCTCTGCTGACATAAGGATTAACCGCTCCTCTGACCTCAATAACGTCAGTTTCTTTAACGGTTGCGCCGCCTTTGAGCGCTTTCTGACCGTTAAGGTAAACACTGCCTGCCATAATCAGAGCCTTTGCCTTTTCACGGGTTTCGGCATAGCCTCTTTCAAAAACGGCAACGTCAAGCCGCAGTTTTTCGCTCATATTGCCGCCTCCTTTTTAATAAGAGCCGCCATTTTTTCGGCACTCATCGAATATTTTTCCATAAGGCTGTTTACCGATGCGTGAGCAACAAACTCATCCTCCACGGCGGTAAGATTATAACTGCCTTTAAAGCCTTTCATCAGAAGCTCACAGCCGAATTTTTCGCCGACTCCGCCGCCTTTCATTCCCTCTTCAAAGAAGAAAACGTTTTTGCAGGTCAAGGCAGCTTCAACTGACTCCTCGGGAAGCGGTTTAACTCGGTTGAGTTTGATGATTTTAACGCTATCTGCCGATGAACCGAGAAGCTTAACGGCTTTGGCGGCATTAAAGAACAGTCTGCCGTAAGTAACAATTGCGATATCTGCATTTTCATTGCCGATAATTTCATAATCAGCCGAGCACAAATCGGCGTATTCAGTATCCGCAGGCATACCGCCTCTGGGATAACGGATAACAACAAGATTGCTGTCTTTATAAAATGCGTTATAAAATGCCTTGCTCATTTCGCAATAGGTTGCAGGTGAATAAACGGTTGTGTTGGGCATACTCTGCATCAGAGAAACGTCAAAAAGCCCCTGGTGAGTTTCGCCGTCTTCGCCAACAAAACCTGCCCTGTCAACGGCAACAATCATTTTTCTGCGCTGCAGAGCTCCGTCGTGAATAAGCTGGTCTGCACAGCGCTGAAGGAAGGTTGAATAGACAGCAAACACAGGCAGCATACCGCCTGCGGAAAGACCCGAGCCGAAGGTTACGGCGTGTTCCTCGGCAATACCCACATCGTAAAACCTGTCAGAATACTGCTTTGAAAAATTCTCAAGCCCCGTACCCAGAGCCATTGCGGCTGTTATTGCGCAAATGCGTTTATCCTTTGCGGCAAAATCGCAGATAATTCTGCCGAATTCCGATGAATAACTGCCCGAGGACTGAATAGGTTCGCCCGTATTGATATCAAACTTCGAAATACCGTGAAACTTTTCGGGAGCATTCTCTGCATAATCATAGCCTCTGCCCTTCATTGTGTTAATGTGAATAACAACGGGTCTTTCAATCATTTTTGCGCTGTTCATTGCATCGCAAAGACGGTTTATATCGTGACCGTCAACGGGACCGATGTATCTGAAGCCGAGATCCTCAAAGAATGAGCTCGAATAGATAATATTTTTAAGCGTATTTTTAAGTTTGAAAATGTGATTTGAGAGTGATTTACCTATTAGCGGTATTTTGCGCAGAGCCTTTTCCGTTCCCGCTTTGAAGCGATAATATTCGGGCTTTGCTCTGACTGCGGCAAGATACCTTGCCATTGCACCTACGTTTTCAGATATTGACATTTCATTGTCATTGAGAATAACGATAAGCCTTGTTTTGGTCGAGCCGGCGTGGTCAAGAGCTTCATAAACCATACCGTTGCCGAACGAGCCGTCGCCCACAACCGCAACGGCAAAGTTCTTTGAACCCTTTGCAGCGTTTGCTGCCGCAACTCCTGCCGCCTGAGAAACGGAGGTACCTGCGTGGCCTTCGTAAAAGCTGTCGTGCTCACTTTCATCAGGTCTTACAAAACCTGATATGCCGCCCTCTGAGCGAAGCGTTGAAAAAGCATCACGCCTGCCCGTGAGGAGTTTGTGCGCATACGCCTGATGGCCTACGTCCCAGATAATTTTATCTTCGGGTGAGTTAAACATTTTGTGGAGCGCAACCGTCAGCTCAACAGTGCCGAGATTGGACGCAAGATGACCGCCCGTTGATGCAACCGTATCAACAAGCGTCTGCCTTATTTCCGTGCACAGCAGCTCAAGCTGAGCATCGGTCAGATTTTTAACATCTGAAGGCTTGTTTATATTTTTGAGAATCGAAGTTTCGATTGAATTACCCATATCTTAATTTTTCCTGTCCGCAAGCATATCTGCCAGCATTAAAAGAAAGTCTTTTTCATCACCGAAAACCGAAAGAGCCGCCTTTGCTTTTTCGGTTAACTCGTCTGCAAGAGCCTGTGATTTTTCAAGGCCAAGCAGAGAAACATAAGTTGATTTTTGTTTTTCGCCGTCGCTGCCAACAGGCTTGCCGAGCACTTCGCTGCTGCTTGTTACGTCCAGAATATCGTCAACTATCTGGAAAGCAAGACCGATATCGGCACAATATTCACGCGCAGCGTTGAGCTTTTCGGCATCGGCATTTGCGGCAATGCAGCCCATTGAAGCCGCCGCCATAATAAGTTCGCCCGTTTTGAGCCTGTCCGTTTTTGCAACATCCTCGAGCGGAGCTTTTCTGCCCTCGTTTGCAAGGTCCATTACCTGGCCTGCAATCATACCCGAGCAGCCTGCCGCCTTTGCAAGAGCAAGACCTGCCGCCGCCTTCTGCTCGCCGCTCATATCTGGAGCTGAAAGCACAGTTTCAAAAGCAAGTGTCAGCAGCGCATCGCCTGCAAGCAGAGCATCCGCTTCACCGAAAACCTTGTGGCTTGAAGGCTTGCCTCTGCGCATATCGTCATTATCCATGCAGGGAAGGTCATCGTGAATAAGCGAATAGGTGTGTATCATTTCAAGAGCGAGTGCAAAAGGAATTGCCTTTTCAGGCTTTTCGCCGCAGGCACGGCAAAACTCAAGAGCAAGCATCGGTCTGATGCGTTTGCCGCCGTTTTCAAGCGAATACGCCATAGCCTCAAGCATTCTGTCAAGACCTGCTGATTCTCTGCCCGAAAACGATTTTGCGCTCACATACTCCGATGCCGCCGCATTTATCATTGCCGCATATTCGCGGCTTCTTTCTTCAAAAATGCTCATATTCAGGCACCCTTTCCTGCTGAAAGCTCACTGATTTTAAGCTGAGCGGCATCAAGGCTTTTTGCGCATTTTGCCGCAAGAGCCGTACCTTCTTCGTAAAGCTTCATCATTTCTTCAAGCGAAAGATTGCCGTTTTCAAGTTTATCAACAATTTCTTCAAGTCTTGAAACAGACTTTTCGTAATTAATCTTTTCCATTTCAACCGTCCTTTGATACAGAAACAACCTCGCACTCAAGGCTGCCTCTGCTGAGAGTAACGTTTATTTTGTCGCCCGTATCAACACAGGCGGAATCCGTCAGAATTGCACCGTCCTTTGATGCTATGCCATATCCTCTTGCAAGAATTCTCAAAGGGCTCATCGCATCCAGCTTGGCACAAAGAGCAGAAAAATTCTTTGCTTTTTCAGCAACGCTTTGCTTCACGGCAGAATCCATTGCCATACATGCTCTGTCACACCTGACACGCAAAGAATCAATATAGTTTTTTGGATTAAGGCGCATAAGCTTTGATTTAATAAGCTCAATCCTTGCAAGCTCGCCACCGAGCCTGTCCTCAACCGCAGACTGCATTCTGTAAGCCGCAGCAGAGAGCATTTCTTTTTGCTGGTAACTGTCCGGCACGGCAAGCTCTGCCGCCGCAGAGGGCGTAGGCGCTCTCAAATCCGCCGCAAAATCGCAGATTGTGAAATCCGTTTCGTGGCCGACTGCGGAGATAACGGGGATTCTGCTTGCAGCAACTGCCCTTGCAACAATCTCCTCATTGAATGCCCACAGCTCCTCAACCGAGCCGCCGCCTCTGCCGACGATAAGAACGTCTGCAGCCTGTTCTGCGTTAAAAAGCTCAATTGCCGCTTTAATCTGCGGTGCTGCATAATCGCCCTGAACCGCAACAGGGCAAAGAATAAGCTCCGCAAGCGGAAAACGCCTTGATATAACGTTGATTATATCACGGATTGCCGCACCCGTGGGTGAAGTTACAACACCGACCCTTTGCGGAAAAGCGGGAATCGGTTTTTTGTTTGCTTCATCAAATAACCCCTCGGCAGCAAGCTTCTTTTTGAGCTGCTCAAACGCAAGGCTGAAAGCTCCCGTACCGTCGGGCTGCATATCGTCAATATATAACTGATACTGACCGTCACGCTCAAAAACAGAAACTCTGCCTTTGATAATAACGCTCATTGAGTTTTCAGGCATAAACTTAAGGCGCATATTTGCCGTTTTAAACATAACCGCCTTGATTGAGGAAAACTCGTCTTTTATGGTCATATAATAATGACCTGTTTTATAGTGGTTGGTAAAATTTGAGATTTCACCCTGAACAAAAACCGTCTGCAGATTATAATCCTGCTCAATTATTGATTTGACGTATCTGTTGAGCTGGCTGACGGTAAGAACAACACCGTTACCCATTTGCCGCTCCTTTCAGCGCCGCAAGAACTGCAACGCCTGCCGCATTGTCGCAGGAAAAATCGGGCTTTGCAAAAACCGCATTGAACTTACTTTCGATACGGCTTCTGATGATTGAGTTTGACATCACACCGCCTGCATAGACAAGTGGCAAATCGCCGTATTTTTCAAGCGCATATTCAGTCATTTTTTCAATGGTTTTGCCGATAAAATCAAGGCAGAAACGGGATATATCTTCAGCCGATTCACCTTTTTTGTTCATTGCGGCACACTGGTTTTCAAGACCCGAAAGACTGCAGCTGCCGTCTTTGACACAAATTTTGGGATTAAAAGTTTTATCACTTGAAAGCGCAAGCTTTTCAAGCTCCTTGCCGCAAGGAAATTTAAGTCCGAGCATAACGCCTGCCCTATCAACAGCCTGTCCGCCGTTGAGATCAAGCGTTTGGCCGATTATCTCAACGTCAAAAGCCCTCTCTGCATTCGGGGAAACAAGGAGCATCTCCGTTGTTCCGCCCGAAACGTGGAAGGCAATGAATTTTTTATCTTTAAGTTCAAGCATATCTGCAGAATACAGAGCCGCCATAATGTGACCCGCCTGATGCGAAAAGCCGTAAACAGGTTTGCCTGTTGCTGCAGCAATGCATCTTGCCGCATTGACACCCACGAGAAAGCAAGGCATATATGAGCCCTCGGCATCCCTCGGTTTTTCAGAAACACCTATTGCATCTGCAGTCAGTTTTTTATCTGCAAAAAGTTCTTCAACAAGAGGCCAAAGACGGGCAGTGTGATGAAAAACCGCATCGCTCTGGCGAAGCCCCTTCTCACCCACTTTAACCGGCAGAAGAAGCTTTTTTTGAACAACCTCACCGCTTTCACTGTCATAGAGTGCACAGGAGGTTGTGTAATTGCTTGTATCTATACCGAGAGTCAGCATTATTTTTCTTCCTTTGAAATTGAGCCGAGAATGCCGTTAACAAACGAACGGTCTTCGCCCGAAGCATATTTTTTGCAAAGCTCAACAGCCTCGTTGATGGAAACGCCGACGGGAATATCGTCAAAATAAAGTATTTCACAAACAGCAAGGCGAAGCACTGCAAGAGCGATTTTTGAAATACGGCTCATCTTCCAGCCGACACAGTACTTTTCAATAACAGGGTCAATTGCCGCAACGTTTTCCCACGTTTTGAATGCAAGCGCCTTGACGAAATCGCTCTCTCCTATAATTTCGGTTTCAAGAGCAAGGTCATAGAGTTCCTGAAGCTCGGTATCTTCATTGAACTCCTTTTCAAAAATCAGAAAGAATGCCTGCTCTCTTTCTTCACGTCTTGTAAGCATTATAATTATCCCTCCGGGAGTTGATTTTTTTAATTATAACACTATTTATTTAATATATCAACACTAATTTGTGTATATATACAGAAATTTATGAATATTTTTAATATTCCATCTCAATTATCGTTATGTTCTCGGCAGGATAAGCAGTCTGATTGACCACGATGTCCTTGATTTGCACAACCGAAACCTCATCAAGCGAGCCGTTCTCAACAATAACTTCCGCTTTTCCCGCATTGAGCACAACAAGGCTTTCGCAGCCTATTTTTGCGCTCAGAAGATTTTCTATATCGCCCTCAACCGCAATTTCATTTGACATTGAAAGCACGGCATCGGTTGCTTTTGACACCGCTTCGGGAGTTGAATTTTTATCTTTGATAATATCGTTGAGTGCTTCAAGAGCTTCATCCCTGACTGTCTGGCGGCGGAGCTTTGCGCTTGAAAAATATTCGCTCGCAACCGCCTGAGCAGCGGCATCGTCAAGAGTGACGTCTGTTGAGATAACATATCTCGCATCGCCGAGATTTGCGCCTTTATCCGTTTCTTTTTGCACTGCACCGTTGCCGACGGTTGCAGCCGATTCTGCCTTGGGAGCATTATAGTATTTGTTTATAAACACCGCCGCACCCAGCGCAATAACAAGGGTTGCAAGCAAAAGCTGTCTTTTTTTCAAAATCATATCAAAACCTCCACTGTATATTTATTGTATATTCAAAAGTTGTTTATCCCATTTTAACCACACTCACACGTGCGGAGCTGACATTCAGGAGCGCAGTTACGGTTGCGATTATTTCTGCCCTGACATATGAATTGCCGCCGCCCTCGCAAACAACGGCAACACCTCTGATTTCAGGTTCTTTCACACGCACAACTATGCCTTTTTCACCGTTTTCCGCATTAACGATAACGTATTCATCTCTCATTTCGCGGTTACCTGCGCCGGAAGAATCAACGTCCTCGCCGTAATCGTAATTGTGCAGATAAACGTCTTCATTTCCGCTTTCAAGCGTTATCATCACCCGCGTTGCCCCTGCGCCGTCAATGCTTGATATTATTGAAGTTAAGCGTTCTTCAAGGTCGGAAACATAGTTATCCGCAGACATCTGCGCAGCTATCGGAGCCGGTTCCTGAGTTTCAGTTTTTATGCTCTGCATAAGCTCGCCGACTGCCAGAACAATAACGCCTGCCGCAAATAACACCAAAACAAGAAGCAGCTTTTTATTCAAGTGAGTTTTTTCGCATATTCTGTTTGTCAGTTCGCTGAATTTTTCGGCGATGTTCAATGCGGTATCCTTCCTTTTATTCACAGATAACGTTCACTTTCACATTGAGTTTTTGCTCAAGCGCAGCCTGTATTTTTGCAGCCGACCCGATGTTTTCCGAATCAATCTCAATCTGTATATTTTGTATAATTATGCAATATTCCTCGTTCATATGCACATTTACCGCAGCTTCATAATTACTGATTCCTGCTGATTTCATTACCTCATCAATAACCTTACCTGCAGTGCTTTTGCAGGCTTCTTCAATCTGTTCCCGAAGGTTTTCAGCTTCAATTGCAGGCAACGATTGAGCCGCAAATGCAGGCAAAAATGAATCCGCTTTTTTAAGTTCAACCAACGGTGTGCACACTGCTGACACAACAAAAATTCCGATAACCGCCCGCAGTGTTTTTTCCATTGAACCCCGTGGCGACAGAAGGCTTATCACCGTTCCGCCGAGAGCGCAGATTATCAGGCCGACGGCCCACTGTTTGAATGTGTCCGTATTAACCACCTGCTTTGATAGCCGCCACGGTGCCTGATGAAATAATAAACACCGCCGCCGAAAGAATGATAATCACGTTAAGCATAGAAAACATAAAAGATATGTTCTTCAGAATTTCAGCGCATTGAAAATTGCCGAGCAGTTCACTTACCACAGATGCCACACGCATTGCAAGCACCCACAAAGCAAGGTTCATAACCGACGGCAAACAGATTACGGAAACTGCTATTATTCCGTAAATTCCTACAGAGCTGCGCAGCAACGAAAGTCCTGCCGCCATAGAACTGTATGCCTCACTCAACGCACCGCCTACAACCGGCACAAAAGTGCTTGTTACAAGCCTTACACCCTTTGCCGTTACGCTGTCTGCAGAAGTGCCGATGACCTTTTTGATTGCTATGAATCCTGAAAAAAGCCCTGAAATAAGCCCCACGGTGGTCTGAACGGTTTTTCTCAGCATATCGCTGACCGCTGAAAGTTTCAGCGTCGGCAAGAATGCTCCCGTTGCACCGAGAACGCCCGAAATCATAACAAGCGGCAAGGCAAAATTCTGTGCAAAGGCTTCAATCATCTGCGCTGCAGCAAAAGCAGCCCCCTGATACGAAACGGCAGTAATCGGGTTACCCGAAACGGTCAGCACTGCCGCCAGAACCGGAATCAGTACCTTTTCAAAACCTGCACACACTTTAAGAGCCGTAACTCCCGTTTGCAATGTTTCAGCCGCCGGAACAAAAACACTGATAAGCACGAAGCTGCCGCAAATAAGATTGAGAACACCTTTTGCTTTTTCGTCATTAGGAAAGAAAGCCGAACAAACGCTCACGGCAATAACCGCTCCGCAGGCAGTCAGACACCCTTTTAACGGCGACACTGCGTTTATGCGAAGCATCTTTAAAAGCACCTCAAAAACACTTTTTAACGAAAAATCGAGTATACTCTTAAAATCCGGAGTTTCCGCCCCGATTTCGCGCAGATATCCCCTTGTGTTTTTATCAAGATAATCTGCAAGCTTATCTGCTCCCGAAGCTTCGTACTGCTCGTTATAATAATTTTCATATTCGGCGTAATCGTTATTTTGCGCCGCCTGCGCACGGATATTGAATGCCAAAACAAACAACACCGCAAGCAAAATTTTGAAATACCTTTTAATCATTTCATCAATCCCAGAGCTGTTTTTGCAACCGCCTGCAGCATAGGCAAAGCAAGAGTTATTGCCCCCACCCTGCCTGCAAGCTCAACAGCCGCAGCAAGCGCAGAGCTTGAATTATCATAGCAGATATCCGCCGCAAACTGCGTTATAACACATATTCCGAGCGCTCGCATCAGAATTGAAACGTTTTCTTTTTCAAGCCCTGCGAGGCGCATCATTTGGTCAACGGTTTCGCTTGCTTCAAAAAATCTGCCTGCAACGGTAACAAGAATAACCGCCGAGCCGCCGAGAATAACAACAGGCGCAAATTCAGGCTTTATCTGCCTGACGAGCGCATAAATCATAGCGGTCAGAATACCTGCCGCAGCTATTTTGGCAACATCCATATCAGATATCCATCAACCTTTTCACGCTCGAAAGCAAATCGGCAAACTGCGGCAGAAGCATCATCAGAACAGCAACTATACCTGCAAGAATGGTTATCAGGGCATAATCATCTCTGCCCGAACGGACAAGAATTGCGTTCAGAACAGCTACTATTATACCTACAGCCGCAATTTTTATAACAACCGAAATATCCATAGTCACCTCACAGCAGAAAGATTGCCGCCGAAATACCCATAAGTATTCCGAGCTGCGGAAAAAGCTTTGAACTGCGTTTGCTTTTTTCTTCATTCGTTTTCAGGCAATTTTCAAACAATTGCCTGTAATATCCGCAGCACGAAAGCTGCCCGTCTATATCCGTTACGCCGATATCTGCACCCATATCAACCAGCTTTTGCGCTTCGTCAGGCATAAGCTTTGTGAGAAAAAAATCTTTTTTTACGCCCTGTTCCCAAGCCAAAAAGAAAGATTCACCGTTTTCCATAGCTTTGCTGCAGTTTTTGACAAAACCCAACCCGTCGCAGCCTGCAGCTTCAATCATCAAAAGAAGTTCGCTGACGGGCGTTGCGCAAAAGCGCAAACGAGTTTCAATTATGTTTATCATCTGAAGTATGCTGCGCACCCGCAAAACTTTTTCTGCATCAATCCACGCGAGATAGCTGCCGCCAAGAGCAAGCGAAACTCCGATCAGAAGGGATGCAATTAACCTAACCAAGCAATTCACTCCCTGCAAACAACCGTTCAATCTGACCGGGCTGAGAACCCGAAAGCAAAACAGTATATCCGAAGCATCCGCTTGCAATGAGCCTTTGGTATGACGGTTTTGTGCGCAGGTCTTTTTCTGTTTGTGCGTGAATGCTGAGCGCAAAATGAACACCGCTTCGCAGGCCCGATTCAATCGCATCCAGTTCTTCATCTGTTGCAATTTCGTCGCAAACAATAATATCAGGCGAAAATGAGCGTAAACCGATAAGTATTCCTTCTTTTTTGGGGTATGACGTTATCAAATCGCAATTTATGCCGATATCATTTTGTGCAACCGAGCAATGCGACGCACCGAGCTCGCCTCTTTCGTCACAAACAAAAACTTTTGCAAAGCGGCCATTTTCCGCGCCCGAAAGCTGCCGTGCAAGATCACGCAGAACGGTGGTTTTGCCGCTTGACGGAGGACCTGCAACAATGATACCGTTCATTCCGTTTGAAAAGCAACGGGAATAAACTTCATTTGCCGCACCCGTGATTTCTTTTGCTATTCTCAGATTTATGCAGCTGATGTTTCTCACCGAAACAATCCTGCCGTTTTCAGTAACCGCCGTCCCCGCAACACCTGCTCTGTGGCCGCCGCTGACGGTTATATAACCCCTGTTTATAGCATCACGGTAGCTGTAAACGGAGTATCCGCAGAGTCTGCTGAAAATCTCTTCAACGTCTTTTTCACAGGTTTTTACGGCAAGGTCAGAATAAACCTGAGTCAGCTTGCCCGACCTGTGCAAAAAGCATATTCCGTTTGCAGCCACAACCACCACGGGTTTTCGGGTCCGTATTCTTATTTCGGTTATTGTTTCTTTTTCTTCGTCACTCAGATTCAGAAAAGCCGAGGCAAGATTCGGCGTGAGCACTCTGACTGCCTGCTCAAATTTTTTAACGTTATTCATCACAACCGCCCTTCGGATACGGATTTGCGTTTTGATAAAATATATGGCTCCTTGTCCCTGATTAGAACAATGATTAAAAAAAGCCGCGGATTGTTTAAAGTTTATTCACTTGCATAATACAAAAATATATGATATATTATGTTTGTTTAGCTATAATAATATCGGTTGGAGGCTGATTATGTTTAAAAAAGAACCGTCCACGCTGAAAAAGGAATCTTTTTTCAGCCGTTTTTTTGTAGGCAACGCTTATTGCTGGCTCTCAATGGTATGCACCATCGGCATTATGCTGCTTGTCTATTATTGCTACGAGCTGTATCCGTTTGGTGAAAAAACCATTCTCCGAATGGACCTTTATCATCAGTACGGCCCTCTGTTTGCCGAGCTTTATGACCGTGTTACAAACCTCAAAAGCTTCTTCTATTCGTGGCAGACAGGCCTCGGCTCGCCGTTTATGGGCAATTTCTTCAACTATCTTTCAAGCCCGAGTATGATTTTTATGTTGCTTTTCGGGCACGAAAATATGCCCGAAGCAATCGCAAGTATGATTGTTGCCAAAGCGGCTCTTGCAGCGGCTGCATTCACTTTCTATCTCAAAAAATCACATAACAAGCACGATTTCAGCTCCGCCGCTTTCGGTATTCTTTACGCTATGTGCGGCTATTTCGTTGCATACTATTGGAACGTTATGTGGATTGACACAATGGTGTATTTTCCGCTCGTTATCCTCGGCATTGAGAATATCATCAACAAGCAAAGCCCAAAGCTTTATATCCCTATGCTGGCGCTCACACTTCTGACCAACTATTATATGGGATATATGGTCTGCATTTTTTCCGTTCTTTACTTCCTCATCTATTTCTTCAGCAACTTTGAAATTCTTTCCGTTGCCGAAGGCACACCCTTTGAG
Source organism: Acutalibacteraceae bacterium (assembly GCA_045536245.1). Taxonomy (GTDB): domain Bacteria; phylum Bacillota; class Clostridia; order Oscillospirales; family Acutalibacteraceae; genus CAG-177. Next base: position 31,439 of record JAZSNE010000025.1, on the reverse strand, counting down.
CTGAAGGATAACGGCAAAAAGAAGATAAAGGTAATTGACAGAATAAAGGGCAACATTCTGCTCAGAAGCGGCTTCACGTTTGCTTTTTCAAGCATAGGCGCCGCCTGCCTTGTTGCTTTTGCTCTGCTTCCCGTTTACTTTATTCTTAAGAGCTGCTCCGCAACGTCAGGTACGTTCCCGACTGAATTCAAATCATATTTTACTATTTTTGATTTTCTTGCAAACCACCTTGCAAGCGTTAACCCCACTATCAGAAGCAGCGGCACAGACGTTTTGCCAAACGTATTCTGCGGCATGGCAACGCTCATTCTTGTTCCGCTCTATCTTTTCACAAAATCAATTTCAATCAAAGAAAAAGCCGCTCACGTTTTCTTGCTCGGCATTCTCTATTTCAGCTTCAATCTCAACGTTCTTAACTATATCTGGCACGGCTTCCATTACCCCAATGACCTGCCGTACCGCTTCTCATTTATGTATTGCTTTATTCTGGTCAAGCTTGCTCACAAAGCATTCATCAGACTCAATGAATTCAGCGGCAGAAGCATTCTCGGCGCAGGTGTGGGCGTGCTTTTTGCAATTATCATTATTCAAAAAATCGGCTCCAAGAACGTTGAAGATATCACTATCTTAATCAGCCTGATTTTCATTATCACTTACTGCCTTGTGTTTGCCCTTATGAAAGACAGCAAATATCAGCAGTCTGCTGTTTCAGTGCTTCTGCTTTGCTGCATCATCGGCGAAATTGCCTGCGCAAACACTGACAGATACACAATGAATCAGCCCAAGAGTGCTTTTGCAGGCGATTACCAGGAGTTTGTTGAACTCAAGAAAGAGCTTGATGAACACGATGACAGCGATTTTTACAGAATGGAGCTGCTCAGCAGCCGTGCAAGAATGGACCCTGCGTGGTACGGCTTCAACGGCGTTTCGACCTTCTCGTCGATGGCATACGAAAAGCTCTCAAACGTTCAGAGCAACCTCGGTATGTTCGGCAACTATATTAACAGCTACACCTATAATCTTCAGACCCCCGTTTACAATATGATGCACTCGCTCAAATATGTTGTTGATAACCACCCCACAGTCAACGTTGAAAGTGATTATTACACTCAGCTTATGTCCTCGGGCATATTCACCGCTTACCAAAACAACTATTATCTGCCCATCGGTTTTGCCGCTGACAGCAATCTCAAAAACTGGTATTCAGCCCAGACGAATCCTTTCAAGGTTCAGGGCGAATGGTTTGAGCTGGCAACAGGAATTCCCGACGTTTATAAGATGATGGATATCCACGATGTCTATTATTTCCAGTTTGACGAAATAACATCGGGTCTTGAATCGGGCGACATCTATTTCACGAAGCCCGACACAGGTCTTGGCGAAGCAACGTTCCACCTGAGCGTTCCTGAAACACGCCACTGCTATCTGTTTGTTGATTCCTATTGCTTTGACCAGATAACAATCGGCAAAGGCAACGAAACCTTTGTCCAGAACACAAGCGAACCTTATATCTACGACCTCGGTCTTGTAACGCCCGGCGAAACCGTTACGGTTCTCGTTTCTGTTAATGACAGAGATTACGGTTACTTTGACTTCTTCCCGTTCTACGTTGATGACGAAGCTCTCAACAAGGGCTATGAAATACTCAAAGAGGGTCAGCTCAACGTTGAATCTTTTGAAGAAACTAAAATCAAAGGCACAGCCACTGCCAAAGAAGACTGCCTTTTCTTCACCTCTATTCCCTATGACGAAGGCTGGACAGTCAAGGTTGACGGCAAAGAAATTGACAAAAAAGACTATCTTGCCCTTGAAGACGCATATCTCACTTTCAACCTGCCCAAGGGTGAACACAGCATTGAGATTTCATTTGAACAGAGAGGCTTCAAAATCGGTGCTCTGATATCAGCAACCACCGTGCTGCTGATGGTTCTTGTTGCCGCCCTGGTTGTTGTGTTACGCAAGGAAAAGGCTCGCAAAGAAGCACTCAAACAGGAGCAGGCTGAAGCAGCTCTGCTTGAAAACACGGCAAACGAATTGAGCGACACTGAGCCGATGCTTGTTGACCTTGATTCAACCGTTTCGCCGGATGAAAACCCCGGTGAAAACACTGATGCTTCTGCCCCTGCAGATTCGGAAGATGCACCCGAATTCACAAGCGAAAACACAAACGAATCTGCTCCCTGTGACGAGCAAGCCGACAGCACCGACACGCAAGCAGCAGAGGAAGAAGATTTCACCGACGAAACCTGATTTATTTGAATAAGCAACGTTTAAGCCGCATCTTTGGTGGATGCGGCTTAATTTTTGACAAAATTTATCTTTTTACTTGATTAAAAGTTTTTAATGTTATATAATATTAAATTAGTTGAAGAAATACGCTTTTGCGTAAAGGAAAGGGTGTTCGGTCTTGAACAGAATCGGTTTTGACAATGCGGCATATATCAGACGCCAGTCTGAGCAGATCAGTAAGCGAATCAACGAATTCGGCGGCAAACTCTATCTTGAATTCGGCGGCAAGCTTTTTGACGACTACCATGCCTCAAGAGTTCTGCCCGGTTTTGCGCCTGACAGTAAGCTGCAGATGCTTAAGCACATAGCGCACGACGTTGAGGTTGTTATTGTCATTAACTCAAGCGATATTGAAAGCAACAAAATCCGCCGTGACCTTGGCATAACCTATGACGCCGACGTTTTGCGCCTTATTGACGCTTACAGAGGCGCAGGTCTGTTTGTTGGCAGCGTTGTGCTTGCGCAGTTTAACGGTCAGCCCGCCGCCCTTGCATTCAAATCAAAGCTCGAGCAGCTTGGCGTTAAGGTATTCATTCATTATAACATCGAGGGTTATCCTTATAACGTTGCCCACATTGTTAGCGATGCAGGCTTCGGCAAAAATGAATATATCGAAACAGAAAGACCTCTTGTTGTTATCACCGCTCCGGGCCCCGGAAGCGGCAAAATGGCTACCTGCCTTTCACAGCTTTACCACGAAAATCAGCGCGGAGTCAAAGCCGGTTACGCAAAGTTTGAAACCTTCCCCATCTGGAATCTGCCGCTTAAACACCCCGTTAACCTTGCGTATGAAGCGGCAACGGCAGACCTTAACGACGTTAATATGATTGACCCCTATCACCTTGAAGCTTACGGCGTTACCACCGTTAACTACAACCGTGACGTTGAGGTTTTCCCTGTTCTTAATGCGATTTTTGAAAAAATCGAAGGCGTAAGTCCCTATAAATCACCCACTGATATGGGCGTTAATATGGTCGGCTGCTGCATCTGCGACGACGAAGCGGTCAGAGATGCTTCAAAAGCAGAAATCATCCGCCGTTATTTCAACGCAATGTGCGACCTTCGTATGGGCAGAGGCAAACAGGAAGCTGTTGACAAAATAGTGAGCCTGATGAACCAGCTCGGCGTAAGTGTTGATGACAGAGCGGTTATCAAAGCCGCCGCTGACAGAAGCGCAGAAACCGACGGCCAACCTGCTGTCGCAATTGAATTGCCCGACGGCAGAATTGTTACGGGCAAAACTTCAAACCTTCTGGGCGCATCTTCTGCCGCATTGCTTAACGCTTCAAAGGCAATTGCAGGTCTGCCCGAAGATTTGCTGATGATTGCCCCCTCAATCATTGAGCCTATTCAGGAGCTTAAAACAGGTATTCTCAAGGGTCACAACCCCAGACTGCATTCCGACGAAACACTCATCGCCCTTTCAATGAGCGCAAACACCAATCCTGTTGCAAAGAAGGCACTTGAATCAATCGAGCTCCTCAAGGGCTGCGAAGCCCACTCAACGGTTATCCTCTCACAGGTTGACGCCGATGTTTACAGAAAAATCGGTATGAACCTCACCTGCGAGCCGAGATACCAGACCAAAAAGCTTTATCACAAATAAAAATCACCCCGTATCAGCCAGTCGGTTGATACGGGGTTTGCTTATATAAGGTTAATTAAAACAAATCTTCCTGATTTGCGGTTTTGATGCCTGCGCCTGCAAGAGCAGCGGCTGCAACCTGATTATCGTCAACTCTGAAAATCATATATGCGCCTGCTTTTGAGGAGTTGAAAGCATAGGTGTATTCAACAACGGCATTTGCATCCGAGAGCACCTCAAGGATTGTTGCAAGGCTGCCGGGAGTATCCGAAATTGCCGCTGCAAGAACGTCGGTAACCGTTGTGATGTAACCGCCGTCTTTGAGGGCTGCTTCAGCATTCTTGGGGTCATCGCAGATGATACGCAGAATGCCGAAATCCTGTGTGTCAGCTATTGAAAGCGCTCTGAGGTTAATGTTATGGTCTGCAATAAATCTTGTTGCTTCCGCAAGCTTGCCTTTTTTGTTTTCAATGAAAACAGAAATCTGTTTAACGCTCATTTCATAAACTCCTTTCCAAATCAATCGTGAAGCTTTCTCTTATCAATAACTCTTACCGCCTTACCCTCACTTCTTGTGATGGTCTTGGGAGCAACAAGATGAACCTTGGGGTTGATGCCAAGCATCGTTTTGATTGCGCCTGCAAGAGCCTTTTCTTTTGCGGTAAGGTCTTTAACTGTATCGGAGAACTGCTCGGGATTAAGCTCAACATAAACATCAAGAGTGTCTGTGTTGTTTGCTCGGTCAACCTCGATAAGGTAGTTGGCTGAATAACCTTCTTTAAGAAGAACTGTTTCAATCTGTGAGGGGAATACGTTAACACCTCTGATGATAAGCATATCATCGCTTCTGCCCATAGGCTTGCTCATCTTGATGAGTGTTCTGCCGCAGGAGCACTTCTTTCTTGAAAGAACGCAGATATCTCTTGTTCGGTATCTCAGAAGGGGGAAAGCTTCCTTATCAAGGCTTGTGAAAACAAGCTCGCCCTTTGAACCTTCGGGGAGAACCTCGCCTGTTTCGGGGTCGATGATTTCAGCAAGGAAGTGGTCCTCATTGATGTGCATACCTGTCTGCTCCTCGCATTCAAACGAAACGCCGGGACCGCTGGTTTCTGTCAGACCGTAAATATCATAAGCCTTAATGCCGAGTGACTTTTCAATATCACGGCGCATTTCTTCTGTCCAGGGTTCAGCACCGAAAATGCCCGCTTTAAGGTCAATTTCATCAGGAGAAATGCCCATTTCTTTAAGAGTTTCGCCAATGTAAGCAGCGTATGAGGGTGTGCAGCAAAGAATTGTTGCGTGAAGATCCTGCATAAACTGAATCTGACGCTCTGTGTTACCTGAAGACATAGGCAGAGTGAGGCATCCAACTTTGTGGGAGCCGCCGTTAAGACCGGGGCCGCCTGTGAAAAGACCGTAACCGTAAGCTACCTGGCAAACGTCTTCGTTTGTGCCGCCGACTGCAACAATTGCACGTGCGCAGCATTCTTCCCAGAGGTCAACGTCTTCCTGTGTGTAGAAAGCGACAACACGGCGGCCTGTTGTGCCGCTTGTTGACTGGATTCTGACACAGTTTTTAAGGTCTGTGGCAAGAAGTCCGTAAGGATAAGCATCTCGGAGGTCTGCCTTGGTGAGGAAGGGCAGCTTATGAAGGTCATCAATTGATTTGATGTCATCAGGTTTAACACCCTTTTCATCCATAAGGTTGCGGTAATACTCAACGTTTTCATAAACGTGCTTTACCTGCTTGACAAGCTTTTCGTTCTGAATAGCTCGCATTTCCTCAAGCGATGCGGTTTCGATTTCGGGCTGATAGTACTTTTGCATTGTTATCGCTTCCTTTCGTGTTTGAGGGGGTTATGCGTCATAGCCTAAATCAAAGGCTTTGAGGTTAAGTTCAAGGAATTTGGGCGGAACGCTCTCTTTGAGAGCCTTAATCCAGATTTCCTTATCAAGCTCCATACTCTTTGCCATTGCGCCGATAAGGATAACGTTGACCGCCTTTGCCGTGCCTGCTTCAACTGCAAGCGGAAGTGCATCAATTGCCTGAACCGCAGCACCGGCAGCTTTGAGAGCTTCAATAACACCCTCCGGATATTCTGCTGCGCCCATAACAACAGGCATAGGGTCAATCTGCTGCGTGTTAACAATAATTTTGCCGTCAGGCTTGAGATATTCGAGCCATCTTGCTGCTTCAAGCTGTTCAAAAGCAAGAATGATATCAGCTTCACCTTTTTCAATAATGGGAGAAGCAACCTTTTCGCCCCAGCGAACGTAAGTAACAACGGAACCGCCTCGCTGGCTCATACCGTGAACTTCCGAAACCTTGACATCGTAGCCGCAGTCAAGAAGAGCAGAACCGAGGATACGGCTGGCAAGCAGAGTTCCCTGACCGCCGACACCGACTATCATAATTGATTTATTCATCTTTGTTCTCCTCCTTATTCAATTGCGCCGAACTTGCAAAGCTGGCTGCAAACGTTACAGCCGAGGCACTGTGTGAAGTCAATCTGTGCCTTGCCGTCTTTCATACTGATTGCGGGGCAGCCAATCTTCATACACATTTTGCAGGATTTGCACTTATCCTTATTAACTTTAAGGGGCGGATTATGTTTAACGGTTTTAAGAAGTGCACAGGGTCTTCTTGAAATAACAACGGCAGGACCGTCAGCTTCAAGTGCCTGCTTGATTCCGTTCTTTGTTTCGTCAAGATTATAGGGGTCAACAACAATAACGGTGTTGATGCCTACTGCGTTTGCAAGCTTTTCAAGGCTTACAGCTGCGGCAGGCTCACCCTTGATGTTAAAGCCTGTTGTGGGATTCTGCTGGTGGCCGGTCATACCTGTGATAGAGTTATCAAGAATGATAACAACTGAATTGGTTGCATTATAAGCAATATTGATAAGACCCGTTACGCCCGAATGAATGAAGGTTGAGTCACCAATAACGGCAACGCTCTTCTTTGCGTTTGCAGGGTCAGCGAGGTTTCTGCCGTGAAGACCCGAAACAGATGCGCCCATACAAAGAACGGTGTCAATCATACCAAGAGGCTGGGAAGCGCCGAGGGTGTAGCAGCCGATATCGCCGCTGACGGTAACCTTGAGCTGCTTGAGGGCATAGAAAAGACCTCTGTGGGGGCAGCCTGCGCAAAGCACGGGAGGTCTGGGAACAATATTGACGTCGGTCTTGAGGCTCTCTTTTTCTTCACCGAGGATAACCTTTGCGATAAGGCTCTGTGAGTATTCGCCCTGAAGCGTAAACGCTTCTTTGCCGATAACCTCAATGCCGTTTTTGCGGCAATGGGTTTCAAGGTAATCATCAAGCTCCTCAAGAACATAAACCTTCTCGCATTCTGCGGCGAAATTCTTGATGAGGTCAACGGGCAGCGGATAAACGCAACCAAGCTTGAGATATGATGCGTTTTCGCCGAGAGCTTCCTTTGCATACTGATAGCAGATGCCCGAAGCAATAACGCCGATTTTTTTGCTGTTATATTCAACGGTGTTCAGACCGTTTTCTACTGCTTCTTTTTCGCAGTATGCAATCTGGTCAAGAATTCTCTGCTCAACGATAACGTGCTTGCCCTTTGCATTTGCAGGCACCATAACGTATTTCTGCGGATTCTTTGTGTATTCCTTAAGGCCGTTATCCACCCTGTCAGCAATTTCTGCAGCACTTCTCGAATGAGCAACTCTTGTGGTTACTCTGAGAATAACGGGGGTGTCAAATTTTTCTGAAAGCTCAAATGCTCTCTTTGCATAATCAAGGCACTCTGCAGAATCCGAGGGTTCAAGCATCATTACCTTTGCGCCCATCGCATAGTGTCTGGAATCCTGCTCGTTCTGTGAAGAATGCATACCGGGGTCATCGGCAACAAGGATAACCATACCTGCGTTGACACCTGTGTAAGACGCTGTGAAAAGCGGGTCGGCAGCAACGTTAAGACCAACGTGCTTCATTGCGCAGAATGAACGTGCGCCTGCAACGCTTGCGCCGAAAGCAACTTCCATAGCTACTTTTTCATTGGGTGCCCATTCAGAAAAAATCTCATCATATTTAGCGGCAAACTCCGTAACCTCTGTGCTGGGAGTGCCGGGATAACTTGAAACAACTCGGCAGCCTGCCTCATAAAGGCCTCTGGCAACCGCTTCGTTACCTAAAAACAGCTTTTTCAACTAAAAATCCTCCTAATCTGATAAACAGAAATTTGTCAGTTAGATATTATATAATTATTTTCATCAAAATACAATATAAAAGCTCAAAAAAACTTACTGCTTATTTACCTTCATTTCAACCTGGGTTGCAACAAGGCTCTCACCGCAATACATCTTGCGAAGCTTCGGCTTTTCGATTTTGCCCGTGGGATTACGGGGTACCTCGGCAAAAATCAGCTTATGCGGACGCTTGTATCTGGGAAGGTCGCGGCAGAAATCGTTGATATCTTCTTCATCAGCCTTGAAGTCCTCTTTAAGCTCAATAATAGCTGCGGCAATTTCGCCGAGTCTTGCATCGGGAAGACCGATAACGGCAACGTCCTTGATAGCTTCGTGCTTGCGGAGGAAATCTTCAATCTGAACGGGATAGAGGTTTTCACCGCCCGAAATAATAACGTCTTTCTTACGGTCAACAAGATAGATGAAGCCGTCCTCATCTTCCTGAGCCATATCGCCGGTATAAAGCCAATCACCGTGGATTGTTTCGCTTGTTGCTTTATCATCGTTGAAATAGCAGAGCATTACGCCGGGACCCTTGACTGCAAGCTCACCAACGTCACCCTTTGCAACTTCGTTGCCGTTTTCATCAATGATTTTGGTTTCCCAGCCGTAGCCTGCCTTACCGATTGCGCCAACCTTGTGAACGTTTTCAACACCAAGGTGAACGCAGCCGGGGCCGATGGATTCACTCAGACCGTAGTTGGTATCATACTGATGGTTGGGGAAAATCTTGAGCCATCTTTTGATAAGGCTGGGCGGAACGGGCTGTGCACCGATATGCATAAGTCTCCACTGGTCAAGATTATAGCGGTCAAGCTCAATATCGCCTCTTTCGATAGCGTCAAGAATATCCTGCGCCCACGGAACAAGAAGCCATACGATTGAGCATTTTTCCTGTGAAACGGTTTTGATGATTCTGTCAGGCTTTGCACCCTTGAGAAGAACGGTTTTGCCGCCCACAAGAAGGCTGCCGAACCAGTGCATTTTTGCGCCTGTATGATAAAGCGGAGGAATGCAAAGGAAAACGTCATCCTTTGTCTGCGAATGGTGATTCTGCTCAACAAGGCAAGAATGAACCAGAGCCTTGTGAGCGTGAAGAATTGCTTTGGGGAAACCTGTTGTGCCCGATGAAAAATAGATTGCTGCGTGATCGTCGTCGGTCAGCTCAATGTCAGGATTCTTTGAAGTGCAGTATGTAACAAGCTTATTATAGCTTTCCGCAAACGTGGGGCAGTCTTCGCCGAGATAAAGGCGAAGCTTTACCTTGGGAATTCTGTCTGAAATCTGCTCCATACGGCCCGTGAATTCAGGACCGAAAACAATAACGTCGCTCTCCGAAAGCTTAAGGCAATATTTGATTTCTTCGGCTGTATAGCGGTAATTGAGCGGCACTGCGAGAGCACCTGTTTTGAGAATACCGAAATAAATGGGCAGATATTCGATGCAGTTCATCAGAAGAATCGCAACTCTGTCACCCTTTTTGATACCTCTTGAGAGAAGAAAGTTTGCAAAACGGTTTGCCTTTTTATTGAATTCTTCCCAAGTGATTTCGCTTCTGCCGTCGCCCTTTGAACCCTGTTCAATAAGGGAATATTCACGCCAGGTAATGCGGCTTTTTTCCTGAATCTCGGGGTTGATTTCAACAAGGCTCACGTCATCTTTGTAGAGCTCTGCGTTTCTTTCGAGGAATTTTGTGATAGGCATTTTAAAATTTCAATCCTTTTCTTTTATTCTTATAAACAACCGTAAACGGAAAGCTTTTTTAAGCAATCCGTTTACAGAATTATATATTATTCAGCTGCAACTTCACCGTTGTAGAAGAATTCGGTTTCCTTTTCATTTGTTGACTTTGTGACCGCACTGACCGCAACGCAAAGCGCAATTGAAGCAGCCATAGCGACACAAGCAAACAGAGGTCCTTTACCTGCAAGCTTAACAACAGCTTCGTTTGCTGTGAAGCTTGTCATAATCTTTGCAGCGGCAGGTACAATCGCAATAACAAAACCGCCGAGGATACCTGTCCATGCACCCTTTGTATTCATCTTCTTCCAGAAGAGAGAGATAACGTAAGGCGCAAGGAAGGAGCCTGAGATAATACCCCATGAGTAGCTCATCATATCAAGAATCGGTGTATCTGTATTTGCTATGACATAAGAGCTGATAACAAATATAACACATAAAACCTTAATTGTAAATGATGATTTTTTCTCATCCATATCTTTCTTGAAATGCTTGATAAAGTCGATTGTGAGGGTTGAGCTTGCGGTAAGAGTAACCGAGCAAAGAGTTGAAACCGAAGCCGCAATGAGAAGCATAAGAACGATGCCGAGAAGTACGGAGGGAATGTTTGCAGCTTCAAGCATTCTGGGAACTATGTAGTCCTGGTTGATAAAGCCTTCTGCTGCAGGATTATTAAGTGTTTCCCAATCAAAGAATCTGTAGCAGAGTGCGCCGATGAAGTATCCGCCGCCTGCAACAAGAAGAGCAAAGAACGTTGAGATTGTGATACCTTTCTTTGCCTGCTTGTCGTCTTTGATGCCGAAATACTTTGTAACCATCTGAGGCAGACCCCAAGTGCCGAAGCTTGTCATAAGAACGGTTGCCCAGAGAGAAATCCACTGGTCGGCATTGAGCTTGGGAAGTCCGTTTGTTCTGCTGAGCTGAACACCTTCGGTCTTAGCATATTCCATAAGCCCCTGAACGCCGCCGACAGCGTCACAGCGAATAACGCAGATAATAAGCAGAGCAACACCGAACATCATTACGATACCCTGGAAGAAATCGGCTCTTGCCTGAACAAGATATCCGCCGAAAACAAGCATCAGCGCCGCAACAACAGCAATGATGATCATGCAGTATTCAACTTTGATACCGAGAAGAATATCAGCAACCGATGCAAGACCTTTATAAACGGATGCCGAATAAGGAATAAGGAAAACAAAAATTACAACGCAAGCGAAAAGACGCATTGCAGGGCTTGAATATCTTGTATCAAGAAGCTGAGGCATTGTTTTGATTTTGAGTCTTGCCGAAACGTCTCTCGTTCTTCTGGCAAGAACCTTCCAGGCAAGCCAAGAGCCGAAAACGGCATTACCGATACCGGCAAGAACGCCCCAAAGACCAAAGCCCTTGCCTGTTCCGCCTGCATAGCCGACAAACATAACTGCCGAGAAATAAGCCGTACCGTAAGAAAGAGCTGAAAGCCACGCACCTGCATTACGTCCGCCTACCGTAAGGTCGGCAATACTGTGAGCTTTTTTGCCCTGTGTGATTCCGATGATTGCCATAATAATAATGTATACACCAATCGTTATCCAGATAGGCAGTTTGTCCATTTCGCATCGCTCCTTTAAATCTTTAAAGCTTTAAAGCTTTTATGTGCTAAAGTGATGTTTGTATAATACACCTTAAAATGCGGTTTGTCAAGAGCTTTTTCGAAGTTTTTTGTAAAAAACGCAAAGTTCTGAAACTCTCGGGTCACAAAAGTTTCAGAACTGTAAGAATAATACATTATTTAATTTTACCTTCTTCTCCCCTGCTCAGACGGTTGAAATTGGACACGTGTCTGATAAGAATAAGCATTGAGCAGGCAACGGCAAAGATGCAGTATTCCGTTGCGTTTTCTCCTCTCAAAAAATAGGCAAGAACAGGATAAGCCGCTGCGCAGACGCCCGAAGCAACAGCCACATATTTTGTCAAAACAAGAATCACCGCAAACAAAGCAAGCAGAATTGTTGCGGTTAAAGGCATCAATGCAAACGCTGCACCGACCGCCGTTGCAACGCCCTTGCCGCCTCTGAATCCGTGAAACACGGGCAAAACGTGACCGAGCTGGGCAAAAAATCCCGCAACGAGCATAGTTTCCTGCGGTGCGTTAAAAATAACAACAAGAATTTTAGCCAAAGCCACTGCGAGCAACCCCTTTGAAAAATCGCAAAGGAACACCGCTGCGCCAACTTTTTTTCCGTGTATTCTTATCATATTGGTTGCACCAGGGTTGCCGCTGCCGCTCTTTCTAATATCCTCACCGTAAAGCATTTTTGACAGAATAACCGCAAAATTAACGCTGCCTATAACGTATCCGATTGCCGCCGATATCACTGTATATACCATAATTATATCACCCTTTGGTATTTTTTCCGTCAAACAGAAAAAAATACAGGGCAAATTTTATCGCATATTTATACATCATTATACTTGATTTATCAATTTAACAGTGGTAAAATATCTTGTAAAATTTTTTTCGGGCGGTTTTTAACCGACTCGGTTTTAAAGGGGACTTTTAAATGGAAAGAAGAACAGGCACAATTTCAAGAGGCATCCGTTGCCCCATCATCCGTCAGGGCGATGACCTTGCACAGATTGTTTGCAACAGCGTTGTTGAAGCTGCTGAAATCGACGGCTTTGAGCTTCGTGACAAGGACGTTGTTGCCGTAACAGAATCAATCGTTGCAAGAAGCCAGGGCAACTACGCAAGCATTGATGCCATCGCTAAAGACGTTAAGGCAAAGCTTGGCGGCGAAACAATCGGCGTTATTTTCCCGATTCTTTCAAGAAACCGTTTTGCAGTTTGCCTCAGAGGCATTGCAATGGGAGCTAAAAAGGTTGTTCTTATGCTCAGCTATCCCAGCGATGAGGTAGGCAACCACCTTCTCACGCTTGACCAGCTTGACGATGCCGGCATCAACCCCTACAGCGACGTTCTTTCGCTCGAAAAATACCGTGAACTCTTCGGTGAAAACAAACACGAGTTCACAGGCGTTGACTACGTTGACTATTATTCACAGATTATCACCGAAGCAGGTGCCGAGGTAGAAATCGTTTTTGCTAATCAGGCAAAGGCTATCCTTGATTATACCGACTGCGTTCTCACTTGCGATATCCACACAAGAGCAAGAACAAAGAGAATCCTCAAAGCAGCAGGCGCAAAGGTTGTTTGCGGTCTTGATGATATCCTTACCTCTTCAATTGACGGCAGCGGTTACAACGAAAAATACGGTCTTCTCGGCTCAAACAAATCAACAGAAGATACAATCAAGCTCTTCCCCAAAGATTGCACCGATTTCGTTTATAAGACCCAGGAACTTCTCAAGGCTGCAAGCGGCAAAAACATTGAAGTTATGGTTTACGGCGACGGCGCATTCAAAGATCCTCAGGGCAAAATCTGGGAGCTTGCAGATCCCTGCGTTTCACCCGCTTACATAGCAGGTTTGACCGGCACACCCAACGAGCTTAAGCTCAAGTATCTTGCCGATAACGACTTCAAAGATCTCAGCGGCGACGCTCTTAAAGAAGCAATCTCAAAGAAGATTGAAGAAAAAGACGGCAGCAGCCTTGTTGGCAATATGGCAGCTCAGGGCACAACTCCCCGTCAGTTCACAGACCTTATCGGTTCTCTCTGTGACCTCACAAGCGGCTCGGGCGACAAAGGCACCCCCGTTGTTCTTGTTCAGGGTTATTTTGATAACTATACAAACTGATTTTATAAAGAGAAAATAACGGAGGTAAAAATTTATGCAAAGTGTTGTTCGTCCCGAATCAATGGCACGCATCACTACTCCCGAGCTTGCAAACGCATTCATCGAGGAGCAGGTAGCTCAGGTAAGAGCACAGGTTGGCGATAAAAAAGTTCTTCTCGCTCTCTCGGGCGGCGTTGACTCATCGGTTGTTGCTGCTCTTCTTATCAAAGCAATAGGCAAGCAGCTTGTTTGTGTTCACGTTAACCACGGTCTTATGCGCAAAGGCGAAAGCGAACAGGTTATTGAAGTTTTCGGCAAAGAGCTTGATGCTAACCTTATTTATATTGATGCAACCGACCGTTACCTTGACCTTCTTAAAGGTGTTGCAGACCCCGAAACAAAAAGAAAGATTATCGGCAACGAATTCATAAAGATTTTTGATGAAGAAGCAAAGAAGCTTGAAGGCATTTCCTTCCTTGCTCAGGGTACAATTTACCCCGACATTATTGAGTCAAAGGGCGTTAAGGCTCACCACAACGTTGGCGGTCTGCCCGAAGAAATGAAAATGGAGCTTGTTGAACCCGTTGCTCTTCTTTACAAAGACGAAGTAAGAGTTGTCGGCGAAGCACTCGGTCTGCCCCACGCTATGGTTTACCGTCAGCCGTTCCCCGGTCCCGGTCCCGGCGTTCGCTGCCTCGGCGCAATTACCCGTGACAGACTTCACGCACTCCGTGAAGCAGATGCAATTCTCCGCGAAGAATTTGACAACTGCGGTCTTGCAGAAAAGGTATGGCAGTATTTCATTGCTATCCCCGACGTTAAGAGCGTTGGCGTAAAAGACGGCAAGAGATATGAAGGCTGGCCCGCAATCATCCGTGCGGTTAACACCAAGGATGCAATGACAGCCACCATTGAAGAAATCCCCTACCCCGTTCTTCACCACATCACAGACAGAATTACTCACGAGGTTGAAGGCATCAACCGTGTCCTCCTCGACCTCACCCCGAAGCCCATCGGCACAATCGAGTGGGAATAATCGCCGAGCGCTGCCTGCGGCAGAAGAAGCGAAGGTGATTATTTGCCGAAAATACAGAGCAATGCGAAGCGCTACAAGCGAGCAGTGCGACAATATTTTCGGTGGGCAGATTCCGAAAAATCTTGCCAACATTGTATGCTCCGGTTTTATTGTGTATAAATGCTCCGTGGCAACGTTTTGGCAACATCTGAATTATCTAAAAGTTAAGAGCTAACTGATTTTGATGTCAGTTAGCTCTTTTTGTTTTGCTGTTCAGCCTCAACATTTAATCAGATTCTGAAACTACCTTATAATTTTCGGATTCTGTTTTATAATCAATCTCATACTCCGCGCTGCTTCCGGATTCTTTTTCAATAACAATCTTACAGTATTTCTCCATCACCTTATCCAGCTCAAGTACATCTACACCGTCTTCGCTTGCGGGAATATTTTCAGGAATAATAATTTCAAAGATGCTGGTATTTCCGTTCCCATCAGTTACTACTGTCTGCTTAACGGTTGCTTCAATTTCCTCACCGTTAAACACAATGCTGATTTTCTCGGTTATCTCTTTGGTTACTTCGCTGATTTTTTCACCTATCGCTCCGTCTGTTGCCGCATTAGCGGTAAGCATAGCCGCTGCAACCATTATAAGAACAGCCAACGCAACAGCAAGCGCTTTGAAAGAGTATCTTTTCTTTGTTGATGCCATATTCAAAATCCTTTCTTTGATTTCGTCAGACGGTTCAACACCTGAAAAAGAATTGACATATTTTTCTTTATTCGTCATTCCAATCATCTCCAAGTTGAATTTTTAACTGTTCCCTTGCACGGCACAGTCTTGTTTTAACCGCAGATTGCTTGATATTAAGCATATCGGCAATCTCTTTGATTGGCATATCCTCGTAGTAAAACAGATGGATTACCGTCCGCAGTTTTTTAGGCAGCGACATAACGGCGTTGAACAAATCCTCACTTTTTTCACTTTCAAAAGAATAGGTTGCAATGTAATCCTCAAAATCCGCACTCTTTTTTCTGAACGCACTTTTAAGAAGATTTTTGCTTTCATTCACCGTAACCGAAGTAAGCCATTTATCAATATGTTCGTCATTTTCAAACTCAGTCTTTGTTTTCAGCAGTTTCATAAAAGAGTTTTGAAGAATATCCTCTGCATCATATTGATTTGCCGTGAACGAAAGTGCAATCAGAAACAACCGTTTGTTATTTCTTTTGAATACTCGCTCAAAATCGTTACTATCCATTAAATCACCACCGCTTGAAAGGTCCTTTCACTATTATAACAATTCAGAACAGATAAAGGTTACATAATTTTGAAAAATTTTCAAGAGCTGTAAAAAATCATAACCACCCGTCAACCGAGTGGTTATGATTTTAAATTTCAATCTTAAGGCACGGATAACCGAGAAGTTTATCGCTTACGCTGTCGGGCTGATGTCCGCCGATATAAAGTGTGATTTTGCCGTCGGGTTCAACTCTTTCACCGTCAATTGTAACTGCCTTTATCCAGTAACGGTCGATATCGAGAGTGATTTCTTTCTTTTCACCTGCTTCAAGCACAACGGGCTTTACCGAGCAAAGCTGCCAATGAGGAGTTGCAACACGGCTGTCGGTATAAGCGGCATAAGCCTGAACAATTTCCTTGCCTGCGATGCCGCCTGCGTTTTCAACCTCTGCGCTGACAATTATCTTTTCGCCGTCTGCCGAAATAATCTTTGCATTGTCATACTTATAGTTTGTGTATGAAAGACCAAAACCGAAGGGATAGAGAGCATCACCGTCAATATATCTGTAGGTTCTGCCCTTCATGCTGTAATCCTCGAAATCGGGCATATCGTGGTCGCCTCTGTAGATTGTAACAGGAAGCCTTGCCGATGGATTTACTTCACCTGAAAGAATATTTGCGAGTGCAAGTCCGCCGAGTGAGCCGGGATACCAAGCGTGAATAACAGCCTTTGCGTGGTTTCTGACCTTTTCGCCAACGTCAATTGAACTGCCGCACATAAGTACAACAACAACATTTTCGCAAACATCGCATACCGCTTCTGCAAGTTTCTGCTGTGTTGCAGGAAGATAGAGCGAATTCTTATCGCCGCTTGTTGTGTAATCATCAACAAAACCCGTATCCTCACCCTCGATTGAGCAGTCAAGACCGAGAGCCAGGATTGTTACATCTGCTTCAGCTGCGATTGCAACACCGTCACTTATCATATTTCCGAAACCGCTGCAGTAGTTGAGATGCTCCATACAGTAGTTACATCCCTTTTCAACCTTTATATCCGCATTTGTGAATACTCTGCGGATACCGTCGGCAACGGTCACATATTCGGAAGCATATCCGTTGTAGTTGCCTTCAAGAGCGGTAACAGAAAGTGCATTCGGACCGATAACAGCAATTTTCTTATCTGTGTTCTTATCAAGAGGAAGGAAATTATCATTGTTTTTAAGAAGAGTAATGCATTGTTCTGCCGTTCTGAGGTTGAGTGCCTTATGCTCCTTGCTGTCAAGCTTATCAAGACCGATATCAGAATAAGGTCTTACCTCTTCAAATTCACCTAAAAGATAGCGGATTGTGAAAACATTTTCTGCCGCTGCGGTGATTTCATCTTCAGTTACAAGGTCCTGCTCATATGCATCAACAAGTGAGCCGTATGTTCCGCCGCAGTTGAGGTCACAGGTATTTTTAAGCGAAACGGCAGCAGCCTCTGTCAGAGAATTAACATATTTATGGAATTTATAGATATCACCTATTGCGTCACAGTCGGAAACAATATAGCCGTCAAAATTCCATTTTTTGCGCAGAACATCAACAAGAAGATACGAATGAGCGCAACAGGGATCGCCGTTCATACTGTTATATGCACCCATAACGCCTGCAACACCTGCTTCAACGGTCTTTTCAAAAGCAGGAAGATAGGTTTCCCACAGATCGTGCATATCCGTTACGGAATTAAACCCGTATCTGTTCTTTTCGGGGCCGGAATGCACGGCATAATGCTTTGAGCAAGCAGCCGCTTTATAAAAATCACCGTTACCCTGAATGCCTTTGATGAATGAAGCACCGAGTTGAGAAGTAAGAAACGGGTCTTCTCCGAATGTTTCCTGACCTCTGCCCCAATGCGGGTCACGGAAAATATTGATGTTGGGCGCCCAGAAGGTAAGACCCTTAAAAATGTCGTGGTCGCCGTATTTTACGTGCTTATTATACTTTGCACGTCCTTCTGTTGAAATTGCATCCGCAACCTCTCCTACAAGGTCTGGGTCAAAAGTGGCACCCATTGCGATTGCGTGAGGAAATACGGTTGCCGTACCTGCTCTTGCAACACCGTGTGAGCCCTCGTTCCACCAGTTATATTCATCAATGCCAAGTCTTTCGATTGCGGGAGAGTTATATACAAGCTGGGAGAGTCTTTCCTCAACTGTCATTTTTGCAACTAATTCTTTTGCTTTCTGTCTTGCCTGGGCTTTTGTCATACAAAAACCTCCTTTGCGGTGATAGATAAAGTATATATCAATATTTAAATAAAAGTCAATAATAAGCAAGACAAAGATAGTTTTGTTTAAACGAGTACAGGCCGACCGGTTCTTTTTAAGTTTATCGGTCAGCTTCAATGTTTAATCGTCTTCTGCAACCAACGAAGTCCGTTGCCCGGTTTGCCGCAACGGAGTTTATTCCGACATATTCTTTCTGTACTCAACAAGAGCATCCAGGCAAAGGTCAATCAGGTTGGCATCCATTTTATTCGCAGGCTTTTCAAGTTCTTTTGCAACAAGCTCATCTAATTTTTCTTTGTCAAGCTCAAGAGAATTGTCACCCAGATAGTCCGTTATCGCTTTAAGTTTTTGTTTGAATTCTTTCAAAATATCTCCTCCTGTTTTGGGCTATATCTATATATGACAAAAATCGGGTTTTGTCACGAAAATTTTTAAAAAAATTTCAGAAATTTTTTTGACTGCGCTTTTGCTGTTTTGCCGATGCGAAAATATTGTTGTTTTGCTCGGCTGCATATGATATAATCAATACGTTAACAAGATTATGACGAGGTGTTAATTATGATTTTTGATTCAAACAAGCTGCAGTGGACAAGGGAGCCTGCCGATTACTCGGTTTCTGACGAAATAATTGAAATTATCACGCAGCCGCATACTGATTTATGGCAAAGAACATACTACCACTTCAGAAACGATAACGCTCCTGTTTTGCAGATGGAAACAGACGAAAAGTTTTTTTCATTTGTTGTTAA
The DNA here is from genome assembly GCA_045536245.1 of Acutalibacteraceae bacterium. Lineage (GTDB taxonomy): Bacteria > Bacillota > Clostridia > Oscillospirales > Acutalibacteraceae > CAG-177. The sequence continues at coordinate 12,615 of JAZSNE010000025.1, read as the reverse complement.
AACAGAATTTGAAAGCAAGCACAGATTTGACCAGTGCGGTGTTGCAATGTACCTCGACAGTGAAAACTGGATTAAATGCTCTGTTGAATATGAAAACGAAAAATTCCAGCATCTCGGCAGCGTTGTTACAAACAACGGATATTCCGACTGGGCAACAACAGAAATTGACGCCGGAATAAAATCTATGTGGTACAGATTCAGCAGAAGAGAAGACGATTACTGCATTGAATGCTCTGACGACGGTGAAAGCTTCCGCCAGATGCGAGTTTGCCATATGTTTAACGGCGCAGGCAAAATCCGCTTCGGCGTTTACGCCTGCAGTCCTGAGGATTCATCGTTCAAGGCAACTTTTACAAATATGGAAATTACCGAATGCAAATGGTTGGCCCATAACGGTCAGCAACCTGATTCGGAATAAACCCTTGTTACGCTTCTCGGGCACGGGATAACAGCTTGCAAAGATGCAAAGCCGGGCATCAGCCTGCCGTGTCAGACACAGCAATGACATTGATTATTATAATTTGGCGGTGTAATATGGAATACAGACAGCTTCCCAACGGAAATAAAAACGAAAAATTCAGCGTGCTCGGCCTTGGCTTGGGCGGTATCGGAAAAACGCCTGCCGATGAGATTGAAGCGATTATACGCAAAGCTATTGATAACGGAATCAACTTTTTTGACCTTTGCACGGCAGGAGCCACCTATGCTCCGTTCGGCAGAGCAATCCGTGACTGCCGCAACAAAGTTTTTTTGCAGGTGCATTTTGGCGCTGTATATGACGAAAACGGAGAATACGGTTGGTGCCGTGATTTTGACACGATAAAAAACACTTTTCTGTGGGAGATTAAAACTCTGGGCACGGATTACGTTGACTTTGGCTTTTTGCACTGTGTTGATGAGGACGAGGATTTTGACAGGCTGTGCGAAATCGGAGTTCTTGACTATCTGAAAGAATTAAAAAAACAGGGAACCGTTCGCCATATCGGTTTTTCCTCACACACCCCGAGCGTTGCAAACAGAATCATTGACACGGGGATTGCCGATATGATGATGTTTTCAATTAACCCTGCCTATGATTTTGAAAAAGGTGATGAATACGGCATCGGCAGCGTTCAGGAACGCTTTGACTTATTCAGGCGTTGCGAACGCGAAGGAGTTGGCATAAGCGTTATGAAGCCGTTTTTTGCCGGGCAGCTTCTGGCTGCCGAACAGTCACCGTTCGGAACAGCTCTTACACACACTCAATGCCTGCAGTATGCCCTTGATCGCCCGGGTGTTCTGACCGCTGTTCCCGGTGTTCAGACAATGGAGCACCTTGATGAGTTGCTGAAATTCCTTAATGCGAGCGATGCAGAAAAGGATTATTCCGTTATAGGCACTTTTACGGCAGAAACGGTTAAAGGCACCTGCGTTTATTGCAACCACTGTCAGCCTTGCCCTGCAGGAATAGACATCGGTCTTATAAATAAATATTATGACCTTGCACTTGCCGGCGACAGCATTGCGGCAAACCACTACACAAAGCTGACTGTAAAAGCTGATGCCTGCCTCAAGTGCGGACATTGCGAAAGCCGCTGCCCGTTCGGCGTGAAACAAGAAGCCAGAATGGCAGAAATTGAGCAGTATTTCAGCAATAACATTGTATAAAATCAATCCCATAAAACCCGATTTATTGTAAACTGTAAAACCAAGTATATAGCAAAAAACAGGTTTGCGACATTAACTGACGCAAACCTGTTTTTTCTTTGATACAACCTCAGCGGTCATTTGATATTTTATCATATTAAACAGTGTGTTATTTTAAAGAAACCTGATATCTTTTGGCTCTTTCGAATTCTTCGGGAGTGCCGCAGCCTTCAGAAAGATTTTCATTGATAAGCCTTACTATTTCGTCATGCAGCCTTGTGTTGACAGCTTCAACCGTCATTCCTTTTGCAGAAAAAGGCGTACCTATTCTGGTTGCGAGTGTTTTGCTTCTGAACTTATATTCACCCGTAACAGCCACAGGCACAACCATCGCCCCGTTTTTACAGGCAAGAGATGCCGCACCGAACTTGAATTCGCCAAGCAAATCATCAGTTTTGTTTCGTGTTCCCTCCGGAAATATTCCCAAAGCTCTGCCGCTTGAAAGAACCGCATTGGCTGCTGCCTTAGCATCCTCGTCATGGCCGTTTCTGTTAACACAAATGCACCCGACAAGCTTAAAGAACCAAGCAAAAGAACCTTTGAAATATTCTGCCTTAGCCATATAATTTATTGGTCTGTGAGTTGCCAGCACCGCAAGACACTGGTCAAGCACGTGCTTATGGTTACTGCAAACAACAACAGCGCCCTTTCGCGGAATGTTTCCTTTTCCGAAAACCTTTGGGCCGTAATACAGCCTGAATACGTTTTTAAGAATGGGAGAAAGCAACACAAACCCCCAAACTCTCGGCCTTTCTGCCATCAGCAAACAGCCTCCCTTACACTTTCCCTCTGAAGCTTCATAAAATCAATTTTGTTATAAGCCGTTTTGGGAAGAAGGTCAACAAATTCATAAATATACGGAACGCTGTAATGCATAAGTTTCTTTTTGCAATGCTCACGGATTTCAGCTTTTGTTGCCTCGCTTTTTTCTTTGCCGTTTTTAAGAACTATATATGCTTTAGCAACCTCTTTTTTATACTGATGAGGCACCGAAACAACAACGCACTTATCAACAAAATCAAGTTCTTCGATTACCCTTTCAATCTGTGTGGGGTAAACGTTAAAACCCGAAGTTATCATCATTCGTTTGATTCTCAGTTTATAATGAACAAAACCGTCTTCATCAATCATTGCCATATCGCCCGTATGAAGCCAGGTTTTGCCGTCTGCGTGAACCCTGAGTGCATCGGCTGTTTCGCCGGGGTTATTCCTGTAACCGATCATTACTGTCGGTCCGCTGACACAAAGCTCACCATCCTCGTTTGCAGGCAGAACGTTGGTTGTTCCGGGTTCAACAACGCACATCTGAGTTCCGATAAGCGGTTTGCCGATGGTGCCTGACTTATAGTTTTCACCAACCGAAAGGCAAAGTGCAGCAAGGCCCTCAGTCATACCGTAGCCTTCACAGATTTTGACGGTTGAATTATGAGCTGCCAGAAAATCGTTTACGCTTTTTTCAAGCTTTTCGGGCAAAGTATCGCCGCCGCTGACAACGTATTTAAGAAATGAAAAATCAATCTTATCCGTACCTTTGGCTTTAAGCAAAGCATCATAAAGCGTGGGTACGCCAAAAATCATTGAAGGTTTATGCTTTTTAAGGATACTTGCAAACTGCTTTGCGTTGAACTGCGGAATAAGAACCGAGCACGCACCGAAGCAGAAAGATACATGAACACAAACACCCAGACCGAATCCGTGAAAAATCGGCAGAATGGCAAGAATTTTATCGCCCGCCTTAACGTCTCTTAAGGTAAGCACAGCCTGAACGCCGAATGCATTGAAATTGCTGTTTGAAAGCATAATATCCTTGGGTGTGCCTGTTGTTCCGCCGCTGTGAAGAATGATTGCAACCTTTTTGTTATCCTCACCCTTTGAAACAAACTCTGCAACGTTTCTTGATCTCTTCTCAAAATCGCCCCAAGCCATATATCTTTTATCGGATTTGTCATATTTGAAATTCTTTATGCACTTAAGAGCATAAAGTGTTTTCATAATTGTCGGCATTGAGTCGCCCGCCGAAGCGATAACCGCCTTTTTGACCGGTGTTTTATCAATAATTGCAGCCAGCTTTTCAGCGCAGATATCAACACAAAGAACGACTTTGCTGCCGACTCTGTTGATATGCTTCATTATTTCTTCCTGAGCAGAAAGCGGATGAAGGATATTAGCAACTGCGCCGATTCTGTTAAGAGCATAAATGCTGATAACCGCTTCGGGCGTGTTTGGCATAATTATTGTTACAATATCACCCTTACGGACTCCCAGAGAGTAATATGCTCCGGAAATACCGTTAATTTTTTCAACCAGACTACCGTATGAGCACTTGGTTCCGAAATACTCATATGCTAAAGACTCGGGTTGATTCTCCGCTGTCTTGCTGAGCAATCCGAACATTGACATATCGGGAATTTCAAAGCCGAGCGGTGATTTGCTGTTTTCATAACCTAATAAAAAATTTGCTGATGTGTTAGTCATTTTGTGCCTCGCAGTGTAGTTTTAAATATTTTGCTTCATACCTCGGGTCAGCAGAATTGTTCCGAGCGCAACAAACGCAACCGCAGACGCCGCAGCTACGTATTTGGCCGAAGATTCTTTTCTTCCCGAATTGCTTTGAATTAAAAAATCGGTAATTCTCTCTTTACCTGCCTGACTGAGTGAAACAGACCCTATCAGCCTGACAAACTCATTGATTTCACGTGCAATCATAACAGCTCCCCCTTTTCAAACTCCATTTTCAGCAGTTCTCTGCCTTTTTGCAGCCTTTTTCTGACCGCATCTTCGCTAATATCTATAATTTGAGCAATTTCCTTGCTCTTATAGCCCTCAACATAATGAAGCACCATAACAACCTTATACTTTGCAGGCAGACTCATTATGATTTCGAAGGTTTCGTAATCGCTCGGAAGAATTGCTTCATTTGCAACTTCTTCAATATCCAGGCAGGAACGTTTTCGCCTGAACAAAAGCATATTTTTGCTGATGTTTGCAGAAACTTTTATGAGCCATGCTTTTCGGTGTTCCTCATCTTTAAACTCAGGCGCTTTGGTCAGATATTTCAATAAAGTTTCCTGAACGGCATCTTCCGCATCATATACGTTGCATAAAATGCAATATGATATTCTGAAAATCAAGGAGCTGTATTTATCAACAACCTCTTTAATTTCTTCATCAGAACTTTTTCTTTTCTGTGTCAAATTACGGAACGCCTCCTTTTCGATAATATCCAATAAAGAAACAAATCAGCAACCAAAAATGTGAAATTTACTTTGTAAACAAACTATTAATTTAAAATGAACAAACCAAATCCTTAATCGGTTTGCGGTTCGGTTCCTCATACAAAAAAGCGGTGTGTGCCGGAGCAAAGATTTGCAATAACGCTTGACATAAACCGCCAATTAAATTATTATATAATAGGTTATATATGTAACAATTTTATGAGAAGGAAGTGTTTGATTTGAATCAGCAGTATGAAGCTCTCTTCACACCGTGGAAAATCGGTAACGTTGAAATCAAAAACAGAATAGTTATGTGTCCTATGGGCGGCACATCACTTTTCGGTTGGTTTGAACTCGGCGGCTGCCACTTTGACAAAGAAGCAGCAAAGCTTTTCCTCGAAAGAGCTAACAACAACGTTGGTCTTATTATTCCCGGTATCGCTCCCCTGCGTGACACATTCTGGGGCAAATGGCTTTGGCAGAACCCCAAGATGTTTGAAGAACTTAAAGTATTTATGGACGAAATCCATAAGACAGGCGCAAAGCTTTTTGTTCAGCTTACAGCAGGTATGGGCCGTTCATGGGCAATCACAGAGCTTGTAGCTCCTCTTCACAAAAACAAATTCACACGTGCTCTTATCAAGCCTATTCTTGATACTTCACACGAACTCGCATCCCCCAGCCCCCAGCCCTCACGTTGGGCACACGATATTGAATGCCCCGAAATGACGAAAGAACAGATTCACGAAATTATTGAAGCATTTGCAAAAACAGCAAAGCTCTGCCGTGATGCAGGCGTTGACGGCGTTGAAGTTCACGCTGTTCACGAAGGTTATCTTCTTGACCAGTTTGCAATTGAATTCTTCAACAAGCGCACAGACGAATACGGCGGAAACTTTGAAAACAGATACCGCTTTGCAGTTGAAGTTGTTAAGGCTATCAAAGAAGCTTGCGGCAAGGATTACCCCGTTTCTCTGCGCTACTCCGTTGAGTCAAAGATGAAGGGCTTCTGCGAAGGCGCAATGCCCGGCGAAGACTACAAAGAAGTTGGCCGTGCTATGGAAGAATCTGAAAAGGCTGCTAAGTATCTTCAGGACGCAGGCTACGATATGCTTAACGCAGATAACGGTACATATGACTCCTGGTACTGGGCTCATCCGCCTATGTATATGCCCCAGAACTGCAACCTTGAAGACGTTGCTCATATCAAAAAGTTTGTTGATATCCCCGTTGTTTGCGCAGGCCGTATGGAACCCGACGTTGGTGCCAAGGCTGTTGCTGAAGGCAAAATTGACGGCGTAGGTGTTGCTCGCCAGTTCCTTGCAGACCCCGAATGGGTTACAAAGCTTATTGAGGACAGAATCGAAGATATCAGACCTTGCATTTGCTGCCACAACGCTTGCTTCAACTTCTCATCATCAAAGGGTCACGCAAACACCCAGGATCTTCTTGATACAATGGGTCTTTCACGCTGCGCTATCAACCCCGAAACAATGCAGTCCAAGAAATACAGCATCAAGCCTGCAAAGAAGGCAAAGAAGATTGCTGTTATCGGCGGCGGCATCGGCGGTATGGAAGCTGCTATTGTTTGCGCAAAGAGAGGCCACAAGGTTACTCTTTATGAAAAGAGCGATAAGCTCGGCGGCGTATTCATTGCTGCTGCAGCTCCCTCATTCAAAGAAAAAGACCGTGACCTCATCGCTTGGTACAACCGTGAGGTTGCAAAGCTTCCCATCGAAGTTAAGATGAACACAGAGGTTAAAGACATCACTTCTCTCGGTGCTGACGAAGTAATCGTTGCAACAGGCGCAAAGGCAAGAAGAATCCCCATCAAGGGCGTTGACACAGCGATTGAAGCTGTTGACTTCCTTCTCGGCAAAGCACAGGTTGGCGAAAACGTTACTATCATCGGCGGCGGTCTTACCGGCTGCGAAATCGCTTATGAGCTTTACCTCAACGGCAAGAAGCCCACAATTGTTGAAATGCAGGACGATCTTGTGACAACACCCGGTATCGCTCTTGCAAACACAAGCTACCTGAGAGATTTCTTCAAGACAAACAAAGTTCCCGTTCACCTTGAAACATCGGTTTGTGAAATCAAGGACGGCGCAGTAACAGTTAAGGATAAAGACGGCAAAACATTTGATATTGCTGCAGATTCCGTTGTTATGTCCGTCGGCTACGTTCCCACTCCCCTTGCTCCCAAGGGCAAGCACGTCCACGTTATCGGCGATGCCGCAAAGGTCGGCAACCTTCGCACCGTTATCTGGGGCGCTTGGGACGTTGCAATGAAACTGTAATTTTACATAAGAAAAGGCTTGTAGCGGTTAATCCGTTACAAGCCTTATTTTTTATATTCTGTTTGGTCTGATTTTTTCACACAGCATAACAAGAACAGGCACAAAAACAATCTGAAGAATTATACCCGGTATTGCATTTGTTACTGCCCCTGCCCAGAACGCCGCAAAACCGAAGCCTGCCGAGTTTAGTTTCAAAAGAACAAATTGAACTATGCCCCAAACAATGCGTCCCGAAACCATCGCAATAATAAGCGAAAGATATATGTAACCTTTTTTCTTCGGGAACACTCTGTATAAGATGCCCGTCAGGATACCGTAAACCGCAAGTTCAAACGCCATAGAAACTGCCGACGGAAACAATATCGGTTTGCCGAACAGCATTGACCGAATTAAAGGGGCTGCTGCGCCAACCGCCATTCCCCACGGGGCTGAACAGACAAAGCCACAGAGCAGCACTGGAATATGCATCGGGCAAAGCATATTGCCAACCTCGGGAATCTGACCCGTCAGAAACGGCAAAACAACCGCCAGCGCCAGAAACATTGCCGACAAAGCAAGATTATTCAAACTGTTTTGTTTTTTCATAGAAGATTCCTTTCTGCACACAAAAAGGCGCAGTTCCTCTTCAGAGAAACAGGCGCCTTCATTGCATTTTCATATTATATTTAAGTTCAAACCGAAAGGAACTTCTGTTCCGCCGTTGTTCTTCTGAACAACGGGTTTTATTATACTACCATACAGGATTTATTTCAAGTGTTTTTTATAATTCTGTCAAGTTTTTCAAGTGCGTCTTCAATAAGAGAAGTTAAAGTGAGGCTTGAAACACCTGCAACAAGATTTTTGCACTTATTAATCGGTATAAGAATTCGTACAGCATTGCTTTGACCTACGGCTTTTGCCGCTTCAGGTGTTATTTCACCAAGCAGAGCATCGGCAATAACTATACCTATAGGTCCGATTATTACATCTGCATTTCGGCAAGCAACAATTATCGGGTTTTCTCCTGTTGCCGCCTTTTTGGCGCCGGCTTTTACCATTGCAGTTGTTGCAGCGGCATTTGTGCCTACAGCGGTTAACTTTATTTCGGGATATCGGCTGATAACAGCCTTTATTATCTGGCTGCCGAGCTGACCGCCCTGACCGTCAATTACAAGTATATTCATTATTATGTACTCCTGTAGAACAACATTTAAACTCTTTCAAAAAGATTGCCGCCGTTGCAGTCAATAGCAACCACAACCGAAAAATCATTGAGAGTGAGGCGTTTGACGCTCTCACAGCCCAAATCAAAGAAAGCAATTTCTTCGCAGGCTGCAATGCCTTTGGCACAAAGCGCACCCGCTCCGCCGATTGCGCAGAAATAAACCGCTTTGTTTCTTATAAGAGCATCGCAGACAGCCTTGCTTCGCTGACCCTTGCCAACCATTGCCGCAAGACCCAAATCAAGCAAACGGGGTGAATAGGGGTCCATTCTGCCCGACGTTGTAGGGCCGCACGAGCCGATCACTCTGCCTTCGGGTGTGGGAGTCGGACCGGCAAAATAAACGCAGGCTCCGTCAAGCTCAAACGGCAGAGACTCCCCTTTGTCAAGAAGCTCAAAAATGCGTTTATGAGCAGCATCTCTGGCAGTATAAACCGTTCCGCTGAGTTTAACAATATCCCCCGCTCTGAGCACGTCGGCATACTGTCTGATTTCTTCCGTTTTTATGTTATATTCTGCCATAATTATTTATCTGTTCCCTCTGAAATAGAATCAAGAAGAGCAATAAGATTATCAACGCTTGCTTTAAGTTCAACCGTTGATGAATCATAGTTTACGCAGGCACTCTTAAGGCGTTCGTTTGCCTTGGCAACCTGCTTTGCCGCCTGTGCAACGGCTGCATTTGCTTTTTCTGCAATTGCTCTTGCCTCGTTATTTGCCCTGGTTATTATGAGGTCTGAATTATCGTTTGCATCTTTAAGTATCTTGGCTTTTTCGTCTGCAACGTTATTCTTTGAGCGGCTTGCTTCAATGGAAGCAAAAGTTGATTCAATGGAAGCAAGCTTTTCTTCAAACAGGCTGATTTTGTTTTCGTTTTCGGTTTTTATCTGTTCAAGCTCGGAAGCGTGAATTTCTTCTGCATCGGCTTTTTCTTTTTTAAGAGTTTCAATAACCGCTTCAAGGGACTGCTTTTCGACCCTGAGAAGCTCGTTTTCTGCTGCAAGAGCTGTTTTTTCTGCTCTGACAGACTCAAGCTCCGCATTTGCCGCTTCAACGCTTTTTACAGCCTCGGAATAAGCACCTTTAAGCTCATCACACTGTTCAGACTCACTGTTTTTCTGCGCAAGATCAGTTCTCAGGCGCTGAATTTCCGCCTGGAGCTGCTCAACGTAATTTATAACGTCTTCTTTTCTGAAGCCGCCGACTACCGATTTTTTTAAAATCTGATTAGAAGCCATATTATCTGTCCTTTCACATATACAATAATAATTGCGTTGCACCGTCGCAGACTTCAACGGTTTCTCCGCTGTGATAAATCATAAGTCTGCCGTTTTCAACAAACGCCGCAGAACCGTCTGTCCTTGAAATAAATGAAGAGCTGAGCACGCCTTCGCCGATTTTAATTTCTTTGCCTTCAAACCGGGTAAAGTAATCGCCGGCAACAGCTTCGCCCTGAGCACTTGCATTTTTAATGATGAAAATGTTTTTCGATTCATCAATCATAAACTCGCTTGCCGAATTGGAAATTTTGACGTTCTTGCCGCCGTCAAAGCTGAAAACGTCGCCTGTTTCTTTGCCTGTATCAGCAATGATATAGACAACCGCTTCACCGTTAACCGCAACGGAATCGCTTTTGACATTAGCTGAAACAACGCTTCCCGTCGATGGACCTGAATCAGTGAACGTGTTGCAATAAAGGCTGTGCTTGCCACCCTTTGTATCACTCACAACAGCGAACAGATTATTGCCGTTTTCGGAGAATATGAATTCCGTTCTGTTCTTATCATACTCCTGAAGCTCATAAACCAAACAGCCGCTTACATTGCTCAGAGCAACTGCAACACCCTGCGAATCAACGCACTCTGTAACGATGCTTTTGGCGTAAGCAATAACTTCTTCAATACCGCTTCGCTTTGACATTTCGCAAAGGGTTGCGATATCAGTTTCGCCCTGTTTGATTGTTGTTTTTTCATAGACAATTTTGGGGGCACCGTAATACGCATAGGAATAAACTCTTGAAGGGTCAACGCCTTCAACAAGCTTGACGGTGTTGCCGCCGTCATAAGCAAACACGGTAAACACAGGGGCAACAAGTCCGCCGTTAACGGCAGTGTCATCAAGCGCTTTTCTTATTTTATCTCTTGCCGTTTTTTCGGCATACGCCATCACGGCTTCATCGTAGCCGTCTTTCAAGCCAAGAAAATCCCAAAGATAATCAAACATCTTAGGCTCGGTTATATCCTTATCGCTTTCATAATATTGGTCTGAAATAACATAGCTCCAGGAAATACTCTCTTGCGACGAAGTAAAATAATAAAGGTTGCCGCCGGGTTTGTATTCATCAAGTGCAACCATATATGCGTTGTCACAAATCAATTCGGGAGCTTCGCCTGCATAGGTAATATAAAGCGAGGATGCGCTCTGGAATTCGCCGGTGTTGGTCTGATAAACGATATGCGGATTTTCCGCTTCAGGGTAAGCGTAAAGCTCCGTAACGTTGCGTGATATTTCTTCAACGGTTTCGTTGGAATAATAATAAAGCGCGAGATTCTCTCCGTCAGGTTTTGTAAAATAGACGTCAGTTCCGTTAAGGCAATAAATGCCGTTTACGTTGCTTGAAAACGTGGTGATACTTTTGGAAGCCATATTGCAGACACATCCGTCATCCGCAAAGGTTCCTGTGTTATATTTCTGATAATACACACTATCATCAACAACCTCATAACCGCTTTCAATTGCATTATCAAGCATCACAGGCTTGGTTATTTCGCCTTTTTCAAGGCACACGTAATAAAGGTCAAAGTATTCGGTGTCCTTCGATGACGGGACTGTATAATACACTCGTTTTGATTTTTTATCGGCCTTGAAATTATCTGCCCCTTCATTTTCAAGCGACAGCTCTTTATCATCTATACGAACAACACACTCGTTTCCCTTGCGGTAAACGATGATTGAATTATTTTCAATATTATCTTTTTTCAGAATTATCGCAACTATCACAACAACGAGAAGAACAACCACCGACACGGCGGCGGCAATTATTGCGATTCTTGCGCTTTTGGGAAGGTTTTTAAAAGAAAACTTTTCTTTTTGAGTTTTTGCTTCTTTGGTCAATTCATTATCTGGTGCTTGCTCTGATTGCGCGCTGCCGGAATCCTCAGCCTGTGTTGTTTCCTCCTGAACAGCTTCTTCTGATTCAGAAGATTCATTGTCCTCACATATTTCCTGCGGCACGGGGGCTTTGCTTTCAATTTTAAACTCTTTTGTTTTGTCAATATCTTCGCTGTTAAGCCTGAATTCCTTGGTTTGCTCCGTATCCGATTCGGTTTCTGCCGGAACCCGGTTTTCATTCTGCTCCTGAGGCATATTCTGTTCTGACATTGCAAATCACCCCTGAACTGGAATTTTCAGCAAGCGGCTGCCTTGATAACAAAGCAGCCGCCGCAAACATTATTTAAGAGAAATTGCCTGCTTTGCCTTTGCAACTATATTTTGCGCATCAAGGCCGTAAATATGAAGCAATTCTACGGCAGGGCCGGATTTTCCGAATTCATCGTTAACGCCGAGTCTGACGACGGGAACGCCCTTGCCGCTTTCACAAACAGCTTCTGCAACCGCACTGCCAAGGCCGCCGATAACACTGTGTTCTTCTGCGGTAACGATTGCGCCTGTTTTGGCTGCGGAAGCAAGGATTGTTTCTGAATCAAGAGGTTTGATTGTGTGAACGTTGATGATTTCAGCGCTGATTCCTTCAGCAGCAAGAAGCTCTTTTGCTTCAATAGCTTCTTTAACCATAAGGCCTGTTGCGCAGATTGTTACGTCAGCACCCTCGTTCAGAACAACAGCTTTGCCCCACTCAAACTTATAATCTTCATCAAAAATTCTGGGCACTGCAAGTCTGCCGAATCTCATATAAACAGGGCCGACATATTCTGCTGCTGCAAGAACGGCTGCTCTTGCTTCAACATCATCAGCGGGGTTAATAATAACCATATTGGGGATAGCTCTCATAAGAGCAATATCCTCACAGCACTGGTGGCTTGCGCCGTCTTCACCAACAGAGATACCTGCGTGAGGTGCGCCGATTTTAACGGTAAGATTGGGGTAAGCAATTGAGTTTCTTACCTGCTCATAGGCTCTGCCTGCAGCAAACATTGCGAACGTGCTTGCAAAAACGGTGTAACCTGTTGTTGCAAGACCTGCTGCAACGCCC
>JAZSNE010000022.1:0-114239 GCA_045536245.1 Acutalibacteraceae bacterium | reverse complement strand
CTCCGTCCACACCTGTTTTTAAGTGAATAGTGAATAACTAATAGTGAATAGTTGAGGAATGGCTTCGCCCTTGCCCATTTTAATGCGCAATGCGCAATTATTGCTTGTAAATTGCAACACCGTAGGGGCGACACTCTGCGGTCGCCCGTAAAAACGAACCGTATCATCCGTTTCGGCGTAGGGGCGGATATTATCCGCCCGATAAAATGCAGTTATGCTTTATCTTTTGCAACCCTCAGTTACTTTGTGACAGCTCACATTAATTCCAAAAAACAAAAATATCTCTGATGTATTCAAAAACAACGGGGTCAGGGTCAACAAAGTTGACGTGTTTTATGAACGCAGCTCCTGTTGCCGTCAGAGCGTTTACGCCGCCCAGGCAATATGCTGCTTTTTTGAATACCGCATAGCCGTCTTTGCCGAATTTTTCAAGGGCTTTTTCCGCTGCTTCAAGAGTAATCACAGCCGCAAGGAAGGCGGCAAGCAGCGAAATATCCGAGGTGTAGCGGAAAATTACGCCGCCCAGGCAGCAGTTGACGAATGCCGTAACGGGTATTGCGGCAAGAGCCGAGGCGAAAATGATTTTTTTGTTTTTGCCCAGTGATTTTTTCTTTAAAACAACAGGGAAAAGCAGCAGTGCAAGCATAAACGGCATTGCAAAAATGCCGATGCCGGAGTCAACGTAAAAATATCTGCCGTAATCCGGCGGAGCAACGTAGTTCATCGCAATGAACGGGAATTCGCCCACAAAGTGGAAGCTCTGCAGAAAATAATGGAAAAATGCGGGTATCACGCCGTGCAGACCGATTTCATAAAATGAGGTGTCGCTTATTGTAAGCTGGTATGCCGTACCGAAATCAAAGAAGCCTCCGAAGCGTGCTTTGTTATAAAGCATTGAGGCAATAACGGCAATAATAACGGGAGTGCCGAGCGCCGCCATTTCGGCAAAAAGCGAACCGATTTGCTTTGCTTTGATGCGCTTTATTGCCCAAAGAACAACAAACACGGCGGCGATAATTGCAAGCGGCACAACGGAATTGACTCTTGAATGGAAGCCCAGACCGAAGCTTATGCCTGCAAGGGCAAAAAAGATAATTCTTTTAAACGTTTTTTTGCTGCCGACGGCTTTGAGCATAAAGTAAATGAACGCAGCCGAAAAAGCCATACCTGCCATACCGGCAATATAATAAAACCTTTGCTGACCTCTTGCGATTATAAGCGCAAAGCTTGCAAGAAAACCGCTGAAGGCGCAGAATGCAGGGAAATAGCCGAAATGTTTTTTGCCCGATATTTTGGCGTATTCTTCAACCGCAAGGGCAAAGAACACTGCCGAAATCACGCAGAAAACAGCCATCACGAAGCCTGCATGGGGCAGCATACCCGTGATAAAATAAAACGGAAAATAAACAAGCAGCAGCGGCGCAACGCCGAAGTATGAATAGTATTTGCCGCCGAAATACGCCCTGTCCCACATATAATTGATGCCGTTGCTTGAGCGTTCGGCAAGGTCATAGGGGTTTTTGAGCAAAGCCAGCCTTTCGTCGGGGATAACGTCAAGATGGAGCTGACCTTTCATAAAAGCGTCAAACTGCTGGACGTATGGGTCATAAAGCTCAACGCCGCCTTCAAGCGGATAGGCAACAGGCAAAAGAGTTTCGCCCGATGCGTTCAGCGCAGCAACGGCGAGCGAGCTTGCAACGCTTAAACCGACTGACAGAGCAAGCGAACGCCTGTGCCTGCTCTTATACGGAACAAGCTTGTTTTCTTTGGCTCGCAGGTGAAGCAGAAATGCGGAATACAGGGCAAACAGGATAAGCAGAAATCTTATGCTGTTAAAGCTGAGCTTATATTGAGGGTTTATTACCACGTTGCTGATTACCGCACCGTGCTCCGCATTTTCGGCAACGAACATTATATCCTCAGCCTTGCCGCCCGAGTTGCAGAAAAGCGTTATCTCCTGCTCATTGGCGGTGACGGGTACCGTGCGTGAAACCGCAAGGCTGTAATCGCAGTGGCGTTCGTCAACGATATAGACGCCGAGCTTTAATTCAAACGGCTCGGGAAATTCTTCGGTTTCTTCATTTTTTAAGGCTTTGATTCTGAACGAAACGGAGTTCAGCTCAAAGTCAATGCTGCCGAAGCCGAACTGAGTCCGTTCGCCCGTAACGTCATAGGATGAATCGCCCGGTTTAAAATCAACCGTTTCGTTTTTACCTGCAACAAAAGCAAAATAAACAAAGTTGCCCAAAACAAGCTCAAGGATTACCGCCGCCGCAAAAAGAATAAAGGGCAGCAGCCAATCAATCCTTTTTTTCATCTTTGCTCTCCTCGTGGTATTCGGCTTCCGTGTTTACGCTCCAGATATTCTCTTTGGTCTTTTTGCCGCTGAGAACGTTTGCAACAGCCTCAAACGAGGTTGCCATGGAGTGGTCCATATTGTTATATCTGTGCTGGCCGTTTCTGCCAACGCAATAGAGATTTTCAAACGTATCAAGGTATTCAACGAGCTCATCAATGCGGTCATAGGTGTCAAAATATGCAGGGTAAGCCTTCTGCACACGCTCACGGTGGCTGTCCAGAACAGCGGCGTCTTTATCAATAACGCCCATTGACTTAAGCTCTGCAATCGCCTTGGCAATGCAGTCCTCATCGCTCAGGTTCCAGAAATCGTCGCCCTCGTTGCAGAAATATTCAAGACCGACCCAGACTGTGTTCTGCGGGTCTTTGACAAGGTAAGGCGACCAGTTATTGAAAATCTGGATTCTGCCGAGCTTAACGCCCGTGTCCTGAACGTAAATCCAGCAGTCGGGCACGATGTTGCCGAGTGTTTTGATATCGGTTTCGTTTTTGAGGTTGAGCTTGTTGAGAAGCAGACCGACTGTCACAAAATCACGGTAGGGCAGACCCTTTGCGATTTCGGCAGGTGCGGCAGGAACAACGTCGCCCATACCCTCAACAAGGTCTTTGACGGGCATTGAGGAGAAGAAGATATCGCCTTCAAAAAGCTCCTCCTTGCCGCCGCAGTCGCAGACAACGCCCGTAACGGTTCCGTTTGCGGTGTTGATTTTGCTGACCTTGTGGTTATAAAGAATTTTGCCGCCCATTTTTTCGAATTCTTCGCCAACCAGCTCCCAGAGCTGACCGGGGCCGTATTTGGGATAAACGAATTCTTCAATCAGCGAGGTTTCAACCTTGCGGTTTTTGTTGGGAACAATCTTTGACGCCATATCCTTGAGAACGGCAAGGATTGAAAGACCCTTGACTCTCTGTGCGCCCCAGTCGGCAGAAATTTCGCTCGGGTGCCTGCCCCAGAGCTTCTCTGTGTAGCCCTCAAAAAACATTGAATAGAGAACCTTGCCGAAGCGGTTGATATAAAAATTCTCAAGTGAGGTTTCTTCTTTTTTGGAAACGGTGGATTTAAGGTAGCTGCAGCCTGCCTTGACGGTTCTTGCAAAGCCCATATTGATAAACGTCTGCGGCTTCATCGAAATGGGGTAATCAAAGAATTTGTTAAGATAATAAATTCTTGAAACTCTGCGGCGGATAAGCATAACCCTGTCCTCTGCTTCGGGGTCGGGGCCGCCTGCAACAAGGGCTTTTTCTCTGCCGAGGATCTTATCGTCAAACGAGGGCGCACCCTGTGTGGGCATTATTTTTTCCCAGAAAGCGGTAACGTTTTTGTCTTTTGAAAAGAATCTGTGACCGCCGATATCCATACGGTTGCCGTTATATCTGACGGTTCTTGAAATGCCGCCGAGGGTGTCGCTTGCTTCAAGAATAATGACCTCGTAGTCCTTTGATTTTGAAAGCAGCTCGTAGCCTGCAGTCAGACCTGCAGGACCGCCGCCGATGATAATACATTTTTTCATATTAAACTCCTCCTTGCGAGTGTGGTGATTATTCAAAGCTGATTCTTCGGGGGGGTGTTGCACCTCCCCGGGCTGCCGAGGGTATAATCAGGCAATTTTATATTTCCGTTCATTATATCATATATTGTTTTAAAAAACAATAAAAAAATAACACATTATATTGTTTATTCGCATATCGGCCCCAAAACACTCACCGCATTACCATATTTTTTCTTTAAAAATGATGCAATAAATATTGTATTTTGATTTTTTATATGTTAAAATCTATTATGTATAGGTGGGCGTGTCGGTTTTTGCCGGATACGGCAGAATAACGGCGAAGCTTTTTGGATTTTAAACTGAGAATATTCAGATAAAAGGGAGACCGGATAAACAATGAAATGGCTCAGAAGAATAACACTTTTTTTGTTTTCGGTGGTTATTGTTGCTTTTGTTGTTTTTTCATTCATTGAAAAGAAAACGGAGGATACCACAATACCTGTAATAAACGTTGAAACGGATTTTATTGAAATCAGCATCAAAGACGATAAAAGCGAACTTCTCAAGGGCGTTACCGCATATGACGGAAAAGACGGCGATATTTCAGGCAAGGTGCTTGTTGAAACGGTTTCAAAGTTCACGGAGCCGGGCACTTTTATTGTTACATATGCCGTTTCGGATTCAGACTGCCACGTTTCAAAGGCAAAGCGTACCGTTCGCTATACGGATTACACTCCGCCTGAATTTTATATGAAGCGCGCCCTTGTTTATTCTGTTGACGAAGAGGTCAACATCAGGGATGCCATCGGCGCAAGGGATTGTATTGACGGCGATATCAGCGACAGAGTGACAATAACGGCAACCGACTACGTTGTTAACACACAGGGTGTTTTCACGGTCAGCGTTCAGGTTGCAAACAGTATGGGCGATATGATTGACCTTGACGTGACGGTTCACGTTGAAGGCAACGAAACAATGGCGCCTGAGATTCAGCTCACAAAGAGCCTTATCTATATCAAAAAGGGCGAAAAACCCGTCTTTGAGGATTACCTCAGGGAGGTTACCGTCAACGGCGTTCTTATGAAGGATTACGGCCTGCTGATTTCAACAAACTTTGACAGCGAAAAAGCAGGAACTTATAACGTTCACTATTATGTTTCCACGGCAGAAGGATACGAAGGACACTCCATTCTGACTGTTGTTGTTGAGTAAATCGAGGTGAATTTTTTTGAAAAAGAGCAAATCTTTGTTCACGATAACGTTTGAGTGGAACAGCCTTATCAGAGATATTTTGCGCAATTCCTGGGCGGTTATCCTTGCCGGACTTATTACGCTGCTCGGAATACAGGTTTATGAAAAGAGCATCTACACTCCCACGTACACAAGCAACGCAGTTCTTGTTGTGCGTTCAAAGGTGGGCAGCTCGGGCGCATACAGCAACCTTTCGGCTTCCTCTGAAATGGCAACGATTTTTACAAAAGTTTTTACGCAGAATTCAATGAAAAAGCTTGCGGCAGAGAATATCGGCCAGAAGTCGTTCAACGGAGAAATCACTGCCTCCGTAAACGGCTCAACCAACCTTCTCAATTTATCTGTCAAGGCGGATAACCCCGAAACGGCGTTTTTGCTGCTTTCATCGGTTCTTGAGGTTTATCCGCAGGTTTCCGACGTGGTTTTCACCGATGCGGTTATCGACGTTATTGCAGCGCCGGGTATGCCGGGTTATCCGTCAAACTCTCCGCTGACCATCTACAGAAACCAGATTGTTTTGATTGTTATGATGCTTCAGGGCGCTCTGATTGTTCTGCTCTCGCTTCTGCGTGAAACGGTCAAGGAGGAAAACGGCTTCTCCGATAAAATCGACTCAAGGTTAGTTGGTGTTGTCGCTCACGAAAAGGCGCATCTTTCTTTTAAAGAAAAGCTGAAAGGCAAAAAAAGAGCCCTGCTCATCAACGATGCGTATTCGGGCCTCAAGTTTACCGAGGACTATCAAAAAATCGCCACCAAGCTTGAATATATGAAAAAGAACAGGGACAGAAGCGTTTTTGCCGTAACGAGCGTTGCTGAAAACGAGGGTAAATCAACTGTTGCTTCCAATCTTGCAATTGCACTTTCGGGCAGAGGATATAAGGTTGCTTTGCTTGACCTTGATATTCACAAGCCGTCAATCTATAAAATTTTTGATTACCGCGAAAAAATAGAAAACGAGTTTTCCGACGTTCTTTCGGGCAAAATTTCTGTTTCGGATTTTGAATTTTACCACCTCAAAAAGAGCAATCTTTATATCGCTTTCAACAAAACGATGCGTAAGGATTCCGCAGAGCTTTTAAGCGGCACTGCGTTGAAGGACTGCCTGGCGTGGCTGCGAAAAGAAATGGACTTTGTTATCATTGATACTCCGCCCATTTCGGTAACGTCAGATGCCGTTTCTGCGGCGAGCGATGTTGACAGAACTCTTCTTGTTGTCAGAACGGACTGCGTTCCGGTCAAGGATATCAACGATGCAATCCTCACAATCTCCGATGCAGGCGGCAAGCTGGCAGGCTGCGTTCTTAACGACGTTTATAAGCCATTCACGCTCTTTGGCCAGATGGGTTCTGACGAAACCGGCAGCAACGGCTACGGAGTGGGATACAAAGCATATTCAAAGTATGCATATCACGCAGAAAGTCAGGATTTTTCTGAAGATTCTGGAGATTCGGCAGAAAACATATCCGATTAATGCAGGAAATAAGGTTATTTTATGGATAATAATTTACCAAACAATGAAACAAACAACTCAACGGTTGAAATAAAAGTTTTGCTGAGCGATATATGGCGCGGCTTTGTCAAATTCGGCTGGATAGCTGTTGTTCTTGCCGTTGTTCTCGGCGGAATACAGTTTTACAGGAGCTACGTGCGCTTTTCTCCCGAATATAAGGCATCGGCAACCTTTACCGTTCACACCGAAAACAAGGTGATTTCGGGCGAAAACGGTGTTTCGGCATATTCGTTCTATTATAACAGAGATACGGCTAACCAGCTTGCCGGCGTTTTCCCCAATATCGTGGGCAGCCCCATTCTCCAGAACAGAGTTTGCGAGGAGCTGAAGCTTGCCCGTATGCCGGCAACGGTTGAAGCATCCTGCGTTGAGGGAACAAACATGATAACCCTCACAGCAACGGGTTCAGACGCAAAGCTTACCTATGAAACCCTGCTTTCCGTTATCAAGAATTACTCGGCGGTAGGCGATTACATCATAGGACGAACAAAGCTTGTTATGATAAGCGAACCCGTTATGCCGCAGAAGCCGTCGAACTCCCTTGTATGGCGTTCATCGGTTATGAAGGGTATCATAATCGGCTTTGTCCTCGGTGCGGCGTGGATTATTCTTTATGCCATTCTCAGAAAAACCGTCAAAACAAAGGAAGACGTTAAAAATATCCTCAACCGTGAATGCGTCGGTGTTCTGCCGCAGGTTCTTTTTAAAAAGTACCGCCGCAAAATCAACACTGACGTTGTGCTCACCAACCCTATGGTGGGCAAGGATTTCCTTGAAGCTCTGCGCCTGCTCCGAGGCTCGGTTCAGCGTGCACTCAATGAGGGCGAAAAAACCGTTATGATAACAAGCACGGCTCCGGGAGAGGGCAAAACAGTTCTTTCCGTTAACCTTGCTTCGATGTTTGCCAAAGCAGGCAAAAAGGTTCTTGTTGTTGACTGCGATTTGCGCAACACGGGAATTATGCAGCTTCTCGGCGATAAACTGAGCGATGAATCCGTTGTGTATAAAAACGACAGATTCACAATCAACGGGGTTGACGAATTCGGATTTGATTTTCTCAATTTCACGGACGGAGCAAAGAATATCCGCAGCATAATCCGCACGGCGGGGCTCAAAAAGCTTTTTTCGCAGCTTAAAGAGGATTATGACCTCATTCTTATTGATACTCCTCCCTGCGGCATAATTTCAGACGCAACGATTGTTGCGGGTGCGGCTGAAGCTATTCTTTACGTTGTAAGGCAGGACGCCGTTATGCAAAACGCAATCAGAGCAGGTATCAACGCCATGCTCGAAACAGACGCCAGATTCCTGGGCTGTGTTCTTAACGGAGCAATGGGCGGCCTTGGCGGATACGGCAGCTATTATAACTACGGCGGTTATTATAAGTATTACCGTTACGGCCATTCATACGGCTACGGCGGCAGAAAAAACAAAAGACAGTCTTAGAATTGAGATGATGATATGAAAAAACCGGGTGAATATGTTGAGCTTTTCCGTTCTCTCGGCAAAGAGTGGAAATGGCTTTTGCGGTTTGTTTCACGCTATAAATTTCAGATTTTTCTTTACGTTGTTATCGGCGTAACGGCAACGTTGATGGGGCTCGGAGTCAGCGTTGCTTCAAAGTTTCTTATTGACTCCGTTATCTCACACAACAGTGAAACGATTGTGCGCAGCGCTGCACTTGCGGTTTCGCTCGGCGTAACCCAGATACTCGTAAACGCAGGTATGTCAAGAGTTACAACGGTTGTCGGCACAAAAATCAGCCTCGAAATCAGAAGCAGCATCTATGAGCATATCATTTATGCACGTTGGCAGGATATCAGAAAATATCATTCGGGTGATTTGCTCAACAGAATTGAAGGCGACGTCGGCACTGTTTCAAACAGTATCGTAACCTTTATTCCGGGCGTTTTCACAAGGTCGGCGCAGTTTCTCGGCTGCCTCGGCGTGGTTCTCTATTATGACCCCACGATGGCTGTTTTTGCTTTTATGAGCGCACCGTTCCTTGTTTTTTCCTCAAGACTCTCAACAAAAATGCTGCGCAAATTCAGCAAGGAAAGCCGCGAAACAAACGGCAAAATCCTCTCGTTCATTTCAGAATCCGTTCAGAATATTCAGACTATAAAGGCTTTTGACATCACAAGAAGATACGTTGACCAGCTCAAGATTAACCTTGAGCTTTTCAGAAAAATAAGGCTTGACCAGGATAAGTTTTCCGTGATTATGACGCTGTGTATGTCAATTATCGGCCTTTGTGTTTCATATCTGTGCTACGGCTGGGGAGTTTACCGCCTGTGGCAGGGAGCTATAACTTATGGTACAATGACCCTGTTTTTGCAGATTTCCGGTCAGCTCACGGCGTCGTTTTCGGCCATTGTTTCGCTTTTGCCCGGCGCAATTTCAATTGCAACGGCGGCAGGCAGAATAATGGAAATCACCGATTTGCCGCTTGAGAAAAACGAAGATGACAAAAAGGCTGAAAAAATGCTTGACAGCGCAAATAAAGACGGCATAACCATTAATTGCAGCAACCTTACGTTCACATATGACGGCGGCGAAAAGCCCGTCGTCAAAAACATATCGTTCACAGCCGCACCCGGCGAAACAATTGCGTTTATCGGACCTTCGGGTGAAGGCAAAACTACGATTCTCAGGCTGATTTTAGGCCTTGTTGAGCCTGATTCCGGCGCATTGACGATGAAAACGGCTGACGGCAAAAGTCTGAATATTTCAGAAAGCACAAGGCGGTTCTGCTCCTACGTGCCGCAGGGCAATGCGGTTTTTTCGGGCTGCATTGCGGATAATCTGCGCATTGTGCGCCCCGAAGCAACCGATGATGAGATTGTTGAAGCGCTTAAAACCGCCGATGCGTGGGGATTTATTGAAAAGCTGCCCGACGGAATCTATACCGAAATCAGCGAAAAAGGCGCAAATTTCTCTGAAGGTCAGGTTCAGCGCATTTCAATTGCAAGAGCACTCCTCAGAGATGCTCCCGTTATTGTTATGGACGAAGCAACAAGTGCTCTGGATAAGATAACGGAGGACACTGTGCTCGCAAATATGATGAAGGCTTTTCCCAACCGAACAAGAGTTATCACAACTCACAGACCGAGTATGCTGCAATATTGCACAAAGGTTTACAAGGTTGATGAAAACGGTAACCTTGTTGAGGTGACGGAGTAACGTTTATCCGCAAAATTTCACGGAAAATGCCGCAAAAAGTCCGCAAAAATCACCGCAGGAATTGCACAAAAATTATTGACATTGAAATTTTCGTATGATATTTTAAAAATGGATTACGTCAGTTTTATTCAGATATATTATGAAGAATAATCATAATCCCGACATCAAAACAGAACAGAATGCCGAAGAAGTGTTTGATATTTCCGTTGCCGAATGGCACGAGCTTTCTCTCGGCGGAGCGGATATTCCCGTTGTGCTCAGGCTTAACGGAGGCAGTATGCGTCCGTTAATCAGAAAACAGAAGGACGCAGTAACCGTTGTGCCTGTTAACCGCCCTCTGCGAACGGGTGACGTTGTGCTTTTTTCACGGTCTGACGGAGCGTATGTTGTTCACCGCATCCGCAGTATAAGGGGTGAAACAGTGCTGACTGTCGGCGATAACTGCGTTGATTTTGACGCACCGATGCCTGCTTCACAGGTGTGGGGCATAGCGGTCAGCCTTGAACGCAACGGCAAAAAAATCTGCCTTGATTCCGCATTTTCAAGGGCTTGCGGCAGGCTGCGAATGGCAACAATACCTGCACGCCGGCTTTTTAAAAAGCTGTTAAGATTCGGTGCACGCATCAAAAGAAAGCTGGTTGGCAGAAATGGACAGAATTGAGATTCTGAAAGCCGTTCAAACGGCAAAAAGCTTGCCGTCGCTCATTCTGACCCTTAAATCGGGCGGAGCGGATCCGCTGCATTTTGACTGGGCAGCAAGAATGTTTCTTGACAGCAGGGCACGTGAAAGAGCCGAACCGCTGAAAGGAACCTTTGAACTCACGCCGCTGTGCAATTTCAGCTGCAAAATGTGTTATGTTCATCTCAGTCCGGAGCAGATAAAGGGCAGAAAGCTGCTCACTGCCGCCGAGTGGGAAAGCATAATGGCGCAGGCTGTTGATTCGGGAATGATTTTTGCCGCATTAACGGGCGGCGAGTGCCTTATGCACCCCGATTTTGAAAGACTTTATCTTTTCTTATATAATAAATCCGTTCGTGTTACCGTTCTCACAAACGGCGAACTGCTGAACGAAGACAAAATTGAATTTTTAAGCAAATATCCGCCTTTCTGCATTCAGCTTACGCTTTACGGCGCAAGTGAAGAAATGTATGAACGTGTTACGGGCAGAAGGGCATTTGAAAAGGTTGTGCGAAATATCAGGCTTGCCTGCGAAGCGCACCTGCCGCTGAGACTTTCCGTTACGCCGAATAACAGCCTCACAAAAGAAGAAAATATGGAAGTTATCCGCCTTGCATCAACCTTTCCGGCGGTGTTTCAGGTTAGCGGCGGCCTTATGGAGCCAAGAGCCGAAACCGAGAGAAATCAAGGCTTTTCGGATTTGAACACCGAAGATTACATTGACTTTTTTATGCTTGAAAAGTCGCTCAGGGGCGAAGCACTTCCGGAAGAATGCGAGGTGGCTCTGCCGCCTGTAAACGCTTCGGAAAACGGAGCTCCCAGAGGACTTCGCTGCGGCGGCGCAAGAAGCTCTTTTAACGTAACATGGGGGGGCAGAATGGTTCCGTGTAACCGCCTGACCCATATCAGCGCAGAGCCGCTCAAAGACGGTTTTGCCGCTGCCTGGCAGAAAATTCATAACGGCGTTACGGATTATCTTTTGCCTGCGGAATGCGAAGGCTGCGTTTATGCCAATGCCGCCAAAGGCTGCGCCGCAGAGCATAACGGAACGGGTCACGCTTCACCGCAGCAGTGCGAATGGTGCAGAGCCATAGTGCGAAGCGGACTTGCAAAACTTATCAAAAAATAGTGCATAACAGTTAATTCTGTGATTATAAAAGCAAATAAAATATGGAGGTTTTTTTATGAGCAAAAACTATGAAACTCCCGTTGCAGTAAAGCTTGACTTCAGCTACAATGCGCAGGCTGAAACCAGCTCGCTTTCCTGCACGCAGAACTGGACTAACTATAACAGCAGCGAAATTGACACCTGCTCACACACGGTTGTAGTTAAGGATTCAGGTTATTAATCCCACACTCACTTTTCGGAATTGAAAGGAAGCTGCTTTGGCGTAATTCCCGTTGCAGCTTAAAATGCTTGCTCGATGAATAAGAAGAATACGGTTTCGGTTTGCATAGCAGGCCTGAATTTCAGGCTTGACTGCAGCTTGCCGATGCTTGATGAATTTATCTGTCATTCAAACGGTGAAAATGACGGGTGTGTTTTCCGTGCGGCTGCTCCGCTGCTTAAAGGCGGCGAAAAACCGCTTGCTTTGCTTGAGCAGCTTGAGGTTTACCAAAACGAAAGCGGCGTATGGATTTTTACTTCGCCCGCCTGCAGGCAGACCGTTCAGGTCAGCCTTTCGGCAGATTACGGCGAAACAGGCTTTTATATTCCCGAAAATATTGATGAAACGCTGTGTTACCCTGCACTGAGAGGGCTCCTGAGAATAGCGTTTGAAAGCAGAGGATTTTTGCAATCACGCATTTCGCTTCATTCGGCGTGCATTGACGTTAACGGCGAGGCGGTTGCCTTCACGGGTGTTTCGGGTATGGGCAAATCAACCCGAGCGAGTGCCTGGGTTGATGCTGTTGCGGCGGAATTCATCAGCGGCGACAGACCGACGCTGCAGGTTGACGCCTGCGGTGCGGTTGCTTACGGCGTTCCGTGGGACGGCAAGGAACAGATTTTTCGCAACGTGAGTCGCAATCTTAAGGCGATTCTTGACGTGCGCCGTTCGGATTCGGTCTATTTAAGAAAGCTTGACTGCGAGCAGGCGCGCAGAGTGCTTATCAAGCAGATTTTTGTGCCGATGTGGGATTCGCAGGCTGCGGCAACAACGGTTATTCTTGCAGGCAGGCTGGCAAAAAACGTTCCCGTTTACAGGCTTTATTGCGGGCCTGATGCCGAAAGCGCAAAAGAAGCGTTCGATATTCTTTTTAACAGACCGGACGAGATTTTGGAGGCGGAAGATGAAATGAAAATCAAAGAAGGATTTGCTCTCAGAAAAATTGCAGGCGAGTTTATCGTGATGCCCACGGGCAGCAATATTGCGAGCTTTGACGGTGCAATTGCACTCAACGAGGTGGCTGCGTTTATTTTTGAAAAGCTTCAGAATCCTGCGTCAAAAAACGATTTGCTGATTGCGGTGCTCAACGAATATGACGTTGAAAAAGAGGTTGCGGAAAGGGATATTGACGCGATAACCGCGCAGTTTGCCGAAATGGGAATAATCGAATAATTCAACACAAGAAAATTAATGCGTTGCAGCTTTTGCAGCGCATTTTTTTGTTGCCGTTAAAAGACCGGTTTTCTGTAAAATTATATATTATATATAATAAATAACTATTGATAAAAATAAGACGTTGTGATATAATTTATAATCGAGAAACTGGGTAAGTGTGACAAAAAGAGGTGCAAAAATGTTCAGGATAAAAGAAGGTTTCATTGTCCGTAAAATCGGCGGTCAATGTATGGCTGTGCCGACGGGCAAAATGACCGGCGAAATCCACGGTATGATTGCTCTTAGCGAAAGCGGCGAGCTTCTCTGGAAAGCTCTTGAATCAGGTGCCGAAAAAGAAACTCTTGTTGATATTCTCACAGAGAATTATGAAGTGGAGCGTTCGCAGGCTTCTGATGACGTTGAGCGTTTTCTTTTCGGGCTCGGTGAGCAGGGAGTGCTTGAATGATTGAATGCGGCATCAAGGGTAACGAATTTTTTGCGGCTCTTAACACTTTTGCAAAAGAAAACTCCGTTCCGCTTAACGTAACGTTTGAGCTGACGCCGTTTTGCAATTTTAAGTGCGTGATGTGCTACGTTCGCCTTGACGGCGAGCAGGCAAAGGCGCAGGGCAGGCTGATGGCGGCTGACGAATGGCTCGGGATTGCAAGGCAGGCAAGGGATATGGGTACTCTTGAAATTTGTCTGACGGGCGGCGAACCTCTCACTCACCCCGAATTCTGGAAGCTTTACGGCGAGCTTAACAAAATGGGTTTTCTGATAACTCTTCTGACCAACGGCTCGCTGATTGATGAGGCGGCGATTGAAAAATTCAGAGAGCTCGGTATGCCGTATGCGGCAAAAATCACCGTTTACGGTGCGAGCGATGAAACTTATAAGCGTGTTTGCGGCGTTGAAGGCGGTTTTGCAAAAATGTCAAAGGCGGTTGATCTGCTTAAAGAATGCGGCGTGCCGCTGCGGCTGACGTCAACAATCGTGCGTGAGAACGCAAGCGATTTGCAGCAGATTTATGCCTTTGCCCGTCAAAAGGGGCTGCCGCTTCAACACACCGTCACGGTTGTCAAATCCGCAAGGGGAGCAACGAACACGGCGGAAAGCTCACGCTTTGCGTTTGATGACTTCTCCGGAGAGCTTACCCTTCAAGACCTTGAAAAAAACAAGTTTCCGCCGCTTGAATCACCCTTTGCATGGTGCGCAAGCTTCGGCAGCTCGTTATGGATAACATGGAACGGTCATCTCCAGCTTTGTTCGTTTATGAATAAGCCTTACGTTCAGTATTCCGGCAGTCTGGCAGCGGATTTTGCCGAAATGAACAGATTGATCCGTGAAATAAAAAGCCCTGCGGAATGCTCGCAGTGCGAGTGGCAGACTTTTTGCCAGCGTTGCCCGGGTGTTCTTTGCGCTGAGAGCGGCGACCCCGAAAAAATCAGCAGCAGCCTTTGCTCCGTTGCCGAGCGGCTGCATAAAATATATCAAAAATTAAAAAATGAGGAGAATTGATATGAAGAAGAAATATATCGTTCCCGAAAGCAAGCTTTTTGCGATTAATATGAAAGAGAATATCGCCGCTTCAATAATGGGCGGTTCGGAAATCTCCGGCGCAGCTGTTATCCAGTTCTCGTCGGTCAAAGACGGCTGCAGAGATTACTACACGGGACTTAAAGAATTTGAGGTTAAAACAAACGGAACAGGCTTTTCGGATTACTATAAAGAGCTTTATGCCTACGGTTCCGAAGCCTATTACACCTGCTTCAAATATATATTCTGATGAAGATAGAAATTGCAGGTTTGCCTGTTGAGTGGCAAACGGAAAACACGGAATTTATCAGTGGCTTTGCGTCGCAGAGCGGCGAGCCTCCTGTTATGACAATCGGCTTTGATGCCAAAATGCCGGAATGCCACGGAATTGCCTATTCCCCGAAGCTTTCGGCACACGTTCTCAGGAGCGAAAGCGGCGAAATCCTCTGCGCTGACGAAGAGTGGAAAAACGTGACGGCGTATTACACGCAGGAGCGTGGTGATTATGCGCTGCCGCTTGCTGCGATGTGCTCAAGGTTTGCTGCGTTCAACACACTTTTGTTTCACGCTTCGTGTGTTGAGCTTAACGGAAAAAGCGTTATTTTTACGGGCAATTCGGGTGTGGGCAAAACCACACAGGCAAAACTCTGGCAGAAGCACCTCGGCGCAGAAATCATAAACGGCGATAAAATTTTCGTGCGTGAGATAAACGGCTTTTACGCCTGCGGACTTGCGTGGAAAGGTTCGTCTGAATTCTGCCTCAACCGAAAAGCAAGCCTTGCAGGCATAGTTGTTCTGCGCCAGGCAAAAGAAAACAGGCTCACCTTGCTTGGTGATTCGGCGGCGCAAAAGCTGCTGCCTCACGTTTTTTTGCCGCATTGGGACAGCCGTTGTCTGGATTCGGCACTGAATACTTTTGAAAAAATTATCGGCAACGTGCCCGTTTATCTGCTTGAATGCCGCCCCGATGAGGCTGCAGTCAGGCTGGTTTATGAAACGCTGCCTGACTGATACATATCAACGGAGAAATCGGATGAAAAACGTTAACGAAACAATAATACGGCTTATTGCAAACGAAGTGTGCGGCGGCACGCTTTGTTTGCCGTTGCAGGCTCCGTTTTCAGATGAATTCTCGGTTGAAATTTATAACGTTTCAAAGGCGCACAGCGTTGCGCACATCGTCGGCAGTGCATTGATAAACAACGGTCTGCTTGCCGACACGGGTATTGACGGGATTTTCAGAGATAAGATTTACGGCGCACTTTTCAGATATGAAAATCTGGCATACGTTTTTGAAAAGGTCTGCGGCGTTCTTGAAAAGGCAAAAACGCCTTATATTCCGCTCAAGGGCGCGGTTATCAGGGAGCTTTATCCGAAACAGTGGCTTCGTACAGGTTGCGACATAGATATTCTTGTGCACGAGCAGGACGTTGATGCCGCTGCGAAAATGATATCCGGAGAGCTCGGTTATGAAATCAAGGGCAGGGGCAACCACGATATTTCCATTCTGGCAACGGAAGGAATTTACGTTGAGCTGCATTTCAGCCTGCTTGAAGAATCAAGAGGCAAAAGCCTTGCAAGAGTGCTCAGCGACGTGTGGAACCACGCTTCTCCTTGCGAAAACGGCGGATTCAGATATGAGCTTGACGACGCAATGTTTTATTTCTACCACGTGGCGCATATGGCAAAGCATTTTGTTGACGGCGGCTGCGGTCTGCGGCCTTTTCTTGACCTGTGGCTGATGGAGCACAGCAAGAATTATCACACGGGCGAAACAAAGCGTCTGCTCAAAAAAGGCAGGCTTGCCGATTTTGCCAAAGCTGCAGTGCAGTTGAGCGAAGTCTGGTTTTCAGGCAAGGAGCACAGCGAAACAACCCGGCTGATGGCGGATTTTGTTATGAGCGGCGGCTGTTTCGGAACGCCTCACACAAAAATGCTTTCATATCAGCAACGCTCGGGCGGCAGACTGAAATATATTTTGTCAAGGATATTTGTTCCTTATAACGACCTGAAAGGGCAGTACCCGATAATCAAAAAATACCGTTTTTTAACTCCGTTTTGCGAAATTTGCCGATTATTCTCGCTTTTGCTCGGTAAAAAGAAAAAATTCCGCAAAAATTATTTAAGCAATATGAAAAATGTTCCCGATGAACATATTGACAACGTGAATCTTTTGTTTGAAAGAGTTGGTTTGGAATGAAAAGAAAAGAAACCAGAAACAACGATTATACGAAAAGTTCGGTAATCAGAATATGCAAATTCATTCATATTCTGCTGACCGTGTTTATGTATATGTGTTGCCTTTACTATTATAATTCCGTGCATAACCACATGGCTGTGGGAAACACAAGATTTATGATTTTTGTTGCTCTTTATGCGGCAGTGCTCTGCTTTTCGCTGCGTACATATAAGGCGTATGATTTCGGCTTGTCAGACGGAGCGATGCTTGTTTATTCGCAGTCACTTGCCGATTTGATTGCAGGCGGAGTTTTTTACGTTGTTTTTGTTATTGCAAATTCAACGCTCTTCACGCCCGTGCCGCTGATGATTCTTATTGCGGCGCAGATTCTGCTCAACTGCGTGTGGAGCTTTTTGATAAACAGGCTTTATTTTAAAATCAACAAGCCCAAGAAAACGGCGTTGATTTATTCAAGCGAGCAGGCAATTCAAAGAATCAGTGACGTCTATAACAGAAAAGGAAATTTTGAGGTTATTGACAGAATCGAAGTCAGCGATGCAGGCGAGTTTTCGCTTGATTTGATTCAGGATGCGGAAGCAGTTTTTATTGCAGATATTCCCGTGGAACTCCGCAACAAGATTATTGAATACTGCATCGAAAGCGGAAAGTCCTGCTTCACGGCACCCCGTGTTGGCGATATAGTAATGATGGGCGCAACGCATATGGATATGTTCAGCGTGCCTGTTTTTGCCGTTTCCAGAGCAACAATGAAAATCGAATATGCCTTTGTCAAGCGTGCCATTGATATTGTTTGCTCGCTTATCGGCATAATCGTTTTAAGTCCGCTGATGCTTATAACCGCTGCTGCCGTTATACTCTATGACAGAGGTCCTGCTCTTTATAAGCAGGTACGACTCACCAGAAACGGCAAAGAGTTTAAAATTCTTAAATTCCGCAGTATGAGGGTTAACGCCGAGAGCGACGGCGTGGCAAGGCTTGCGAGCGATAACGATGACAGAATAACGCCTGTGGGCAAAATCATCAGAGCTTGCCGCCTTGACGAGCTGCCCCAGCTTTTCAATATTCTTAAAGGCGATATGTCAATTGTTGGTCCCCGACCCGAACGCCCCGAGATAGCCGAGCAATATCTTGATGATTTGCCGGCGTTCAATCTGCGCTTGCAGGTCAGAGCAGGTCTGACGGGTCTTGCGCAGGTTTACGGCAGATACAACACCGAGCCGTATGACAAGCTGCAGATGGACCTTATGTATGTCAACGAAATGTCGTTTGTCAAGGATTTACGTCTGATGTTTGCAACGGTCAAAATTCTGTTTGTCAAGGACAGCACGCAGGGCGCAGAAGGCGGTAAAACCGCCGCCATGGCAAAAAACAGCCAAGAAAAAACAGAGAGAGAAGTTTCGGTTAAATGAAAATACTGATTCATGCAGATGAATATTATCCCACCTGCGCTGCCTGCGCTTACAGAATGAAGGCGTTTGCGGAGGTTTTTGCTTCAAAAGGAAATGAAGTGACCGTTATAGCAAGCTCCTCAAACAAAGCCAACGGAGAACTCGGCGATTGCAGCGAAAAAATCATTTTTGCTCCAACGGT
Organism: Acutalibacteraceae bacterium; assembly: GCA_045536245.1. GTDB lineage: Bacteria > Bacillota > Clostridia > Oscillospirales > Acutalibacteraceae > CAG-177. The sequence goes on along the minus strand of JAZSNE010000022.1, from coordinate 95,899 downwards.
CAAAATGAAGAAAAAAACAACCGTTATGCGAATGATAAATAACCTCAGTTTTGCCGCAAGCTCGGTTTTTGCCGCATTGAAAGCAGGCAAGGCAGACGTGGTTATAACAACGTCGCCGCCGCCGCTTGTGAGCATATCCGGCTGGCTGATTGCAAAAATGAAGCGTGCAAAGCTGGTTTATGACGTGCGTGATATCTGGCCCGACGTTGCGCTGGAAATGGGCAGCTTTTCCGAAAGCAGCTTCTTTTGCAGAGTTTTCAAAAAAATAACCGCTTTTATGTATGAGCACGCCGATATGGTAACAACCGTTTCACCGGGTAAGGTTGAAAAAATCAGACAGAAGCTCCCCGAGGGTATGCGTGAAAAGGTTGTTCTTATTGCAAACGGCTTTGACGAAAAGATTCTTGAGAGCGAATATGATTTGCAAACGGTTGAAAAATATGCTCTCAAGGACGGCTTCAACTGCGTATATATCGGCAATATCGGGCTTGCACAGGGGCTCGGAGCCGTTTTTGAAATTGCAGAAAAAACAAAGCACAAGAACGTGCGCTTCCTTTTATTCGGCACGGGCGCAGAAAAAGATGCTCTTGAAAAGCAGGCGGAAGAAAAAGGTCTTTCAAACGTCATCTTCTGCGGCGTGATTCCTCACGAAAAGGTGTTTACGCTTCTCAAGGAAGCCAGCCTTAGCTTTATTCCGCTCAAAAGCTCAAAAATGAAGGACAGTGTGCCGACGAAAATATATGAAGCTCTCGGCGTCGGCTGCCCCGTTTTGCTTGTTGCCGAAGGAGATTCCTGCGGCATAGTCAATGCAACGGGAATGGGCGTGTGCGTTTCGCCCGATGAAACCGAAAAGCTGACGGCTGTTTTTGATTCGATGGTTGAAAACTATGCCGAAATCATCAAAAAACGCACCGAAACAACAGAAATCATCAAGAAAAAATATTCAAGGCAGCAGGCTGCTGCGGAATTTGAAAATAAACTCAGACAGTTGGTCTGAATACGGAGGAAAGAATTATGGTAAACGTTATCGGTCTCGGATATATCGGTCTGCCCACCGCCCTTATGATGGCGGCTCACGGCGTTGAGGTTATCGGCACGGATTATAATAAGGAGCTTGTTGCAACTCTCAAAAGCGGCAAAACAACCTTCAAAGAAGACGGGCTTGACGAGCTTTTTGCCGATGCTGTAAAGGGCGGCATAGAGTTTTCAACAGAATATCAGGCAACGGATACTTACATAGTTTCCGTGCCCACACCCTATGACGGCTTCTCAAAGAAAATTGATGCCTGCTACGTGGTTTCGGCGGTGAAAAGCGTTATGGAGGTTTGCAGCAAGGGTGCGGTTGTTGTTATCGAATCAACGGTTTCGCCCGGAACAATTGATAAATTCGTGCGCCCCGTGATTGAAGAAAACGGCTTTGAAATCGGCAAGGATATCCACCTTGTGCACGCACCTGAAAGAATAATTCCCGGCAATATGATTTATGAGCTGCTTCATAATAACCGCACAATCGGAGCCGACGATAAAGAAATCGGCGAAAAGGTAAAGGCTCTTTATGCTTCATTCTGTCAGGGTGACATTGTGGTAACGGATATCAGAACAGCCGAAATGACAAAGGTTGTTGAAAACACTTTCCGTGCTGTTAATATTGCGTTTGCAAACGAGCTTGCAAAAATCTGCCGCCACGATGATATGGATGTTTATGAGATTATCAGAATCTGCAATATGCATCCCAGGGTCAATATTCTTCAGCCGGGTCCCGGCGTCGGCGGCCACTGCATCAGCGTTGACCCGTGGTTCCTTGTGGGCGACTATCCGAGCCTCACAAAGGTTATCGGCGAATCAATGGCGGTCAATGACAGTATGCCTGATTACGTTCTTAACAGAATCCGCACAATTATGAAAGAAAACGGCATCACGGACACCAAAAAGGTCGGTTTATACGGCCTTACTTATAAAGAAAACGTTGACGACTGCAGGGAATCGCCCACGCTTCAGCTTCTTGAGAGCCAGGCTCGCCATCTTGCCGAGCCTCTCAAGGTTTATGACCCGTTTATCACAGAGGATATGGTTGCAAATCAGTATCACGATTTTGATGCTTTCCTTGCCGACGTTGAGCTGGTTGTTATTCTGGTCGGCCATAATGAAATCCGAGAAAATCTTGATAAGCTCAGCGGTAAAATCGTTCTCGATACACGCAAGGTTTTCAAAACAGCGGCAGAAAACGTCTATTATCTTTGATTTGAGGTGCTGAAATGAAAAAAGTAATGCTGGTTTTCGGCACAAGACCTGAGGCAATCAAGATGTGTCCGCTTGTCAACGAGCTTAAAAAGCGCGAAGGGTTGCAAACCGTTGTTTGCGTAACGGGTCAGCACAGGCAGATGCTTGATATGGTTCTGAAAGCGTTTTCCGTAACGCCCGACTATGATTTGTCGATTATGAAGGATAAGCAGACGCTGTTTGACGTTACAACAAACATTCTTGAACGCATCAAGGCTGTTCTTGAAAGCGAAAAGCCTGACGTTGTTCTTGTTCACGGTGACACGTCAACAACGTTTGTGACGGCTCTGGCGTGCTTTTATCTGCAGATTCCCGTCGGCCACGTTGAGGCGGGTCTGCGAACCTATAATATTTATTCGCCGTATCCCGAGGAGTTTAACCGCCAGGCGGTCAGCATAATTGCAAAATACAATTTTGCGCCCACCGAGATGTCCAAAAATAATCTTCTACGTGAAGGCAGAAGCGAAGAAAACATTTATGTTACGGGCAACACGGCGATTGACGCCCTCAAAACCACGGTCAGGGAAAATTACAGCCACCCCGAGCTTGAATGGGCAAAAGGCAGCCGCCTTATTATGCTCACCGCACACCGCAGAGAAAATCTCGGCGAGCCGATGCGCAATATGTTCAGAGCAATCAAAAGAATTGTTGATGAGCACGGGGATCTGAAGGTGATTTATCCCATTCATATGAATCCTGCCGTGCGTCAGGCGGCGTCGGAAATCTTCGGCGATGATGAGAGATTTCATATTATCGAGCCGCTCGACGTGCTTGATTTCCATAATTTCCTTGCAAGGAGCTATCTGATTCTGACCGACAGCGGCGGAATTCAGGAAGAGGCACCGAGCCTTGGCAAGCCCGTGCTTGTTATGCGTGACACAACGGAGCGCCCCGAGGGCATAGCTGCAGGCACACTCAAGCTTGTGGGAACAAACGAAGAAACGATTTATAACGAATTCAAGCGCCTGATTACCGATAAACAGGCGTATGACGCAATGGCGAAGGCTTCAAACCCCTACGGCGACGGCTGCGCCTGCAAAAGAATTGCGGATATTTTAGAGAATAACTGACCGAGAGGTAGTTTTATGACGGTTCAGACTTTGATACCGACAATGCATCAGACAGATTTTTCTGTTATCGAAAAAATGAACATAAAAACAGATGCGATTGTTGTTAATCAGTGCGACAGCTTTTCGAAAGACGTGTTTGAAAGAGGCGGCAGAAAAATCGAGTTCTATTCGTTGCCCGAAAGAGGCATCGGCCTGAGCAGAAATTTTTCGCTTATGCGTGCAAGCGGCGATATCGTTTTGTTTTCTGATGACGATATCAGATATTATGACGGATATGAGCAGCAAATTATAAACGCTTTTGAGGAACATCCCGATGCCGATATGATAGCCTTCAACCTTGATTTCAAAGGCGGCACGAGAAAAAGAAAAAAGATTGAGCAGGCCAAAAAGGTCAGCCGCTTCAGAACGGGAAGCTTCGGCGCTGCAAGAATAGCCGTCAGGCTTGAAGCGGCGAGAAAGAACAACCTTTCTTTTTCGCTCCTTTTCGGCGGCGGAGCAAGATATTCGGCAGGTGAGGACGTTCTTTTTGTGACCGATGCAATGAGAGCGGGTATGATAATGTATGAAATCCCGATAACCGTCGGAGAAATTGAGGACTCGGAATCAACCTGGTTCAAGGGTCATAACGAAAAATTCTTTTATGATAAAGGCGTGCTCTTTGCGGCAATGGGCAAAAAGACCGCAATTCTCAGATGCGTCAGATATGCCTTGAGATATTCGGGCGAATGCAAAGAGCAGCTCGGAATAAAAAAAGCCTTTGGACTAATGCTTAAAGGCTGCAGAGATTTTAAAGAAATGTAAAGTCTGGAAGGCGGCAAAATGAAAATCAGTATTTTAAAAGAATCGCTGTGCATCGGCGGCACGGAGCGCAGCGCAGCCAACATTTCTCTTGCTCTTTCAAAAAAGCACGAGGTTGCAACTGTGCTTTATTACGGCAACGATATGGCGTATGAATACGGCGGTGAGCTCTGCGACATGCAGCTGCCGCCCAAAAGCAGCAAGCTTGATAAGGTTCTGAATAATTTCAAGCGAGCACAGCGATATAAAAAACATATCAAAGAATTCAACCCCGACATCGCCTTTCAGTTTTTGTCGCTGATAAGTCCCGTCGGTTTTCTGAAACAGAAGAACTGCGTTAAAATTGTTTCCGCAAGGGATTTTTCTTCCCTGTTTCAAAATCACAGCCGTTACAAAAAAAGGCTTGACACGGCTGACGCAATGGTTTGCAACTCAAATTATCTGCGTGATTTTTTTGTTTCGGAATATCCCGAGGACAAAGAAAAAGTTTTTGCGGTCAGCAACATAATTGACGTTGATTTTATCAGAAAGCAGTCCGAAGAAGAAGCGGACAAGGATTTTCTTGAATTCAGGCAAAAACACGGCAAGCTTATAGTGGCTGTCGGCAGGTTTTGCAAAGAAAAGGCGTTTGAGCATCTGCTTGCCGCTTTTGCAAAGGTTCGTGAAGAACTGCCCGATGCAGGCCTGGTGCTTGTCGGCGACGGTGAATTTAAAGAAAAATATCTGCAGGTTATTGATGAATGCAAGCTCAAAAACGGCGTTTTCTTTACGGGTTATCAGAAAAATCCCTATAAATATATGTCAAAGTGCGATTTGTTCGTGCTTTCATCATTGAGCGAAGGTTTCCCGAACGTGCTTGCCGAGGCGATGGCGCTGTCTTTGCCTGCAGTGAGCGTGAATTGCCTGACGGGACCTGCAGAAATTCTGATGAAGGATTATGATTACGAAGCTGTGAAGGACAGCTTTGCAGTGTGTGATTACGGCGTTCTTACTCCGCATTATGATGCACACGGTGTTGATTTTGCGGTTGATGAGCTGTCAAAAGCGATTCTGCACGTTTTGGCAGATGAAGAGCTTGTGAAGAAATACAGCGGTTTATCGGCACAGCGTGCGGCGGAATATTCGGCTGATTCAGCAGTTGAAAAGCTGGAGAGAATATTTGAAACTCTTGTGGCAAGGAGAGGCTGAAATGATAAGAAACAAGGAAGAACTTGATTATTTTATGGAGTGCGACAGGGTTGCTCTTGGTATAACAAGAGCAAAGCCAAGACTCATCGGTGACGAGATATGGAAGTTTGAGCGTCTTATGAGGCAACTTGATTATGCAAGCTCGACCAAAAATAAGGTTAAGTCAATTGTTTTGAAATATAAATACAGAAAACTCGGAATGAAGCTTGGTTTTTCAATTCCGTGCAACGTTTTCGGAGCAGGTCTTGCAATTGTTCATTACGGAAACATAATTGTTTCGGGCGGAGCGAGAATAGGTGATAATTGCCGCATTCATTCCGGCGTTAACATTGGTGCAAACGCAGGCGAAAGTAAGGCTGCTACAATAGGCGACAATGTTTATATCGGACCCGGAGCAAAGATTGTCGGTGATATTTCGGTTGGAGATAACGTTTGCATCGGAGCGAATGCTGTTGTGGTTAAAGATGTTGAAGACAGCATAACCGTAGGCGGTATTCCCGCAAAGAAAATCAGCGATAACGGTTCTGAAAAGCACCTGAAAAAAGCGACAGAAGAAGTTAAACAAAGAAGAAACAAGTGAAGAAATTCATGTTGTTAATAGTGAAGCAAAAGCAACACACTGTACAAGGAGAATCTGCATTTTATGAGATATAAGCCCACAGAAAAGAATACGCTGATTTGGCTTATAGTTATTTCAACGGCACTGCTGTTTTTGAGAGGCTACAGCACACTTTTTGTTTATCCGCTTGTACTTGTTGGACTTGCGGCTGTTGCGTTGTGCCCTCTGAGCGTGTGTATGCCGCTTCTTTGTTTTTTGCTTCCGTTTGCCAATATTATTAAATTTCAGCCGGGGCAGATAAGCCTTTTCACAATTTTTTTCTTGGTTTACGTGGTCAGAATTGTTTTTAAAACTGGAACGCTCAAGCGGCAATTTCTGATTGCGGCGCTTTTCTTTGGCGGCTATTGTCTTGTTTTTTCGGGAATCGGAAAGATAGTGGTTATTGTTACGATGATTTGCGGCTTTGCGATGGTTCACGAGGTTTGTGAATCGGATGAATATGACTACGAATCGGTGCTCTATGCGTTTTGCGCCGGACTTCTGATGGCTTCAATACTTGCGCTGTTTAAAGAGCAAATGCCGCTGATTGACAGTTTTGTTGTAGATTTATCACAAAAAGTCGGTCACGAGGAATATGTTGCCAGATTTGCGGGGCTTCACGGCAACCCCAACTACTATACAATGGACACAACGGTTGCGCTTTCGTGTCTGGTTGTAACAATGTGCACCTCACGGCAAAAGCCGACACAGGTTCTTTTGTTTGCGGTGTTGAGTGTTTTTGGCCTTATGTCAATCAGCAAGTCATTTTTGCTTGCCTGGGCTATTTTGTTGCTGCTTCTGCTTTATTTCGGCGCAAAAAACGGCGGTTCAACCTTTTTTAAGCTTATTGCGGTTATAGCGGTGACGGCGATACTGATATTTAATTTTGCGGAAGAAAGTATTGATACTTATATTTTCAGACTCACGCAGGACTCTGGCGGAGATTTAAGCTCCGTAACCACCGGCAGGTCAGATATATTGATAGCATACATCAAAAAAATTGCCAGCGGAGAAAAAATTCTTTTGTTTGGCAAGGGGCTTGGCGAGATACTTGATAAAGGAACACACAATACATATATAGAATTCTTTTATTATCTTGGTATATTAGGTTCAGTGCTTTATTTATTCGCTTTAAAATCGTCGGTTGTTTTGGAAAAATTTCCCAGAAATATGATTTGTTATGTTCCTGTTGTTTTGATTTTAGTCAGATTTTTAGGAATAGGCATGCTGATTCAGGACGGTCTTTGGTACTATATTGCATTGATATGTCTGTTGCTGAAAAAAGGAGCACAATCAGAAAATGATTTTAAAATGTCTGAAGGTGCGGCATCGCTTCAAGTGAGTGAGGAGAAAACATAATGAAAATTCAGAATATAAAACTTATAATATGGGATCTGGATGAAACTTTCTGGCAGGGAACAATCAGCGAGGAGGATATCTCTCTTATTCCCGAACATATTCAGTTTTTAAAAGATACTACCGACTTTGGAACGGTTAATTCAATATGTTCAAAAAATGATTTTGATGTTGCGAAGAAGCGTCTTGAAGCTGACGGGCTGTGGGAGTATTTTGTTTTTCCGTCAATCGACTGGAATGCCAAAGGTCAGCGTGTAAAAGGTATAATTGACACAATGAAGCTCCGTGCGGCAAATGTACTTTTTGTTGACGATAATGTTCAGAATCTTGAAGAGGCAAAGCATTTTTGTCCCGAGCTGATGACAGCTTTTCCTCAGGATCTCTCTGAACTGATTGAAGAAACAAGGCTTGCGGAGAAAAAGGATACACAGCATAAAAGACTTAATCAGTATAAACAACTTGAAGAAAAAGAAGAAGCCCGAATAGGATTTGAATCAAACGAAGAGTTCCTTCATTCCTGCAACATAAAAGTCAGTGTTTGCAATGAGTGCGAAGATGAGATTGACCGAATTCACGAGCTTCTTATGCGAAGCAATCAGCTAAACTATACCAAGTTCAGGCAGGAAAAAGATGCTTTGACAGAGCTTATCAAATCACCTGAAACCAAAGCAGGCTATGTAAAGGTTAAGGATAAGTTCGGTGACTACGGAATAGTTGGTTTCTATGCAGTGAAGGACGGCAGACTTGTACATTACGCATTTTCCTGCAGAACACTGGGTATGAAAATTGAACAGTATATTTACTATATGCTTGGTTGCCCTGAACTTGAGGTTGCAGGCGACGTTGTGACGGTTCTCAACAAAACCGAAAATCCTTCTTGGATAAATAATGATGCTGAGAATGAAGAACAAAGCAAAAACAAAATTTCTTCAGACTGCAGAATTCTGTTTAAAGGTCCGTGTGATATGTCGCAGATGTATGCGTTTCTTAATTTGGGTGAAAACGCTGTGACAGAGTTTACGTATATGAATGATGCGGGGATATCCGTTGAGGGACACAACCATACATCACAACTGGTAACGGCTCTTTATGCAAGCGATGAACGCAAAAAGGAAATTCTTTCGGATGCAGTGTTTTTTGATAAAGATATGCTTACCACAGCGTTGAAAACAGAAAAGTTTGACTGTGTTGTTCTTTCGATGCTGACGGACGGAAATCTCGGCGTTTATAAGAGAAAATCAACAGGTGAAGAGATAGCGCTCTGCGAAAAGAAATACAGCCTTACAGCGCCTGAAAACCGTGAAAAATACATAAACAAAAAAGTTTTCACCTCATTTATCAGTTTTTCTGAAGAGATGCTTACGGATTTTGAAAAAAAGTATTCTTTTGCAGAGAATAAGGTTGCGGAAAGAACAGTAGCAAATCTTCAAAGAATATGGGAGTATATCGGCAAAGAAACGAAGCTTATTCTTTTGCTTGGCTCTGAACGTGAGTTTAAGAAAAAATGCAAAGAGTCATATAATAACAGGCATATTGAGCATACACAAATGAATGCCGAAATAGCACAGTGGGCGAAGGATAAACCGAACGTTATCCTTCTGCCGTTTGATAAGTATATAAAGAACGATGCAGATTTTATTGACACGATAAACCATTTCGTAAAACGTGTTTATTTCGATTTGGCGTGTGAGCTTGCCGATATTTTCCGCAGCGACAGTAATTTTGTTGAGGTCAAAGGAAAATCGGCGTTGATTAAAGAAACAGTTAAGCAGAAGTTGCGAAGAGCAAAAGCTTTATTGAAGAGTAAATTGACTTGAGTTCATATGTAAAAGGAGTGTTTATTTGAAAATATTAGTTGTTTCACACTTATTTTCCGCTGTTAGAGATGCAATAGAAATAGAGGGGGCTTGCGCAAAGGGAATGCCGGGTTTTTTAAAAGCGATGAAATTTTTCACGGAAAACGGAGTAAAAATTGATTATATTTTTACGTCAAAGCTTTCGAGTGACAAAAAGTTTTTGACATACGAAAGTAAAGTGGATTACATAAAAAAAGAGCAGATAAAAGATGTAGTTATAAAGAACGCTCGCATTAATCGTTATACCAAAAGCGTTCCATGGCATTTTCAACTTAAAAGCGCAGTAAAAAAAGTTCTCAAAGAAAATAACTATGATTTTATTTATGCGATGACTCCTGATGCAACCTGTATAAATGAGCTGGCGAACTCAATGGGAATTCCTTGCGGTGTTCGTTTTTACGGAACATTTTTATGGAGCTTTTATCAAAAAAACGGATATAAAAAAGCAAAGTTTGTTTTTTCTGATGAGATTAAGAATTATAATCTTCCCAAAAGCTTTATGCTTATTACGGATGACGGTTCAAACGGTATAGATTCATACGAAAAGTTTTGCAACAATAAAAGCCTCTATGATTTTTATTATTGGAAAAACGGTGTTGACCGCATTGAACTTAACGATGAAAAGAAATCCGAAGAGGCTGAAAAAACACTCAAAAAGCCTGCACTTCTTTATGTCGCAACAATTACAGGTTGGAAAAGGCATGACCGTGCAATCGAAGTGATAAAAATTCTTAAAGACAGAGGCGTTGAATGCAATCTCTATTTTGCCGGAAGCATGCCTGAAACGGAAATCAAATGGAAAACGAAGCTTGACGATATGATCGAGGAATACGGAGTTAAAGATAACGTGACGTTTCTCGGATCACTTGACAGAGAAGAATTTTTGTATTTATCAAAAGTTGCCGTTGCTTGTCCTCTTTTTCAGGATACAACAAATATGGGAAATGTTTTCCATGAATTGCTTTCTGCCGGAGCGGTTATTGTTTCTCTTAACGATGGTTCGCTTGATGATTATATAGAAAACGGTAAAAACGGATTTCTTGTAAACAATATGGAAGATGCCGCTGATATTATTGAAAAACTAATCAAGGAAGATATTGATTCTGCCGAGATACGCTGTTTTGCAGCAAAAACCTCGAGAGAAAAAATGATTTCTTGGGACGAGCGTTTTAAAAAGGAGCTTGATTTAATCAGAAATGCGATCGGAAAGTAACAACATAGGCAAAGATTCACTTATTCTAACCGTATCTCAATTTATGGTTTTGGGCATAAATATGCTCAACGTAATGCTTCTTTCCAGATTCAGAACGCTGGAGGAATACGGTACATATTCGCAGATAATAATGGTTTGTACAATCGTGATAACCTTTTTTTCGGCGGGTTTTTCACAGTGTATCAATTATTTTTTGGGCAAAAGCGAATCGTTTGAAGAAAAAAAGAAGTTCATAAAAAGCTACTACGGAGTAGTTACTTTTATCGGAATGGCAGGCGGCTTGGTTACTCTTGTTTTGCTGCCGCTTATTCAGCGCTATTTCGGTAACGCCGCAATGGCAAAATACTGGTATGTTTTGCTGTTTTATCCGATATCTCACATTCTGAATGCCGGCATTGACAGATTCTTTATATCCTATCGGCGTTCAAAACTGCTTTTGGTTTTCAGACTGAGTCACAGCTTTCTTATTCTCGGCGAAGCGGTTTTGGCAATAGTGCTCGGACTGTCATTTTATCAGTATATGATGATTTATACGGCGGCAGAGGTTGTTTTTTCTGCGTTCACCTATTTGTGGATAAAGAAAATAACGGGTGTGCTTCCGTTTGGCTTCAACAAGGAAACCGTAAAAGAAATTCTTGTTTTTGCAATCCCTATGGCGTTTGCTTCGCTTGTGAGTACGATTAACACTGAAATGGATAAGCTTATAATCGGAGGATTGACGGATACCGAAACGCTTGCCGTTTATGCAAATGCGGCAAGAGAATTGCCGTTTTATATTTTTTCGACGTCAATTTCTTCGATCACAATGCCGTTCATAGTTAAAAAGGTTTCGAAAAAAAACTATTCCGATGCGATGGAGTTGTGGAGAAAGTCAATTAATCTGAGCTTTTATTTTATGTGCTTTTGCGTAAGCGTTCTTTTCACATTCGCTCCGCAGGTTATCAGTGTTTTATATTCCGATAAATATCTGACAGGCACAAATGTTTTCAGAATTTACTCGCTCGCTTTGCTGTTCAGGGTTACATATTACGGAATGGTTCTGAATTCCATGGGCAGAACAAAAGCTATTCTGAGGGCATCGGTTGCAACAATGGTTATTAATCTTGTGCTCGATGTTGTATTGTATAAGCTTTTAGGATTCATAAGTCCTGAGGCAGCCTTGCTTGGCCCTGCGATTGCAACGCTTTTGTCTGTTTCGGTGATGAATATGTATCAGCTCGTTCTCACAAAGCGGTTAATTAACGTAAGATTTAACGATATATATCCGATAAAGCCAATGTCAAAAATTATGCTTTTGAACGTTGTTCTCTCGGCTGTCTTTTTTGCCGTTCAGCAGACAGCTTTCAGGCTGGTCGATTATAACCGCAATGTGATTTCGATTATAATCGGGGCAGTATGGGTTGCAACCTATGCTTTGTTGGTTTTCAAACCGGTCAAAGCTTTGTGGAAAGAGCTTAATGACAGCAAATGATTGAAATGAAGGTGTAAATATGTTATATAAAAGCATATTTTCGTTCTGCTTGTGCAAAGAAGGCGCAATAAGTAAAGAAGTAATCAGTGTTTTTGAGCATTTCGGGTTGATGACCCCCAAAAACATTCTGTTAAAGCGGAGTTTTATTTATATGCAGCAAGCGGAACTGCTCACCGTAGGGGACGGGTCACCCGTTCCGAAAGCTGATTCAGAGAAAGCTGTAATTATTTTGCAGGGTTAACAGTTAATGAAAAATAAATAAATCTATCACTAAAAACAACGCAAATATCATACAATATTGTTATAAATACATTGTTGACAAGTCACGCTGTTTTTGATATAATTTTTCCCAAGTGAAGACCCGTCTTTTATGGAAAGTCTGCCAGAGAGAGCGCATCACGGGCTGAAAGTGCGCTTAAGATGAGTAGTAAGTACGGCAACACTTCGCCGGTATACCCACATTTTAATAAAAGAGAGGATACCTTTCAGGGTATCAATAACGGGTGGCACCGCGGGTTATTTTTGATTACTCGTCCCGGGAATTGTGTTTTTGCAGTTCCCGGGATTTTTTGTTTTTTATGATGTTACACACAATCCAAATGCAGGGGACGGCGACTCGACGTCCCGTAACACCGTAAACACACAAAAGTTCAGACCTGACGGTCTGCCGGGTTGTCGGGGTTGACCCCTACAATTAATCGGGTGTGGGCAGCGCCCACCCGCGATTCTTCACTGTTCACTCTTAACTATTCACCAACAGATGTATTGGAGGTATATATTATGTACAGAACTCACCGATGCAATGAAATAAGAGAAGCTCATATCGGTCAGACCGTTGAGCTTGCAGGCTGGGTTGACGTTATCCGTGACCACGGCGGCGTTCTCTTTGTTGATTTGCGTGACGAAACGGGCGTAACACAGGTTGTTGTTCACGATGAGAGCCTGCTCAAGGGCGTTGGCAAGGAAACCGTTATTTCCGTTCACGGCACGGTTACAAAGCGTGACGAAAACACCGTTAACCCCAAAATCGAAACAGGTCTTGTTGAGCTGGTTTGCGACACTCTCAAGGTGCTCGGCACCTGCACAAGAGAGCTGCCCTTTGAAATCGGTTCAAACGATACGAACGAAAATCTGCGCCTCAAGCACAGATTCCTTGACCTGCGTAACCCCGCGCTTCATAACAATATCATTCTGCGCTCCAAGGTTATCGGCCATATGAGAAAGCTTATGGAAGAAAGGGGCTTCCTTGATATTCAGACCCCGATTCTGACAGCTTCTTCACCCGAGGGTGCCCGTGACTTCCTTGTTCCCAGCCGTAAGCATCCCGGCAAATTCTACGCTCTGCCGCAGGCTCCCCAGCAGTTCAAGCAGCTGCTTATGGTTTCGGGCTTCGATAAATATTATCAGATAGCTCCCTGCTTCAGAGATGAGGATGCCCGTGCTGACCGTTCACCCGGTGAATTCTATCAGCTTGACTTTGAAATGGCTTTCTCAACTCAGGACGAGGTTCTTGAGGTTTGCGAAAGCGTTGTCAGCGATATTTTCCGCACCTTCAGCGATAAAAAGGTTACCGCTTCACCCTTCAGACGTATTCCCTATGCCGAATCAATGGCAAAATACGGCTCGGATAAGCCCGACCTTCGCAACCCCCTTATCATCTGCGACCTCACGGATATGTTCAAGAGAGTCAAGTTCAAGCCCTTTATGAATAAATACGTAAGAGCCATTGTTGCTCCCTGCAAAAACGAAAGATGGTTCTTCGACAAGTCCCTTGCTTTTGCAACCAAGCAGGCAAAAATGGCAGGTCTTGCTCACATTACTCTGCTTGACGCCGCAAACTACGGCTTCAAGGATGACCCCATCAGCAAGGTTATGACAGAGGACGAAAAGCGCGAAATCGTTGAGCTTACAGGCGTTAAAGAGGGCGAAACAATCTTCTTCATCTGCGACGGCGTTTCAGACGTTGCCGATAAGAACGCAGGCGTTGTCCGCACATGGCTCGGCGAAGAGCTCGGTCTTATCAACAAGGATTCGTTCGAATTCTGCTTTGTTGTTGATTTCCCGATGTATGAGCGTGACGAAACAACAGATAAGATTATCTTCACTCACAACCCCTTCTCAATGCCTCAGGGAGGTCTTGAAGCGCTTGAAACAATGGACCCCTGCGAAATCCTTGCCTATCAGTATGACCTTGTCTGCAACGGCATAGAGCTGGCTTCGGGCGCAGTGCGTAACCACAGCCCCGAAATTATGCGTAAAGCCTTTGAAATTGCAGGCTACAGCGAGGAAGAGGTTGAAAAGAGATTCAGCGCACTCTATAACGCATTCCAGTTCGGCGCACCGCCTCACGCAGGTATGGCTCCCGGTGTTGACAGAATCGTTATGCTTCTTGCAGACACGGAAACAATCCGTGACGTTATTGCGTTCCCGCTTGACGGCACTGCACAGGACCAGATGCTCGGCGCACCCGGCGTCGTAACAGAGCTTCAGCTCTTTGAAGCAAACGTTGCAATCAGAGGCAAGGGCGGAGCTGTTGAGGTCAGCGGCACAGAGGGCGATGCTTCCGCATTCAGCGCAACGGTCAATGCTGCAAAGGGCGGCGTTATGACCAAGGAAAAGTGGCTCAAGGATCTTGAAAGCGTAAACGAGCTTGCTTTTGATGCTGACGAAAAGAAAAAGATGCAGGCAATTCTTGACAATATGGCAAAGAACGAGGCTCTGCTTGAAAATACAGACACCGCAGACGTTGAGGCCATGGTTTACGTTATGCCGATGACAAACGTTTTAAGAGCCGACGGCAGAAACCAGCCTTTTGCACGCAAAGACCTGCTTGAGGGCGCTCCCCAGAGCACAGAGGACAGCTGGCAGGTTCCCAGACTTGTAAAGTGAGGTGCAGATAAGTGTTTTATATTAATCAGATAAATGCGGCAGGCGCAATTGCCGTTGACGATACTATCCTTATCAAAGGAACACCTGCAACCGCAGGCTCAAAAATGCTTGAAAACTTCAAGCCTCTTTTCAGCGCAGAAGCTGTTGAAAGACTTGAAAAGGCAGGCTATGCAATCGCAGGCAAAGCAAACGTCGGCGAATTCGGTCTTGACCTTCTCGGCGAAACCTCCGCTTACGGCGCAGCAACCGCAAACGGCAAGCTCATTGGCGCTGGCGCAGCTCTTGTTGCTGAGGGTAAGGTTAAGGCGGCTCTCAGCGTTGACCTTAACGGCGCACCCAGAAGAGCAGCAGCCGTTTCGGGCGTTGATTTCATCAAGCCTACCTACGGCACAGTTTCACGCTACGGCGTTATTGCCGCCGCTTGCTCGGGCGAGCAGATCGGCGTTACAGCCGCAGATGCAGATGGTGTTAAGGAAATTCTCACAGTTATCGCAGGTCACGACAGCAAGGACGGCACAAGCCTTCCCGCAGAAAAATATGAATATTCAACCGATGCAGACGTTTCCGCAATGAAAATCGCCGTTGCAAAAGAGCTTTACGATGCCGCCGATGCTGCCGTAAAGGCAAAAATCGACAGCTTTGCAGATGCTCTTAAGGCAAAGGGTGCAAAGGTTGAGTTTGTTGAGCTTGGCATCACCGCTCAGGCACAGACAGCCTGGCAGATTCTTATGGCTGCCGAAACAACAAACAACCTCTCCCGTTTTGACGGCGTTAAATACGGCTACAGAACCGCCGACTATAAAAACATTGACGAGCTTTACGTCAAGAGCCGCTCCGAGGCAATGGGCTTCCTCACAAAGGCAACCATCATCTACGGCTCCGACGTGCTTGCAAAGGCAAAATACGAAAAATGCTATGATAAATCGCTCCGTATCCGCCGTGTTGTTTGCGACAGAATGAAAGCGGTTTATGCAGAATATGACGCAGTGCTTGCTCCTGCCTGCTCAAAGGCAGAGTATGCACCCTATGACACCGCAGATGCGTTTGAAAAGGTGTTTGCAGAAAGCCTTTTCACCGCCGTTCCCTCAATCACGGGTATGCCTGCAATGGTCACAAAGGGCGTTCAGCTTATGGCTGATTCATTCAAAGAGAGCGTGCTTCTGAGCATCGCAAAAAGCGTGGAGGTGTAAAAGATGAAATACGAACTTGTTATAGGTTTGGAAACTCACGTTGAACTTTCCACCGATTCAAAGCTTTTCTGCTCCTGCGGCGGTCATTCAAGCCCCAAGGAGCCCAACGACTGCGTTTGCCCTGCTTGCTGCGGTATGCCCGGTATGCTGCCCGTAACAAACAAGCACGCAATCGAGCTTGCGGTCAAGGCAGGCTTTATGCTCAACTGCAAAATCAATCAGTACACAACCTTTGATAAAAAGAGCTATTATTATGCCGACCTTCCCTGCGCTTATCAGATAACACAGTGGTTCCACCCCATCTGCGTTGACGGCAGCGTTCAGGTTGGCGAAAGAACAATCGGCATCAAGCAGATTCACGTTGAAGAGGACGCAGGCAAGCTTGTTCACGATGAAGCAACAAACACATCGTTTGTTGACTATAACCGCACAAGCGTTCCGCTTATCGAAATCGTAAGCCGTCCTGACTTCCGTTCATCGGAAGAGGTTATCACTTACCTCAAGAATCTCAAAGCAGGTCTCCAGTTTGCGGGCATTTCCGAATGCGAAGAGGGCGCAATGAGATGCGACGTTAACATTTCCGTTCGTCCCGAGGGTTCGGAAGAATTCGGCGTCCGTTCCGAAATCAAGAATATGAGCTCGCTCTCCGAAATCAAGGATGCAATCGAATTTGAAAAGGTTCGTCACATTGACGCAATTGAACGCCACACAGAGATGCTTGTTCAGGAAACACGCCGCTGGGATGACGTCAAGCGCCGCACCTTCCCGATGAGAAACAAAGAAACTGCGGCTGATTACCGCTATTTCCCCGACCCCAACCTTATGCCCATCGTGATTGACGATGAGTGGCTTGCTCAAATCAAAGCAAGTATGCCTGCAACCGCAGACGAAAAGGCTCTGCGCTATGAAGAAATGGGCATTGCAGCAAAAGAAGCAGCCGTTCTTTCGTCAGACAGAAAGCTTGCCGATACCTTTGATGCCGTTGTTGCAAGCGGCAGAAGCCCCAAGGTTGTTGCAAGCTGGATTCTGACCGAATGCATGGGTCAGATGAAGCGCCTTGAGCTTGATTCGCTTGATATTGACACAGCGAAGCTTGCAAGAATCATTGAGCTTGTTGAAAGCGGCGAAATCACCCGCGCGGCAGGCAAAAAGGTTCTTTCCGCAGTGTTTGAGAGCGACGTTGAGGTTGACGCATATTGCGAAGAAAACAAGCTTAACGCCAAGGTTGACGAAGGCTTTATCCTTGAAACAGTCCGCAAGGTTATTGCAGAAAACGAAAAGATTGTTGCCGACTACAAGGGCGGCAAGACCAAGGCTCTGCAGGCACTTTTCGGCAGCGTTATGAAGGAGCTTCGCGGCACAGGCTCACCCGACGTGATCAGGGCAATGCTTGAAAAAGAGCTTAACTGAGGGTCTGCTCACGCAGCGAAGAACAAAAGAAACAAAATATAAAATAACAGGCTTGCATTGGTAAAAAAACCTTTGCGAGCCTGTTTTTTATTAATCAAAATATTTATAATAAAAGCTGTTTCTTTTTAGCCGTTTTTTCCTCCTCGGCGTATCGCATACGCCTGACGTCGGAAGAAAACGCCTTCTTCATCTGTGTGAGCGACCCTCAACAGTGCTCACGCAGCGAAGAACAAAAGAAACAAAATATAAAATGACAGGCTTGCATTGGTAAAAAAACTTTGCGAGCCTGTTTTTTGTTCGGGCGGATGATATCCGCCCCTACACTGAAAATTCGGTATATGGGTTTAATCAACATAGCAATGCAGGTTTTGCCTGAAATTATTGCACCTTACATTATTGTAATTTTTTATTATATATGATAAAATACTTTATATATAACCAAAGCGAAACAGGTGTTTAAATGAACGACGAAATTTTTAACGAAAACACGGCTGACAATGCTCCTGAAGAAAAATCTTCTGCAGCAAGCGGAGCTAACGAAAAAAGCTCCGTGAAAAAGAGCAAAAAAGAAAAGAAACCCAAAAATAAAAAGAAGAAGAAATGGCTGATTGTTCTTCTTCTGTGCCTTCTTCTTCCTGTTGTTCTTGTTATCGGAACGGTTGCAGGCGTTTATTTTTCTCTTATGTCAAGCTATAACAAAGTTTCTTACGTTGACGTGCCCATTGTTGAGCGTTCAAGCCCTTACGTTGAGCCGCCAACAGACCCTCAGGCACCAGTCTGGGAAGAGGCCGAGCCGCCCAAGGAAGATGATATCGGCAGAGATTTTGTTGAGCCCGGCAAGCCTATCCCCAAAGAAGAAGTCGGCGGCGGAGGTTCAACCCATCAGGGCGATAATTATGACAGAAACGCTTCCTTCGGCAGAAATGCCAACGCAAAATCGGTTTACGGCAAAACACCCATTTATAAGGTTGCCAAAAAAGACCCCAACGTTGAAAACATTCTGATTATCGGTACGGATTCCCGTGACGTTACCAGAGAAAGAGGCAGAAGCGACGCTCTGATTGTTCTTTCTTACAATAAAAAGACCAACGAAATCAAGATGATTTCTATTTTGCGAGATTCGCTTGTGCCAATTGAGGGCCACGGCTGGAGCAGAATCAACCACGCCTATTCCTGGGACGGCGTAGGTCTTTGCGTTAACACCGTCAACGAGCTGTTTGACCTTGATATTCAGCGTTTTGTGGTTGTTGATTTTAACGGCGTTACCGATTTCATTGATAAAATCGGCGGCGTGGATATGTATCTGACGCAAAAAGAAGCGGACTATATCAACACTTATTCGGGCAGAGAAGCTGCCCACGAGGGCGTTAACTACCTCAACGGTGACAGAGCTCTTGTTTATATGCGAATCCGCAAAATTGACAGCGACTTCAAGCGCACCGAGAGGCAGAGAAAGGTCATTGAGGCGGTTGCCAAAAAGATTGTGGCCGAAAAGAATCTTACGGAAATCCTTGACCTTACGGAATTTGCTTTCGGCCTTATCAAAACAAACATTACCTTCACCGAGCTCACAAGCACGGTGACGGATATTGCCACGGCGGCTCTTATCAGAAGAAACATTGACATTCAGACCCAGCACGTGCCTTACAGCGACGCTTACCAGTATAAATACTATAACGGTATGGCGATTGTTTCGTTTAACATTGACAATGCCGCAAGAAGAATGCACGAATTCATCTATGGCTGATTTTAAGATTACTCCACAAAAAAGGGGAATGGTTTATGCTCACTCCAAACGTTGATCTTAACGGCAAAACCGTGCTTATAACGGGTGCTGCAGGCTTCATCGGCTCAAACCTTGTTATTGAGCTGATGAAAACCGTTGATAATATTAAAATTGTCGGCATTGACAATATGAACGATTATTATGACGTTGCCATCAAGGAATACCGCCTTAAAGAGATTGAAAAGCTCGCTGCGGCAAAAAGCGGCGCAGAGTGGGTATTCATAAAGGGCAGCATTGCTGACAGGGCGCTCATTGACCGCTGCTTTGAAGAAAACAGCATTGACGTTGCGGTTAACCTTGCAGCACAGGCAGGCGTGCGCTATTCCATCACAAACCCCGACGTTTATATTGAGAGCAACCTTATCGGTTTTTACAATGTTCTTGAGGCGTGCCGCAGCCACCCTGTTGAGCATCTTGTTTATGCAAGCTCCTCAAGCGTTTACGGCTCAAACAAAAAAATTCCTTACAGCACTGACGATAAGGTGGATAACCCAGTCAGCCTCTATGCGGCAACCAAAAAGAGCAACGAGCTTATGGCTCACGCTTATTCAAAGCTTTATAATATTCCCTCAACGGGACTGCGCTTTTTCACTGTTTACGGCCCTGCAGGCAGACCCGATATGGCTTATTTCGGCTTCACAAACAAGCTGCGAAACGGCGAAAAGATTCAGATTTTCAATTTCGGCAACTGCAAAAGAGATTTCACCTACGTTGACGATATTGTTGAGGGCATAAAGCACGTTATGCAGTGCGCTCCCATAAAAGAAAACGGAGCAGACGGCCTGCCCATACCGCCATACAGGGTCTATAACATCGGCAACAGCAGCCCCGAAAACCCGCTTGATTTTGTTGATATTCTTCAGCAGGAGCTTATCAGAGCAGGCGTTTTGCCCGCAGATTATGATTTTGAGGCTCACAAGGAGCTTGTGCCTATGCAGGCAGGCGACGTGCCCGTAACTTATGCGGACACATCGGCATTGGAGCGTGACTTCGGCTTCAAGCCGTCAACCTCGCTGCGTGAGGGTCTGCGCAAATTTGCCGAGTGGTATAAAGAGTTTTATATGTGACAGGGGAGAACAAAATGGAAGAAAAGAAATACAGCATAAAGCAAGGCTTTATTTTGCGTGAAATTGCAGGCGAGTTTATTGCCGTGCCCGTTGATTCATCCTGCGGCAACAACATTGTTGTGCTCAACCCCGTGAGCAAATTCCTCTGGGAAGAAATGAAAACCGCCAAAACCTTCGGCGAGCTGGTTGATGCAATGCTCAAGGAATACGGCATTGAGCGTGCAGAAGCAGAAGCCGACCTCAAGGATTTTCTCACGCAGCTTGAAGAAAGCGGACTTACCAATTGAATTTCAGTTCATAGCATTTATTAACACAAAAGGGACTTCATCTGAAGTCCCTTTATTTTTTATTCGTATTTTATTGACTGAACAACGAGGCGGCTGATGCGGAACAGGTTTTTGAAAAACGAAATCAGCTTTTGCCAGAAGCCGTTTTTAACGTTGACCGTCTGCGAATCGCTTATTTCGTTACCGTTACCGTCGGTTACGGCGTTGCCGCTTTCATCAACGAGCTTTGCCGCTACCGTAACACCCGATTCGGGAGAAACGTCAATCGTTGTGCCTTTGCCGAGCTTAACGCCGTCAACGTACCAGAAAATGCGCATATCCGCAGTTGCGTTTTTTGTTTCTGCAGTGAGGCGGAGCGTTTCGCCGTAGTTGATTGTTTTAACGCCCGGGTTGTTTTTAATGCTGATTTCGGGCGTTTCGGCGGGCACGGTTATCTGTGCCGTTGCGGTGTAAAAACCGTCGATGCTCGTTGCGGTGAGTGTTGCCTTGCCTGCCTTAACGGCGGTTATAACGTTGCCGTTTATCTGAATGATATCGCTGTCAGCGGTCAGCACGTAGCGTCTGTCCGTTGCGGCTGCAGGGTAAATAACGGGCTCAACGGTGAGCTTGTCGCCTGCCTTAAGGGTGTAGCTTTCGGATTCAAAGCCGATACCTTCAACGTAAACGGTGCTGTCGTTTGCAAGCTTGCCGAGTTTCGGTATACCCCAGCCGTACCAGGTGTCTTTGCCCTCAATGCCCAAATCTTCGGCGGAGTTTTTGAGAGCAGCTCTGACCTGAGCCGGGTTGCAGTAGGGGTGGTTAACCAGCCACATTGCGGCTGCGGCAGAAACGTAAGCGGCAGACATCGAAGTGCCGTTAAGGGTTACCAATTCGCCCTGTGCGTTGTAGCCGATAATTCCTTCGCCCGGGGCGGTCAGATAAATCTCATCGCCGTAATTGGAAAATCTTGTGCAGAATTCGTTTTGCTCGTTGACTGCGCTGACGGTGATTGCCGTTTTGCAGTGCGAGGGGCAGAAGCTCACAGTGTCAGCCCTGCTGTTACCTGCGCAGGTTACAAAGGTAACGTTTTTGGCCTCGGCATAGGCAACCGCTTCTTCAAGCGCCTTGCAGTTGGTAAGAGGAGCGCACAAGCTTAAATTTATAATGTTTGCCCCGTTATCGGCGGCATACAGAATGCCGTTTATAACGTTAATCATCGAGCCTGTTTCGGACTGAAGCACCCTCACGGGCATAATCTTGACAGGCAGGCTGCCTGCGCAGTCGGCAACTATGCTTGAAAGGAAAGTGCCGTGGCTGTCATCGCTCACGTCGTTTGTGGCGTCGGCATCGTTATCATAAAAGTCATAGCCGTCAACAAGATAATCCTTGAGGTAATCAATGCTTGCCGAGCCGCTGTCAACAACGGCAACGGTTACGGAGCGAAGGGGCGTGATTGCCTCAGCATAGATATCCGCCTCAATCGCTTCGGGCCCCCAGCACAGGTCGGCTGCGGATTCTTCAAGTGATTCCGTGTAAACAGGCACGTCACGCTCGGCAAACAAAACGGCGGGGCTGCTCTGAAGCACTTCAAGGCAGGCAAGCAGGTCACTTTCGCACTCAAAGTTCAAAACAAACAGTCCGTTTTCGTTAAGAGCTGACTCAGCGGCATAGGGAAAAGCAAACGCCGCCGCTTTATTGCGGAGCTTGCCGATGATGCGCAGCATTGAAGCGGTGTCCTTTCTAACCATTTCAGCCGATTTAACGGCAAAATCAAAGTTATCCGTTGCCTCTGCAGAACAGGTTGCAAGAGCTTCGGTTGCCGATGCACCTGTTGCGGCAAAGCAGCTCAAAGCCAGAAGCAACGCAAGAATTATTGAAAGAGATTTTTTAATCATAGTTAAATACCTTCTGTTTGTTTTTTAAACTTATTCAGATGTTTTGCAACCATCCGTCTTTTGCTGTAATGCAGCCAATTGATTGGACCCTTTGAAGGGCGGTGTCACGGAGTGACTGAGGGGGCACACAAAGAAGCTGAGGTTTGAAAAAAACATAATAGTTTTGCTTTCATAGGGGCGATTCACGAATCGCCCGATTCGGGCGGATAATATCCGCCCCTACGGTGTATAATTCACAACCAACAATTGCGCATTGCGAATTACGAATTGCGCATTAAAATGGGCAAAGGCGAAACCTTTCCTTCACTCTTCACTTTTATTTAGCGGACAGCCGCAAGGGCTGTCCCTACATAATTAAAACAGGTGTGGACAGAGTCCACCCACAACTATTACCTCTTCACTGTTACTTATTACTTAACAATCGGGTGTGGGCAACGCCCACCCTCACTTATTACCTCTTCATTATTACTTATTACTTAAAATCGGGTGTGGGCAACGCCCACCCACAACTATTCACTCTTCACTGTTCGCTATTCACTTATATTTATCCTTCTCAAACAGCTTCAGCCCGGCATAGATATCCATACGCTCGGAGGCTTCTTTTGCCACTTTGTTGGGTCTGATTTTTGGACGTTTGCCGAAAAGTGAACGGATAATATATCTGCCGCCAAAGAAAACCCAGCCAAAGGGGAGAAGAATTTTAAACTTTCTTGCCGCCTTCCAATTTTTATAAACAATGCTGTTTGCAGAAATGAAAAACTGCCGCAGCATTGAAACGCTTTTTTCGTTTTTGCTTGAAATCAAAAGGCTTTCGTGGCTTCTGTCTGCGCTTTTCTGCCCGAAGTTGCCGCCGATGATAATGTCAATCAGAATGTAATCTGCAAGCGTCTCTTCGGCTTCGGCTGCCCATTTCATCGGGGGCATACCGAGATATTTTGAGCAGATAAACGTCATTGTTTTTGCAAATTCCCAAAGGCCGATATCCTTGAAGGTGTTTTCAAACGTTTCAAGGAATTTTTCTTCGCCGAGTGAATTAATGAAAACCGCCCAGTCGCAAAGGTGGCGTATGCCAAGTCCGTCGCCTGTCAGATGGTGGCACATATGCAGCAAAATTATCAGCCCGTGGTGGAAGGTGCAGGGCACGGTGATTTCGCCAAGCTCGGTCTGCACCGCTTCGGCTCGCTGCGTGATATCGGCAAGATATTTGCGCACCTTGACGCCTGCTTTGCCCTGCGGTATTCCCGAGGGCTGAAAGTGCATTTCGCACCTGCAGACTCTGCCCAGATAAACGTCGTGCACGTCGTGGCTTTTATCTGATGGAGCATAGCCGTTTTGCTTTAAAATTTCATTGGCTTTTTCAAAATTTTCGGTGTCAACCAAAAAGTCAACGTCGCCCATAGAGCGCATAAGCGCATCGGGATAATAAAGGGCAGAGGCAAAACCTTTGAGAACCGTGCAGGGAATGCCTGCGTTTTTCATTATGCCGCAGATGCGCACGTGCTCAAAGTCAATTTTTGCGTTGTCGGCAAGTGACTGCGAGAGCTTGTTTCTGATATAAGTGCATTTTTCGCTTTTCAGAATTGCGATTTCGGATTTGTGAAAAGCCATCAGCATAACCGCCTGAGCGTATGCTTCGCACCAGACCGCATTCAGATTACCCTCGTCAAGGTTAATCCTGCGCCCTGCTTTGAAAAGGTTATTTGCAAGAATATCAAGCAATGCTTTTTCGTGCTCCCGGAGCTGAGCCTTTTTAATGCCCATTAATTAATCACACTTCTTCAAAAAAAGTATCGGGTTTATTGGGGTCAAACTGCTCGTTTGCCCACATAAGAGTAACAAGGTTTTCTGTTTCGGAAAGGTTGATGATGTTGTGCGTAAAGCCCGGCAGCATATGCACCGCCTCGGGTTTTTCGCCCGTAACACGGAATTCAAGCACTTTATCCGAGCCGATTTCTCTTTGCTGAATGAGCGCAGTGCCCGAAACAACAATAAAAAACTCCCACTTTGTGTTGTGCCAATGCTGACCCTTTGTGATGCCGGGTTTGCTCACATTGACTGAAAACTGACCGCAGGAAGCGGTTTTGAGAATTTCTGTGAAGCTGCCTCTTGCATCGCAATTCATCTTAAGAGGGATGCTCACCTTATCCTCGGGGAGATATGAAAGATAGGTTGAATAAAGCTTTTTTGCAAACGAATTATCGGCAATTTCGGGCATAATAAGCGTTTCACTCTGCCTGACAAAGCTGTCAAGATGCTCCACGATTTCGCCGAGAGTTACCCTGTGAGTAACGCTGAACGTGCAGAAATCGCCGCTTTGGGTTTCGTTGCTTTCAAGAGCATTGAGCATTTCGTCAACAAAATCGTCAATATAGAGCAGCTCAAGCTCAACCGAAGGGTCGTTGACAGTTATGGGCAAGCCGTTTGCCTTGTTATGGCAGAAGGTTGCCACGGCGGAATTATAGTTTGGTCTGCACCATTTGCCGAAAAGGTTGGGCAGACGGTAAATAAGCGCCTTTGCGCCCGTTTCTTTTTGGTAGTCAAAGAGAATATTCTCTGCCGCAAGCTTGCTTTTGCCGTATTCGGAGCCTGCAAACCTGCCCTCAAGCGTTGCCTGAACAGACGATGAAAGCATAACGGGAGCTGTGTTTTGGTGTGATTTCAAAGCATCAAGCACCGTTTCAAGCACGCCGTAATTGCCTGCAAATTCGCTCTGCTCTTTGGGTCTGTTGACGCCTGCAAGGTGAAAAACAAAGTCAGCCTTTTTGCAGTATTCATCAAGTTCCTGCAGAGTGGAATCAATATCGTATTCAAAAATTTCGTCAATGACGAGAGAGGGACGGGTTCTGTTTTTGCCTTCTTTTATGTTGCGCAGGTTTGCAACAAGGTTTTTGCCTGCAAACCCATTTGCGCCGGTAACAAGAATATTCATCAATATTTTCTCCAGACCATTTTGTTGACTATGCCCGTGTAGCTCTGAATAAGACGAACGATTTTATCGGAAACGTTTTTATCCGCATAATCGGGCACAGGCGTTGCAAATTCTGCGTTGTCGGTAAGCTCTGTTGCTGCTTCAACCGCCTGAAGCAGGCTCTTTTCGTCAATGCCTGCAAGCACAAAGCAGCCCTTATCAAGCGCTTCGGGGCGTTCGGTTGAGGTTCTGATGCAGACGGCGGCAATCGGTTTGCCGATGCTCAGATAATAGCTGCTCTCTTCGGGCAGAGTGCCGCTGTCAGATACAACCGCATATGCGCCGAGCTGCAGACGGTTATAATCCGAAAAACCGAGAGGCTCGTGCATAATGATTCTTTTATCAAGCTCAATGCCCGTTTCTTCCAGCTTCTTTTTTGAACGGGGGTGGCAGGAATAGAGAATCGGCATATCGTATTTTTCCGCAAGCGCATTAAGAGCGCTGAAAAGCGAGAAAAAGTTTTTGTCGGTGTCAATATTCTCCTCTCTGTGAGCAGAAAGAAGGATATATTTCTTTTCTTCAAGGCCGAGCTTTGTGAGGATATCGCTTGCAAGAATCTTATCAAGGTTTGCGTTTAAAACCTCTGCCATAGGCGAGCCCGAAACGTAGGTGCGTTCCTTGGGCAAGCCGCATTCGGCAAGATATCTGCGTGCGTGCTCGGAATAGGCGATGTTAACGTCGCTGATGATGTCAACAATTCGTCTGTTTGTTTCTTCGGGCAGGCATTCATCCTTGCAGCGGTTGCCTGCTTCCATATGAAAAATGGGGATATGCAGCCTTTTTGCGCTGATTGCGGCAAGACAGCTGTTGGTGTCGCCCAGAATAAGCAGGGCATCGGGGCGTATTTCTTCCATCAGCTCGTATGACGAAGCGATGATGTTGCCCACCGTTCTGCCCAGATTATCGCCAACGCAGTCAAGATAGACCTCGGGCGCATCAAGCTCAAGGTTTTCAAAGAAAATGCCGTTGAGAGTGTAATCGTAATTCTGACCCGTGTGAGCAAGCACCGTGTCAAAATATCTGCGGCACTTTTTGATAACCTCCGAAAGACGGATAATCTCGGGGCGTGTGCCCACAACTATGAGCAGCTTAAGCTTGCCGTTATCCTTAAATTTAACGTTATATTTCATAAAATCACCTTATGCTTTGATTTCAGCGGTTCAAGCGTTGAATTCATCGAGCCTTTCTTTGATGTAATCAAGCTCAAGAAGCTTTTCTTTGACCTGTTCAACGCCAAGAATAACTGTGTTATTGCTGTTGAATTCGGAAAGCTCAGCTCTCTTTACATTGCCGTCGGAAAAATATTTATCATAGTTAAGGCTTCTGTTATCGGCGTGCACACGGAAGAAATCGCCCATATCCTCAGCCTTGGAGCATTCCTCGTTTGTGAGCAGAGTTTCAAACATCTTTTCACCGTGGCGGATGCCGATGATTTTGATATCCTCTTTTTTGCCGCCGAAAAGCTCGCTGACCGCCTGCGCCAGAGTCATAATCGTGCAGGCAGGGGCTTTGCGCACAAAGATATCGCCGCTTTCGCACTCTTTGAAGGCAAAAAGAACAAGGTCAACCGCTTCTTCAAGCGACATTATGAAGCGTGTCATATCGGGGTTTGTGACGGTTATGGGCTGGCCGTTTTTAATCTGGTCAATCCACAGCGGCACAACGGAGCCTCTGCTGCAAAGCACGTTGCCGTAACGGGTGCAGCAGATTTTGGTTTTTTCGGGGTTAACGTTGCGCGCCTTGGCGGTTGCAACTCTTTCTTCAAGCGCCTTTGTTATGCCCATTGCGTTGATGGGATAAGCCGCCTTATCCGTTGAAAGGCAGATGATGGATTTAACGCCTGCATCAACTGCGGCGGTGAGCACGTTATCCGTGCCGATAACGTTGGTTCTGACAGCTTCCATCGGGAAGAATTCGCAGGAGGGAACCTGCTTTAAGGCTGCGGCGTGAAAAACGTAGTCAACGCCGACCATTGCATCACGCAGCGAATCAATATTGCGCACGTCGCCGATGTAGAATTTGATTTTGTCGGCAACCTCGGGCATTTTTGCCTGGAATTCGTGGCGCATATCGTCCTGCTTTTTTTCGTCACGGGAAAATATGCGGATTTCTCTGATATCCGTTTTAAGGAAGCGGTTAAGCACGGCGTTGCCGAAAGAACCCGTGCCGCCCGTTATGAGTAAGGTTTCGCCTTTGAAATCATACATTTTTATCATCTCC
Organism: Acutalibacteraceae bacterium; assembly: GCA_045536245.1. GTDB lineage: Bacteria > Bacillota > Clostridia > Oscillospirales > Acutalibacteraceae > CAG-177. The sequence continues at coordinate 68,378 of JAZSNE010000022.1, read as the reverse complement.
GTTAATTACTACGGTTTATTATATTTTTTCTATGCAGGGCAAAACTGCGTTACCCCAGTTTTTGAACCAATGCTTTAAATGCAGAGAGCTATCAGAGTGCTCAACAACAAAAACAATGCCTTTACATTGGTCATAATAGGCGGCGTTGCCTGCCTGATCCTCGTCATACAGCTTGAAATGCAGGGCATATCTGCCGGGAACGAGGTATTTTGTGTCAAAGGTGAAATATGATTGGTTAGCGCCTTTAACGTGTTCTATCTGTCCGCAATGGATAATGCCGACAGCGTAACCGTCAGCGCTTGTGAGAATGACCTTTGCTTTAACGGTTTCAGCACCTTCATAGTCGTTCCATTTCATGCAGAAGGTGAATTTTTCACCGTATTCGATGTGGTTTGTTGTTTTATCGGTAATTTCAAAGCTGTCAACGAGACATTTCCTGTTGCATTTTGAATCTCTTTCTGCTGACGAAACATCAAAAAAGGTTTCGTTGATGAGGTCGTCCTGCATATAAACTGCAATTGCTTCATCGGTAGGGCCCTCAAAGGCAACCTGACCGTGCGAGAGGACTATGCAACGGCTGCAAAGGTTTTTGACCGTTTGCATATTGTGGCTGACGTAAAGAATTGTTCTGCCTTCTTCCTCGGCAACCTTTTTCATTCTGTCAATGCATTTGTTCTGGAAGGCAACGTCACCGACGGCGAGCACCTCGTCCATAATCATAATTTCGCTCTCAAGGTGAGAAGCAACGGCGAAGGCAAGTTTAACCTTCATGCCGCTTGAATATCTTTTAACGGGCGTGTCAATGAACTGACCGACCTCGGAGAATTCAACGATTTCGTCAAACTTCTTTTCAATTTCAGCCTTGGACATACCGAGAATTGCGCCGTTGAGATAAACGTTTTCTCTGCCTGTCAGCTCGGGGTGGAAGCCTGTGCCGACCTCGAGCATACTTGTTATTCTGCCGTTGAGATAAATGTTGCCCTTTGTGGGGGCGGTAACACGGCAGATGAGCTTGAGGATTGTTGATTTGCCTGCACCGTTTCTGCCGATGATGCCGACTGTTTCACCTTTTTTGATGTCAAAGGATAAATCGTTCAGCGCAAGAAAACGCTCGTTTTTGCCGTGAGCCTTTTCGCCGATTTTGAGGTTGGGGTCTTCTTTGTGCCTGAGCTTTGCTATTTTGGACTGGATTTCGCCCTTGAGCGTTGCACCGCCGATGGCACCGAGGCGGTATTCTTTTGAAACGTGTTCAACTCTTATTGCCAATTCTTCCATACCGCACCTCACACCGTATCCATAAAGGTCTTTTCAGATTTGCTGAACATAAGCGCGCCGATAACCGCAACAATTGCTGTTGTTGCCCAGCCGATGCCGTAAAACAGCCAGTCAACCTCGCCTATGCCGAGAAAACCGTAGCGGAAAAGGTTGATTGCAGGTGTCACGGGGTTGAGCATATAGATTTTGTAAACTATGCCGCTCATAAGCTGCTTACGGCTGAACATATCGTAAGCGACGGGGGAGCAGTATGACCAAAGGCTGACGCCGAAGCCGACCACCATTTTAAGGTCACGGTATTTTGTTGTAAGCGAAGAAACTATCATACCGAAGCCCATACCGAGAATCGCAAGCTGAATGAGCACGAGGGGGAACATCAAAATACATATGTTGGGTTTAAGCCCTGCATCGGTAATCAGATAATACGCCATAAAGCAGAGCATAAACGCAAACTGAATAAAGAAACTGATAAATTGCGAAATTGCCGTTGAAATGGGCATCACAAGGCGGGGGAAATACACCTTGCCCAGAATGCCTGCGTTGCCCGTGAACGTGTTGGAGGTTTCGCTCAAACAGCTTGAAAAAAGAGTCCATACGATTGTGCCCGAGAGGTAGAATATGAAATTGGGCACGCCCTGAGCGCCAAGTCCTGCGACGCTGCCGAAGAAAACGGAGTAAACAACCGTTGTGAAAAACGGCTGAATAACTGCCCACGCCGGGCCGAGAACGGTCTGCTTATATTTTGCAACAAAGGTTCTGCGAACAAAGAGGAGGATAAGGTCTTTGCAATTCTTAAGTCCCTTTAAATCCATATTAAACGCATTGTTGCTTGATTTAACTATAGTTGTCCATTTTTGTTCTGCCATAATTATCTCCTGCGTTTTTTGGGGAGAGTTAAGCAATCACCCCATATAGTGTCCCAATTGTCAGGTGTGAATTTCATGTGACCGCCGTTTGAGAAAAAGGTCATTTCGCCATTATAAAGCTTATTGTTGCAGTCATAAAAATCAACTCTGACGTGTGTTGTGCCTTCTGAAAGTTTTTCAGCGTATTCGATAAGTTTATTATAGTGAGTGGGTTTCGGAAAAACGTCGCCAGCCGAAGCACCTGTTTTCATTTCAAGGTGATTCCATTCAATATCGTAAAAGTCCTTAGCGAGGGTGCCATCCGGCAACACGCTGCCGACCTTAAAGAATTTGGGCACGCCGTTGAAGCAGAATACGTTGTATTCCAAAAGCTGGTTGCCGTCAGAATTCTCCAAAAGCTTTTCGCAAATAATCTTTCTGGGGATATTTTTATAAGGCCATTCCCTGTTTTTTCTGTAATAATCTCTTTGAAGTCTGCCGTTAAGATTTTTTCTGACAGCTTCAAAATCAAGTTCAGCTTTGTTGCGGCATATTATAACACCGTTATCGTGGTTGCATTTGATAACAAATTTATCAGGGAGCTTATCAAAATCAATTTCATCCGCATTGTCCCATACACCCAGCAGAGGAATAAGATGTTCTGAGCCGATTCTTTCGCTTATATATTGCCTTGCCAGATATTTATCCGCCATAACAGTGTATATGGGTTTTCTGTCATAAAGCTTTAACCAGTTGCATTTTTCGTTAAACGTTTTTGGGTTTTTTAAATTTAATTCTTTTCCCGTTCTTTCGAGATACACCTTTTCTATGTGTTTTTTATCGGGAAGAATGCTTGAGTATCTGTCTTCAACAGTAAAATACTTATTATAACACTTAACAGCCTTGCGCTTGAGCTTATGCGCTTTTTCCAAAATCAACATATCAATTCTCCGTTTAAACTTTTTCTATGGCTTCAAGCCATTTTTTGGATATTTTTTCCAATGAGTGGGTGTTTCTGATTTCGGCGGCGTTTTTGCCGCATTTTTCGGCAAGACCTTTTTCTGTTATCATTCTGGCCATTGCGTTTTTCAGAGCGTCTGCATCGCCGATGGGCACAAGCAGACCGTTTTCGCCGTCGGTTATCATTTCTCTTGCGCCGCCTCCGCCGCAATCGGTGCAAACACACGGCAGACCTATTGCCATAGCCTCAATCATTGAGTTTGAGATTCCCTCGTAATCCGATGACGAAACAAACATTGCACTTTTGATGATTACGTTATGTATATCCTGCGACGGCGGAAGAATAAAAACGCAATTCTCAAGTCCGTTGTCACAAATATAATCCGTAAGTTCTTTTTTATATAGAGCGTTATTGGGGTCGGCTGTGTCTGCATAAAGTTCGAGCTTATAATCTTTAAATTCACGGTGAAGCTTTTCGAACGCTTTGATGAGAAGAAGCAGATTCTTTTGCCGCGAAAGACGGCAGAAATTGACGATTGTTTTGTTGCGCTCGCCCAAAAACGGCTCGGGCAGGTCAGGCTTTATCGGGTTGTTGATAACGAAAGCTTTTTTGTTGCCCGTTATGCCGTGGTCAGCCTGCTCTTCCGCCGTTTGAAAAATCAGCGCCGAGGACTTTTTGATTTGCTTTTTTGTTTGCTCAAAGAATTTGTCGGAGCTGTATTTATTGGATGCGTTTGTTTCGGCATAAACGAGCTTGCAATTCAAGCCCCTGGTTGCAAAATAAGTATAATCATAAATATTAAAACCAAAGTTGATTACCGTTGCGCCTTTGTGAGAGAGCATAAATGCTCTTAAGGGGTTTATTTTTCTTAAACCGTCAATGCGGTAATTGATTTTTTTTATGAGTTTTTTGAACGGCTGAAATATAAACTGAAGCTTTTTCAAAAAAGAAATCTGCTTTTTTGTTTTTTCTTCGCTTTCAACAATGTGCTTTTCTTTTTTGCGGGCATCATAATAATCGGGGATAAGCACAAGCTTTATTCGTTCATCAACGTTATAATAGTTGTTTTCGGTGATGGTAGAGTCGCTGCCCAAAACGGCAGCCACGTAAACGTCATAGCCGTTTTTGGCAAAATTATCAGCCAGGGCAAAGGCTCTTCTTTGCGCTCCGCCTATGCCGTAATAGCTGAAAGTTATAATCAGTTCTTCAGACATACGGGACTCCTTTCTGAGAAAATAAAATAATTTTCGCTGAAAAAGTTATCCGAGTTTATTTTTAAAAATCTTTTTCATCAGCTTGCTTTTGGCAAGCTTTCTGACGAAGGGTTTATAGATATCGTCAAGAAGGTGAGCTTTGAAATAGCTGCGATAAACTGCAAGTCCGCTGCCGCCTTTGATACCGTTATAAACCATTCTGTAATAGCTGTTGAGCTTTGACGGGTCAACGTATTTGATTGCGTTGCGAATAACGGGGTCTTTGACAACCTCATCCAGCATTTTCAGCTTTTTGAAAAAGCCGAAGCTGCTTTTTTCATATTCATTCTGAACGCCGTTCACCGCAAAGAAGAAGGCACAAAGGTGCATATTATAAGTTAAATCCTGCTTTTTGTAATTTGCAACATCCTCGTACAGCTTGTCAATAAGAGGGCGGATAAGCGGCCAGTAATTTTTTGTGTAACCTCTTGAAAGAGAATTTGAGTTATCTGAACGGTTGTGATAGAGGTATTCATCATTGAGAGAAACATATTTTTGTGCACACAGAGCAGTTTCAAATGTGAGCTGCAAATCCTGGCTGCGGCGGAAGCCTCTGCCGAAAGCAATGTTATTATCCTTTATTAACGAAAGACGGTAAATCCTGAGCCAGTTGCACCATCTGATAACATCGTTGGCACCCTTGGGCGTGAGTGCGGCAAGAGAACGGGGAAGAATTTCTTTTTCTATTCTTTCTCTGTCATAAACGCCCGGCTCAAGGTAATAATCATTTTTTTTATCTTCATCCACATAGCAGTTGCAGAAAACAACGTCGGCATTTTCTTTGACCGCTGCGGAATACATACGCTCATACATATTAAGTTCAAGCCAGTCATCGGAATCAACAAAGCCGACATATTCGCCGCTTGCTCTTTCAATTCCGTCCTGGCGTGCGGCGGCAAGACCTTCGTTTTCTTTTTTATAATAGATGATTCGTTCATCCTTGGCGGCGTATTCCTTGCAAATCTCGGAGGAACCGTCAGTTGAACCGTCATCGATGAAAATAATTTCAACGTTTTTTAGAGTTTGATTAACAACGCTGTCAAGGCATTTGCGAAGGTACTCCTTTGCGTTGTAAACCGGAACGATAATGCTGACAGCTATATTGTTTGAAGTTGACATCAGTTTACCTCCTTAGATGAACGTGATTTTTTGATTTCAAGCAGTTTCGGGTAGCAGAACAAAGGCAGGCTCAGGATAACGCCGAGCTTTTTTGTTTTGGCAAACTCAAAATAAACCGTTTCAGTCCATTTTGACCACAAAATATTTTTAAGTTTTTTATGATTGAAAACCTTGTGCTTTTTGTTTGCCCTGATTATGGTTTTAATCCATTTTTTAAATCTTAAATCAAACGGTTTTCTGCCTGTGAGAAGGGCAAAATGGGTTGTTTCCCAATCCCCGGGCATTTCAAGACCGAGCCACGAAAGCTGCTCCGCCATAATATTTTTTGTGCATTCGGTCTGAACGGCTTTTTTGCTCACGGAAACCGCCTTGCCGTGAATTCTGTATTTAAAAAGTATTTCGGATACGTTTGCAAGTCTGCCGCTTTTGCTGCATTCAACCCACATTCTGTAGTCTTGAGCAAAAATATAGTTTTCGTTATAGGATATTCCGTTTTCTTTCAGCAGTCTGTGGTTAAACATAGCCGTTGGGTGGATAATATTGAGGTGGTTGCCGAAAAGAAGATTGATTTGGTGGGTTTCTCTGTCGGGCAGTTTTTTGCAAGAGTTTTTTTCTTTTAACTTGCTTGCACCGTCGCCGATCAGCTCAACCCAGGTGCCGCAAACAATAACGTCGGGGTTTTCGGTCAGCAAAGCAACCTGCTTTTCAAATCTTTCGGGTAAGGCTATATCATCGCCGTCCATTCGTGCAATATATTCGCCTTTTGCGGTTTTCAGCGCACGGTTAAGCGATTTGGTTATGCCCAGATTTTCTTCGTTTTTAAGCAACACTATTCTCGGGTCATCATAAGATGCGATAATATCAAGCGAATTATCGGTTGAGCAGTCATCAACAATTATGAGTTCAAAATCTGAATACGTCTGATTGAGTATGCTTTCTATGGCTTCACGCAGAAATTCTTCGGGCGTGTTGTAATTGCTCATTATGACAGACACAAGCCCGTTTTTCAGTTCCATATCAATTACCATCCTATATATTTTTTGAATCTTTCTCTGAATGCGATTTCAAAATATTTCTTTTTCCTGAATGCGTTCCAGACGTTCAGATAAGTTTTTTTGCAGTTTGAGGGATTCTTGATGTGTTCAAGCGTACCTTCAAGCAGATAAGTGCTCCAGTCAAAGTCGATTATCTCTTTTTTGCGCTCCTTGGTTTTGGCGGCTCTGTAATATTTAAGCATATAATAAGCCGTTTCATTAAAGTTGCGATTATAAAGAGCAGCCCGTGTTTCGGCATCGTCAAGCCCCATAATCGGCAGATTGCCCTCCAGAAGCTCATAAAGATATTTTGAGTTGAAATAATCGGGGTCTCTTGAATCAAAACCCTGTGAAAAACCCTGTTCGTTGCTTCTGTATCTGTAAAGAACATTTGGCAGAAGCAGAACGGAGCCCGATTTTGCCAGAGCGTCAAACGAATGATATGCGTCCTCCGCATATCGCTTTGAACATACAATGCTCTCGTCGGGAATATTGGCGGTTATGATTTCTCTTTTGAAAATCTTTGAACACAATGAGCCGCTCAGATTGCCGCCGATAATCTGTGTATAAACGGTTTTTCTTTCTTCGGCTGTTTTATAATGAGCAGCAGCGTCTGCAATTTTTGTTTCTTTTTCTTCTTTGCCGCCGAACTGCACAAAGCCGAAACAAACGGCGTCCGGATAACCAAAGACCTCGGCGCTGCGCGAAAGAGTTTTGACATAATCAGCCTCAAGCAAATCATCGGCATCAAGGAAACCGACGTAATCGCCCGTGCATTTCATAATTCCGTATTTTCTTGTTAGGAACTGCCCCTCGTTATTTTTGTGAAAGGCGAAGATTTTTTCGCCGTACTTTTTTGCATAAGAGTTGCAGATTTCGCCGGAAGAATCGGTTGAGCCGTCATTAACAAGAATCAGCTCCCAGTTATCGGCTGTCTGGCTGATAACTGATTCGATGCACTCGGAAAGATATTTTTCCGCATTGTATACGGGAACAACGATGCTGATTTTCATTCATCTTCCTCGTTTCAGAAGTTTTTTGATGGTTTTGCGTGTTCTTTTTTTGAAAAAGTAAAAACGGATTTTAAAATACCTTTTATCCGTCAGCCAACCGCAAAGCGAACGGTTCACTTCGTTTTCATAAGGATTCTTTGTATCGCTCTTTGCTTCTTCGGGCAGCATTGAGCTCCAGTCAAAGTTCAGAACAGCATTTCTTTCTTTTGGGGAAACGTTTTCATAATATTGCCTGAAGGTATACATGGTTTCGCCCAGCCAGCGTGCATTGAGCTTATGACGGTATTCGGGCGTATCCATACTCCACAAAGGCAGATATTCTTTGAACCTGTCATAAACGTAGAGCGTGTTTTTCTTTTTGATTGTTTCAGGTCTGAATGAGCGTGAGATGCTTGCATCGTTTGTGCGGTAGTTATACAGCGGTTTATTAAGATAAACGGTTTTGTTTGCAGCGGTGAGCAAAGGAATTGACCTGAATAAATCCTCTGCCATATTCTTATCGTAATAAAGGCGGTAGTCTGTGGAGTCGCTTTTGAACAGTTCGGTTTTAACAGCTTTAAGGCAAAGCGACGTTACAAACGGCGTGGTTATCAGCAAATCGAATAGCTGCGTTTTATTTTCTGCGGTGTAAACGGTTTCTGCTTGCTCAAACGGTGTTTTTCTTGCAGCTTTTTGATTGCTGCTGAAATAATTCATATTAAACACAACGACATCTGTTAACGGATTGCTGTCAAGAGTTCCGTCTATACTTTCAAGCAAATCAAGCTCTGCAAAATCGTCAGAGTCAATAAAGAGTGTGTATTCACCCTGCGCAGCCGCAAGACCTGCCTGCCTTGCGGAAACAAGCCCCTCATTTCTTTTGTGAATCACTTTTACTTTTTTGGGGTGATTTTCAGCGTATGTGTCGCAGATTTTGCCCGAAGAATCGGTTGAACCGTCGTCAACAAGAATAATTTCGTATTCGCCTGTGTAAGTCTGGTCAAGCAATGAATCAACACACTGCTCAAGATATTGCTCAACGTTATAAACGGGGACAAGTATGCTGAATTTCAATGCTTTCACCTCTTTTTAATCGTCTAACAGAGCCTGCCACTGCTCCTTGTATTTTTCAAATTCTTGCGAATAATCGGTTGCTTTGAGGTTGTTTATAATAGCGGAATATCTTTCTTTATCACCGAGCAGAGCTGTTATGCTTTCCGCAAGCGAATCTGCCGAAATTTCGCACACAACACCGTTTTTGCCGCTTTCAACAAGCTTCTTGCCGCCAACGGTTGCGGTTGTGATAACGGGTCTGCCGAGCCTGTGAGCTTCAAGGATTGTTAAACCCAGAGCCTCCTCGTATGACGGCTGAACGTAAATATCACACGCCGCCATATAGGGGTAGGGGTTCTTCTGCATTCCCGTTATAACAATGCTGTCATTTAAGCCGTATTCGGCAATCAGACCTTCGAGCTTGCCTCTTTCGGGGCCGTCGCCCACAAAGTACCAGATAAAATCGGTGCCGCTTTCTTTTAGCATTTTTGCTGCGTTAACGGCAAGGTCAAAGCCTTTGACGGGGGCAAATCTGCCGCAGGAGCAGATAACGGTTTTGTCTGTTTCGGGCAGAGAAATCTCTTTGCTCTGTGAAATAAGCATCTCTTTATCCGTATAGTTTTCAACAATTCTGATTTTGCTTTTGGTTTCGGGATACCATTCTTCAATCAATGTTTTCTGCTGACTGTGAAGAGCACCGATTGCCGAGAAATTATTTATTATTCTGCCGTTCAGCTCGGGGTTTTCGTTTGTGCTGGTATGATAGAATATTATCTTTTTATCGGCGTCAATATATCTGTCAACAAAAAGAGCAACGTAGCCCTGCACATAGGCAACGGCGACGTCATAGTGAGCCGAAGCAAAATATGTTCTGCGCTCATATTCCATCGCTTTCTGACGGATTTTTTCTTCAAGAATATTGTTCAGAGCCTTTGCCTTATCCTTTTTGCCGATAAGCTTTGCGAGCATCATTCTCAATTGCAGAATAAGCGCAAAAGGCTTTCTGTAATAACGGTTGGGGTCTTTGTTTATGATTACGTTAACTCTTTCGTCAATTAACGGCAAAAGCTCCGTTCTGTTTTTGCGAAGATAAAGAATAACGTCATATTTGTCATAGTCAATGGCTTTGAGGGCGGAAATCAGTGACTTCTGCACTCCGCCGATGGTCAGGTGATGGGCAACGATAAGCAACTGTTTTTTCATCATAACAGCTCCGTCCATTTTTTTGCGATGTTTTCAAGTGACATTTCGTTTCTGATTTTTGCGGCGTTGTGTGAAAGTTTATCGGCAAAAGCTTTGTCGCCTGCGATTTTTTTCATTGCATTGCTCATTTCTTTTACATTGCCGACTTCTGTCAGTATGCCGTTTTCGCCGCTGTTTATAACTGCGTTTGCACCGCCTATGGGGCAGTCGGTGCAGATAACGGGCATACCGATAGCCATTGCCTCCAGCATTGCGTTGGACATACCCTCATAATCCGAGGAGTTGACATACATCATATCACGGATAATCAAATCGTGTACCTGTGCGCTGAACGGTTCAAAGTCAATGCGCTCGGTAACGCCGAGCTTATCGGCAAGGTCTTTTGTTTCGTTGAGGGCGGCTTCATCGTCGGCATTTTGCGGTTCGCCGATGATTTTAAGCCTGTAATCGCTGTAATCCTTGTGAAAATCTGCAAACGCCTCAACAAGCAGCGGCAGATTTTTCTGCCTTGAAATGCGGCAGAAGGTGGTGATGTATTTTTCTCTTTCACCAAAATAAGGCTCGGGGAGCTTATCATTAATGGGGTTAAAGATAACCGTGCCCTTGGCGGAGATGTTTTCGGGGTAAGCGGCTTTTGCATCGTTGGTCTGAAAAACAACGGCGTCGGCACGCTGATAATATTTTTTGATAAATTTATAGCCGTAGCGTTTCTTGAGCAGCCTGTAGGGGTCGGCTCTTTCGGAAACTACAACTCTGTTGGGCAAATCCTTTGCCGCAAGCAGGGTGAGGGGAATCGACGGCTGAAGAAACGATATTATTTTTGCATCGTGACTTTTTGAAATTACCTTTTTCAGAGCTTTCAGTTCGTCATAATACTGTGCTTTGAACGAAAGGCAGGCAAGGCTTGCAGGCACACTTATTCCGAGTGCCTCGGGTATTTTGCAAATCAGCGAGGCGAAGGCTCTGAAAGCGGCAACGAACAGCCTTTTAAAAACGTTGCATTTGCCGAAGAGCTCACGCAGAACGGTAATTCTGACGGCGGAATCAAGTCCTCTGTCAACAATCTCGCCTCTGTCGGAGTTTGTGAGAACAAGCTCACATTCAAAGCCGTTTTTATTAAATTCATTCAGGAGTAATGCGGCAACCTTTTCGGCACCGCCGCCCTTCATAACGGGCATTATGAACATAAGCTTTTTGTTACTCATCATTTAAAAACCTTTTCAAAAATTTTATATATGAACCAGAACGTTTTGCCGTAACAACGCATTTTTAACGCTTTGTTGCCGTGGGCGTTGCAAGCAAGAAGTTCTTTTTTGAGTGCTTTGTATTCGGTCTTGCAGAGCTTACGGTCTGCTTTGGAAATCATTTTAAACGTATCAAGTGCATTGTAAGCGCAGCGAACTGTGTATTCCGTTGCCATAAAGTCGCCTGTTTTGCCGATTTTTTCTGAAAAATCTCTTACTTCTCCGTAAACGTCACGGCAGCTGCGGAAGTGACGCTCTGTTTTCTTTGAGGTAACAATCGAGCCGTCACGGTATCGCCTGTGGCAGAGCGTGTTTTTGCATTGAACGGCTTTTTTTGCAGAGCAGAAAACCTGATATGTGAAAAGCATATCCTCGGAGCAGTATGCGGTTTCAAGGAACGATATTTTGTTGCTTTCAAGAAGTGAACGGCTGATGAAAAGCAGATATATTGCACAATGATAATCTTTGTTTTTATGAAGTTCAGCCAGCATATCATAGCCGCTTTTCGGCTCGTAAGTGCCTTTTACGGTGTAGCCCTGTCTGATTTCATCGCCGTTATCGGCAAACGAATGAGCTTGAAAAAACACAAGGTCTGCGCCGTTGCTTTCCGCTGCTTCGGTCAGCAGCTCAAGCGCATTGTTTTCAATGTAATCGTCGCTGTCGAGAAAATATATATATTTGCCGTTTGCGTTTTCGAGCCCCGTGTTTCTGGTTTTTGACGGACCGCTGTTTTTTTGGTGAATTACCGTTACACGGGAATCTTTTTCAATGTATTCTTCGCAGATATCACCCGAAGAATCGGTTGAGCCGTCATCAACAAGAATGATTTCGATATTCTTATACGTCTGATTTATTACGCTCTCAACGCATTCACGCAGATATTTTTCAACGTTATAAACGGGAATTATTACGCTGATAAGAGGTTGATTATTCATAGAATTAACCCTTTAATCTTTCTTTGATAACGATTAAAACCGTTGCAATGAATTTTTTGGTTTCCGAAACGAAGCCGTAGGAATAATGCTTTTTGAGAGTTTTCTGAATTCTTTTGTCAATATTAACATCAGCAAAAACAGGGTCAGCGATTGCCTTTGTTAAATCAACACGCATTTTTTCGGCATCGTCTGATTTGCTGTGCACGCCCGATTCATCGCAGCCGATGTTGCTGTTGTATGAATAACGGGGATAAACCGTGAGCAAATCTTTTTTGACAAGATGAGCGCCGAAACGCACCGACCACGAGCTGCCGTTGCCTTTGGTCTGGCGGTAAAGGCGGATGAATCTGTCGCTGCCGTTGGCGTTAAGTTTTCTGATAAGCTTGGGTGAACGGTAAAAATCGCCCATAGCCTTTAATTCCCAGTCAACGCCTTCCCAACGGTCTGCCCAGGTTGCCCATGTCCAGCTGCAGGAGCGGTAAGCGGCAAAAACGTCGTGTTTATAGTAATCGGGCAAATCAATCATTGGCGTGTAGCCTGCAATTGAGCCGATTTTTTTGTTGCTTTCATAATAATCGAGTGCGCCGTTGATGTAAGTGAGAAAATGGGGTGAAACCTTGCAGTCATCCTCAACTACAATTGCTTTGCCGTGTTTGTTTATTACCTCGGTAACTCCTGCAATGACCGATGCCGCAAGACCTCTGTTAACGGGGCTTTCGGTAACGGTAACCGCCTTGAAGTCACCCGCATTTTTGATTGCGGCAACGGCGGCACGCACCTCGTCAACCTTTTGTTTACCCGCCTCGTTTTTTGCTCCGTCAGAAAAGATATAAAGCTCTGACTCTTTTGCTTCCTTGCAGGCGGCAAGTGCGTTATACGTCTGCGTGAAGTGGTCTGCACGGTTATAGACGAATATTATAATCGGCGCAAGGCTCATATTATTTCTCCTTCAATATATCTGTATAAGCATCAATAAGCATCTGCACGTTTCTTTCGGGGTCGTGGTTGATAAGTGCCTTTTTCTTGCCGTTTTCAGAAAGCGAAAGCGCAAGCTCGTCGCTGTCAAAAACACGTTTCAAATTCCAGGCAAGAAGCTTCGGGTCATCGTTTCTGTAAAAAAGTGCTTCCTTGCCGTCAGTTGCCATATCCGCAACGCCGCCAACGTATGCCGAAACGCAGGGTGTGCCGACCATCATTGCTTCGCCCAGGGTGTTGGGACTGTTTTCAACCGCCGAGCACAAAACATAAGCATTGACGCCTGCAAGTTTTTTTGCAACCTCGGGAGCTTTGAGAGGACCTGTAAATTCAACGTGGTTTTCAACGCCGAGGTCGGCGATAAGCTTTTTGAGATAAGCGGCATAGCCTTTTTTGAGAGGGGAACGCTTATCGTTATCCGTATAGGGTTTGTAGCCTGCAACGTAAACCTTGACGTCGGGATATTCTTTGATGAGATAGGGCAGAGCCATAACAACAAAGTGAACGCCTTTGAGTGCGTGGTAGCCGTTGCCGATGTAGATTGAGTGCCGCTGCATTTTGTCGGCGCTCCATTTTTCCTGATAGAACGGAGCCCGCAGAATGCGGCTGCAGGGATAATATTTTGCTGTGGGATTGATGGCGTAGGAGTGTGCCCTGTCCCAGGTTGTTCTGCCGAGAATATAATCTGCGTTTTCGATTATCTCTTTTTCGGCTTTCATTCTGGGTTTATACCATCTTGTTTTGCGCAGGTGCATTATCCAGCCTGCAAAAATCTCGGTCAGCGATTTTGAAAACATCATATCGTCAACCTGAAGCTGACCGCACTGGTAAGCATACTGGCCGTTGAGTATGCCCTGAAGCGAAACAACGGCAGGAATACTTCTCTTTTTTGCGGTGAGCTGCATTGCTCTTGCGTGCAAAAATTCGGTACCCTCAATGTTAACGATATCGGGCTTGAAGCGTTCAACGATAGCGTCGCATTTCTGCTCGAGTTCGGCAAGGGGAGTTGACGGGGTATAATACAGGCTGAAATACGTTATGCCGTCAATTTTTTCAAGGAATTCAAGCTTTTCTTCGCATTTGCAGACAATGCCGAGCTCAATGCCGCCGGATTTGGTGAGCTGAGCCGCCATTGACTCAACCCAGCCGCCGAGTACCTCGGAGGTTTTGCCGAGCTTTGCAGTGACTGCGCCGGGGATTAAGTTAACTGTCCATAAAACTTTCATATTTTTTCAGCCCCCGTCCATTTTATGATGTCTTCAAGCAGAAGCGGCGCAACAATCATAATTGCGCAGGTGAATGAGTAGTTGAACGAATCGAGTATTGAAACAAACATATAGGTAACAAGAGCGGCATTTGTTGTGGCAACGACGAACCTGTTGTTTGTCATATGCTTATAGTGAAGCGGCACGTGATAAAACATCATCACAAGCGCATAGCCGCCGAGCAGACCGTATTTAGAGAAGGTGTCAAGCACTGCGGAGTGTCCGCCGCCGTTTTCACGCCAGAGCGAACCGATAACGGGATATCTGAAAATATCTTTTATGCTGTTTGTATAAGCCTGAATGCGTACTTCAATTGAGTCTCCTGTTACGCCTGAATCCGCCGAGGGGGTAACGAGATCATGAACCTTTCTTGCAACGGCAGTGCCGTCAAAGGTTTCAAGAATCCAGTTTCTGAATGCAGGGATATACATAATTGATGCCATAACCGCAACGAAAAGGGCAACGGTAACAAGCATTGCAACGGTTGCGCTTTTGCCTCTGTAGAAGAGCAGAATAAGCAGACCTGCCACGGTAGCAAAAAGGGCAATTGAATAGCCGGCAAGCTCAAGAACCCTCAAAAAAGTATATGCCCAGGCGATGCCGATAACAAAAAAAGCTTTGTTGCCTTTAAAGGCTTTGATTATCCACGCAAAAACGAGGGGACTTATACAGACCTGGGGATAAATCAGGCTATAGCCGCCGATGCCTTGCCTAAGGTATTCATAGGTTGATTCGTCATCACGCACAAGAGTTCTGGCGATTGTGTGGTCTTCAACAAGAATCGAAAAGGTTTTGTAGTTGAACACCGTGAGCAGAATCAAAATAACCGGCACGATGCCGTAAAGCTCGTCCCATTTATCGTCATAAAAATAGTTCATCATAAAGCAGATAACAAGCATTATCAGTGCAATCTGCTTTATCAGGCTTTCAAGCTCATATTGCTCAACGTAAACAACAATCATAACCGCAACCAAAAAGAATATTGCGCCGGCTTGTTCGTGCCCCAGGCGGATCGGGTTTTCTCTGATAAACCAGATTGCAACCCAGACAACCGCACTGGCAAGGGCAATAAGCCTGTAAATCATATCAACCTGAAACGGAGGCGAAAGAGTCCAGATAACGAGATAAAGAACCGCTATTTTTTGAACCAATCCGAGTGAAATCCCGTTTTTGAGCATATTCAGCCTCCTTTCATTTAAGTTTGGTAGTTGTAGTTATTTTTCAATCGGTGCCCAATAGCAACCGTTTTCAACTTTTTCAGAGCCTTTCGGTCTGTCATTTTCATCCGGCCAGACCCAGTATTCATTATATAAATTTCTGATATAAGAATTGTTAAGTCCTCTTCCGCCTTTAATGCCGAACAGTGTCTGTACTGCTCCACCCATATGGATTGCGGATTTCCCCATTTGTTTTATTCTGGCTGCAAGTGGGAAGCCATAAGCTCCGCAACCAACAAGCGCTATATCAAAGTCACGTTTTGCAACCTCTTCGCTCATATAATCAAGGGCATCAAACCAGGTTGGGAATCTGGGGTCAACTTCATCTGCCTGGGTGTTTATTGCTTTAAGCGTTTGCAATTCGAATTCAGGCAAAGCATTGCTGCCGGGGAAAATCTTTTCTCTGTTATTAAAATACTGTGACTCAATGGTTTTGTTCATAGGGTAAATAACGAGAATTTTTTTGCCTTCGAGGCAATGGGTATACCCTTTGGCGGCAGAAGCAATTCCGCCGTTTGGCATCAGAAGGGCATTCGGACATAAATTTTCAACAATCCAGCCCTCGCAGTAAAAATTCATAATACCCAATATATCGCATTCAGGAGAAAGGTCTGAGAGAAGCTCACCCCAACGGTTTATTAAATTTGTATCGTCAGGGAAAAAGCCGGCATTGCAGCAGAGAAATTGCTTTGTTCTGGGCAGATAATCTTTTCTGTAGCCGAATTTGATTTGGTAATACTCAGCCAAAGCCCTGCCTTCGCTTGTGCCGTATCTGCCAACCATAAACGGTTTGTTTCCGTTAACCAGAGCGATAATTTCTTTTCTGCCGTCCTCAGTTGAAAGAAATTTCCTTTCACCGTATCGTGTTCTTTTATAAAACCTTTTAGGCATGTGGTCAGATACACGATAGACAAGGCTTTCAAGTTCATAATACTTGAGTTGCCTTTTTTGCTTATCGGAAAATTGCATAACCCTACCCCTTTCGTTTTATCTTAGCCAACCCTCTGTTTGTTGAACGTAGTTTTCATAGTGGAAAGTATCGTCAAGTGCCTTTGCCGCCGTTTTGTTTTCAATGCGGCAAAGCATAGCTTCGGCAATATCATTGACCGCCATACTTTTAAGCAGATTACCTCTGCCGCTTTTTTCAATATATGAGCCGACGTCGCTCACGTCGGTTGTGATAACGGGCACGCCGCAGGTGAAGGCTTCTGCAAATTTTGTGGGGAAGCCTGCGTTGTTGCGCTTATCGGAGCGTCTGATGAATATATAGCAGTCGCAGCCGAGCACGTGTTTTATTGTTTCGGCGTGAGCGAGCCTGCCCATAAACGTAATTTTGTTTTTTGCATTTTCGGGAATGGCAAAAGCGGGATAGATGCCGTTGAAATCCGCTTCGGTTATGCCGATGATTCGCAGACGGGCGTTTGCTTTGCCAAGCGAAAGAAACGCTTCAACCGCCTTGTCAAGGCTCTCTTTCTTGCCGTCGGGTATGCCTGCAAAGCAGAATTCAAAGGCATCGCCGTGATTTTCGGGCGTCTGATGCCAGATTGAATCGTTCAAATCAATCAGCGGCGGCAGAATCAGCAGGTTTTTTGCGCTTTTATACTTTTTCTGCATCATTGAGCTTATGGCAATCATTCCGTCGGCAGCCTTGTGAGCAAAATTGCTGATGAAGAATTCGTCAATCGCCTTAAAAATACGCTTGGGGAGCGAGCCGTCGGTGTCTTTTGTCCATTCCGTGCAGTCGTAGCAGACCTTTATATTCTTTTTTGAAAAAACTTTTTTTGCTTTGAGCAGGGTGAGCATCGGTACGTTGTAAAGGATAATTCTGCAAACGTCGCCGTATTCTGCGGCAACGGCTTCAATATGCTCAACGCTCACCATATGAGCAAGCCACTGTTTGGCGGTTTTGGGGTGAGAATGCTCAAACATATCGGCGCAGCCTTCAACCGCACGCAGGCCGTCAAAGCTCTCTTCGCTCCTTGCCGCACCGATGAAAACGGTTTTGTAGCCGAGTGCAGCAAAGATTTTACCGTTTGAAACAACTCTGTTTGCCGAAGCGCTTTTATCGGGCAGGGTGAAGCCGCCGTAATAGATTATTGTTCCCTTGCTCATAAGTTTTCCTTATACCAGTTTATTGCTTCGGCAAGACCCTTTGCAAAATCATAATCGGGGTCATAGCCGAGCATATTCTTTGCCTTCGAGATGTCGGCGTTGCTGTGTTTGATATCGCCCGCTCTGTCAGGGCCGAAATTCGGCTCAATTTCAACTCCGAGAGCCTTTGTAAGGGCGTAATAAATATCAATCAGATATTCTCTGCCGCCGTAAGCGATGTTGAACGCTTCGCCTGCAGCCTCGTGGGGAGCAAGGCACGCTTTGAGGTTAGCTTCGATAACGTTGTCAATATATGTGAAGTCACGGCTCTGTCTGCCGTCACCGTTGATGGTGGGCGTTTCGCCGTTCATAAGCATCTTGATGAATTTGGGAATAACTGCGGCATATGCGCCGTCGGGATTCTGCCTTCTGCCGAAAACGTTGAAATAGCGCATTCCGTAGGTGTCAAGCCCGTAATGCTTTGTGTACTGCTTTGCCCATTCCTCGTCGCAGCGCTTTGTGAGCGCATAGGGTGAAAGCAGGTTGCCCTCTCTGCCCTCTGTTTTGGGCAGATTCGGCTCGTCGCCGTAAACGGATGAGCTGGAGGCATAAACAAACTTTTTAACGCCGTTTATTCTTGCGGCTTCAAGCATATTGAGCGTGCCGCTGATGTTGTTTGCACAGTAGAAAAGCGGCATTTCAATGCTTCTGGGCACGCTGCCCCAAGCCGCCTGGTTGAGCACGTAGTCAACGCCCTCGCACGCTTTTATGCAGGTGTCAAGGTCCTTGATATCACCCTTGATGAATTCATAATTCGGGTTATCGGCAAACATATCAACGTTTGCCTGAAAGCCTGTTGAAAGGTCATCAAGGCAACGGACTTTGTAACCCATTTCAAGAATTGCGCCGCACAGGTTTGAGCCGATGAAGCCTGCGCCGCCCGTTACAAGAAAAAGTGAATTTTCAGGAAAAACAAGGTGTCTGTAGCCCATTTTTAAAGCCTCCAATACTGATAGCCTGCTTCTGTGTAAGCCTTTCTGTCAAGCACGCCCTTAACGTCGATGAGCACTTTGCCATCATTGCCGCCTTCAGCAAACATAGCGTCAATTTCGCCCATTGAGAAAGCCGAAAATTCCGTGTGAGCAACGGCAAGGATAACCGCGTCCATATCCTTGATATCGGAAATATCCGCAAACTCAAGGCCGTAATGGCTCTTGCCTTCTTCCTTGTCGGCAACGGGGTCGGCAATAACGGGCGTGATGCCGTATTCCTTAAGTTCGTTTACTATGTCAATAACCCTTGTGTTACGGGTGTCGGGGCAGTTTTCCTTAAAAGTGAAGCCGAGGATTGCAACCTTTGCCTCCTTAACGTTTTTGCCAGCGGCAATGAGCTTTTTAACAACGTTTTCGGCAACGTATTTGCCCATATCGTCGTTAATGCGTCTGCCTGCAAGAATAACCTGGCTGTGGTAGCCGATCTGCTCCGCTTTGTATGTAAGATAATAGGGGTCAACGCCGATGCAGTGGCCGCCGACAAGACCGGGGAAGAATTTAAGGAAGTTCCATTTTGTGCCCGCAGCTTCAAGCACAGCCTTTGTGTCTATGCCCATTTTGTTGAAGATGATTGAAAGCTCGTTCATAAAAGCAATGTTTATATCACGCTGGCTGTTTTCAATAACCTTTGCAGCTTCGGCAACCTTGATGCTCTCCGCACGGTGAACGCCTGCCTCAACAACAAGCTCATAAACCTTTGCAACAACGTCAAGGGTTTCTTCGTCCATACCCGAAACGATTTTAACGATTGTTTCAAGGCGGTGAACCTTATCACCGGGGTTGATTCTCTCGGGTGAATAGCCGATTTTGAAGTCAACGCCGCATTTAAGACCCGATTCCTTTTCAAGAATGGGCACGCACACGTCCTCTGTTACGCCGGGATAAACCGTTGATTCAAAAACAACAACGGAGCCTTTAACAAGGTTTCTGCCGAGGATTCTTGATGCGCCCTCAACGGGAGTGAGATCGGGTGTGTGGTCATCGTTAACAGGTGTGGGCACGGCAACGATGTGGAATTTTGCTTCACGCAGCTTTGCTTCGTCAGCGGTGAATTCAACCGTTGTTGCCTTGATTGCATCGTCACCGACCTCAAGAGTGGGGTCAATGCCGCTTTTGTAAAGCTCAATCTTCTTGGCGTTCAGGTCGTAGCCGATAACGTCTGCCTTTTTTGCAAACGCAACGGCAATGGGCATACCCACGTAGCCCAGACCGACGAGAGAAATCTTTTCTTCTTTTGCAATTATTTTTTCATAAAGATTGCTGAACATAGTATATCCTTCCTTTATTTACACAGAGTGTTGATTTTTTCAAGATATGCATCGGTAACGATTTTGCGTGAGAAATTTGCTTTTATGTATTCTCTGCCTTTTTCGCCCATCGTTTTTCTTTCCGCATTGGGCAGGGCGAGAAATTTTTTAATCTGATTGCACAGGGCGTCAACGTCGCCGCCGTGATAGAGAAAGCCTGTTTCGCCGTCAATAAAGGTTTCCATACAGCCGGGGTTGTCCGTTGAAATAACGGGTCTGCCCGATGAAGCGCTTTCAAGCAAAACGTTGCTCATTCCCTCGCCGTAGGTGGAGGGGTGGATTGTTGCGTGCGAGGCGGCAACAAAGGGCTTGATATCCTTTTGGCTGCCTCTGTATTTTACAATGCCCTTTTCTTCAAGCTCCTTGAGCAGGTCTGCGTAGTGCATCTCCGTGGGTTCAATGAAGCCGAGCATATTGAATTCTGTTGCGGGGTATTCGGCCTTTATGCGTTTGGCCGCTTCAATATAATCGTCAACGCCCTTATCGTGCAGAATTCTGCCGATATAATTGAAAACAACCTTTTTTCCGTCTTTGCCGTTGCCGCCGTCGGGGTAGGGGGCAAGCGGATATCTCTCGGGGTTAACGCCCGAGCCGGGTATGAGCCTGTGCTCACCCTTGACCATACCGCTTTCTTCGGCAAGCTTCATATTGGTTGAATTCTGAAACATAACGCACGCAGAGCGGCGGAACGAAAACTTAAAGAGAGCCATTATCAGCTTTTGCTTAAGGCCGCTTTCGTTAAGCACGCTGCCGAAGCCCGTTACGTTGCTGATAACAGGAATACGCAGCAGCCACGCTGCAAGGCCTGCATAAACGTTTGGCTTTGCCGTGTAAGTAAGAACAACTGACGGCTTATTTTTTCTGAAAAGCGAAAAATAATGCAAAAACAGTTTTAAATCCGCAACAATGTTTGTGCCTCGCCTGTCAATAACGGGGTCATCATAGCGGTATTCAAGGTGGCGCATAAGCTCAAATTTTTCGCCGTCGGGGCAGGAGATGAGCATTTCATAGCCTGCGGCAATGATTTCTTCAATCAGCTCCTTGCGGAAGCAATAGATATCGTCATCATTATTTGTGAGCAGGGCAACAAGATGTTTTTTCTGTTCTTTTTTCATTTTTTTCACCTTTCAGCCGTCTTTGCGGCGGTGCTTTTACTTGAAAACCTCTGTAACTGTCAGAATCATAACCTTTAAATCGTCAACAAAGCCGAAACTTCTGATGGCGGCAAGGTTATATTTCATCTTATCGGGCAGCACAACCTCAAGATAGGTTTTTTCAACGTCGTCTGCGGCATCAAGAAGCTCGTTTTCATCTTTATAATAGACGCTTGCTTCCGAGGTGATACCTGCAGGCAGAAGAAGGGTTGCCATCATTTCGGGCGTGTATTTTTCAACGTATTTGGGAACTTCGGGGCGAGTGCCCACAAAGGTCATTGTTCCTCTGAAAACGTCGATGAGCTGGCTCAATTCATCGAGCTTATATTTGCGGATGAATCTGCCTGTTTTGGTTATTCTTGAATCGCCGCCGACTGTCAGCAGCGAGCCTTTGTCCGCATCCGTCACCATTGAGCGGAATTTGAAAATGCGGAATTCTTTTCCGTATTGCGTAACTCTGACCTGGCGGTAGAAAACGGGACCTTTTGAATCCAGCTTGATTGCAACTGCAAGGGCAAGAAATACTGGCGAAAGAAAAGCAAGAAGCCAAAAGGAAACCGTAACGTCGAAAATGCGTTTGAGCAAAAGCTGCCCCTTCTTTTTACAAAGGATATCGTAATATTCTTTTACCTCCGGCAGCTGCATTTCTTTTGGCAGGTCTTCCCATTTTTTAAGAAGCATAAGAGGTCTCCTTTCGCTTGAACATACTTTTTTAACAAAACCGGTTTTTGTAGGGGCGATTCACGAATCGCCCGTTTCGGGCGGATAATATCCGCACCTGCACCGAAACGGTTGTTTATGTGTCATCAGCCAACGTGTTTTTTGATAACCTCTGCAAAATTTTCGGCAACGTATTCAACCTCTGCATCCGTCAGCTTTGTGTGAAGCGGCAGAGTGATTTCGTTTTTGAAGTAATCAAAGGCGTTGGGGAAATCGGCAATGTCATAGCCAAGGTTTTTGTAAGCCGTCATCATCGGCAGCGGCTTATAGTGCACGTTGGTTGCAACGCCTCTTTCCGCCATTTCGGTGATGATGGCGTTTCTTGTTTCTTCATTAATACCGGGAATTCTTGATATATAAAGATGACCCGAGCCTGAGTGATTTGCGCCGTAATGCTCAAGGTGCATAACGCCGAGCTTATCGCAAATCCTGTCATATTCGGCAATAATTTCTTTTCTTCTCGCCATAAGACCGGGGTATCTTTCAAGCTGTTTCAAGCCGATTGCGGCGGTAACGTCGGTCATATTGCATTTATACCACGGGCCGACAATATCGTATTCCCACGCACCCGCCTTTGTTTTGGCAAGAGCGTCTTTAGACTGACCGTGAAGGCTGAAAAGCATATATTGTTTATAAAGCTCCTCGTCGCTGATACCGTCAATGCTTCTCCACGTTGCCGCACCGCCCTCTGCGGTTGTTAGGTTTTTGACGGCGTGGAAAGAGAACGACGAAAAATCGGCAATCTCGCCTGCGTTTTTGCCGTTACGGGTTGCACCGAGTGCGTGTGCGCAGTCTGCAACAACCGCAACTCTGCCCATTGCGCTCTGAATATTGCTTGACGGGGCAAAGAGGTGCTTTTTATTTTCAACGGCAGCATAAATTTTATCGTAATCGCAGATAATTCCTGCAAGGTCAACGGGTATGATCGCTTTGGTTTTGGGGGTTATTGCCGCTTCAAGCTTTTCGTAGTCCATCTCAAAGGAACCGGGTCTGCTGTCTACAAAAATAACCTTTGCGCCAACGTGGATTGCTGCCGATGCGGATGCGGTGTAGGTGTAAGCCGGCGCAATAACCTCGTCACCCTCGCCGATGCCGAGCACACGCAGATTCAGTTCAAGCGCCGCCGTTGCCGAGTTAAGGCAGGCTGCCATTTGCGTGCCGCAGAATGCAGCTATCCTGCGTTCAAATTCTTTTGTTCTCGGGCCCGTTGTTATCCAGCCGGAGCGCAGAGCTTCGCAAACCTCGGCGATTTCGGCTTCGGTTATATCGGGCGGGCTGAAAGGAATGTTGAGCATTTGCTGACCTCTTTCCTGTTTAAAGGGTTTAGTTTGTTTCACGTTTGTAGGTAGGCACCATTTTCTGAACAAGCTCAGCTACGCTGTCGCTGTTTTCGTAAGCGGCAAGCATAAGCTCCTCAAGCTCTTTCTGGAAAACGTCGGTGTCAAACTTAATCGGGTTGCCGATGTGAATAAGCTTATTGGGCGTGGTTTTAAGACCTTCCTCCTCCATAAGCTTTTCTTCAAAGAGCTTTTCACCGGGGCGTAAGCCTGTGTATTCAATCCTGATATCAACGTCGGGCTTAAGACCCGAGAGTTTTATGAGGTTGCGTGCAAGGGTATCAATTTTAACGGGTGAGCCCATATCCAGCACAAAGATTTCGCCGCCGTTTGCGTAAGCACCTGCAAGCAGCACAAGCGAAACAGCCTCGGGGATAGTCATAAAGTAACGGATAATTTCGGGGTGAGTGACCGTTACGGGGCCGCCGTTTTCAATCTGGCGCTTAAAGAGAGGCACAACGGAGCCGTTTGAGCCGAGCACGTTGCCGAAGCGTACCGCAACAAACTCTGTTTTTGCATCACCCACGCCGTTATAGCCGAGATTTTTTTCTTCTTCAAGGTGGGTAAACATTCTGGGGATATCCTCACGGCGGTTTTCTTTGATTTTTCTGTCAAACGCCTGAATAACCATTTCGCAAAGCCGCTTGCTTGCGCCCATTATGTTTGTGGGGTTAACCGCTTTATCCGTGCTGATAAGCACAAAGCGGCTGCAGTTATTGACCATAGCGGCATACGCCGTTTTGTAAGTGCCGATAACGTTGTTTTTGATTGCTTCACACGGGCTGTCCTCCATCAGAGGCACGTGCTTGTGTGCCGCCGCATGGTAAACAATATCGGGTCGATATTTTTTAAATACGCTGTCCAGTCTGCGTGAGTCACGCACCGAGCCGATGAGCACCTCAAGCTTCATCGAGGGGTATTTATCCTTCAGCTCCTGCTGAATTGCATAAGCGTTATTTTCGTAAATGTCAAAAATTATCAGTCTTTCGGGCTGATGCGCTGCAACCTGCCTGCAAAGCTCGCTGCCGATTGAGCCGCCGCCGCCCGTAACAAGAATGGTTTTGCCTTTGATGAGGTTAAAAACCTCGTTCATATCCGCATCAATCGTTTCTCTGCCGAGCAAATCCTCAACAGAAACTTCTTTGAGTGCGCCTGCGGTGATTCCGCTGTTAACGTATTGGTAAAAATCAGGCAGGGTTTTTGTTTCGCAGCCTGTTTCTTTGCAGATGTTGACGATGTCACGGATGTTTTCTTTTGATGCGCTGGGCATTGCAATGTAAATTCTGTCAATGTTGTATTTTTCAACGCTGTGCAGAATGTCATCTCTGCCGCCCACAATCTGAACACCCGAGAAAAAGCGGAACTGCTTATTGTGGTTATCGTCAATCATACAAACAACCCTGTCTTTGTTTGCTCGGGTTTTCTGAATGTTTTCAAGCAGCATTCTGCCTGCATCGCCTGCGCCGATAATCATAACACGGTGGAAGGTGTGTGCGTCGTCGGTAATCGTACCGAAAAGCTGGGGCATGGCAGAAAAAATTCTGTAAGAAAATCTTGCCGCAAGCACAAGCAGAAGCTGGAAGCTTGCACCTATCAGATAATACGAAATGGGCATTCTGCGGAAAATCAGCGTAATGAGTACCGTGTGCAGAGCCGAAGCGGCAATGCTGCCGAGCGCTGCACGCAAAAGCTCCCTGATGCTTACGTATTCCCAGATGCTGTGATACATTCTGCCAAAGTAAAAAACAACAAGGCTGATTACGGTGTAGACGGGAATGAAGTAAACGTAAGGGTCAAAATATTTTTCGGGTATTGCGGAGAATACGCCGTCAAACCTTATCCACAAGGCCAGAAAATATGACGCATTGATAACCATAACGTCATAAACCATAAGGAATATGGCTTTTATCTGCCAGGTTTCAAGGTGAAAGATGTTTTTGGAGTTTGGGGTTCGGGATAACTTCAATTAAACCAAATCCTTTACTTTTTTGTTTCTCTGTGTTTCTTGGTTCCGGTATGTTTTTTCTCGCCGTAGCCGTAGCCATACTTACCGTAGCCGTACTTACCGTAGCCGTAACCATAGCCATAGCCGTATCCGTAGCTGCCGTAACCGTAGCCATAGCCCGAAATGCCCTGAGCCGTGCCGTTGAGAACTGCGCCGAGGATGCGGATATCCGTGGACATAAGGCTGTCCAGCGTGTTGCGGATTCGTGAAATTCTGACTGCGTCCTGATACATAACAAACATTGCGGCATCTGCGTGCTGGGCAATGAACAGAGCGTCTGAAATCAGACCGCAGGGAGGAGTGTCAACCAGAATGTAGTCATAATCATTTCTTAATTCGGCAAACATATTGCCTATATTTGCTGAGCTGAAATAGCCGCTTTCATTTTCGCCGCTGATGTTTGGCAGAAGCACACGCAGCCTGAAATCTTCAAGGTGAGCGATTTTGTATGTGTCTGTTTCGGTTTCATAATCAACCTCGTCGGGGTCAATGCCGAGCAGAGCCAAAACGCTCGGGTGGCGGATATCGCCGTCAACAAGCAGCACTTTTTTGTTATGGTCGGCAAGGGCAAGAGCAAGGTTTGTGACAACCGTTGTTTTGCCTTCGCCGGGCACGGAGCTTGTTGCCATAATGATTTTTTCGTTTTCGCCCAGAGAAGAAATGAAAACGTTGCGCAGCACCCGGAATGCTTCGGGGAAGCCGCTGCTGATATCGGGGTTAGTGAAAAGCAGCGATTTGTCGGCAGCCATTGCACGCTTTTTGAATGCAACCTGCGGCACAACCGCAAGGGGGTCAAGGTTGAGTTTGTTTTTAATATCGTTTTTGGTTTTGACGGTTCTGCGCTGAAGAATATAAGCAAAAATAAACGCAAGACCAAAGAAAACGCCGACTATTGCGCCCTTGATTCCTTCTCTGATAAAGCTGACCTCGTTTGAGGGTGAGGACGCAACTGCAGGGGGCTTGAGCACGTCAAACTCAATGTTGCCCACAACATATTCCGCAACCGCAGGGTAATTATCTATTGCAGAAACAAGCACGTTATAGGTTGCGTTTGCGTCTGTGCCAGTGGCAGTGATGGTAAACATATTTGAGCCTGCCGGGCTGGTTGCGCTCAAAACAGCGGGCACATAAGGAACATCAAGGTCTTCACAGATTCTTTCCTGAAGCAGATTGCTCGAGAGGATAGCAGGGAAGGTGGTTGCCAGCACCGAAGCGGTGGTGGAATCGTAATAATACGAATAAACCGAAATGCCCTTGACTGCAGAGGTCTGGTACTGCGAGTTAACCGTGAGGGTAACGTTTGAGGTGTATTGAGGCACGTAGCTGAGCTTCGCCGTTAAGCCTTTGTAGCCGCCGGCAAGCACTGCAGCGGCAACACAAACCCACCAGAACCTTCTCAGTCCCTTGAGAATATCGCTGATATATACGGTAACGAACGCTTCTTTTTTGTTTTCGTTCGCACGGTTGTTTTGTGATGTCTGATTCATTTCAAACCATTCTTTCTGATTTACTTTTCGGCAAGGGCATCAGCCTGCTCTGCCTGGCCGACTGCCTTTTCTTCAGCCGCGCCGGTTTTTGAACGGTGACCGTAATGGCCGTAATGACCGTAACGGTAATATTTGCCGTAGCCGTAAGAGCCGTAGCGTCCGCTTTCATCGTTGCCCGTGAAGCTGAAAGGCAGAAGATTCAGATAAACGTTGTTAAGAATGCAGCCTGCAAGGTTTGCGCTGATTTTTGTGATTGTTGTGATGTGGTCATTGATTACGTTGACGTTTACGGTGTCTGTCCTGATAATAAGGATTGTTTTGTCAACCTTCTGAATAATATCCGTAACAGACGTGTCAAGCGAAAGGGGAGCGGTATCAACAATAACAAAATCAAACTGTTTTCTGAGCTGCGCCAGCAGCTCGGCAACGCTTGAATCGGCAATGCGGCTTCTGCCCTCGGGGTCAGGTTTTGAGTTAACGGCAAGTGAAAGCGAGAGCTTTTTGAACGGAATAAATTCAAAGTCCTCATAAGCCACCTTTTTGCCGAGCAAAGCGGAAAGCGAGGAGTTTTCTTCGGGTGTCACGTCAAAAATCTTATAAAGAGCCGGCTTTTTGAAGTCCAGGTCAACCAGCACAACGCTGTTGCCTCTGTCTGCAAGCGAAACGGCAATGTTTGCTGCGCAGGTCGATTTGCCTTCATTTTCGGCAACGCTGGTGATGGCATAAACGCTGCCTTCGCCTCTTTTTTTCTTGTGCTCAAGCTTTGCTGCGATTTTGTGGAAGTTTTCCGTAAAACGCAGGCTTATATAAGCGTTGCTGTGGATAAGCAGACCTTTTTTCTTTTTCTGCCTGAGTTCGTTCAGGGTCATATTTTTGTTTTCGTGAACGATAGTGCCGAGGAGTTTTGACTCAATCTTTTCGTCAAAATCCGCTTCCTTTTTGACCGTGTTGCGAAGCAATGAAAGCACAATTATCACCGCAAAAGCAAGCGCTGCGCCGCCGATGGCTGCAAGCCCTGAGTTGCCGTTTGAAACTGCGTTTGACGGACCTGACGGCACGTTGGGCAGGCGAACAACGTTTATGTTTGCGTTTTTCAGAATTTTGTCTGATATTTCGGGGTGAACGTCAATCAACGCCCTGAGCAGATAATATGATTTAACGGGGCTGTCTGAATCAACGCAGACCTCGATGAAATTGGTGTTATCAATAAGCGTAAAGCGTATGCTGCCGTCAAAACTGTCAACACCCAGCCTTTCTGCGGCAAGCTCTTTGAGAAGCGGATCCGTGAGAATTGTGGTAAAAACGTTTCCCATCTCGTTTGAAACTGTCAGCGAGGAGAAGGAATTTGAAGAGCTGCCTCTTGAGGTAACTGTGAGCGTTGCCTTTGAGGTGTAAACGGGTTCATATGAGCCGTAGGTTACAACGTAAAAGCCGAATAAGCCGATAAGTGCGCTGAGAATAATCACCCAGATATTCTTTATCACGTCTTTCAGTATGCTGTTTAATTCGAAGCTTATTTTGTTTCTTTTCATTTGCTCTGACCTCCGACTATGACAGTCATAACGCTGTGGCCTCTGTAGCCGTTGGCGTCAGTGGCATAAAAATGAACGTGATATGTGCCTTCTTTTGAAAAATCGGCGTTCGATTCAATGATAACGCTGTCCTTGATGCTCTCTTCCCGATTTGTGAGGGCGTCAACAACGTAGTTTTTGAAGTCAACAGACTTGCCCACCTCAGTGTAAACAAGATATTCGCTCAGCTCAATTTTGGGGGCTGAAAGAGGACGGTCCTCAACGATAAGGGGCAGCTCAATTTCCGACCTGTCGCCCTTGCTGTTTGTAACGGTTGCTTTGATAGCGTATACGCCTGCAACGGAGCTCGAATAGTTGTCCGAGGTGATGATGAGGCGTTTTGTGATGTCGCCGTCAAGGCAGTCATACGTTGAAATGAAGGGTCTGATATCCATACTCTCATAAAGCGAGAAGCAGAGGTTGCCCGAAACCGAAAAAGTGGGCGAAACGTAATCCGTATAACGGATTTTTCTGGTTGCTTTGGCAACGTTGTTATCACTGTCGCAAACGGCATAAGTAACTTTGCAGATGCCTTTTTCCGAGAATCTTGAAACAGATTCAACGATGATGCTGTCTGTCAGCTCCTTATCTTTTTCGTCATAAGCGGTAACGCCTGCAAGCAAATCCTTGTTTGTGGCCTTGATGCTTACGTCAAGCACCTCGTTGCTGACTCTGATAACGGGCCCCGTGTTATCCGTTTTGACCTTGTCGCTGATAAAAACGGTTGCCGCAAAAATGCTGACAAAGATAAATATTATAAGAACGATTATTCTCATCAATTTCATTTTGTTCACCTTGATAATCAGTGGATTTTTTTGTTTTGCAAAATTTTGATGGGGTTTTGCACCGTCAGAAGCTCCGCATATTTTTCAGAGCGCATTTCGCAGACTATATCGTATGCATCTGCAAGGTAGGGAGTACGCATATAAGGGCTGTGAGCGTCGCTTGCCAAAAAATCGGCAAGCTCGTTTTCGATTATCGACTTTGCAGCGTAAAAAGCCTCCCTGCCGAAGCTGCCTTTGAGGCTGCCTTTGTTAATCTGAAGCAGGCAACCCATACTTTTGAGCCTGAACGGAGCAAAAATATCTTCCGCCACAAAGGCGTATCGCTCCGGGTGGGCAATAATCGGCGTCAGCCCCTCGGCAACAAGCATTTCCAGCTTTTCATAAACCGAGCCGGAATGCTCCGTGAAGCCGAATTCAACCAGCGGATAATCCGAATTGTTGAGCGTGAGAAGCTTTTTGGCTTTTATAAGACCCGCAAAATCACCGTCGGCATAAATCTCATGGCCGGGGAGGATAATAAGCGGTATTTTTTCTTTTTCAATGCGTGCTTTGAGCTCACGGTAAGCTGTGACGTAAGTTTTATCGCAATGGTTTTGGTATAGGCCGGGAACGTTGCTGTGAGGGGTGGCGATAATTGCTCTTGTGCCGCCCTCAACCGCAAGGCGAGCCATTCTGACGGATTCTTCTATGTTATCCGAGCCGTCATCAAGAGCCGGCAGAATATGGCAGTGAATATCAATCATGGCGCACCTCCGTTTGTATGAATTTTAACAGATAATCTGCACCTGCGAACTGCGCAGACTACCCCATACTTACACATAATATATAATACTATAAACAGTATATTCAAGTCAACATATTATTATATATTTTTATTATTTTCCTTAATATATGACAAAATCATCCGGGGGACTGCAAGCGCAAAGCTCAATTCAAAATTATTGGCTGCAGATTGCTGCACCGTAGGGACAGCTCTTGTGGCTGTCCGTTAAAATATCTACTATCCCAAGGCTGCACCGTAGGGGTGGGACCCTCTGCGTTCACCCTCGGATTAACGCAAAATCCACGGCTGTTTGCATAAAAAATGCACCCGCACGGGGTAAACCGTGCAGGTGCAAAAGCTGTGTTTGATTATTGCCGAAAAGCGTGTAGGTTATCAGGATATCTTATGACACGAAAACCGAAATGCTGGATGAGAATTTGCAATAATCCTCAAATATAACAGGTTCCTTGCAGTCTTCGTGGGCACCGAAGGCTGCGTTAATATCATAGCCCATAGAAATAAGAATATCTTTAAGTTCGTTTGCATCAACTGTGCTGTTGGAGCAGCTTGCCGCAGCGGCGTTTGCGCTTAAAGCGACAAGAGAAACTGTGGGTTTTGTATATTTACTCATTTTACTACTCCTTTCTTAAAATCCGATAACGGTTTTAATTGTGGCAACCAGCTGATTGAATACGCCGATCAGCCATTCGAAGATTCTTACGTACCAGGGTTTAGCCGGTTCTTCGGGTTCTTCGGGAACCTCAGGCTCTGTGGGTTCTTCGGGAACCTCAGGCTCTGTGGGTTCTTCGGGAACCTCGGGCTCTGTGGGTTCTTCGGGAACCTCGGGCTCTGTGGGTTCTTCAGGAACTGTGGGTTCATCGGGAACAATGGGAGTGTTGGGTTCAACATCAACTGCAGGAGCCATCATCATTGTTCTTACAGTCATAAGGTCAAAATCTGTTGAAAGTGCAGCAGGTTCCAGATTTTCACTTGTAATCTTGAGGTTAACAACGGAGAGGAGAGATGCATCTGCTGCGACGTTCTGAATTGTAACAGTGCCGTTTTCATTAATGTAATCCGTAATGTCATAATACATTTCGGTGTTACTGTTGATCTGGAAGCTTGTGCCGCCAATCTTAACGGAGGGTGTGCCTTTAGCAGCTCTGAGGCTGATCATAACTCTTACGCTGCCCGGAACGTAGTTTTTGATTGTGAACGCTACAGCGGATGAGTTTTCTGTTTTGGCAAGATAAAGCTCATCCTTCGGGCCGACTGATTCATAATCTTCTGCAAAGATATCAAATGAACCGCTGCCTGAAGATACATATGCAAAGAAGCCTGTCGCGCCGCTGAGCAAGCCGTCATACACGCCGCTTTCGTTCTTCTTGATAAGGTTATCCATAACGTTGATATACTGAGCATTTGTTTCGCTGCTGATGTAATATTCATTGCCGTCTTCGATGGGGTTATAAACTCTTACGGAGTCAACAACGTTGAGAAGGCTTGAAACAGCTGCAGTTTCAAGAGCTTCGGTTGAGGGAGTTTCTGCGCCCATACCGCCGTTGAGAACTGAATTGTCGTCAAACCAAACGATATCAACGTTTTCTGCATCAAGAACATAGTCAAGACCGATTTCAGCAAGAGCCTCACGGAGCTCGGCGTTGGCTGCGTCTGCAGTGTTAACAGTCATACCGTTAACGGTGTCAACTGCCTGCGTGTTGAGTGCGCCTGACATTGTGGGCAGGTAGGAAGCAACAACCTGAACGGTGTAGTTTGCGTAGCCGCTGTCAAGCTCTGTTTCGCTGATAACGGGAACCTGATAAAGTGTGCCGTAGGCTGCATCGCCGTAATAGGTATCAACGATATAGGATTTAACCATTTTGCCTGTGTCGTTGTTTTTAAGAGTTACAACAAGAACGCCTGTGTTGGGTCCGCAAACGCTGTTAAGGTCAAAGCCTGTGCCTGTGAATGTGAAGGCAAGAATCTTTGAGCGCTTGTTTGTTGCGTCAACGGTTGCCTGGAGGGCTGTGCCGTTTGAGTAGTTGCTAATCTGGTTATAACCGTTTATGTTGCTGTCGTAGCCGTAAACATCGTTTTCTGTTGAAGCAGACTGATTAACGTTGGTTGCTGTTGTACCGTCGGGAGCTGTCCAGGCAACGTCAGTTGAATCCGGATTGTTTATTACGAATACGTTTTCTTCATAGAGAACGTTTGATGCGGGAGCAACGATAATCTCGTCTTTGATAGTTGTTGCTACTCCGTCTTCGGTAACCTCTGCAAGGTAGTAAATTGTTTCTGTGCCGTTAACAGCTTTTGTGGGATTGTAAGTAACGTTTGTGCCGTTTACTGTGAACGTACCATAATTGCCATTAATTGTTGATGTGTAGTTTGTGCCGTCAGAACTGATGCCGAGGAATTCCTTTGCGCTGTTTTCTACAGTATTATAAGCTGCATCGTTTTCAAAAGGTTTGATAACGACGGGTGTGCTGAAGTCGATAACAGTTTTGTCGCTTTCAAGCATTGCACCTTCGTTGACTACCCACTTTGACTTGAGATAAACGGCTGAAGTGTAGTTAACGGTTGCGTTGTCAGCCACCTTGTTGCCGTTTTCATCGAACCAGCCCTGGAAGGTGTAGCCGGCTCTTTCGGGAACGGGAAGTGTGCCGAAGCTGCCGCCGTATTCTACTTCAAAGCTTGAATTGGGTACGTTAACGTTTGCTGCGCGTGTACCTGCTTCGTAAACTCTGATATCGCTGAATGTTACGGTGTTGCTTGAGCCGTTTGCATCAACACGAATCTGAGCTTTAACAACCTCCGTTTTATTGGGAGCGGTGAATATGCGGTCAGCGGGACCGTGGCCGTTTGAGGCATATCTGTTTGTGCCGTCGTTGAAATCAATCCAATTACCGTTTGCGTCACAGAAGAAGATGTAAACATCCCAGTTGTTGCCGGTGATATCAATATCTATTTTGTATGATTTGCCGGGCTCAACTGCAAAATAGGGTGAGCTTGAAGTACCTTCGCCCACACCTTCATTTGAAGTAAGTGTGAATCCGTTTTCTGTAACATTACTGAAAGTTGCGTTGCTTGCGGTCTGGGTGTTCCAATCGTCAAAATCAAGAATGGTATCGAAGTAGACTGGAATACTGTTGAGTGACCACTGTGCGGTGAGGGTTGCGTTACCGTACATCTTTATGGGAACTTCGCCGGGTGAACAAATTCCGTTAAGTTCCCAGTTGCCTTCAGCTGCGGTTACACTCCAGCCCTGGAATGCGTAGCCGCTGCGTGTGGGCATGGGAATGTTGAGAGTGGTTTCAACCGTATAGTTCTGGCTTGTGGGGCTTACGCTGCCGCCGTTTGCATCATAAGTAATTGTGTAATTGTTGGTAGTCCATTTTGAGAAGATTGACTTGTGTTCTGTTGCGTTGTCGATGGCTGTTACTTCGTTTCCTTCAGCATCAAACCAACCGCCGAAGGTGTAGCCGTTTCTGACGGGAGTCTGAAGAGTGCCGTAGTAAGCATATTCCTCAAACACGTCTTCAAACGTTTCATATACAGCATCTTCATAGTATCTTGCTGAATCAATCAGTCTGATGTTGGAGAAGGTTGAAGTTACAGGGTCATTGCTTGTGTTACCAAAACGGAAGCTTGCCTGAGTGGTTGTGGCACCTGTTGTGAATTTGATTACAAAGTGGTAAGTGCCTGCGTTGTTGTAGTTACCCCACCAAGAGTTGCTTTCGCTCTTTGATGCCCAGGCACCGTTATTTGTCTTGATAGACATATTGCTCGGAGCTTCTGAATTGGAGCCGCTGCTGTTGTAGAAGAACATAAATGCCTGAGCTTTTACGTCTGTTGTAACGTCGTATTCAAACACATACTCTGTGTTGGGTTTAAGAGTAACCTTATAGAAATGGTCTGCCGAACCGTACACCGTGTAAGCCTCGCCGCCGGTGATTGTGTCGTTAACAACAGTGATTGTTCCGTCTTTGTATGTGGCTGTGCCTTTGTTGGAAACAACCTTCATGCTTTCGGGGTGCTGTGACATTTCATAAGCACTGAAAAGGTTATCATATTTCAATGCGTAGAAGATGTTGACGTATTCGTTGATGGAATCTGTAATTCTGTCAATGTCTTCCTGAGATGCACCGGGATCGCCGAGAATGGTTGCCGCTTCTTCAAGCTTTTCAAGGAATTCGTCACTGGGATCCTTAACGCCGTAGCCGTCCGTAACAGCATCACGCAGTGCGCTCTTATCGGTGATATCAATAAGAACCGAAGTACCTGCGGTTGAATACTGATTTGAGTTGACGGTCTGGTCAGCTTTACCCTGTGCAATAGCGTGGATATATTTGCCGTCAAGATCCGCAACCTTGTATGAAGGAACGAAGGATTCTCTGTAGGGAAGTGTTTTGCCGCCGTTACCTGCCATATCGGTATAGCTGCTGTATGATGTCCAACCGCTGGGAGCAGCGGAAAGGCTTGCAGAGGTGTATGCCAGCTCGTCGCCGATGGTATAGTAAGTGTCATATTTACCGAGCGAGTTATTCGTGTAGCTGCCTATTCTCAATGCATCATAACCGATTCTGAGGTTGGGAATCTGGTCTGTGTTTGTGTAACGGGATTTGTCGATTGCCAACAAGCCGAGATAGCTCTGTGATCTCGAACTGTCGTGGTCGTTGGTTGCGGTCTGCATAACGTAGCAATCATCCTGGTAGTCGTCATTGCTGCCGTTCGCTGTGCCGTAACCTAAAATGTAGTCATATGCGGTACCGCCGCTGCCGCCTGTGGGCGGATTGGTATAAACAAGAGGATCCTCTCTGAAGTAACCGGAGTTGCGGTAGTCGCCGTGGAAGGTACCGAGGGGAGTTCTTGTGCTGTGGTCAACGCCGTTGGCACCCGTAATCCACGATGAAAGCTCGTGCTGTGAAGCGGCTACCTGTCTTGCTTCCGCAACGGCACCGACGGTGCGGTGGGGAGCATACATAACGGTGTATGCCACGAAGGTTTCTTTTGCGCAATTGGGATTAACATTAGGATCGGCGGCGTAAGTGGTTATTGTCCACTTGACGGTGGCTTTTTCACCGGGCTCCAGCCCTCCTGATACAAAGTCCATATCCAGACCGGCAGGGAAAATAAACGTACCCGGATTCGGATCGGTGTCCTCGGTGAATTGGAAAACAATGCCGTCATAGGATGCGGAACCGTCTGAAGCGCGAACGTCAACGTTTTCGTCGGGATTGGTAACGTTGTCAATGTTTACGCTGATATGTGTATGACCGTTGTTGACATATACACCAAGGTACATATCCGTATATTCGGTTTTTGTTTCGATGCTGTAGTAGTTGTTCGGGTTCAGCACGTTGTTTGCGTAGTACTGACCGTCTTGGTTGTTTGCGGGATTAACGTAAACTGTTTCGGGAACAGCGATTTTGGGTTTTGCTCTTTCATCTTCAGCTTTGCTGATATTTCTGAATTCTTCTCTGATTTCGGATGCGGTACCGGTTGTGAGATAATATGTGAATTCTGTCGGCTCATAGCTTCTGAAGATAGCGGTGTCTGTGGGTGCGATGTATGAGGTGGGAAGCTCGGGAGAGGGGTTAACTGTCTGGGCGTGTCTGTATTCCGGAGTATCTAAAACTTCGCCGACTGAGCCTTCGGTGTCGCCTGCTCTCTGTTGATACATAGTGGGCTGAACGCCGTAGTAGAATTTGGTTGTTGTGTCTGTATAAAGACCAACGCCGAAGCTGTCCTGATCTTCACTGGCAGTGAATGCAGCCCAGTTTTCGTTAACGGTAACCCAGGGCTGGAAGTCCTGCATACCGAACTTGTCTTTATACATCTGAGTCAAGCCCCAATATTCAGGCTCTTCGTAGTTGATGAGTTTGCCGGCATTGTGCGGTTTGCTCCAGTGAGTTCCTCTGGTGGCATCGGTATAGTCTATAAACTGATAATTATTATTATTGTAGAGCTGACTGGTTTCTGTTTTCCAAGCATCCTGTGCGGAAACGTTGTTATAAACAAAGTGGTTAAGAGGCTCAATGAGGTAAAGTGCGGGGAATTCCTGAGAGTGAGATGCCTCGGGAAGACCCGAATAGTCAACCTTTCTGTTGGTTACCTTGATTGTGTTGTCCTGGAAATAATACCAGGATTCAACGTAGGTGTCGGTAACGTAATCGTCGCCCCAGACAGCTTCATATCTGCTGTCGGTTGCGGCATATTCATCAGACCACTTTGCCCAGTCAAGAGGACGAGCCTTAACGTAAACGTAGTCGTTGGTTACCTTGTAGTCGATAATCTTACTTGCTTCGCCGATAACGTTACCGCCCTGAACGGGGTTATAGGGCCAGGCGGCGTTATTATATTCACTCTGGATATAGGGCTTTTCGTCCGTGCCGTAATAAGACTGCTGCAGATATCTGCCTCGGTCAAGCGTGTTGATGAGGTTAACCTTCTGGCTTTCTGCCTTATGGCCGCCGTCAAGCTTATTTTTGTAGTCAACCAGAGTTATGTCATGGCTTCCGTTGGCGTAAGTACGGGCGTAAACATCATCGGAAAGGTCATAAAGCTCTGAAACAACGCCGCCGTATTCAAGCGAAACACCCATCTGATATCTTGCGTTATCAAAATAGATGGTTGCGTCAGGAACGGGAACGTTGACTGTTTTCAATGAAACCAGCTCAAATTTGCCGTTTTCTTTATTAAGAGTGGTGAATTTGATTTTAACAACCTGATTGTAGGTGTTGTTTTCAAATAAATCATTAACAAATGAGCCGAAGCTTCCGTTATTTGAGGGTTCAAGGAAAAATTCCTCTGTTTTGCCGTTGTTGAAGGTTGCAACGGCGCTGACGTAGGAATCGGACTTATACGTTACTTCATAACGGTTGAAGGCGGTTGTGCTGTAATTGAAGGTGTATTCGCCGTTTGCTATTGCAACGTCTGTTGAAACACCGTTGATAACGACTATACCGGGGTCGCTTGCTTTGACCGTAACGTTGAAGGTTGCGGTTTTTCCGCCGTAATGGGCGGTAACCGTCTGAGTTCCGACGGTGTTAAGGGTTTCGGGAGTGCAGTAATAGCCTGCAGGTATTTCAAAGGTGTTTACTATTCCGTCTGAGGTTATGGTTGCCTCAAGAACAAGGCCTGTTGTGTCAAGCTTTTCGCCGGCAGTGTAAACGGTTTTTGCAGGCTGAGTTTTAACAGTGAGGGTGTTAACCGCAGGCTCAAACTTGGGGTAAACGGTATAGCTCATGGGCTGAACGGGTGTGTCGGCAGCGATGCGCATACCCGTGCCGTCTTTGCTTGTGTTCCAACCGGCAAAAATGTAGTTGGCGGGAGCTGTGGGTGTGGGAAGCGTTCCGTAAGTTGCATCGGTGCCGTAGGTTTTAACAAGACGGTTGGGTGACATTTTATTGTCGTCAAGCTCCGTTACCTTCCAGAGCTCAATGTTTTTGATTTGGCAACCCCATACAGTTTTACCGTGATTGATGGTGAAAACAACCGAAATATAGGCAGTGTCGTCTTTTGTGGCAAACATAGCGGAGTTTGCTCCGTAACCCGAAGCGCCGACACCGCTGACGTAGTCATAATTAACAGCGCCGCTGCTTGTGCTTCTGACTATGTAGGGGGAGAAATCCAGAAATGCGGAGTTGGTGTTGTTTATGAGGTTATACTTGAGCACGTAGAAGGAGTTTGCCTCAACGGGAATGTTATAATAACCGGCATTGCTTTCAAGGTCAAAGGCGGTGAAAAGGGAGTCGCCACTGGTGTTGGTAGTCAAGGTAATAACATCGTCGGTTGCGCTGACTGTACCTGCGCCGTAGAAAGCGGATACGGCGTTATTTGAATTGTTTTTCCAAGAGGAGAGATTAAAAAGATTGGTTGTTGAATCAAGGGTAACGTCACACTCGGTAACCGAAATGTTGCTGATATCGGCATAGGGTGTTGCACCTGATGTGAGGGTGAAACGGAACTGGATATGAGCAACATCGGAGGGAGTGATGAACGTAAAGCTGTTAGCGCCGCTGGCAGCTCCCGGAGCCTCATAGATTACTTTACACAGGAAGTCGCTGTCGAACATAAACAGGTAAGGTGTGACACCTGAATCCGCAGTGCTGAACACAGTACCCGAGGTGTTATAAGAGAACGTGTAGGTGGTATTGGGTTCAACGGCAATTGAATAATAATCCGTGTTATTGATTGAGTTTGTTTTATCCTCACCGTGGCCGTTATAAACCTGAGGCACGCTTGTGCTGGTTTTAGTGAGCCTGAAGCTGCCGTTGGGAATATCTGTTGTTAATGTGCCGACGTCTTTTGTGCCGCCGAATACAACTGAGGTTGAGTTTTTATTGTTTGCCCACTCTTCAAAAATGAAGAGGTTGTTGAAGCCAAGCTCAACGTAGTAGTCAGTTGTTGCCGCTGAGGCAAGCATTGCAACGTTGGGAACTATTGTTGCAACACTTGAAAACAGCACGGCAAATACCAGCAGAGCTGAAATCAGTGGTTTAATGCGTTTTTTCATAAAATTTACCTCCATATATTTGCTTGGGAAAAATCTATATAAAATCCAAATTATTGCCTTGGATAATAATTTTCGTGCCGATTTAAAAATTCGTCACACATTTTTTTGTACTGCGCCGTTTTTTTGCATACGTATTCGGGTACTTTGCTGAAACTGCCCGTTTCGGCAAACGATACCGCCGCACACACGTCGCAATAATTTCTCATTTTGCAGCCTTTGCATTCGGGTGGCAGATAAATGCTGTCCCTTGCTTTTGTGATGTTTGCCCACGCTTGGCTGAAACCGTTGATTTCAAATGCAGGCTCCGTCATCATTCCGCAGGGTGTGATTTTGCCGTCCCAAGTGACCCAGAAGGTGCTGCGCCCGGCTCTGCAGGGAATCTGCTCGCCGCCGGAGTCAGAGCATTCAGCCGCCGAGGGGCGTTTGGCTTTGGCTTCAAGATGTTGCCGCAGCCTTGCTTCGCCTATGTCAAGCAGTTTGCAGCCAAAATGAACCTTTGCCGCTTCTTCGGGCGGCATTCTGTCTGCTTCGCCGCCGGCTCTGATTGGCGGAAACATATAGCTGACCGTCTGAACAGGCAGCTTAAGCCTGCGTGCAAACTCATAAATCTCAGCCGCATCGTCTTTGTTATATTGCGTTGCGGTGAAATTGAGCTTAACGCTGACGCCTGCCTGCACAAGCTCGTTTATTGCATCAATAACCTTCGGGTAAGCTTTTGCGTTGCCGCAAAGTGCACCGTAGGTCTGCTCCGAAGCACCGTAGAGGGTGATATTAAGCCTTTGCGGAGGGTTGTCCGCAAAAAACTTAACCTTTTCGGCATCAATCAGCAAGCCGTTTGTGTTGACCGACACCAGAATACCCATTCTTTTTGCTGCGAGATATATTTCTTCAAAATCCTGCCTGAGCAGCGGCTCGCCGCCCGTAAGCAGAAGCATCAGCATTCCTGCGTTTTTTGCTTCCTCAGCAAGATTCAGCCACCATTGCGTACTTTTTTCCCGTTTGATTGCTTCACAGTCGTTTTCTTTTTTGTGAACGTAACACATTTTGCAGTCAAGCGGGCAGCGTGAGGTTAGCTCAAATGCACCCGAAAGGGGAAACCTTTCTTTATCCGCCCCGGAAAAAAGCTTTGCAATTAAAAGGTCATAATCCAAACCCAATCAGATAACACCTCCGCTTCGCAACTCGTTTTCAAGAGTGATTACCGCTTCTTCGTCAGGCGTGCAGCCGAGTGCAAACACAGGCACGCTCGAAAGAAGCTCTGTGATTAAGTCGATGCACTTGAGACGCTCGCCGGGGGCAAGCCAATCAAGGTGCACGTTTTGCAAAACGCCCTGAAGCGCATCAACGCCCGTCAGCCGTTTGACAGTGTTCGTTTTGGCCTGTGAGAGCAAAACGATTGCGCCCAAGGGCAAAATCCGGTTTTGACATATGCCGCTTGTTCCGCAAAACGGAACGCCGCAGGCATAAACACCGTTTTCAACCAGAACACCTGATTTATCGCCGTTGATTATCTCGGCATCACGGTGCTTTTGCCACAGAGCCGCCTGTGTGCTTTTGCCCACACCGCTCGCCGCCGAAAACAAAATTGCCTTGCCGCCAACGTCAATAAACGAGGAGTGAAGGAAAAACGCATTCTTTGCGAGCATAAGCTGAGCCAGTGAAATCGAGCTCCACATAAAGCGGTTATCCATCATTACAGGAAAGCTTCGAGCGGTAAAATAAGTTTCACTGTGTGATGTGTCTGCTGGCAGATATTTTGTGAGCGCACCGGGGATATTGCCCATTGGAAAAGCTCTGTAAACCGTTTCACCGTCAACAGAAACAACGAAATCGCCGTTTCTGCCCAGGTTCTTACCCTTCATTTCGGGCAAAGGTTCACAAATCCTGCACTCGATGCTTATATCTGCCTTGCCTTCGGCAGCTTCAAACTGTGCCCAGTCAGGGTTATCGCCCGGGAAGCTCTCCGCCTCAATGCAAATCAGTTTTTTACAAATGCAATAATACTTTTTCATAGCAAAACGCAGGTGAAATCAAAGCAGAGCAAAAAAGACACCTACATTACTCCATTATAATTAAAGCAATTATAGCATACAGAATGAATAATTTCAATAAAGAATATAAATAATTTTATACAAATTTGTTTTAGCTGCAGTTCATTTTTTTGGCAAAAGGATAAAAACACCCAAAAGCGGAAAATCACGCTGCGAAGAAAATCCTCTGCAACGGTCAGCTGCGTATAAATCTGCAATTTTTGCGCAGCATAATAAAAAAGCAATCGGAGAGAGATTATGGCATACAGAGAAGGCAAATACACGGTCTGCCTGCCGTCGCTGCCTGCAATAGCGGGCTATGCAGCAGTCGGCGGCAAAAAAGAGGGCGAAGGTCCGCTCGGGCCGCTGTTTGATTTTATCTATGAGGATTCATCGGCAGGCGAAAAAAACTGGGAAAAGGCAGAGAGCATCATTCATGGCGATGCAGTGCGGCGGGCAATTGCCAAATCAGGCAATTCCACGCAGCAGACAGACCTGATCTTTGCAGGCGATTTGCTCAATCAATGCACGGGCACCACATTCGGAATCCGTGACACGGGAATTCCTTATGCAGGCGTTTACGGAGCCTGCTCAACAATGGCTCTTTCAATGGCTCTTGCTGCTGCGAGTGTTGACGGTGGCTTTGCACAAACAGCCGTTGCTTCAACCTCCTCGCACTTTTGCTCTGCGGAAAGACAGTTCAGAATGCCGCTTGAATACGGCGGCCAGCGAACACCGACTGCCCAGTGGACGGCAACAGCTGCAGGCGCAACCGTTATTTCGTCACAAAAAGGTAAAGTCCGTATTGAAAAAATACTCATCGGCAGGATTCAGGATTACGGAATCACCGATGTCAACAATATGGGGGCGGCAATGGCTCCGGCAGCCTGCCGAACCATCGCTGATTTTCTGGCAGACACCGCTACCGTTCCCGAGGATTACGATTTAATTCTCACGGGCGATCTCGGAGCAGTCGGAGCAAAGCTTCTTTGTGAGCTTATGCTGAAACAGGAGGGTATTGACATTTCGTCGGTTCATTGCGACTGCGGTCTGGTTCTGTTTCGCAAGGATCAGGGTGTCGGAGCCGGTGGCTCAGGCTGCGGCTGCAGCGGCGCAGTGCTCTGCGCAGACGTTTTGCCGAAGCTCGAGAGGGGAGAGCTGAAAAAAGTGCTTTTTGTCGGTACGGGTGCTCTGCTCTCCGGCACGTCAACTCTCAGAGGCGAGAGCATACCGTCTGTTGCTCACGCCGTGCTGCTGACGGGTGGTGAAACAACGTGAGCGATGCGGTAACGGCAATCAAAGCCGTCAATTTTGCGGTTAAAACCGTAAGGGTTGCCGAAGTGGTCAAAAAATCAGCCGTCGTGGCGGCAGTAGCTGTGTGCGGCTACGCAATTTACCGTTTTTTGAACAGCTGATAAAACCTCAAAAACCCTCGGGCAGTGTAAAGCAACAGACCTTTACAGAAGGCAAAATTTGTGCCTTACATTGCGTAAAAACTGTTGATATATAAAGAAACTGCGATTCAGAGCCGTGCGAACCAAAAACTCTGTTATATGTAAAGTTAGATAGCTTTACAAGCACACAAATCAAGCTGCTTCACAGTCTTGCGTAATCAAGCTGTAA
This sequence comes from Acutalibacteraceae bacterium, assembly GCA_045536245.1. Taxonomy (GTDB): domain Bacteria; phylum Bacillota; class Clostridia; order Oscillospirales; family Acutalibacteraceae; genus CAG-177. Next base: position 26,564 of record JAZSNE010000022.1, on the reverse strand, counting down.
AGAGCGAAATATAGGAGATTATTTTGAACAATAAGAATAATAAAGAACGTTTTTTCTGCTGTTTATGCTCTGATTTGTGTGTAAAATCGCCCCGACATCACCTGTACAAACCCTGAGATAAAATTGTAAAGTACCTTGCATTTACAAAAAATATTTTTTTCCGAAAAGCGGTCAGAATTACGCAGAATTGTACAGCAATTGTTCGAAATATGAACAATAATCTGCTGCAGTCAGAAAAAATCGGGTTCGGCGTATACGTCAAAAAGCACTGTTTCTTCTGCTGTTTTTTGGCTTCTGAAGCGTCTTTGTGAAGGAATTATCCTTTACAAAGACGCATTTTTTTGCTTTTTTCTGTTCGAAAATTCAACTTTTCCGCTGCTGAATCCGTATACCTTTTATATATGTACTCTCTGCAGAGCGTTTTTTTACAGCCTCGGTAATTCATCTGTATCAGCAGAGAATATAGCCTTTTCGTAAAGCATTTTTGCTTTACAAAAACGTTTTTGCGGAGCAATTTCAGCCCTTCTATTATATATTGTCAGTTTAAACAAAATTTTAAATACTGCCTTGTTGATTGTTAACAAAAAATTAATAGGTTTTTGAAAAACATTGACATTAGCTCAACTTTTAGGTATAGTTATTATGACCATATGGTGGTTTAGTGGGATAAGTGTTTCCTTTTAGAAGCTTTTGTTCCGCAAAACCCACTGTTAGGGCAGCGAAATTTAGTGATTCTGACTGTTGCTTTGCGCCGGATTTTGGCGTGTCTGGCGCAGCGTAATCAAGAAGGAGGTCGGTCAGAGAATGGCCCTGTGTTAGCATTTATATAATGTATAAATACGGGTCGTTTGCAATCCTTAAATTCAGTTGTCCGAAATTTTTCAAATTTCAAAAATTTTTTGGAGGTGTACAATTTGAAAAAGTCAACCCGCATTCTCTCTATTCTTATGGCTTTCGTAATGCTCCTCAGCACATTCACCGTGCTCGGTTCAGCTTACCAGGCTTATAAGAACGACGCTATCGAAGAGTACAACGATGTAGACGCTCCCGTTTTCACACTTGAGCAGTATGCATCAATGGCACTTGACGAGGTCGACCGTATGCTTGCTAAGGAGCAGCTCAATGTTAACATTTACATTGGTACTCTTGATCTCGCCAGCATCACTCAGACCATTGCCAGCGTTGAATCACTTCTTACCAGCGTTAAAACACTTCTCCCCCTTCTCGGTGACGCAGCATCTCTTAAGATTACTGCTCTTGAAGGCGACGCCAGAGGAGAAGATGCAGACCTTGAAATCATCTACGACGTTCTTGACTTCATTGCTGACAACGCAGAAGTATTTGAAAAGTTCGTAAACGGCTCACTCAACCTTGGTATCATGGACTCCTTCATCGCCAGCTTCAAGTTCAACGTTCGTGAACTTGCTATCGGTCTTATCTATGGCCTTACCCCCGCAGGCAAAGCTGCAGACTATGACTACTTTGATGACGGTACCAATGGTCTTCCTTCTCAGTACCTCAATCAGGACAACGGTATCATCACTCTCGGCCAGGAACTCCTTAACAGCCTCGTTCTCGGTGAGTGGAAGCTCCTCGACAATCTCTTCACAGATACAAACAGCTGGGTAGAGTACGACGGTTATATGTTCGATGGCGCTATGGACACAGCTAACTATGACTACTATGGCTGGGTTCACCCCAAGCAGTGGGTAACATACGCTCTCGGCGGTTGCGCTAAGGTTCCCGCAGGTTCCGCTGCTCCCGCTCCCGTTTATGACATCGTTGACATCACAACTGACAAGAAGGGTTACGATTTCATCGAAGCACTCATCCAGAGAGCATTCAACGAACTCCTTGTTCCCGTTCTTAACAGAGACACTGTTCCGTGGCTTCTTGAACTCTGCGGTGTTCAGTTCCTTGATTCAAAGAAGAACAAGAATATCTGGGACGAAGCTTCACAGTCATGGATTCCCAACCCCAATTATGTTGCCGGTTACAGAGGTGAGCCTCTCACTGACGAAACCAGAACAGTTTTCGCTGACATCTTCAACCTTGGCGTTGTAGTTGAAAAGGTAACAGTTCCCGCAGGCGAAACCTTCGTTGATAACTTCAACGATATCCTCGGCGACTTCATCAACAACGTTCTTATCGTTCCCGAAGGTGAAGCAACAGCTGAAGGCTACTCATGGAATTGGGTAGACGGCGGCAACGAATACCTTCTCACAAACTTCGCAAACGTTGCTAAGTTCATCCTTCAGATCACAGGCGGCGAATTCTTCGCTGACTGGATTGAAGTTCCCTCAGCATCAGAAATCGCAGGTTACACAGACCAGCAGGTTGTAGCTCTTATCGCAAGAGGCATCCTTAACGCTTCAGTTGACTGGATGTACATTGACGAATCAGCTCAGTCAATCGTTGACGTTGGTTACGCTGCAATCGAGCAGCTTGCATGGCAGGATATTCCTCAGAATACATACGTTAAGCCTGCAAGAACTGCTTATGCTACCGACATCGAGTACTACGATGCAGTAGTTCAGAAGTGCCTTGACATCCTTCTTGACGTTGCAGTTTATAACCTCAACCAGAGCATGGATATGGTTCCCGCACAGGGCAGCAACCCCGTAACAGGCGCAGGCCTTCTTCCCTACCAGGGCAATAACGGCAGCTGGGAAACAACAGCTATCCAGGTAGCAGCTTGGGCAATCAGCACCTATGGTGATATCCTTGCTCTTGACTTCAACTGCGATAACGACAACGGCGGTGTAAACGGTCTTACAATGGATGACGTTTGGACAGACCTTGACACACTCCTTAACCAGATTATCCCCATCAAGGGCGAAGGCGCATGGATCTATGACGAAATCGCTAACAGCGGTCTTGTTTCAAAGGCATTCATCTTCGATTACCTTCTTAAACCCATCTATACTCTCGATGCTACAAACATCGGTAAGATCTTCATGAAGAACCCCGACGGTGCTTTCGCATCAAAGAACGGCGTTGAAATCATCATCGACCTTCTTGGCGGTATCTTCGATCTTCTCTTCCCCAATATCTTCCCCGCAACAGTTAAGACTGTTGACGCATTCGTTCAGAATGACGTTCTCGGCACATTTATCCACGACCTCTTCAAGTCACTTGGTACAAAGGACTTCACAGGTAAGACAAACGGTGTTACAATCCACGGCAGAGGTCAGAGCATCGCAGCAACAGCACTTCCCGTTGTTTGCATGATCCTCGGTCTCAGCGACGAGCAGGAATTCTCCGAAATGGAAAACTTCCTTCCCGAAACAATCGCTGCCGGTACTAACCCCACATTCCGTGTTTACAACGGTTCAAGCGGTGTTAACACAGGTTGGACAAACGCAGCAGGCGTATTCGATCAGGATAACCTTTACAGCTATCAGATCGGTCCCGTTGTTATCAGATCCTATGTAAACGGTGTTGATACAAAGGCTGCTTCCGTAAGCGGCATCAAGATGGGCGACACCCTCGACGGTGGTGAAAGCGTTGACGTTACTCTTCAGGGTAACCTCACCGAAGGTATGCTCATCGAAATGAACATCGACTACTACATCAAGGGCGAAGACGGCACAAACATCACAGACACAGCTCTTACCAAGACAGTTTACGCTGTTGTTGGTAACACTGATAAGGACGACGATGCTATCGAAATTTCTGACCCCGTAGGTAACCGTTTCGTTCAGTACGAATCAGAAATCTACCTTGGCCAGGGTGATGACCTCAACGATTTCGAAAGCTATCAGATCCGTATTAAGGACAGCGGTGAAAACAAAGAACAGGAAAATCCCGCTGACACAGGTTCAGTTTCAATCGTAAGCGTAACAGGTCCCGCATTCATCGAGATGAATCCCGACCTCACAGTTCAGAAGTTCAAGGGCCAGGAAGGTATCTACTTCTTCGATCCCTTCAGAGCAGTTGAAGGCTACGAAAGATTTGAAATCACTTACCAGACAGACGAAAACGGCGAGCTTGTTCTCGACGATAACGGCGAACCCATTCCCACAGGCGATAACGGTGGTATCGAAGACGGCAAATACACTGTAACAACAGTTGTTAACGTTAACGGCACAAACCACACAGTTACAACAAACATCCATTATTATAAGGATTACGATCTCGGCGGTAAGTTCAACCACGAAGTTGCTGCAAACCGTCAGCAGAACGACTATGATATGGAATCAAACGGCGGCGCTGCTGCTGATCTCTGGGCAAACTACATCGCAGCTCTTAAGGACGCAGCTGTTCTTTCACTTACACCCAAGAAGGGCTCCGAATTCGAAGGCAAGATCAACAACTGCGCAGAAGGTTATGCAAACCTCTATGAGCAGTATGCAGAAGCTCTCGACGTAGCTCTTGAAGCTCTTGCTCCTTACGAGAAGTCAGCAGGCGTTGGCGCTCTTCAGGATGCAATTGAAGCAACCAGTGGTTATAACTGGAGAGAATACACAGACGATCAGGGCTATCCCTACAGAGTTGAAATCGAATACTGGGAAGATGACTATGTATTCGTAGGTATGCGTGACTACGCTCCTCACTCCTACAGAAGATACAGAGACGCAAGAGGCGATGCACAGGATATCGTTGATTCTCAGGTATTCTTCGTTCCCGCTCCCTTCGCTGAGGGTTATGTTCCTTCAGAAGAAGAAAAGGCAGAACGTGCACAGGCTATCGCAGCATATGAAGAAGCAGTTGCAAACAAGGGCGTTGTTGGCGCTATCGAAGCAACATATGCTCTCCATAAGCTTGAACTCATGGAATCACGTCTTATCAAGCTTCCCGCTGATAAGAGCAAGCTCAACGTTGTTTATGATATGTGCGTAACAAACGGCGGTGTTAACGCTTCCGGCGCATCATATTACACAGCTGAATCTTGGGAGACCTACACACACGCTAAGGACTTCGCAGATAAGGTTATCGGTCTTTCCGGCAGCGCTCTTACACCTTCAATGGTTAACGTTGCAACAAGCGAACTTGTTTACGCTTGGAAGCACCTTGTTAAGTCCTGCGACTTCACAAACCTTGATGCTGCTATCAACCTTTCAGCTGAAGCTGGCGCACTCGGCCTTGAACAGACCGAATACACAGCAGACACATATGCACCCTTCTATGCACTTTACACAGAAGCTGTAAACTTCGACAGAGGCGTTGCTGATAACGAAGATAATCAGGCAGAAATCGACAAGCTCGCTGTTGACCTTACAGCAGCATTCAACGCTCTTGCTGCAGTTTCAGCAGCTGTTGAACCCGAATATCCCATTATCGACAGCTCAGAAGCTATCGGCATGATGCTCTTCCACTCACAGCAGTGGGACTACATCTTCGCTCCTTGGATCGACACTGACTCCGTTTGGAACTATGTTGGTACAACATACGGCGATAACGGCGATACCATTGACGGCTACATCCTTGGCCTCGGCGTTGGTATCAGCGAATACGAACTTGATTACGTATTCAACCCCGCAACACGCGTAAACACAATCGTTGAAATCCAGATGACAGACGGCGGCTACGGCACAGGTACTCTTCTCCTTGTTAAGAATGAAACAACAGGCGAAACCCTTGCTGCATACCAGGCTGTTATCCGTGGTGACGTTAACGGCGATACATACATCGACTCAGTTGACGCCGACCTTATCAACCTTGACTGCTCCGGCGTTACAGACTGGAAGTATGACATGTACGGCACACACGACAGCTACAACGCTGTTGCAGCTGACGTAACAGGCGACTTCTGGTACGATCCCGGTGATGCAGACGCAATCATCTTCATGGGCTCATTCATGCAGGATGTTAACCAGGAAACTGGTGAACCTATCTTCTATTAATCTTCAGCACAATTGATTAATATTTAACTCAGCACAATTTAATCAGCATTAAAACCAATTTATATGGCGTGGCCCGAGCTCTTCGGGCCATGCCGAAATGGCTCTATTGCAAATTACTCTTAGGCTTATGACACATTTGTTGTGTGCATATAAATTTAAAGGAGGAAAATGAGCTAATGTCAAAATCCAAGCGAATTCTTAGTTTTGTTATGGCGTTTGCTATGGTTATGACTATGTTCTCGGGTCTGGGCGCAATGTTCGCACCCAAGGCAGCTGCGGAAGCACTTCCTGCTCCCACAACAGGCCATTCAGGTTCCGAGTCCGTAATCAAAACTATGCAGGAACTCAAAGACAGCGGCTATGCAGACGGTAGCGGTAACTACTTCCTGTATTTCGGTCTTGATTTCTATGAGCAGAATGTAGCAGGCGCATGGGAAATCACTGACCACTATGTTAATCCCGGTCAGTCCCTCAGAGCATATTTCTACTACAAGACAAACATGTGGATGGGCGCAGGTAACGTTTACTTCGTATTCGACAGAGCTTTCTTCGATGTAACAAACGGCTTCACAGGTCTCACATACGATAACACCTATGACCCCAACCACGAAGATTATCCCACAGAAAATTACCCTGCAAATATCACCGGTACACCCAACACAAACCACGCTGATATCGCAGCAAACGGTAACTACTACAACTACACCACAAAGTGGGCAAGAAACGTTCCCGGCTTCACAGAACTCGCAACAACAAACTTCTGCGATGTTCCTCTTGAAGAATCCGATACATGGGACTTCTGGTTCCTTATCTACGGCCGTGACTCAACAAGCGCTGACGCTTACCGTTTTGACGAAGATGAGCATTTCTGCACATTCGACATCAAGGTAAGAGAATTTATGCCTGACGGCGTAACAAAGCTTGCAGACGGCACAACAGGTTTCGTTAAGCTTGATAAGCGTTGCTACACCATCTGGGATAACCAGGATGCTGCAGGTAACAAGCAGTCAAAGAGACAGGTTAACGTTAACGCTCTTACAGAAGCAGGCAGATATGCTGTTGCAAAGAGAATGAACGTTCAGAATTTCTATGACATCAATGACTTCATGACCGACGATTGCTCACATACATTCACAATCGGTCAGAATCCCGATAACGTTCCCGCTATCGGCGAAACAGCTATCAAGACAATGGACGAACTCAAGGCTAACGGCTATGCAGACGGTAGCGGTAACTACTTCCTGTATTTCGGTCTTGATTTCTATGAGCAGGATGCATCAACAGGCGAATGGTACTACACAGACCATTACGTACAGCCCGGTGACTCCCTCAGAGCATACTTCTACTACAAGACAAACATGTGGATGGGCGCAGGTAACGTTTACTTCGTATTCGACAGAGCTTTCTTCGACGTAACAAACGGCTTCACAGGTCTTACCTACGATAACACCTATGACCCCAACCACGAAGATTATCCCACAGAAAATTACCCTGCAAATATCACTGGTACACCCAACACAAACCATGCTGATATCGCAGCAAACGGTAACTATTATAACTACACCACAAAGTGGGCAAGAAACGTACCCGGCTTCACAGAGGTCGCAACAACAAACTTCCACGACGTTCCTCTTGCTGAATCCGATACATGGGACTTCTGGTTCCTTATCTACGGCCGTGACTCAACAAGCGCTGACGCTTACCGTTTTGACGAAGATGAGCATTTCTGCACATTTGACGTTAAGGTAAGAGAGTTTATGCCTGACGGCGTAACAAAGCTTGCAGACGGCACAACAGGTTTCGTTAAGATTGATAAGCGTTGCTACACCATCTGGGATAACCAGGACGGTTCAGGTAACAAGCAGTCAAAGAGAGTTGTTAACGTAAACGCTCTTACAGAAGCAGGCAGATATGCTGTTGCAAAGAGAATGAACGTTCAGAACTTCTACGACATCAACGACTTCATCGTTGACGACGCTTCTCACACCTTCACAATCGGCAAGCCCTCAGCAGGCGGCAAGGAATACACCGCAACATTCACAGTTGACGGCGAAGCTTACGGTGATCCCGTAACAGCTAAGAAGGGCGACAGCATTGCTGCTCCCGAAACAGCTCCTGTTAAGGCTGGCTACACATTCGCAGGTTGGGCTCTTGAAGGCACAACTGACGTTCTTGAATTCCCCCAGACAATGGGCGAAGCAGACGTAACTTACGTTGCTATCTTCACAGCTCTTCCCAAGTACACCGCAACATTCTATGCTGACGGCGTTCAGGTTGGCGAAGTTGCTGAGTACCTTGAAGGCGAAGCAATCGTTGCTCCTCAGGCTCCCGATAAGGTTGGTTACACCTTCACAGGTTGGGAACCCGAAGTTGGCACAATGCCCGCTGAAAACGTTGTATTCAACGCTGTTTATGAAGCAAAGACATACACAGCAACATGGGTTGTTGACGGTGCAACATATGACACAACAACAGCTACATATGACGCTGCTTATGTTCTTCCCGCACCTCCCACCAAGGAAGGTCACACCTTCGCTGGTTGGTATGCAGATGCATCCTTCAGCACAGCTATTGCTGATAACCACACTGTTGACGGTGACGTAACATTCTATGCTAAGTTCACAACAGACAGCTTCACAATCACATTCGATACAAACGGCGGTTCAGCTATTGATCCCGCAACATATGCTTTCGGCGCAACAGTTGTTGAGCCCACAGCACCCACAAAGACCGGTTACACATTCGCTGGCTGGTCACCCGAACTTCCCGCAACAATGCCTGCTAACGACATCACAGTTGTTGCTCAGTGGACAGCAGTTGCATCAGGCGTTACATTCATGGACGGCGACACAGTTGTTCTTAACATCCCCGGTGCTTACGGTGACGTTATCACAACAGCTATGGTTCCCGAAATGAATAAGGATGGCTTCAACTTCACAGGTTGGAAGGATGCAGCAGGTAACACAGTTACATTCCCGCAGACACTCGGTACAACAGAACTTGTTGTTTACGCACAGTGGACAGCAAAGAGCTACTACATCGAGTTCTACAACGGCGATGAATGGCTTGCAGGTAACAACCAGCTTTGCGGCGCAGCTATCGTTACACCCGATGAGCCCACAAAGACAGGTTATGAGTTCGCAGGTTGGGTTGACATGGACGGCAACCCCATGCCCGAAACAGTTCCTGCTAAGGAAGATCAGGCTTACTTCGCAACATTCAGAGCTATTACCTATGATGCAGTATTCATGAACGGCTCAGAAGTTTATGACACTGTTCAGGGCGGTTACCAGTCAAGCATTGCTGCTCCCGAAGATCCCACAATGGAAGGCTACACATTCCAGTACTGGGCTAAGGAAGGCACAACAGCTAGGGTAACATTCCCCGCAAAGATGCCTCTCGGCGGTATCAAGTATGTTGCTATCTACAAGGTTAACACATACACAATCACTTACTATGTTGACGGCGCAAAGGTATTCTCAGAAGAATATGACTTTGGCGCAGCAGTTACACCTTATGATTACACACCTGCAGAAGGCGTAACCTTCACAGGTTGGGGCGATCAGGTTCCCGCAACAATGCCTGCTAATAACGTTGACGTTTATGCAACAACAGGTATTGCTAACTACACCGTAACATTCACCATCAACGGTGAACAGTACGGCGATCCTATCACATTCGCATACGGCGCAGCTGTTACAGCTCCCGCATACTCAGTTCCCGAGGGTTACACGTTCTCAGGCTGGGATCTTCCCGCAACAATGCCTGCACAGAACATCACCCTTGATGCTTCTCTCACAATCAACAGCTACTGGGCAAGATGGTATCTTGATGCTGACAAGACAATCCTTTATCACGAAGAACTTGTTGAATTCGGCGCAGAGATTCCCTTCCCCGAAGATCCCACAGAAGCAGACATCCCCGGTCAGCTCTTTGACATCTGGGATGACGACACTGTAACAACAATGGTAGTTGGCGGCGTTGATTACGTTGCTATGACAACACCCATTGAATACACTGTTGAATTCTTCAACGAAGACGGTTCATCAATCGACAGCTGGATTGCATACTATGGCGACGAAATCACAGAAGATGACGCTCCCGTAGTTACCAAGGAAGGCTTCGAATTCAAGGGCTGGCTCGTTAACGGCGAAAAGGTAACTCTTCCCTACACCGTAACAAGCGATGTTGCTCTCACAGCATCCTTCGGCATCGTTGCATACGAAGTAATCTGGGTTGTTGACGGTAATGTTGCTTACACAGACACCTATGATTTCGGCGATGCAATCGTTATGAGACCTGACGAAGTTAAGGAAGGCTACACATTCTCCGGTTGGGATAAGGATCTCACAGGCATGACAATGCCCGCAGAAGATATTACCGTAACAGGTAGCTTCGCAGTTAACGTTTACAACGCACTCTTCTATGCAGACGGCGAGCTCATTGAAACTGTTCCCACAAACTTCGGTGAAGTTCCCGCTGCTCCTCAGGCACCCGCAAAGACCGGTTATGCATTCGCAGGCTGGGCTCCCGCACTTGCTCCCATGGTAGTTGCTCCTGAAGGCGTAAGATACGATGCTGTTTACACAGCAGGCGCTGTTGCCTATAAGGTAGAAATCTACACAATGGATACAGAAGGCGTTTACGGTGCTCCTGAAGTTCTTGACCAGGCAGCAGAAGCTGACGCTCCCATCAGCTACGCTCCCGCTGCAAAGACAGGCTTCACAGTTGATGCTGAAGCATCCGTACTTGAAGGCACAGCAGCAGCTGACGGTTCTTCAGTACTTAAGGTTTACTACATCCGTGATCAGTATGACCTCACACTTACAGTTGACGGCGAATCAACAACAGTAACATACTACTATGATGAAGCTGTTGAAGAAGTTGCTGATCCCGTTAAGGAAGGTTATAAGTTCATCGGCTGGGACGGCACAGTTCCCACAACAATGCCCGCTCGTGACGTAGCTCTTACTGCAAGATTCCAGATTCTTCAGTTCACAGTTACTTACAACACAGACGGCGGCACACTTATCCCCTCATTCACAGCAGACTACGGCACAGCAGTTGTTGCTCCCGCAGATCCCACTAAGACAGGTTACACATTCGCAGGCTGGGACGGCGAAATTCCCGCTACTATCCCCGCAAACAATGTAGTTCTTACTGCTCAGTGGACAATCAACCAGTACACAATCACATTTGTTGATACCGGTGATGTTGCTTATGATGAAATCAAACAGGATTACGCATCAGATATCGCTGATATCGCTGATCCCGTTAAGACAGGTTACACCTTCACAGGTTGGGATGTTGAAATCCCCGGCACAATGCCCGCTAAGGATATGACCATCACAGCTACATGGAAGGTTAACCAGTATCCCGCAACATTCATTATCGACGGCGTTTCCAAGGATGTTGCAACTGACTTCGGCGCAATGCCCGTTGCTCCCGAAGCTTCCAAGCTCGGCCACACATTCGACGGCTGGCAGGCAGCTGACGGCACAGTTTACGCTGCAGACGCTCTTCCCGTAATGGGAGTTGACGGCGCAACATACACAGCTGTATTCACAGCTAACAAGTATGATGCAATCTTCAACGCTGACGGCGGCGTTTGGACAAACGGCGAAGGCACATGGACAGTTGAAGACGTAACATTCGGCGAAGCTATCACAGCTCCCGCTGAAGAACCCACAAAGCAGGGCTACATCTTCAAGGGTTGGAACCCCGCAGTTGGTAACATGACAGCTGAAGGTATGACCTTCACAGCTATCTGGGAACAGAACCTTGACTTCTGCCGTGTTCAGTCTGTAGAAAGACTCACAGCAGACGTTTACGGTCCTCAGCTTGCTCAGTACAAGATTAAGGTAATGGGCAGCCCCGTTAAGATTCAGATCGCTTATGCTGACGCTACAAACGTAACCTGGACATTCGACAGAAACGATGCTAAGGTTGCAGGCGATAACAGCGTTGCAGGCCTTGTATCCGTAACAGGCTACACAGCTGAAGGCGCTCCCGCAGGCGCAGGCGACACAGTTGCATACGAAGAATGGGTTATCTGCACAGTTCTTACTGAAGATAACTACAAGGTTCGTGCAAAGGTTGACTATTCATCAGCATCTTGGGAATCACTCGCATTTGCTTATGACTACACCATGGCTTATGACGCTGCTCCCGTTGCTGCAACAATGGTTTACAGTGCTGATTCCTCCGTTGCTACAATCAAGCGCGGTAAGACTGGCACAATCACAGTTGTTACAGACGCTTCCGTAACAAGACTTCAGCTTAAGATGCTCAAGGCTGACGGCAAGACAACAACAGTTTCCTATGCTCCCAACTCATCAGCAGTTAATTATGACGCAACTACTCTTGCAGCTGAGAACAAGGCAACTTGGGCAATCACCGTTACCTTCACATATGCCGGCACTGCTGACTCACAGGATCAGCACTGGGTTGTTTGGTACAGAACAGCTCTTACATCCTGGACAGAGTCCGACAAGGCTGTTGACGTTAAGGTTACAAGAACAGAAACAGTTGCTGCTCCCGACGTAGCTGCTACAAACACTGTTATTTCTGTAACAGGTCCCGCAACTGCAGTTGTTGGTGCTGAATCAACAATCACAGTTGTTACAACCAACGACGTTTCAAGAGTTCGTCTTAACAACGACGGTAAGACCGTAACTTATCTCAAGACATCCAACAACGTATCACTTGCTGAAGACGCAGCTGCAGGTACCTACACATGGACAATTACCTACAGATTCGGTTCAATCAGCGATGGTCAGGTTTGGTATGCACAGTGCCGTGGTACATCATGGTCAGCACTTGAGAAGAGCTTCACAGTTAACGTTACTGAATAATCAGCAACCTAAACCGTGACGGTTTAAACCAAACAAATTTCAGGGCCGCAGGGGCTTGCTCCTGCGGCCTTTTTCTTGCTTATTAGGAGATTACAGTATAACTTGCTGAATGCCCTGAATGGCCTCATAAAAGCTTTGTACAGGCGTTAGGATAAGCTCAGTATCGCATTCAAACAGCAGCAGTTAAATTACAGTGCTGTACCAGGTGTAACATTGCAAAGTTGAGGAAGTTCCTTGCTCTTACCCGGTTGTTGAGTGGATTGTGAAGAGTTCAGGGCGGGTGTTGCCAACAGGCGGTTGCATAACGCAGGGGCGACAATCGGTTGTCTGAGGAAAACGCCAAATCACGCTGCAGCGCCGAAGGGATAGCAATTGTTGTATTCGTAAATCATTGATATCATACAGTAACAGCACAGAGAATGGGTGCCTATCCCGAAATAAGTGCAAGTCTTACGTCTGTCTGATGCACTGCAAAATGGACGAATATGTATACTGAAATCTTAAAAAATCAAACAATGCGCTCTGCAGGCTCTGTGAGGCTCTGCAGGGCGTTTTTTGTTGCCGGAGGTGAATACCTCAAATGAAGCTCAAAAACGGCTTACAGAGGCCATATTTTCAAACTTTTTTGCGGCAAAGCTAATGAAAAACTCAAATTTAAACGGAACGCTTCTCGACGGATTCAATTAATGCTTCGTGATTAAAGATGAAATAACTGTAACCGAATTTAATCGGAGCAGGGGACAGGTAGAATTAATCGGGATTAAAGTGAAATCAAGCAATAATATACCCCATCGGCTTCACAAATCATCAAATATGCTACATAAACAACAAAATATCAGCCGCAAAATTCAAGCTGTTAATGATGATTTAAGGAAAAAACGAGCGAAAAATGGAATCAATCGTGTAAAGCGCAAAGCCTTTACATAACTGTGGCAAGAAAAATATTATAGCAAACAAACTGTAACTGCTAAAAACACAAGTATATAGCCAAATATAAATCGCAGCAACGTGACAAAGTGCGCTTGTAAAGCTGAAACACTTTACAAAAAATAACCTAAATAAAGCGTGAAACGACCGAAATTCGGCTCAATTATTCTTCGAATATTTGGCGTTTTACAGGCGTTAAATCACATTTGCTTATAGGTTATAAAATGATTGAGTTTGTTTAATGGATTTGGGGTAGAATTAACAGGCAACAACCTTTAAAGTTATTCGTTTTTGCGGCTAAATTTGCCGATGGGATATATCTATAATGTATATATAATGATGTTAAACGGCTTTCAGTTTACAAATATTGAAGAAATATCCGCTTAAAATGAGTCAAAATCAAATAAAATCATGAGCAAAAATGAGCTGTATAGTCGTTCAAAACCGTAAAAATAAGCTGAAAATCAGCCTTAAATTGCCTGGAATTTAACTGTAAAACAAGTTGAAACCGCCGCAAATTGCACTTCGGAGTGCCGAAAAACAACGTAAAATTTGCTCTTAATCGACCTTCAAAAGCTGCTGATATGCGCTGAAAATTGCTTTGGAAGGCGGCATAAAATCGCTTCGGACAGTGCTTTGATAATGAGAAAATATGCCCCAAAAAGGGATGGGATAACTGCTGAAAATGCCCTGTCAGGTGGTTGAAAACGCTTATCTCTCCATTAAAAAAGAAGCGTAAAAACGGTTAAATCAGCTGATAAAAACTACAGAAATTCGAGCTGTAAACAGCATAATCAGGCGGCGAATCGCTGAATAAAACGGTACTGAATATCAGCTGAAAAGCAGTAATAATCCGCTGTTTTTCATAGCAAAAATCGGTAAAAAAGCGGTCAAAATCCGTCGTCCGGCAGTGCAAAAATCAGCGTAAAAAACGACTGAAAACCGCCATTAAACTGCTCAAAAAACGCTGCTGAACGGAAGAAAAAAACGCTGAAAAAACTGCCCGAAAATCCGCCCGAAATCATATAAAAAACACATATTTTTACGTGCAAAATTCAGACTTAAAAACGGCAAAAATGTTGCAAAAATATTAACTTAATGTGAACAAAATACGTAAAGTTTATGTACTTTACAACACAATTCAGTTCTGTAAATAGGCAAAGTTACTAAAAATGGCATCAGAATTTTGTGCAACTGCTACAGGATAGAGAAATTTAGCTTTGAATTTTGTTATCTATTATATAAAGAGTTTTTATAATTTTATTGACAGGGTTGACCTGCGGTGATATAATGACAATGTGTAATAGTGACCACCTATTTCATGTTCAAAATTTTTAATTTGGAGGGATTATTTTTGAGCACAGCAAAGAAAATCATCAGCATGCTTCTCGCTGTTTTGATGGTTATGTCGGTTGTTCCTGCTTCGGTTCTTGCATCAGCTGCTCCGGCTGATGAAATAGCAACCTTTAAAGCGCCTGACACAAACGTTGTCACATTCTCAACCGACACCAGCGAAACATCAGAAGTAATCCGTGTTGCCGGCGGTGAAGGTATGTTCACCAGAGGCACCACAGTTGTTGCTGCAACTCCTTCAGGTATCCCCAAGGCTGACAGCGGTCAGTTCATCAGCGTTGCGTACGCAGGTGAAACTCCGGCGTTCCCCTTGGTCTCCTTTAAAATTAAAGGTGTCAGACCTGATAAGCAGCCGACAATCGTTTCAAACCTCGGTTCAAACCTTACCCTTGTTGCTGAAGGCTTGGGTAATCAGAACGCTGCCGGCGAATACGTTTACACTTGGCGTGTTTCAGGCGGTCAGGCAAGCCAGGGCGAAGTGGTAACCTTCACGATTACCTACGTAATCGGCGGCACAGATTATAAGGCTTATGCTTATTCCTACGTTGAGCATATCCTCATTATGAACGGCTACGTTTCGCATAAGTATCAGAACGGCGGTGACCACACTCCCGATACCCGTCACGCATACTCCGTTCAGGTCGGTGGCGCCAATATGTATGCCGGTTGGTATAACAACATGGCAGAAAACATCGGCAGAGGTTTCATCAACTACGCTTCGGGTACTGCTATGGAAGGCGGCTCGCTGCTTGGTACAGGTACCAGCCCCGAAGGCTTTGCAGGCAGTATGGCCGGTTTCGCAGTTGATGACGGCGTTACAACCACAGGTACTCCCTACGGTTCGATGATTAAGACTATCGACGAACAGACAAAGGACGACTGGGTTAACATCGCTTATGGTCTTAACGGTAACAGAACCGAATCCTACCTCTACATCGACAAGAGAAACGAAACACTTGACAGCCTCAAGGTTCGTGTTTCACTCCAGGCTTGCGACAAGGGTAACGACGACGGTCCCTGGCCTTACACCGATTTCCAGGACGTTGAAGTTCTCAACGGTGCTGTTGAGTTCGGTGCACATGATCAGTGGTCAGCGGTTTCCACAAAGGCAACAAGCCTTATCTCCATCGGTGAAATCACAAAGAACGTTGACAAGACCAGAATTACCAGCATAAACCCCGGCCAGAGCCACAGATATGCATGGCTCGGCGGCGGCGGTCCTTCACTCCAGAACGGTACCACAAAGTATCAGAACACCCTTCTTGTTTATGCTAACGAAATGGCATCAAACAGCAACGGTGAAACCTGGAACCAGGAAATCGGTGCTCTCGGTCTTACGTTTGTTGTTTATAACACAAGCGACCTTTACAACGTTTTCTACGGCATTATGAAGGGCGCAAACATTAACAACGGTGCTGCTTCCTTCACAACTTCCAACCTTGTTACATACACTGCCAACTCAGGTGAAGCAGCTGTAACAAACGCACCCCTTACAATCAACTTCACTAAGGGTGCTCATCCTCAGGAAGCTTATTATTCAGGCGGTTGGGATACTTTCCTCACAGCTTATCAGGAAGCCGGCCGTGTTCTTTCAAAGCCTGACACAAACCAGCTTGCCATCAACCAGGCAACAAAGGACCTCATTGATGCTTATAACGGTCTTACAGGCTTTAACCCCACGGTTACTTACACAATCAAGCACTGCGTTGAAGGCGGTTCAGTTGAAATCGTTAACGCAAGCACAAACGGCTACACTGCAGCTAACCAGACAGGTACTGTTGCTGCCGGCACAGAAATCACAGCTTATGCTGCTGAAATCGACGGCTACACTATCAGCGGTGACACAATTAAGAAGAAAACTGCAACAGGTGCTTCTTCTACAGAAACAATTACATTCTATTATACGCGTGACAGCTTCAACGTTAACGCTCAGACCAACAACAAAACTCTTGAGAGTTATTTGGTAAACGGCGTTGCAACCAACGTCAGAATGCAGATCTTCCCCGTTGCTTACGGCACAACCTTCAGCAAGTCCACCGCAACAAACGGTGACGGCAATGCTTCAAGACCCGGTGTCGGCACAATGCCTTATTGGGAATTTATTGATTGGTATTATAGAGACGGTTCTGCAACAGGCGAATGGGATGAAACGCAGAGAGTTGAAGATTCCTTCACGATGGGCAAGGCAAACGTTACCATCTATGCAAGATGGGATCCCAAGCCGGTTCATATTTATGCGACTCCCATGCTTGATAACGGCACGGTTATCAACAACGGTAACAAGCTTGATCTCGGTTGGGAAAGACCTAACCGTGACGGCTCTGCAAAAGAATTTGCAAAACCCTCGGCTGATAAGACAACCGTTGAAGGTTATCTCTTCGTTGGTTATTACCAGAGCTTCACAAACACCTTCACAGGTGAAGTTGAGTGGCCGCAGATGATTACTCTCGGCGACAGCGACAGAACGATTTACGCCCGTTACGCAGATGTTAACGGCAAGATCGTTTTCGAGCCCAACGGCGGTACAGCTTGCGCTGACCTTCCCTTCACAGCTCCCGCAACACTCAACGAATCCGATTTCCCCGTTCCCACAAAGGTTGGTTATTCGTTCGAAGGTTGGTACTATGATGCCGAATGCAGCGACGGTCAGGAAGTTACTTATCCCGTAACAAGAAATGACCAGACAGGCTTCATCGCTTATGCAAAGTGGGAAGCAAAGGATATCACAATCAACTTTGACACGGCAGTAGGTGCCAACCCCTCAAAGTTTGACACAGTGTCCATTGCCCCCATCTATCCCGCAAGAGTTGGTCAGCCTGTTGATCAGGATATGATTCCTGCCAACCCCAGAAGATTCGGTTATATTTTCGCAGGCTGGACATATAACGGCGTTCCCTTCGATTTCTCAAAGGTTCCCGTTGCTGATGAACAGATAACTCTCGTTGCAACCTGGAGACGTTCCGATGCTTCCGCTTTCATCGAGCTGGCAGCCATCGAAAAGGTTCTCGGCGAGGAAGTTAATCTTGACGCAAACAACTCCGTTCAGGAAGATGACGAAATCGTTCAGCACGGCGATATCATCACCGTCAGAATGACCTCAAAGACAAACTTCTTCGTAGGTTCGTCACTCTTCATATTTATGTATGATAAGAACTTCTATGAACTCATCGGTTCAGGCAAGGGTGCTTTCACTCTCAACACAGAGGATTCTTACATCAGCGGCATCAACGCAAAGTATACCGCTGTTACCGAAAGCTCCAACCTTCCCTGGCCTGAAGGCATGGACAGCACCACATACAACGCAATGCAGATTGCCATCGACCCCACAGTTGCACTTGATAACTTTAACTGCGAGCCCATGGACGGCGATACATGGATGATTGAGTTCAAGCTCAAGGTTAAGGAAGATGCAACAGGCTCAGGTAAAATCTATATGGACGAAGCTTGGGCAAGAACACCCGATAACGTTATGGGTACAATGTTCTACGGTTGGTCATCCAGCGGTGAACCTGAGGGCTTTGATAAAGATGGTTCAGTTATCAACACAGAAAACGACCGTGTTATTCCCGAGCTTACAGATGCTATGAGAACTCTCAGAATCGACACTGAAGAAGCTGTTGAAACATCAGTTACTCTTGACGCACTGGGCGGCACCTGGGCTGACGGCACTGTTGAAAACAAATCTTACTCAGGTTCAGCCGGCGCAGAAATCCTTGACTATGAAGCTCCTTCAAAGCACGGCTACACACTTGACGGCTGGTACGCTGTTGCAGGCGATACCACATCTGCAAAGTGGGTTGAAGGTTACTATCCTCCCGAAGATACCCTCGCAGCAACCTACTATGCAAACTGGGCTCCCAACAGCTATCCCGTAATTTTCCACTGGGATGCAGGTGATGAGACTACTTATAGAGAAGCTTCAGCTCTCTATAACGAGCAGATTCCTGCCGACATCGTGGCAGCACCCACAAGAGCAGGTTATACCTTCAGTAATTGGGTTGATAAGGACGGAAACCTGGTCACACTTCCGACCACTATGACTGTTGCTGACGATGCAGGCTATCACCTCTATGCAACTTGGGTTCCCGCAACGGATACCAAGTTCACAATCAAGATTCATTATCCCAACAATCAGTATAATCCTGACGATGTGAACAGCAATAAGTACATTACTGTTAATCAGACAACCAACAAGAACAACGCTAATTTCCAGGGTACAACCGGACAGACGGTAGCTCTTGTTGAAGCTGTTCCCGCAAACGCAGATCCTAATACATTATATATTACTCTCGATACACTCCGTCCCATTATCAGCGGTAACGTTATTTTCGACCCCGATAATGAAAACAACTATGTTGACGATCCCAATAAGGTTATTATCGATTCAACAGTAATCGCAGCAGACGGCTCATCCGTTCTTGAGGTTTACTTCATCGGTAAGATGATTACTTACACCTTCAACGCTAACGGCGGTGAGTTTGCAAACGGCGACGAAACTCTCCAGAAGACAGGCAGATTCCAGAGCGCATTTGCCGGCCTTGCTGAGAGCGAGCTTCCCACCAGAGATGGCTATGACTTTGCAGGCTGGAACAGAACTCCTGCCGTAATGTTCGCCGCTGACACAACTTACACAGCTCAGTGGACAGCAAAGAAGGCTCACGTTCGCTTTATGCTTTCAGAAGCAGAGCAGTATGGCAGCCTTGTTGAGGTTGAAGTCGGTAAAGCTCCCGCAGCTCCCACAGAGCCCTCAAAGCCCGGCCATACATTTGCAGGCTGGAACACTGATCCCGCTGCAACAACAGGCGTTAAGACTCTTCCCGCAGTCATAACAGTTGACAGTGCAGAAGGCTACGCAGTAACATACTACGCAATCTTCACAAAGACTCCTTACACCGTAACATATAACCTTGTTGATCCCGTAACCGGTGCTGTTTCACAGTACGGCGCAACAGAAACCTATTATATGGATGACATTGTAACAGTTAAGCCTGCAGATGCTGCAGACCTTGTAAAGAAGGGCTACACATTCAACGGCTGGGCACGCAACGGTGAGGCAGCAGGCACAACCATCACAATCGAAACCGCAAACGTTGAACTTGTCGGTACTTACACCGCAAAGACAATCAAGGTTAAGTTCTATGCTGATGAAGGTGCATATACAAGCGGTGAGGCTTACGTTGAAGTTGACACAACATTCAACGAAACAATCAACCTTCCTGAAACAAATCCCACTAAGGTTGGTTACACATTCCAGGGTTGGGCAGCAACATCAGTTGCAGCATCAGGCTCATTGGATCTCGGCACTCTCACTGAAGAAGAGGCTTCCTTCTACGCAGTTTATACTCCCGAAGAGCATACATATTATATAGATGTATACGAAATGGGTCTTGACGGCGAATATCCCGCAGCTCCCACAAAAACAACAGAAGGTAAGGCTTATGTTGATGACACAGTCACAATCACAAGCACAAACGATGTTGAAGGCTTCACACTTGTAACCGCTTCAACTCAGAGCGGTACAGTTCCTGCCGAAGGCGAGCTCAGATTCACCGTTAAGTATGAACGCAAGAAGTTCAACCTTATCTACGTTGTAAACGGTGCAGAAACTCCCGTTGAATATTTCTACGGCGCAACACCCGATGCTTCAATGGCTCCCGACACAACCAAGGAAGGCCACACCTTCCAGGCTTGGGATCCCGCAGTTCCGGCAACAATGCCCGCAGCTCACACAACGGTAACTGCTGTTTACACAACCAACCAGTACAGCATCAAGTTCTATGCTGACCAGAATAAGCTTGACACAGAACTTGTTTACAACCAGGAGCACGACTTCGCATCTGAAATCCCCGTTGTTGGTGATCAGTTCAGAACAGGTTACGTATTCAAGGGTTGGGCTTATGACGGCACAACTGAGGTTATCGACCTCGCAGCCAACAAGCAGTACGTTCCTTCACACGACGTAACGTTCGTTGGTATCTGGGAAACAGATTCTTACAGACTTAACTACAGAGGCGCAACAGGTATCCACGAATACTTCATGGTTCCCTACGGCACACCCGTTGCAGAGTGGCCCGTTCCCGCAACAGCTCCTGTTAAGGAAGGTAACTACTTCAACGGTTGGTCAGATTCAGGCCTTGCAACAATGCCTGCTGACGTTGTAACAATCTCTCCCATCTTCGTAACTGAAACTTATAAACTTCAGTTCGCTAACACAGGTGACACCACCTACGGCGAAAACAATATCATCACCGTAACTTACGGCGAAATCTTCGACGGCGTAGCTGATCCTGCATGGGCAGGCCACGTATTCGAAGGCTGGGATAACGTAATTCCCACCGAAATCGGCGACCTTGGCAATGACGGCGCAACCGTAGTATTCACAGCAGGCTGGAGAAACGAAAAGTATACTCTTAAGTTTGCTAACACAGGCGACACCGTAATCAATGACAAGACTGTTGAATTCGGCGACACCATCGAAGCAACAGCTGATCCCGTATGGGCAGGCCACGTATTCGACGATTGGGACGTAACACCTCCCACAGTAATCGGCGATCTCGGTAATGACGGCGCAACCATCACTTACACAGCAAAGTGGATCACCGAAACTTACACAATCAACTTCCTTGACACTAACGATGAAGGCGATACAATCACAGTTACCGCAACTTACGGCGGAACAATCACCGTTCCCACCGGTCTCACAAAGACAGGTTACGTATTCTCAGGCTGGACTGATGCTGAAGGCAACGATGCAACACCTCCCACATCAATCACAGACCTTGGCAACAACGGCGCAGTTATCAACTACACCGCTAAGTGGACAAAGGATACATTCGCAATCACTTATGATGCAGATAACGGCACAACAGCTCAGAGCGATAATAAGGAATTTGAAGCTGAAGTTACCGCTCCTGCAGTTCCCGAAAAGGACGGTCACGTATTCTCAGGCTGGATTAACACAGCTGATAATTCTGCAGTAACCTTCCCCTTCGCAATGCCCGCAGAAAACCTCAATCTCAAGGCAACCTGGACTAAGGAAGCTTATAAGGTAGAATTCGCTGATACAAATGACAACGGCGACAGCATCACTGTTGACGTAACATTCGGCGGCTCACTCACAGCTCCCACAGGCCTTACAAAGACAGGTTATGTATTCTCAGGCTGGAACGAAACACCTCCCACCACAGTCGGTGACCTTGGTGAAAACGGCGCAACCGTAACCTACACCGCACAGTGGACAAAGAAGACATACACACTCAAGTTCACCGACACAGGCGACACACCCGTTGCAGATAAGGTTGTTGCTTTCGGTGACACAATCGAAGTTCCCACCGGTCTTACAAAGAACGACAAGGGCTACTACTTCACAGAAACCTGGAAGGATGCTAACGGCAACGTTGTAACTCCTCCCACAACAATCGGCGATATGGGCACTGACGGTGCAGAGTTCACCTATGTTGCTCAGTGGGCTAAGGAAACATATACCATCAGCTTCGTAACAGGCGAAAACGCTTCAGCTGTTCCTGCTATCACAGCACAGTTCGGCGATGCAGTTACAAAGCCCGGCAATCCCACCAAGGAAGGTTACTCCTTCGTTAAGTGGCTCGATGCTGAAGGCAACGCATATTCAGTTCCCGCCCTTATGCCTGACCTCGGCGAAAACAACGCAACAATCACTCTCACAGCTGAATGGGCAGTAGTTGGTTATATGGTAACCTTCTATGACGCTGAAAAGGATGTATTCCACGCTGAAGAGGTTAACTTCGGTGAAGCAATCGCTCCCGTTGTTCCTGAAACTCTTCCCGAAAAGCCGCATTACATCACTCTCGGCTGGTCACTCACAGAGAATGACACAGTTGCAATCACAGACTTTGGCACAATGCCCGCACATGCAGTATTCTACTTCCCCGCATTCGAAAGAATCGTTGTTGCTCTGAAGCTTGCTGAAGGCACAACAGCAGAAACCTTCGAAATTGATGAATCCGACCCCGACGTTAGGGTTGGTTACATCCGCGGTCTTAAGACAAAGCTCACAAAGACAGCTCTTGATGAACAGTACCTCGGCGTAACAGGCGACGGTCAGATTATCATCACTCCCAGCTGGGAGAAGTTCAATATCTGCGGCACAGGCACAGTAATTGAAGTTTACGACAACGTTGAGCAGAAGGTAGTTGAAAGATACTACATTGTTATCTACGGCGACGTAAACGGTGACGGTAGTGTCAGCGCAACTGACGTTACAGCTATCAACAGAGAAGTCAGCGGTCTTACAACATGGTCAATTGAAATGGAGCCTGACGCACTTGAAGAAAGCACCTACAACAAGTCTTACGTTCTTGCCGGCGACCTCCATGCCGACGGCGTAATTGATAACCTTGATGCAGATACTCTTCAGGATGCAACTCTTGCTCTTGGTGAAGTTAGCCAGACCGCAGGTACAGTCACCTATTTTTAATTAAAAGCAACGTCTGCAGGCAGCTTGCCTGCCTGCAGGCAGCCCGCGGCATTTTGCCTCAGGCTAAAAGATAAGTTTTCAAGGAGGAAATAAAAGCATATGATAAAAGCTAAAAAACTCGTTGCGCTTATGCTTGCTTTTTTGATGATCTTCGGCTCATTCTCAGTGCTTGCCTCAGCTATGGCTGACACAGTTGACGGCGGAACTGCTTTGAACATCTCAACGAAGTTCTTCAAAGAAGTTGACGGTACCTGGGTTGAAACCACCAAGGTTGAAGCTAATGATACCGTTAAAGCGAGAGTATATCTGGGAACAGATTACTACGCAGGCGACAGCACATTGCTTTTCTTCTATGACAAGGATTTCTTCACCCACAGCTATTCAGGCAAGCTTGCTCTTGAAATGAACAGCGATGCATCAGGCTTTGCTGCAGTTAACGGAGTAACAGGTTCACTTGTATCAAACGCTGACCTTCAGAATCAGGTTAGCTACGGTTACATCAGTGCAGATCAGCTTGCTGATTACGGCGTTCTTGCTGTTAACCTTGCAATCAAGGACGGTAACACCGTAATGTTTGACGGCAGCGATTGGCTGTTTGAGTTCACACTCACAGTTGCCGCTGACGCATCAGGCGAGGGTGACCTTTTCACAGTTGAAGAATTATACCAGAACACCACAAGAACTGAAGCCTACGGTGACGTACCCAAGGGCGAACAGGGCGGCATAGGCGTTGAAGCCTGGTCGATGTGGGTTTGGGACGCTGACTTTAATTTTGAAAGCCAGCCCGTTTCAACAATCAGCTCAATCACCTTTAACGCAAACGGCGGTACTTTTGCTGACGGCAATGATACCTTCGGCCCCGTTGAAGGCACAATCAATACAGCAATCGCTGACGGCGTTCTTCCCGCAGAGCCCACCTACGCAGGTTACACCTTCCTCGGTTGGGTTGACGCAGCTATCGAAGAACCCACAGAAAGCGACATCGTTGCAGCTCCTGCAACATATCCCGAAGATGACCTTGTTCTCAATGCTTACTGGATTAAGAACGTTAACATCACCTTCGCTGATACAGGCGATACAACAATCGACCCCATCACAAACGTAACTCCCAACACAGAGTTCAAGGAAATAGCTAACCCCACAAAGGCAGGCTATACCTTCGTTGGTTGGAATGTCAGAGGCGGCGAGCTTCCTGAAGTTTACCCCACAGTTGACACAACCTACACAGCAATCTGGGCAACAAACGTAACAGTTTCGTTCAACACAAACGGTGCAGACGCAATTGCTCCCGTTGACGGTTACGAAGGCGCTCCCTTCGAAACAGTAATCAACGACCCCAAGAAGGAAGGTCACTACTTCGTTGGTTGGGTTGTTGAAGGCAAGGGCGAACTTGTTGACCTGCCCACAGTATTCCCTGCAACTGACGTTACTTACGAAGCTATCTTCGACACATATACATATTATGTAATGTATTATGTAAAGAACGTTAACACAGGCGAAACAACTCCTTACTTCCTTCAGGCCGAATACGGCGCTGAAATCGGCTTCCCCAAGGTTCAGGTTCCCGAAGGCTACGCAATGGACAGCCAGTGGTACACAGATGCTGACTGCACAGTTCCCTTCGTTGCCGGTACAACCATGGGCACAGCTCCCGTAACACTTTACACCACAATTGATATAGTTCCTTATAAGGCATACTTCCTTCTTGAAGAAGGCGATGATCTTGCTGATGCATACGCAGTAGTTGATGCTGAGTATCTTGAGCCCATCGAAACTCCTGCTCCTCCCACAAAGGAAGGCTTCGTATTCGCAGGTTGGACTCCTTACGTTGGTATCCTTGATAAGGAAGAAGACGCAGTATTCTATGCAACATGGGAAGAAGAGGTTCACAACGTAGTTTATTATCTCAACGACGGCACAGAAGCTGTTTATGAAACCTACGATGTTCCCTTCAACTATGATCTTGAAGTTCCCGCTGCTCCCGTCAGAGAAGGTTACACCTTCATCGGCTGGAACGCAGACGCAGCTGCAACAGAAGCAATCGACCTTGTTGGCGCAAAGATGCCCAACGGTGACCTTGCTTACTATGCAATCTGGGAAATCAATGAATACACAGTAACCTTCGATTCAAACGAAGGCACAGCAGTCGAAGACAAGACACAGGCTTATAAGTCATCTGTTACAGCTCCCGCAGAGCCCACCAGAGACGGCTATAAGTTTGTAGCTTGGAAAGATGCTGACGATAACGCAGTTACATTCCCCTTCGAGATGCCTGCACACGATGTAGCTCTCAAGGCTGAATGGAAGCTCGAAACCTACACACTCACATTTGCCGAAACAGGCGACAGCGTTTATGAAGATATTATCGTTAAATACGGTGACAAAATCGAAGCTGTTGCAGACCCCGTTAAGGCAGGTTATAAGTTCCTCGCATGGTCACCCGAAGTTCCCACAGAAATTGAGGACCTCGGCAATGACGGCGACACAATCACTTACACCGCACAGTGGAAGCAGGAAGAGTACACACTCAAGTTTGCTGACACAGGCGACGAAACAATCGCAGATAAGGTAGTCAAGATGGGTGACACCATCTCCGTTCCCGCTGAACTCACAAAGGAAGGCGCAGGCTACTACTTCACAGGTTGGGATAATCCCGTTCCCACAACAATCGTTGATATGGGTAATGACGGTGACGAATTCACCTACACAGCACTTTGGGAAAAGGAATCCTACACCCTCAAGTTTGCAGATACTAACGATGCAGGCGACGTTATCACAGAAGTTGTAACGTTCGGCGAAGCATTCGCAGCACCCACAGACCTTAAGAAGACAGGTCACGTATTCAGCGGTTGGGACGAAACACCTCCCACTGACATCATTGATATGGGCAAGAACGGTGCAGAAATCACCTACACAGCACAGTGGACAGCAGAAACTTATATCTTCCACTTCACAAACACAGGTGACACACCGGTTGTTGATGCAACGGTAACTTACGGTGACACATTTAAAGCTCCTGAAGGTCTTACAAAGACCGGTTATACTCACTCAGGCTGGGATCCCGCTGTTCCCACAGCAATCACAGACCTCGGTGAAGATAAGCAGGAATTCACCTTCGCTGCAACATGG
>JAZSNE010000053.1:0-30210 GCA_045536245.1 Acutalibacteraceae bacterium | reverse complement strand
AATGATAAAAAAATGAAAAAAAGCTTGTATACTTTATATTTTTATTGTAAAATGTAAAGCAACCTGAAAAGAATTGGAGAGTTTGACTTGAGTTTTGATAAAAATAAAATAAAATCCTTTTCAGCCGACTCTGCGTACATTTTTACCAACATTTTTCCGTTGGCGCTGAGTATGGCTGTTTGCTCCGGCCTGGGAGCTGCAAGCGGCATTCTTGCTTCGGCAATAGCCTGTTTGCTGGTTGTATGCAAAAAAACAAAGCTCATTATGCCTGTTTTTGCTTCCTACCTTATCGCCGCTTTCACTTTTTCGGAATACGGTCTGTCAACTCTGACTGCCGCAATCGCCTTGAGCGGCGCAGCGATGATTGCACTCGCCTTTCTCGGTTTTGACTTCAAGCGGATTGTTTTTAAACCCGTTACCGTTGCGATTATGCTGGCAACCGCAATTTCCGTTACCGTTATTGAAACCAATAACTATTTCGGCATCGGTGCAACAGGTAACACTGTAAACACCGTTCTGCATGCCTACCGCTCCTTCGGGTTCCACCCCAACTGGCGCGGCGTACTTTACGGCACAATCGTTTTGGTTATTATGATAACCTACCCGAGAAAGTTCAAAAAAGCCGACACAATCATCAGAGCCCCGTTTGTGGCACTTTTAGTGTCGTTTATTCTCAACATTTTGCTTAACCCTGCCGATATGATTTCTCCCATTGCGGAAATCGGCACATACCCTCTTTCAATCAAACCGCTGCTTCTGCCCACTTTTAAAGGCGGCATTAACCTTGGAGGAGTGCTGACCTCCGGCTTATCCTTCTTTATAATGACGGCATACTCTGTTTCGGAATACAGCGGCAGCAACCTTGACTATGCTTCAACAGGAGCAGCCAACTGCGTTTGTTCGGGTCTTGCCGGTGCTTTTATACCTGTGACAACCCATAACTATAAACGCATCAGTTACACGGGCATTCCTGCAGCACTTCTCAGCATTCTGATATTTTTGTTTCTCGGCAAATTCATTGCACGGATACCTGTTGCTTCCTGTGCGGTTGTGCTTATAGTCGGCGCATGGCAGAGCGTTAAATGGAGCGAAATCAAACGTGCTTTTGTTGACGTGCCTTCACTCGGCAGTTTTATAGCTGTTATCTTCTTTATGCTTCTTTTCGGCGCAGTCAAAGGCATTCTTTTTGGCGGTCTGTGCTCATTTATCTGCTCCGTTTTCGTAAACAACCAGTATCTTGAGCAGCAAAATCAGCAAGAGCAAAAACACTAAAAAAATACAAGGCTTGCATCGGCAAAAACCGGGCAAGCCTTGACTTTTTATCACTTATTATCAATCATTAAACATTGCAAGAATTTGCTCCTTCGGTCTTGCTCCGACTGCCTGAGCGGCAATTTTTCCGTTTTTCATAACGACAAGCATCGGAATGCTTGAAACGCCGAACGATGCTGCTAATTCCGGCTCATTGTCAACGTTGACTTTGCCAACAAAATACTGAGGATTTTCACGGGCGATTTCGTCCACAACAGGTGAAACCATACGGCAGGGGCCGCACCAATCTGCATAAAAATCAAGCAAAACGGGTTTTTCGCTGTTTCTGACGGAATCAAAATTGTTTTTATTAACACTAAATACTGACATATCAGCACTTCCTTTCATCTTTATTATATTTATATTATATCCGAAACCGATGGAAAGTTCTGTTGCAAATGTCACAAAAACATTGTAAATGTCACAAAGCCGCCTTGCAGATGCAAAGCGGCTTTTTAATTACATATAATCTTTAAGCTTTTTCCTGATAGCCTGGTATCTTGTTCTGACAGCAGAAGCTGAAACACCGAGCTTTTTGCCGATTTCTGCGCTTTTATAGCCCATATTCTTCATTTCAACAACTGTTCTTTCTTCTTCTGTGAGAGAAAGCAATATCTGCGCCATTTCAAATGCGAGCTCAATATTATCAGACGATTGAACGTTTAAAAGTTCATCTATCTGTTCGCTGTTTGAGAGAAGATCTCTTTGCCTGAGCCTGTCGCAAAGAACGCTTTTGGCAACGCTGAAAACGAGTGATTTTGCATTGCGCACGTTGTTGCCGCAACCTGCCCAGGCCCAAAGACGCATAAACGTTTCCTGAGCCATATCCTCTGCTTCCGATTCGGCATATCTTTTTTGAAAATACCTGCAAACCGGAGAGTAATATTCCTTATACAGATTGTTGAACCAGTCAGTCATAGCTTCAGCTTATTCTTTAACCTCAACCTTGTTAACAACAACAGACCTGCCTGCAACACAGCCGTAGATGCTCTTATTGCAAATAATCTTATTGACCGCCACAAAGCGAATGTTGCGCTCTGCAATGGCTTCCTGAGTAACGTCATCAGCAATTGTTATGGTATCAACCGTGCTGATAATTGTGCCTTCTTCGCAATTCTCAATAAACTGCATATTAACGTCAAGAGAAGTTATATTCATCTTAACCTTTGAGGCGTCAAAATCCCATTCAACTGCGCGTCCGTTTGCAGCAAGGCTCTTGATTTCCGAGCCTGTCTGCTTAACAACGAGGCCGTTAAAAACAAACTCTGCGTTGTCAGCTTCAGAAACGGAGTGAATAAAAATAAGTCCGTTGCAAAGGCAGATGCTGTCTTTAACTTCTTTGCCCGAAAGAATTGTTGCACCGTTAAACGTGGTAACCTTTTTTTCGGGTGCGGCATTGACTGTTAATGCCACTGCATTAACGTTAATTTTTGAATATGCATTGATAAACTCCGCACTCGGATTTTCGGGAAGAAGCAGAAGTGCCACTGCAGAAATCGACTTGATTTTTGAAAGAGCCTCCGGGGTATAGCTGCGCAAATCGAGAACGGGAACAGCATTAATTTTTTTCTTGAACATATGATTACCGCCTTTCGTTATTTAAGTTTTATGTGCTTTCACAATATAAGACGGATAAAAACGCAAAAGTGTCTGCAAAAATAAGAAAAATTTTTTAAAACTATTCAAACCAGCTTAAATCAACGTTTTCGGCTACGATTCTGCCACCCTCCCTGTTGGGATGGAGCTTGTCTGCGCCGAGATATTCCTTCTTTGAGCAATCGGGTTTATCGGGGTTGACGCATAAACTTGCCTGATCATAAACTGCGTGAAAAACAGCCTTATTATCGTCAAGAAGCTTGTTATATTCCCTGACAAGTGCTGTTTTGTGCGGTCTTGAATCGGCGCATTCGCCGAAGTTGAGCACGTTGAAAACAACTGTCTTTATCCCCTTTTCGCTAAGCATTGAAGCCATATCCGCCACGGCATCAAACATCTGCTTTGCCGTGGGTTTATCTTTTTTGGAAGCGGCAATCGTACCGTACTGAAGGAAATCATTTGTGCCCAACGCAAAAACAACGTATTCCGTATCCGGATAATTCAGAATATCTCTTTTAATACGGTTAATCCCGCTGATGCCGAACAGACCTTTGCAGAAAAACCGTTTGCCGAAATCAAGACGCATTCTGTTGCCCATGATTGACTTGTTGATAACAGAATACCTGCCGGGAAATTTTTCATAAATTCTGTTTGCAAAGGCATTTGTCCAGTAGCCCTGCTGGCTGATGGAGTCACCAAAAACTATGACAGACGAAGCATCGGTGTTGTTAAGAAGCTGAACGGACTGAAAAAGCGGAATGGGTTTGTGAAAATACATTCCGAGCACTTTTGAAGCAACCTCTCTGACCTTATCTCTTTTGCGGCGCTGATTAACAACCGATTTTGCGGCGGTAACATTGCCCTTGACGGTTATAAGCTCAACGTTATCAATAAGGTTTCCGCTTCTGAGTGCGCCTTTTTCAACGTATACGCTCACGCAGAAATATTCCCCTGCTTCAACAGAAATATCGGCAGGGTCGGTTAAAACAACCTTACCTTTTTCGATGCACAAGGATTTGTTTCCTTTAACGGTGATATCAACGCATTCGCCGATGAATGCGCCGTCAGATGAGCATTTTGCAGCGGTTATCGCACCAATATGAACGTCGTTTTTGGCGCACTCATTTGAAAGTTCAACGCGCACCTGACTGCCCGAAACAGCGGATTTGATAACCATTCTGTATGTTTTGGGGCACGATGGATAATAGAAAAACGAGAGCGCTGCGTGAGCCTGACCCCAGGCCTGAACCCATTTTTCAGCCATAACAGCCAACCCTCCTGTTAATCATTCTTCCGATACGGCAGCATACATTCTTTCAAGTTCTTCATAGTGGGTATAATTGTTTGCCTGCTCGATAAGGTTTACCGCATCGTTATAAGGCTTTGTTATTCTGTTATAAACAGAAACGGATTTGAGATAAGCTCTGAGCTCTTGCTTAACCTTTAAGCTATCAATAAAGCTGTGAGTTTCTCTGTTGATAATTTCTTCCTGCACAGCTTCATCGGGAGCAGCGACGTCATTGCCGTATTTCTTGATAAGAGCAGCGGCTTCCTTTTTGATTCGTGCGTTTTTGATTGCATCGGAGCGAATCTCCTTCTGAGCCTTTGTGGCTTTCGGGAGTGCCTTTGCCGCCTTCAAATCTGATTTGACGTTTTCATAATTATAAATAAGTCCTTTTGAACGGTCTTCTTCTGCCTGTGCAAGCCTTGCTTTGCCGGCTTCGCTTGAGAATTTATTAAGATCCTCCATAATTATTGCAGAGCGTTCTATCGCAAGGTTGGTTTGCTTGATTTCTTTTCTTTCCTCTTTGCTCAGACTCTTATCGGCAGAAGCTTTTTCTTTGCCGCAAAGGCTTTTTGCCTGATGGATAATTTCCATTGCTTCAACAAGCTCTTCTTTTTCAAGCTTACCCAGGGAGTGATTTTCAAACATTGCGCGGATTTTAAGCACGTCAACATATGCACGGTGCTTGTTTTCCGTGAGGTCATAGAAGCAGTACGGAATAAGATTAAGAAGTGCACCCAAAGCAGAAAACAGAATCAGCACCTCAAAAAGGTTGTTACGCATAGTGTCATTATAAAGAACACTGTAATCGTCAAGCAAACCCATTTTCTCATAAATTGCAGGATAAACCATACCTGTAAAGAAGCTGATAACTGTGCCTATCATGCCCAAGGGGCCGAAAAGTCCGTCAACTCTGACGCCTGTTTTCCACTGGTGATAATCTCGCATATCAGCACTTATCTGATGCTGAACAATATTCCAGAACGTGTTAATAAATGTATTAATATACCAAAGTACGCAAATAAGAATAATATTTTTATATGTAAAGTAAAGAATCAGAAGAATAACAACGTTAATTGAGTTGGCGGTAATAAGCAGGTTTCTTTTGCCCATCATTTTGATAGCTAACGGAGCAAGCAGCATCGACCACAAAGCAGCGTTACCGATAACTGTGTTGGCAACGCCGAGCATCGGTTCATGCTCGCCTCCGAAGCCGTAAACAAAAGACCAGCTGAGCACAACGCCGTAACCCGACTCAAGAAAAACAACCCAAGCTGCAGCCTGAATAATCCAATAATATTTGTTTTTTGCAACCTCCCGGATTGCGTCAAGCATTCTGACGGGTTCCGGCTTCTTTTTGGGTAAGATAAGTCTTTCTTTAACCCTGCGGAAGAAAAATGAGGAGATTACCAAACCGATAATGGTAAAAATCGGGTATATTACTCTGTAAGTCCAGATATTATCATTGCCCCAGGTAATGCCGGCAACAAACGGAACAGCAAAGCCGGTAATTGTGGGAGCAAGAGAATAAATAACCTGAGAAATGCTCATAACGGTTGCTCTTTCCTGAGCGTTCGGCGTTATGATTTGCTGGAAATACGTATAACTTTCATTATAGAAGGAAAGAAAAACGCTCAGCAGCATATACATAAACCATACAATTACTGCTTTGGTTATGTAACTCATAAATTCCCACGGCAACCACACAAAAACGGTTGAAATTAAAACAATGGGCACGCCGGTGCTTTTGATGAACGGCAAAAACTTACCGCCCCTTAAATGGTGGTTATCATAATACCAAGCACGGAAAATACCGAGAGGCATACCGACAATATTTGCAATTATAAGCATAATCTGCAAATCCATCGGTTTTAAGCCGATACTTGCACCAACAAGAAAATTTGATGCACTCAGAGCGATGTTGCCCGGAAGCAGACTCAGCCAATGAACGCCGAAACCTGCACCGCTCAGGCTTGCAACCTCTTTATAAGGAATATAATTACCCTTTGGCGGCTCGTGCCAATATTCCTTGGTTGTCTGAATTACATTTTTGATTTTTGATTTAATGCCTGTTCTGTTTCCCATAGAATGACACCTCGTTTACAAACATAACCGATTTTAAATTATATTAACATATCACAAAAATTTTGTAAACAATATTACAAACAAAACATTTAATCTAATCGTAAAACTCAAATTCTTAACGCTCTTTTTTGAAAATTACAAAAAAGACTTGATTTTTATAAAATGTTGTAATATAATCTTTTGAGTATCCGGGTGTGGCGAAGTTTGGTATCGCGCTTGGTTCGGGACCAAGAGGCCGTGGGTTCAAGTCCCGCCACTCGGACCAACAAAAGACAAGGTATTTGAAGAATGCCTTGTCTTTTTTGTTTTGTATGACATTGAACCCACGGTTTCTTGCAAGTCACGGAGCAACGTGAGGGACCAGGTGACGGAGCCGAGCGCCGCCTGCGGCGGAAAAAGCGAGGCGCAGGAAGAGAAAAATAAGGAGAATTGCGAAGCGCCCCAAGCGAGCAAGGCGACTATATTTTTCTCGGTAGCCGTGGGTTCAAGTCATTTATGGCTTGAAGGACGAGCGGCACAGAACAACAGTCCTGTGGACTGTTGTGACCGCGAGCGACCAAGCGCCCGCAGGCGCGCGAATCAAGTCCCGCCACTCGGACCAACAAAAGACAAGGTGTTCGAAGAATGCCTTGTCTTTTTTGCTTTGTATGAGGTTGAACCCACGGTCTGTAACTATTGATTCACCTTGATTTTAATTGGTTTTATGGTATAATATCATCGAGAGGTGATATTATGCTTAAATTCAGAAAAGGCTGTACTGTCCCATTTTCCGAAAAGATTCACGAAGAATATGAAATTAACGACAACAGTATAATCGCAAATATTGATGCTGATAAAATTGAAGATTTGTTATCAGATTTTATAAAATTGCATAATGAACCGTTATTCTTTATATTAGAAATCCCTTCAAAACAGTGTGACGAAACTGAAATAAAACCCGGTATTGTTGAATCGTTACATAAAGACGTTTACTATATTGACGGTTGCACACAAGAAGAAGCTTTAATTATTGTAAGCAGAATCGGAAAGCTTCTTGTTAATGACGGCTTGTCTTCTTTCGGGTTTGGTTGCCATATTTCGCACGATGAAATAATGGTTGGCAAATATAACGTTATTACAATTTACTCGCAAACTCCCGAAAACTACAATGAGCTTTTAGAAAAGAACGAATTAAAGCGTGTTGATAAGCTCATAACCGCCTGGAACACCTTCACCCAAAACAATCCGGGTAAGTCAGTAAAAATTGAAACTGACGGAAAAGATATTTTTGATATACCGGAAATGTTTGCAGATTGGGGAATATATTTTGCTGAACAAAGAGAAGATTAATTAAAAATTCTTATGAATATCCACACTTAAAAACAGCAGACAGCGTTTGAAGCTGCCTGCTGTTTTTATATCTTCTATTAAAGAATGATTTCTCTGCCCTTTTCTGCCGATTCATAGATAGCGCACAGAATCTTTATCATATCCACGCCCTGCGAAGGCTTGAAAACGGGTTCTGCGCCCTCTGTGAGAACGTCGATAAAGTTTTTGATGTTTTTCTTGTGTCCGTTACCGTCCATATTGCCTGTGGGGATAATATCAAGAAGCTGACCGCCGTCCTCCGTGAAGAATTCAACCTCGTTATCCTCCCATTTGAGACCGGCTTTTGTGCCGCGAAGTTCAACAAAACGGTTTTCCTTTTTGATGTTTGATGCCCAGCTGAATTCAATTTGAAGAACGGCACCGTTATCAAAACGAATCATACCCATTGCAAGGTCTTCAACGTCAAACGTGCCCTCGGATTTTGCATCGCCGAACTTTGAGTTTTCGGAATCGCTTGTGTCGTTATCGGCAAATTTGGTGTAAGTATTTGCACTGACCGCAACGGGAGTGGGGTTGCCCATAAGCCACACTGCAAGGTCAATCATATGAACGCCGAGGTCGATAAGCGGACCGCCGCCCGACTGTGCCTTTGTTGTGAACCAACCGCCTTTGCCGGGGATGCCTCTGCGTCTTTGCCAGCCGCAACGTCCGCAATAGATTTCACCCATTTTGCCGTCATCAATAAATTTCTTTGCATACTGTGAAGCCGTGGCAAAACGGTTGTTTCTGATAACCATAAGAACCTTGCCTGCCTCATCGGCGGCATTCTTCATTTTGAGAACCTCTGTAACGTCAATGGCATCGGGCTTTTCACAAAGAACGTGCTTGCCTGCCTTGAATGCGTCAACAGCAATTATGGAGTGAAGATAGTTCGGTGTACAGATGTCAACTGCATCAATGCTCTCGTCCTTTAAAAGCTCTTTATAATCAGTATATACGGCTGCATCGGGATAATATTTATCTCTGAGCGCAATTGCTCTTTCTTCAATGATATCGCAGAATGCAACAACCTCTGCCCTGCCGTCTTCATAATAATTTTCGATATGGCTTCCGCGGCAGATACCGCCGTTACCGATAATTGCAATTCTCAATTTTGACATATTTAATTCCTCCTGTGCCGATTAGAATCAGGTAAATCTTTCACCTGTTTTCAATTATACCAAAGAGGATTGAAAAGTAAATAGTTTACTTTAAATAAATCAAGCAAATCTGAAATATCAGTTTTTTCAATTTAACAAAAGTCCGTATAAATGGAAATAACCCTTGACTGATGTTTCTTTACACATTCAGCCAAGGGTTATTTCATTGAACTCTTGTTATCTAACATCTTTGGTTAACCTCTCTTTCTGCGGTATTGTTCAACCTTAAATTATTCAATTTTTATTTTGCATCCTTTAAGGTTGCGGTTGAAAACTTCAGGTTTTTGTTTTTGATTTAAAACCTTGGTTTTCAGGATTTACCTTTTCATTGGTATCACCCTTTCCTTGACTATAATATACCACAGGTTTTCAGCCTTTTCAAGACGGAGTATTTCACAAAGATAAACACCACATATTGTATAATACGGAGAATTTTTGACACAACAAGCACAATTTGAACAAAACTATTGACTGCTGCACATTATTTGTGTTATCATTAAAGTGTTGGGGCGGTTAATCCGCCCTGTTTTTATTTAAAAATAATTGACTAATTTTGAAAGAATTGTTATAATTATTTTTTGTAAAGTTGCCTTACGGCAAATCCATAATTAAAAGGAGAAAGATGTTATGGCAAAAAGCATTCAGGATGTTTTAAACATTATCAAAGAAAACGATATCAAGATGGTTGACTTTAAAATGGTTGACATCAACGGTCAGTACAGACACGTTACCATCCCTGCAGAAAACTTTTCTGAAGACACAATGAAGAGCGGTATCGGCTTTGACGCTTCCAACTACGGCTACGCTGTTGTTGAAAAGAGCGATATGGTGTTTATCCCCGACCCTGACACCGCAGTTATCGACCCCTTCTGCAGCATTCCCACTCTTTCAATGACAGGCAACGCAATGATTATTGACTCTCCCGAAAACCGTCCTCTTGCTCAGTATCCCAGAAACATCATCAGAGCAGCTGTTGAATATATGAAAGAAAGCGGAATTGCCGACGAAATGAAGATTCTGCCCGAATTCGAGTTCTATCTTTTTGACGACGTAAGATGGAGCGTTGACGGCAAGCACGTTGGCGCAACAGTTGACGCAAGCCAGTCTTACTGGAACTCCAACAACGACGGTCTCGGCGTTGTTGTTCCCAAGCAGAAGAACTACCACATTGCAAAACCCTTTGACACCTCTTATGAATGCCGCAGCGAAATGTGCATGCACATGAAGGATGCAGGCATTGAAATCAACTATCATCACCCCGAAGTTGCAGCATCAGGTCAGTATGAAATCGAGCCTCAGCTTGGCGAAGTTGTTCATATGGCAGACGCTTCAATGATGATTAAATATATCATTCACAACACAGCTCTTAAATACGGCAAGACCGCAACGTTTATGCCCAAACCCATCTACGGCGAAGCAGGCAGCGGTATGCACGTACATATGCTCCTCTTCAAGGACGGTCAGCCCGTATTCTCTGACGACAACGGCTATTCACACCTGAGCGAAACAGCTCATTACTTTATGGGCGGTCTGCTCAAGCATATCGGCGCACTCTGCGCACTGACCAACCCCAGCACCAACTCCTTCAAGAGACTTGTTCCCGGCTTTGAAGCACCCGTAACAGTCGGTTACGCAACATCAAACCGCAGCGCAGTTATCCGTATTCCCGCTTACGCAAAGAGCCCCGACAAGCGCCGCTTTGAGCTTCGTAACCCCGACGCAACCTGCAACCCCTATTTCTGCTATGCGGCAATCCTTATGGCAGGTCTTGACGGCGTTAAGAACAAGATTGATCCCCATGCAAACGGCTGGGGTCCCTACGACTTCAACCTTTTCCACCTTCCCGAAGAAGAAAAAGCAAAGCTCACTCAGCTGCCCACCAATCTTCCCGATGCACTCGATGCACTTGAAGCTGACAACGACTTCCTCACAGCAGGCGGCGTATTCCCCAAAGAGCTTCTCACAAACTTCATCAAGGCAAAGCGTGCGGAATGTGCTGAACTTGCAAAAATTCCTCATCCCGCAGAATTCGATAAATATTATAACCTTTAATTAATTAATCCCTCGCTCCGATTGGAGTGAGGGATTTTTTTCGTCAGTTATCAAACATTTCACAATACTTCTTCATCTGCTCATCAGTAGGTTTATAATCTGTTACGGAACAGCAGGGAATATCAGGCTCGCTGCCGTCGGTACCGTAAAACGGTGTATGTCTGTCGTTTTCATACTGTTTGCGGCATTCTTCAAGGTGAAAATCGGGAATATCATAAGGCTGACCGCCGTTAAGAATTGAAAGGTGAGCAAGAATTGCAACAGAAGCCATATTGACAGCGGAATAAATGTCATAGGGATGTTCGGGCTGCTTGCCCTCTCTTATGCAATCAAGAAACATTCTTGCAACAATATAATCACCGCCGCCGTGACCGCTCTGCTCAATAAGCTCTTCGTCCTTATCGTTCCATTCGGGGTCATAGAGGTTGTTTTCTTCCATTCCCTCGGGAATCGCCCAGTCGCTGTAACGAAGCATAACCTTTTCGCCCATACCTCGCAGGTTTTCAATCTGACCTTTTTCGCCGCAAAGACGGTAGGCGTTATGATGCGCACCGTAAGCGGCGCAGCCCGTCACTCTGAAAACCGAGCCGTCATCATTAAGGGTTGTCACAATTGCCGCCCTGTCACCAACCATTCTTGCTGATGCAATTTCTTCCATAGGTGAAAAAACAGGCATTGCGCTGACCCTTTTGGGTGTTGCGCCCGTTGCCCACATAATCG
Organism: Acutalibacteraceae bacterium; assembly: GCA_045536245.1. Lineage (GTDB taxonomy): Bacteria > Bacillota > Clostridia > Oscillospirales > Acutalibacteraceae > CAG-177. The sequence goes on along the minus strand of JAZSNE010000053.1, from coordinate 18,654 downwards.
GGGCAAGCGAATGAGTGATATAATATGAACGAGGCAGATAGTTACGCCAATGCTCTTTGAAATAAACATAGCCTTTAAGAAAATCGGTTTCGTAAGGATTAACAGGATGGTTATATTCGCCCTCAGCATAAACGATTTTGCCGAGCGTACCGCCGTCGCACACCCTTTTCATTTCACGGTTAAATTTCATCTGCGGATAATTCTCGGCAAGCATATAAACGGAACTGCTCTTTTCAAAGGCTCTGATAAGCTCTACGCCCTGAGCCATTGTGCCGTTGCTTATGCACTCCGAGAAAACGTGAATCCCCTTTTCAAAGCATCTGATTGCATAGGGTGTGTGCTCGTGAAAATAGTTTGCAAGCACAACGGCATCCATTTCCTGTTCAATGAAATCATCAAACTCTTTAAAAACAGGAACGTCAACACCGATTTTTTCAATACCGTCTACGGCTCTTTCTTTGCTGAATTCGCAAAGGGCAACAATTTCGCAGTCAAGAAGCATCAGATTTTTTGCAATATCAATTCCCCTACCTGCGCCCATAACACCAATTTTGATTTTATCCACAAACCAAACCACCTTTATCGGATTATTACAAATATTTTAGCAGATAAATTTATATATAACAATAGGAACAAGAAATAAACCATATTTTTAACCGCCGCACGTGGACTATTGCCGTTCGAATCTCCGAAAAAGAAAAACACTCCGCAGCTTTTGCTGCGAAGCGTTTCTGGTGATCCATCGGAGATTCGGCAGCGTTGCTGCCGCAAGTTCGTTTTGTATGTCCGTGCGGCTCTGCCTTGCGGCAAACCGCCGCACATGGACTATTGTCGTTCGAATCTCCTTAATAAGAAAAATCCTCTGCAACAAAAGTTGCAAAGGATTTTTGGTGATCCATCGGAGATTCGAACTCCGGACACCTTGATTAAAAGTCAAGTGCTCTACCGTCTGAGCTAATGGATCATATTCTGTTTGCTCTGGTTTTTTGACGCTCCAATATAATATATTATTTATTCGCTCTTGTCAACCCCTTTTTAAGAAAAATTTTAACAAAATCTTTTTCATATTTAGTTAAAACCGCTTGAAATATAACTATATGTAGTATATAATACATTTATATATATTCATTTTGCATATATGAGGTCTTTTGACTTCGGAAAGGACTGTTTATGAAACATATAAGAGGTCCGCAGGTTTATGACTACGGCTATCACGAAATCACCACAATTGACGATAAAATCCATAACAGCCTTATGGATTTCGGCATTCTTAAAATGAAAAAAGGTGATGTTTTCACCGAAGAGCTTCCTCTTGAAAGAGCCTATCTGCTCATCAGCGGCGAAATGACCTTTGAATGGGAAGGCAACCTTGTGAGTGTTAACCGCCCGAACTGCTTTGATTATGAACCGTGGGTGCTTCACGTTGCAAACAACGTGAAAGTTACTTTCACCGCCGCAAGCGACGTTGAAATTGTTATTCAGAGAACAGAAAACGAGCGCACTTTCCCCTCAAAGCTTTACACACCCGAGGAGTGCAGAAGTGAAAACAGAGGCGCTGGCACAATGCGTGAAGCATCGACGAGAATAGTTCGCACCGTTTTTGATTATTCAAATGCTCCTTATTCAAATATGGTGCTTGGTGAGGTTATCGGCTTCCCGGGCAAATGGTCAAGCTATCCTCCCCACTGGCATCCCCAGCCTGAAATATATTTTTATAAGTTCAACCCCGAAAACGGATACGCTTTTGCGGAGCTTGGCGAAGACGTAGTTAAAACGCACCAGAATTCAACCGTTTTCATCACAGAAAAAGAAACACACCCTCAGACAACCGCACCCGGATATGCTTTGTGGTATCTCTGGGTTATCAGACACCTTGACGGCGACCCTTACATCACACCCACTTTTGTTCCCGAGCATCTTTGGGTAACAGAAAGTGAAAATGAGGCAAAGATGTGGCCCCCCATCAAATAATTCTGAAGGAGAAATACAAATGAAACTGACTATGGCACAGGCTCTTGTCAAATTCCTTGATAATCAGTACATCAGTTTTGACGGAGTTGAAACAAAATTTGTTGACGGCATCTTCGGTATTTTCGGCCACGGATGCGTTGTAGGTATCGGCCAGGCTCTTGAGCAGGGCGGCCACAGCCTTAAGTTTTACCAGGGCAAAAACGAACAGGGTATGGCACACGCTGCCATCGCTTTTGCAAAGCAGAAGAACCGCCGCCAGATTATTGCCTGCACATCATCAATCGGTCCCGGTGCGCTTAATATGATTACAGCTGCAGGCACCGCAACTGCCAACCGCATTCCCCTGCTGCTTCTGCCCGGCGACACCTTCGCCTGCCGCCAGCCCGACCCTGTTCTGCAGCAGATTGAGCAACCCACTAATTACACCGTAACCGCTAACGATGCTTTCAAGGCTGTTTGCAGATATTGGGACAGAATTTCAAGACCCGAGCAGCTTATGACAGCTTGCCTTAATGCAATGCGCGTTCTCACCGACCCTGCAGAAACCGGCGCAGTCTGCCTTGCAATGCCTCAGGACGTTGAGGGCGAAGCTTTTGATTACCCGGATTACTTCCTTAAAAAGAGAGTTTGGTATCTTGACCGCCGTTCACCCACTCACCGTGAAATTGAAGCAGCGGTTGCAGCTATTATGAGAAGCGAAAAGCCGATGCTTGTTGTCGGCGGCGGCGTTACATATTCCGAAGCCTGGGAAACAGCACGTTTCTTTGCAGAAAAGTTCAACATTCCGATTGGCGAAACGCAGGCAGGCAAAGGCAACATCCGCTGGGATTTGCCGCTCAATATGGGCGGTATCGGCGTAACAGGCGGCGCTGCTGCAAACGCACTTGCAAAGCAGGCAGACCTTATCATCGCCGTAGGCACACGTCTGACAGACTTCACAACCGCATCTAAATGGGGTTTCCAGAATCCCGATTGCAAAATGCTTTCAATCAACGTTTGCTCATTTGACGCATTCAAAATGGATTCAACCGCAGTTATTGCAGATGCAAAAACCGCTCTGCTTGACATTATGGGTGCTCTTTCGCTGCGTGAATATTACAGCAACTGGGGCGATGAAGTAGCTCAGGCAAAAGAAGATTACGTCAAAGAGATGGACCGCTGCTACAGCGTTTATCTGCAGGAAGGTCTTTCGCAGACAAGAGCTCTGGGCGAAATCAATAAGCTTATTGATAAAAATTCCGTTGTTATCGGCTCATCGGGCAGTCTGCCCGGCTGTATGCAGCGTCTTTGGAGAGCTTCCGTGCCCAAGACATACCATATGGAATACGGCTTCTCCTGTATGGGTTATGAGATTTGCGGTGCACTCGGCGTTAAGCTCGCAGAGCCTGACAGAGAGGTTTACACAATGGTTGGTGACGGCAGCTTCCTGATGCTTCACAGCGAGCTTTACACCGCTGTTGCAGAAGGTGCAAAAATCAACGTTATGCTCTTTGACAATTCGGGTTGGGGTTGCATTGAAAACCTGCAGAATAACCAGGGTACTGATACCTTCGGCACCCGTTTCCAGGCAAGAAATCCCCTCACCGGTATGCTTGACGGAGCGATTGTTCCCGTTGATTTTGCAAAAATCGCAGAAGGCTACGGCTGCAAAGCTTACACTGTTACAAACGTTGCAGAGCTTCGCGATGCTATAAAGGATTCAAAAGAACAGACCGTTCCCTGCCTGTTTGATATCAAAGTTGTTCACGGCAGCATGAGTGACGGCTACGATGCATGGTGGAGAGTCGGCGTTGCCGAGGTTTCAACAAGCGAAAGAGTTCAGGCTGCATACGAAGATATGCAGGCAAACATTGAAAAAGCCAGACCTTATTAATATACGGAGGAATACAAAATGCTTAACAAAGATAAAGTAAGCCTTGCAATAGCTCCTATTGCTTGGACAAACGACGACCTGCCCGACCTTGGCGCAGAAAACACCTTTGAGCAGTGCGTGAGCGAAATGGCTCTGAGCGGCTTCAAGGGCAGCGAAATCGGCAATAAATATCCCAAAGACGTTGAAACCCTCAAGCATAAGCTTGACGTAAGAGGTCTTCGCATCTGCAACGCATGGTTCTCATCTCTTCTTCTTTCAGAAGGATATGAAGCAACAATCGAAGCTTTTATCAAGCACAGAGATTTTCTTCACGCTCTGGGCGCAAAAGTTATCGGTGCTTCCGAGCAGGGCAACTCCATTCAAGGCAAGGCTCTGAGCATCTTTGGCGATAAGCCTGTTTACACTGACGAGCAGTGGGAACTCATTGCAAAGGGCTTCAACGAAATGGGCCGTCTTGCAAAAGAAAAGGGTATGTATTTCACCGTTCACCACCATATGGGTACCGGTGTTCAGACAGAGGAAGAAATCGACAAGCTGATGGAAATTACCGACCCTGACCTTGTTTATCTTCTTTATGATACAGGTCATCTTTCATTCTCGGGCGAAGATGCAATCGGCGTTCTCCAAAAGTACGTTAACAGAGTTAAGCACGTTCACCTCAAGAGCATCCGTCAGGACGTTATCAACGAAGGCAAAGAAAAAGGCTGGAGCTTCCTTGACTGCGTAAGAGCAGGCGCATTCACCGTTCCCGGCGACGGCGACTTTGACTTCACTCCCGTGTTTGACATTCTTGCAGAAGCTGACTATGAAGGCTGGGTTGTTGTTGAAGCAGAGCAGGATCCTGCAAAGGCTAACCCCTATGAATATGCCTGCCTTGCAAGAAAATATATTGCAGAAAAAACAGGTCTTTAATACTTAACAAACAAAACAAGCGGCTTGCAAAACGCAAACCGCTTGTTTTTAATTTGATTAATTATTCTTCGCCTTTGCCCGAAAGGATGCAAAGAGCAGGTGTTGCGGCAAGAACTATTACCGCCAAAACGTTAAAAGCCAACATATTTAAATCCCCCTTACATCTATATTTTACTCGTATGTTATGCCAAAGTCCAATTACATTTGATTACAGTTTTGAGCTGTGTTTGTTACCTTTGTAACATAAAAATTACGAAATTGTAATTTTTGTTTTCCGTTTTCAACCTATGCCTTGATTATATATTAGTATTTCTCCATTTACCATACCTTAACGGCAATCTTAAGCTGTTCTTAATATTCTTAATGGAATCTTAATAAATTAATAATCAGCGTGAAACCAAACCGCTTTTTTGACGGATAATATAGTGAAGGGCCTTCAAAATAACGGATAAAGGAGGAATTGCAATGCGGGATGATGAAATAATCAGGCTGTATTTTGAACGCAACGAAGCTGCAATATCTGAAACAGATGCGGCATACGGAAAATATCTTTTAAAAATTGCATACAACATACTTGCCGACACTGAGGACAGCAAGGAATGCGTTAATGACACTTATCTTAAAGTCTGGAACAGCATTCCGCCGCATAAGCCTGCTGTTTTATCGGCATATCTCGGTAAGATAGCCAGAGAAAGTGCAATTGATACCTACAGGAAGAAAAATACAAGCAAAAGGCGGCTCTCTGAATATACTCTGGCGTTAGATGAAATTTCAGAGTGTGTTTCAGGCAACGAAAGCACGGAGAGCACGGTTGATGCAAAGCTTCTCGGCAAAGAAATCAGCCGTTACCTGCGTTCTGTTTCTGAAGAAAAGCGGCACATTTTTGTTATGAGATATTACCGCTGCGATTCTGTCAGAGCCATTGCCGAAAAAACAGATATGAGCCAAGCAAAAGTCAAAAGTATCCTTCACAGAACAAGAAACGGGCTGAAAAAGCATCTGGCAAAGGAGGGCTTTGAGTTATGAATCCTGAAGCAATTTTAAAAGCAATGAACTATGTTGATGACGATATTCTGATTATCGCTGAACAAGCAACAAGCAAAAACAAAAGTAAATCTATGCGCCGCTTCATTGTTGCGGCAGCGTGCTTTGTATTCATATCGGTCAGCGCATTAATTATCAACACCGTAATCAGCAACAGTCTGCCGAAGCTTGAATTAAAAATCAGTAACGGTGACGGAATGGGGTTTGAAGGTATGTTTCTTAAAAATCCCAATGACTTTGAAACAGGCAACCCGTGGGAATACTCGGTTTTCACCTCAAGAATGCCTGTGTATGAAAGCAATTCGCACGATGAAAAAGGTACGCCTTGCGGTTTAAGCGAAAAACAGCTTGAAGAAAACATCAACAAAGCTGTTTTTGCATTGGAAGAAAAAAACATCAACACTTCAAAAGAATGGGCAAACGACCTTTACGGCGGATATGAAAACGATTTTGTTTACTGCATAAAAGCAGAAACGGACAATGCCTCAATAGCTGCAAACGCTGCGGGCGGAATAAACGTGTTTTTCAAAACATCCGTTACGTGCCCGTATGAATTCAACCCAAAAAGCATTGAAGATGCCGAAAAAGCTGCAGAATATTATGCTGATAAGTATTCCGAGCTGATATCCTCCTTTATCGGTTTTGAAAACCCTGAAATAAGCATTTCAACGGATTACAATGCATACGGCGAAATTCACCGCACATACAGAGTTTATGACTCAAGCGGCAGTAAAAAAGATGATATTGTCAATTACAATCTCAACTATGCCGAACTTCGGATTGAAAACGACGGTTCTCTGTCTTCAATTTATATTTGCAACTCTGCAAGCGTAACAGACAAAGTTGCAGAGTATCCGATAATCACCGAATCAAAAGCAGAAAAAAAGCTGATTGCAGGCGATTATATTTCTTCCGTTGTTCAGTATGATTTCCCCGGAAAAGAATACATCGCAAAGACCGATTTGGTTTATAAGAGCGAAAAAGGCGAAACCGTTGCGCCTTATTACAGGTTTATTGTTGAACTGCCTGAAGCTCCTGATGAAATCGGAATTGAAAACTACGGCGTATACTACGTGCCTGCAGTTAAAGATAAGTATATTTCAAGTATTACGCTGATTGACGGTGAAATCCAATAACACAAAAGCCCGAAGCCGCAAAAACGGTTTCGGGCAATTCTTATTTACAATCCGTCAGAACGCAAAATATTTTTCTCTCTGCTTCTGAACTCTGCCGCTGATAAACTCAAGGGTTTCTTTTGCGCCTTCAACGCCGCAAACGTAATCCTTCATTGCTCTGCCTTCTTCATAGCAGAGGTCATCGTGAAGCGGAAAATATTCCTTAAGAAGGAAGCAGGCATATCTGGCAAGGCGAAGATCGCCGACAAGACGGAATTCCTTGCTGATGCCGTCAATCGCAACTGAATAGAAATCCTTGATTGATGCAATGATTGCATCCTTTTCGTTTGCAGGTGAAAATACCATTGTTGAAGCAACGTAGGCGTTTTCGTTGTTAACGGAGCTGTGGCTGTCTGTGCTGCCGACAATGGGATATTTTCTGCCCATTGCTCTGTCGTCATAATATCTGTGAGTCTGCAGACCGTTCTGCTCATAATAATTCTCACCGCCGAGAACTTCATAGGCATCAAACGGCTGTCTTTCCATAAGAAGCTCAACGATATTTTCGGGAACGTGGTTAACGTTTGAAATCCAGTAGGGATGGCAGAAAATGCCAAGACCGCCGGCTTTTTTGATGTGATTGAAAACCCACACCATACCTGCATAGGTGAATTTTTCGATACCGTCGGGAATATCAAGCGTTTCTGCAAGCTCCAGAACTTCTTTTCTGTATTCATCGGCAGTCATAACATCGGGGCATTCGGCACCGTTGAAGGAACGGAGCTCCTTTGAATCGCCTGCTTCAATAATCTGGTCTGATTCATCGCAAAGACCGTTTACGGAATAATTACCGCCGAAGTTTACGATATGAGGATCACAGCCGAATTCCGGGTTATCTCTTGGCATATGAACCTCTTCACCAACGCAGATGTTGAACTCAATGGGCACGTCTTTATATGCGTTGATAGCCTCCAGAGAGGGGTAATAACGCTCGTGATCGGTGATTGCGAAGAAATCGTAGCCATGCTTTCTGTAGTTTGCGCAAACAATGGCAGGAGCCTGTCTGCCGTCTGAACGGCAGGTATGCATATGTAAATCGCCGATTAACGGATATCTGCCGCAAAGGTCATCTGCAACGGCATAAACGTTAAGTTGAACAAGCTTTTTATCTGTTTCCTTATCGCAGAAACGGATAAAATACTGCTGTTCTTTTTCAAACGTATTCTTAAATCTGATTACGCCGTTTTCATCAACGGTGTAATCAACAGCTTTGTTATTGTTTCTTTTGGGGAACTCTCTGATGCTGCCGTCTTCGATACCGAGCACACGCAGAACAACGTTTTCGGGACTTTTGAACATTGCGTGTTCACCCAGAGGTTTAACAGTTATTTCAATTTCTTTGCCTGCAGGAAAAACTTTGGGGTATATATCATAATAATGCAGTTCGGTTTTCATTGTTTTCACCTCAGAATTCTATTGTTTTGCCTGTTTCATAGGCTATATAAGTTGCTTCAAGAAGTCTTGCAAGGTCAATTGCCGATTTCGCGCCGTATTCTTCGGGGATTTCCTTGCCGTCAATGCAAGCATTGACAAAAGCATTAATCGGGTTTTCGCTGCTTTCAGGAAGTCTTTCTACAGAAATAAAGCCATTAACAAGCTTTGCAGTTTCTTTTGTTTTGTATTTTGCGCCTTCTTTGTTGTTCCAGAGAAGAATGCCGTCTGTGCCGTGAACTTCAACGGTATAGGGCGATGAATAGGCAAGGAACGAGGTTTCCGAAACGCCGATTGCTCCGTTTTCAAACTCAATAACCGAAACGGCATTTTCGTCAACAGGCGTACCCATAACCGAGTTTGCAATGCCCGTTATCTTTTTGGGCATACCGCAAAGGTAAGAGAGAAGATACATCGGGTGGCAGCCGAGGTCCATCATAGCGCCGCCTGCGCAGTCCTCTTTGACAAACCAATATTCGGGCAGCCATTTGCCGCTAACGCCGTCGTGGGCGTTACGGATTCGCACGTTCGTAACAATACCGAAATCGCCGTTTTCGATATGTTCTTTTGCAAACTTGATAACAGGCCACGCCTTGTGAGGCATTGAAATTACGAATTTAACGCCGTTTTCATTAATAGCCTGTGCGATTTCTTCACACTCCTTAACGGTGCAGGCAAGTGTTTTTTCTGTGAATATGTGTTTGCCCGCTTTTGCGGATTTTACGAGCACTTCTGTGTGCATTGTTGTGGGTGTGCAGCAGCAAACGGCATCAACGTCATCTCTTGACAGAAGCTCGTCGATATCGGCAACGAAGTCAACGCCGAGCCTTTGTGCCCATTCTGTGCCTCTTTCGGGATTCTCGTCCCAGACGCAGGTAATTTGCGCCTTACCTGTTGCGAGCAAATCTCTGCCGTAACCTTCAGCGTGAACGTGCCATTTTGAAAGCATAGCAACTTTTAACATTTTTAATCTCCCCAATCCACTTTAGGTAACACAGACATTTTAACACATTAAAACAAAAAAGTCGATAGAAAACTTAAATTTTCAACCGACTTTTAAATACACCGTTATACTTGAATTGATTATATTTTTATGATAGAATATTTTAGTCTTTATCAATCAGATTTTGCTTTGTACTCAAAAAGCAACGCAGATACGCAGGTGCTCACGCCGACGGGTCTTGACACGGCAAGCAGCTTTTCGCACAGCGGAATGCAGAAATAATAATCCCACCACCTGCCCGCGCCGAAATAGAGCACTGCTGAAGCCGCAACAATCAGGCTTGCAGCCAGAAATCCGATTATAAATATGTATTTTGACAATGAACTGATTTCAAATAATATATTTTTCAAAGTTACCACCTACGCACATTATACACCCGCAGAGCGGTAAATTCAAAGCAAAAATTTTGCCAATAAGGAATGAAAACTATGCCAATAGGTATTTCGTCATCTTGCCTGTATCCCCTTTCACCGAGAGAAAGCCTTGAAACAATCGCCAAACTCGGCGTTAAAACAAGCGAAGTGTTTTTAAATTCACCAAGTGAAGTCACACTTGAATATGCCAAAAAGCTCAACAGTATCAGGAGCGAATACGGCGTTGACATTCTGTCGCTTCACCCTTACACCTCGTTTGCAGAAACCGTTATGCTTTTCAGTGAATACAAGCGCCGCTTCACCGACACTCTCGAATATTACAAACAGATTTTTGAGGTTACAGCCGAAATCGGCGCAAAAATAACCGTTATCCACGGCTCAAGACTCCCGGGCAAAATCGAACACAACGAATACTTTGAACGCTTTGCACTGATGATTGAGGAAGGCAAAAAATTCGGCGTAACCGTCGCTCAGGAAAACGTTAACAGCCACTTCAGCGAAAGTCCTGACTTTATGAAAAAAATGCGTGCATATCTGGGCGAAGATTTCAAAATGGTTTTTGACGTGAAGCAAGCGGTGCGTGCAGGCTTTGAACCGCTCTCATTTGCAAAAGAATTTGCAAACGAAATTATTCACATACATCTGAGCGACCACAAAGACGGCTTTGATTGCCTGCCGCCGTCAAAAGGCGTTTTTGACTTTGGTGCACTTTTTGAAATTATGAAAAATGCAGGCTACGGCGGCAGCTACGTTATTGAGCTTTACAGACATAATTACGGCGAGCCGAACGAACTTATTGATGCGCTGAATTATCTGAAAAACGTATTTAATGCCTGATATGCAAATAATGCTTGCAAATTCTACAATATATGGTATAATTCTAAATATATAAATCCGAAGGAGTGTTTCACTTTATGAAGTGTCCGTTTTGCGGCTGCGAAGAAAGCAAGGTTATTGACTCAAGACCCACCGATGAAGGCGAGCGTATACGCCGCCGCAGAGAATGCATCGGCTGTTTCAAGCGCTTCACAACATACGAAATAATAGAGAGCGTTCCCGTTATCGTTGTTAAAAAAGATAAATCAAGAGAAGTTTTTGACAGAAGCAAGCTTTTCAACGGTATGCTCCGAGCCTGCGAAAAAAGACCCGTTTCACTTGAAAGCATCGAACACGCCGTTGACGTTATCGAAGCAACTCTTCAGAATTCACTTGACCGTGAGGTAACGAGTGTTCGAATCGGTGAGCTTGCAATGGACCAGCTTAAAGATCTTGACGAGGTAGCCTATGTCCGTTTCGCATCGGTTTACCGCCAGTTCAAGGATATCAATACCTTTATGGACGAGCTTGCAAAGCTTCTGAGCGAGAAATAAATTTAATAATTGACGGGAGCAAAGGGTTAAAGCTCTTTGCTCCCTTTTTTAAGGTGAATTATGAACAAAACCGATAACATCTGTAATTTTCTGAAAGAAAATAAAATTGATTTTGAAAAATTCTGCCACGAGTCAGTTTCATCAATTGAAGAATGCCGCAAAATTGAAGAAATCATCGGCGCAGAGATATGTAAAAACCTGTTGCTTCGCAACACACCCGGCACTGAATATTTTTTGCTTTCAATGAAGGGTGACAAAGCGTTTGTGACAAAGGACGTTTCAAAAAAGCTCGGCGTTTCAAGGCTTTCTTTTGTTTCGCCCGAAGAAATGAAAGCTCTTGTTGACACTACCCCCGGCTCGCTCGGTATAATGAGCCTGCTGTTTGACAAGGATAAAAAAATCCGCTTTGCCGCAGACAAGGATTTGCTTAAAAACGAGTTTTTCTGCTGCCACGCAGGCATAAACACCTGCACACTTAAAATCAGAACGGAAGACGTTTTTGAAAAAATCTTGCCGCTGATTGGCATAGAAACAACTTTTATAGAAATTCAGTAAAACACAAAAAGGCTTGCATCGGTTAGACCGACGCAAGCCTCTGCTTTATTTCTTTTCCATATACTTTCTGACGATTTTAAGGGTTGTTGTTCTGGGGAATTCCTCGTCACGGATTTTTACCTTGTTGATGTTTTTGAAAAGAGGCATCTTACGGTTAAAATCATTGACATCGGCCTGAATGCGCTCCCTTGCATCGGGATATTCATTCTCGTTAAGGAAGAATTCGGCAACAATCTTTTTGTTTTCTTCATAAACAAGAACTTCGCTGACATAATCAATCAGCATAAGCTTATCTTCAAGTTCTTCGGGAGAAACATTTTTGCCGTTTGAAAGAACAATGAGGTTCTTTTTTCTGCCTGTCACAAAGAGGAAGCCGTCTTTGTCAATTCTGCCGTAATCGCCGGTTTTGAACCAGTCGCCGTCAAAAGCTTCGGCTGTTGCTTCAGGCTCACCGTAATAACCCAGCATCACGTTTGTGCCCTTAACGTAGATTTCACCGACACCGTCTTCATCCGGCTCATTGATTTTAACCTGACAGCAGCTGATGGGCGTGCCCACACTGCCAGCCTTGGATTTGCCCGGTCTGTTGCAGGTGATTGCAGGTGAACATTCGGTAAGACCGTAGCCGTTATAAACCTCAATGCCGAAATCACGCATACCTTCTTCGTATTTGGGGTCAAGATATGCGCCGCCGCAGATAATCATTCTGAGGTTGCCGCCGAGGTTATCGAGAATCGTTTTAAAAATCTTACGTCTTTTGTCAATGCCGAGCTTCATAAGAAAACGGCTGATTTTGATGCCCTTTTTGAGAATATCTTCTCTGCCTGTTTTTCTTGCGGTTTTCCAGATGCGGTCATAGATTGTTTCAACAACCAGCGGAACACCCGAGAAATTATAGGGTTTAATTTTTACGAGGTCACTCTGAATGGTTTTGATACTCTCACACATATAGCCCCATTCGTGAACAATATATGTAGCAAAAAGTGCGCTTACCCACGCATAGGTGTGGTTAAGAGGGATAAAGCCTATAACGTGCTTACTTTCAAAGCAACGGCATGATGCCGAGCAGTTGCTCGCAATATTTTTGTGTGTAAGCATAACGCCCTTGCTTTTTCCTGTTGTGCCCGAGGTATAAACAATGCAGGCCAGGTCTTCAGGCTTAACCTCTGCATTAACAAAATCTTTGTCACCCGAATCATAAAGCTTAAGGCCCTCTGCCTCAAAGCTTTCAAAATCATCGGTGCAAAAATAATGCTTAACGGGCATATCGGGATTGTTTTTGAAGCTTTCAATCGCAGGGGCGAATTTGCTTGTGTAAACAAGTGCATCGCACTCACAGCGAATAAGCTGGTCAGCAAGGTCATCTGCAGGAAGCTTGCAGTCCATCGGAACAGATATAAAGCCGCCGACAATGCAAGCATAATAAGCTATCATCCATTCGGAGCAGTTTTCGCCGATGATTGCAATTTTTTCACGGTTTCTGAGTCCGTGGGAATAGAGATAAGTGCCGAAACCGCAAATTTCACGCCATGTTTCGTTATATGTTCTTTCGTGGTCAACGCCGTTTTTAGCGAACATATATTGCCTTTTGTCTCCGCCGGTTTCTGTGCCTTTTACAATTATTTCCTTGAGAGTTTCATACTCAGGAATATCGATTGTAACCGCACCGTTACGATTCTTTTTCATATTTTGTCCCCTTATTTGCACATTTTTGTGCATTTTCAAATTATTTTGCTATATATTAGCATAATTTTTTTAAAAATTCAATTATTATCTCTTGCATTTTCTCGGTCAATATTATATTATTGTCTGGATATACTGTATTATTTAAAAAGAGGAGTAGTAGTAATGAAGATTTTTGTTATTTGTTTGCTTGCTTGGTTTATTGCACAGATAATCAAGGTTATCCTTAATCTTGCAAAATATTACAGCGGCAAAAAGAAAGGCGTTGAACACAAAAAAGTAACCTTCAGCACCTTCCTTAAGCTCGGCGGTATGCCCAGCTCGCACACAGCAACGGTTATTTCGCTTTGTGTTTGTATGGCTCTCACGGAAGGCTGGTTTTCAAACATTTTTGCAGTCAGCGGAGTTTTTGCCTTCATCATTATGTTTGATGCGGTTAAAGTCCGTTTGCCCGTTGAAAAGCTGACAGAAGCTTTCAACCAGCTTCAGGATAAAGTTTACGGCAAAGACGTTCAGGACGTTAAAAAGGTTGAAGGCCACACCATTCCCGAAATCGCAGGCGGCGTTCTTCTTGGCGCTGCCGTAGCATACTTTATGGTCAGAATCGTCGGCTTCCTCGGTGCTGAGCACCTGGCAAGCTTTATGATCGGTGCATAAAATGCCGGATTACAAGCTGAAATTTTTAAACATAGCTTCTCTCGACCAAAGCTCTCTCGATTGCTGGTTTGACTCAATGAGCAACGAGCGCCAGAAAGAAACGCTTGCCCTTTTGCCCGAAAACAAAAAACGCCAGAAAATTGCCGCAGATATGCTTTGCAGGCAGATGCTGGCAGAAGCAGAGGGGCTTTCTCCTGCCGAAATAATTATCAAAAAAAGCAAAAACAGCAAGCCGTATGCAGAAAACAGCAGTTATAAATTCAGCGTCAGCCATTGCGGCAATACCGTAGTTTGCGCCGTTTCAAAAAATGAAATCGGAGTTGACGTTGAAAGAATACGTAATATCCGATTCAAAATGGCAGAAAAGTTTGCCTGTGAAAATGAAATTGAGTATATAGGTGAAAACCTTGAGCGGTTCTTTAAGATATGGACACTCAAAGAAGCGTATTTCAAGTGTAAAGGCACCGGACTCGGGGCAGACATAAAAAGCGTAAGCTTCAACATAACGGGAAGCGGCATCATCTGCTCCGAAAGCGGATATGAGCTGTTTTCCGGCGAAACTGCAGACGGATTTATCTGCTCCGTCTGCGTCAGCAAATTATAAGCAAAAGGAATTCCTATGAACGTTATCAAAACCCTGATTGCCGAAAAAGGCACCGTATATCTTATCTCGCAAATCATCAGCATTATTGCTACGTTTTTTTTGCTGTTTTCTTACCAACAACGCACGCACAGAAGAATAGTCAGTATGCAGGCAGTTGCCGGTCTGCTCTTTGGCACGCAATATCTGATGATAGGTCAATACGCAGGTATGATTTGCAACTGGCTTGGTATGGTGCGTTGCATCTTCTATTCATTCAGAACAAAATCAAAGATAGTTGACTCCCCTGTTTTCCCTTGTGTTTTTGCAGTGCTGTTTGCGATAAGCGGAATCTTCACCTACAGCACGCCTGTTTCGCTTCTCCCGACGGTTGCAATGATGATTTCATCATTTGTGCTGTGGAACATCAAAGCCCAGCAATTGAGAGCACTGACTCTGCCCACATCAATAATGTGGCTTATCTATAACGCATCCTGCGGCGCAGTTGTTGCTGTGGGAACAGAGCTGCTGAGCGAGGTTTCAGTTTTCATCGGTCTTTTCAGATTCAGAAAGAAAAAGAACGAAAAAGCACATAAATAATAATGTATATAAAAGTACGGAACTCTTAACGGAATTCCGTACTTTTAATTTTTTTCAAAAAACTATTGACAAATGCAAAAAATATGATTATAATAATGATAACGATTATCAATATTGAGTTTGGAAGGAGGCGTTGTGATGACCAAACACAGCCGACAACGAGATGCGGTTTATCAGAATTTATGTATGAGAACCGACCACCCCACTGCCGAAGAGCTTTACCTTTCATTAAAAACAGAAATACCTGCTCTGAGCCTTGCAACGGTTTACAGAAACCTTTCAATGCTTGAGAGCGAAAACAAAATCATCAGAATAGGGTCGGGAGGAACCGCAAGATATGACGGCAACGTTTCGCCGCACTATCACCTCACCTGCCTTGAATGCGGCGGAGTTCACGACATTTTTATGGATGATGCAGGACTTTGCAAAGCAGCCGAAAAGCATTTTGACGGCAAAATCATTTCACACGCAGTTATGTTTACGGGCTACTGCCCCGAATGCTCCGAGAAAATCGGATAATCAACAGTCAAAAATTTTTATTAAAATAAAACTTATATTATTGGAGGAAAAATATTATGAAAAAGTTTGTATGCAGCGTTTGCGGTTATGTTCACGAAGGTGATTCAGCTCCCGAAAAGTGCCCCCAGTGCGGTGTTCCTGCTTCAAAATTCAATGAGCAGGCAGGCGAAATGAGCTGGGCAGCAGAGCACGTTCTCGGCGTAGCACAGGGTGTTGACCCCGAAATCATCGAAGGCCTCAGAGCTAACTACATGGGCGAATGCACAGAGGTTGGTATGTACCTTGCAATGGCAAGAGTAGCTCACCGTGAAGGCTACCCCGAAATCGGTCTATACTGGGAAAAAGCAGCTTACGAAGAGGCTGAACACGCAGCAAAGTTTGCAGAGCTTCTCGGCGAAGTTGTAACAGACAGCACAAAGAAGAACCTTGAAATGAGAGTTGAAGCTGAAAACGGCGCAACAGCAGGTAAATTTGAGCTTGCAAAGATGGCTAAAGCACAGAATCTTGACGCTATCCATGACACCGTTCACGAAATGGCACGCGACGAAGCAAGACACGGCAAGGCATTTGCAGGTCTTCTTGCAAGATATTTCGGTTAATTCCCTTACTCCATAAAAAAATAATGGAGCTGTAAAAAACATAAGTTTTTTACAGCTCCATTTTGTTTTAATAAATATCAGTTCTTTTTAAAGGAACGAGAGTTGCTGATGCGCCGGAGCCCGACTGTCTGTAAACCTGACTCGGGTCGGGGAAATACATATCGAGTGATCCCCTGTCGGCCCCTCCTATCATCAGCATAAGAAGAGATATTGCAGGAATCAGAAGCGAAAAATATCCGTCATGCGTTACGGAATTCCACATATTGAACGCAAAAAATGAACAGTTTCTCACAAATCCCCAGCTGTTATAATAGCCGACGAGCTTATCGGTGAGTGTCTGAAGCTCGCTTGCCGTTAATTCTTCAGGTATAGACCAGGTAATATCTTCCCTGTTCTTGTTGTTCTCTCTGAACGCTTCAACGTTATAGTAAAGACCCCAGCCGTCTGCAACAGAGAATGAGAACGAGCCGATTGAAACGCCCTGACCGGGAGGAAGGTCATAAAGACCGACCTTCAGTGTTCTGTCTGTGTTGTTTTCAACATAAATCCAGGTGTGACCCGAAACAGGAAAAACATATACACAGGAACAAAGATACATCGTTGCCACAATTTCGTTTTCGTTGTTAACCTCTTCATTGTTTACTTCAAGTTCCGTTTCGGGTTCTGCGGCTACGTTTGCAAAAGACACTGTTGAAAGGCTGAAAACGGTTACAATTGCCATAAAAACAGCCAGACATTTTTTTAAATAGTTTTTCATTTTCAAAACTCCTTATAACACAAAATGAAATCTCGTTCAGATCAAGTGCAAAAATCAATCCCATTCGCAGCCGGTGACGGTGTCCATATTGATTCCCTTGGTATCGTGCGTTTTGAGCATCATTGCAACAAGGGCAACCGTCAAGCCGGGCACAAGGAGCGAAAGGCTCTCAACACCGATTGCTTTGTCGCCTGCAAGCGCAACAACGATGAAATGAACAACGTAAGAAAACGCATAGCCAACGGCTGTAACAATAAACTGCGCCGACATACAGGACGAGCGAAGATTTGTGGGTGAGGATTCACCTACCATCATAATCAGAACGTCGTTTGTCGAATAATAGCTGCCCACAAACGCACCGCAAAGGAAGCCTACAACATAGGGTTGCCATGCATAGTTTGCACCGACCCAAAAAAGAACAAAGGTGAGCAAGCAGTCAAAAGCAGTTGTGATTGCCGCCGCTTTTCTTCCCAGCGCATCGGAAACAAACCCCATAATAACCTGTGAAACAGCGCAACCGACAGGAAAAAGGAAAATTGCCGCAGTAACTTCTCTTGTGCTGACAAACTCCAGAGCCTCTTTAATGCCTGCAAGCACGCCTGTGTTAACGTAGTTACTTGCATAGCCGTAAGAAAGAATAACCTGATAGCTGACAGTACCGATAAAGCCGATATTAACAAATGCCGACGTTATGTAAAGCCACCTGAGCTGTTTATGGCTGAGTGCAAATTTAAGAGCAGGAATCAGACCGCCCTGTGCGCTTTCAGCGCTCTTTTTGCGTTCTTCTTCCGCGCGTTCCTCGTCTGTCATTCTGAGGTAACGCAGACGGGAATCAATGAAAGCATCCGTTTCTCTTGCCGTTATCAGAGCAATGAAGCAGGTAACAACGCCGACGATTGCGGGAATAAAATAAACGTTTCGCCACTCGGACGAGGTTTCCATAAGCTTATCTCTGAGCAGAGGGACAAGCAAAACCGCCATATTGGCAAAAAACTTGATTGAGGAATAAACGCTTGCCCTTTGTTTTGACGGCGAGGATTCCATAATATAAACAACGTGCATATCGTGAGGAATAAAGAACTGAACAAGACACGCACCCACAACGTAAAGCGGAATATTATTTGAAAGATAGATTATCAGCAGAGCAAAGCTCATACCGAAGGTATTGATAATCAAAAAAGTTTTGCGTCCCCAACGGTCAGCAAGCGGCCTGTAAAGCAAGCCTATCGCCTGAAACGGTATTGCAAAAACCGACAGCATATCAAGCAGGCCTGCTGCTTTGTCACTGTCAAAAAGGTCGTTTGCAATTTCAGTTTTCATCAGTGTGCCAATCTGCGAAGCGATTTCATCGGTTGCATAAATAAGAGCGATGATGAAAACAAGATAAATAAAATAGAAATTCCTTTGGGGTGAAATAGTATAATGATGGTAGACACAAAAAAGTGTCTGCCATCATTTTTTATGTTAAGATAGAGGAAAGGATCTGAAAAAAATGGGAAGACCCAAAGGTGGGACAAACATAAGCCACAGTAAAGAAGAAAAATTAGCATT
>JAZSNE010000055.1:0-38353 GCA_045536245.1 Acutalibacteraceae bacterium | reverse complement strand
CCTCCGACTTCAGGTCTTTTTCAGGGTATTCGAATGATTTTTGCCGTGCTTCTTCCTATGGTTATAGGTCCTGTTATCGGTGATATGGCGTGCCGTCACGCAGCGCAGACTATCATAAACGAAGCCAATGCCGAGGTAATCGTTCCTGCAAAGGATATGTTCCTTTGGGCAGGCGTTGTGTGCATATTTGCGTTGATTCCTCTTTATTTTCTCATTAAAAAAGGCGTTGACAACGAAACATCGGAAAATGAAAGTGTAGCTTGAGGAGAATGTTTATGAACAAATGGGATTTCTATACCTCAAAGGAATTGAAGCCCGAAGGCTGGCTTCGCCGTCAGCTTGAAATTCAGGCAGAAGGTTTAAGCGGCAACCTTCACAAGATATGGCCGGATATCCGTGACAGTGCGTGGATAGGCGGTGACCGTGAAGGCTGGGAACGTGTGCCGTATTGGCTTGACGGCTTTGTTCCTCTTGCATACCTTCTTGAAAACGAAGAGCTTATAGCCACGGCAAAGAAATATATTGACTCCATTGTTGCGGCACAGGAAGAAGACGGTTGGATTTGTCCGTGCAAAAAAGAGGAAAGAGCTAAATATGATACTTGGGCGATACAGCTTATCTGCAAAACGCTTAAGGTTTATTATGACTGTTCCGGTGATGAAAGAATACCGCAGGTTATTTACAGGGTTCTGAAAAATTATTATAGCCTGCTCAAAAGCGGCGAAATCAAGCTGTTTAAATGGGCTAAATACAGATGGTTTGAAACTTTTATTTCGCTGAATTTTCTGTACGAAAAATATAATGAGGATTGGATAAAGGAACTTGCCGAAATAATAAAAGAACAAGGCTTTGATTATAACAGCGCAGCTGAGTCATGGAAGAAGCCGAGCCATAATTGGCTGAGAAAAACTCATATCGTTAACATCACAATGATGCTAAAAAGCGAGGCTGTTTCTCACGGCCTGCTCGGTGATAACTATACGGATAACGCAGAAAAACTCCGTAAAATACTTGATAAATATAACGGAACGGCTTTTGAAGGCTTTACGGGTGACGAGGTGCTTTCCGGCCTTGACCCCACAAGAGGCACTGAACTCTGCGCAGTTGTTGAGCAGATGTATTCCTACGAAGAGATTTTTGCAAAAACAGGTGATAACAAATGGGCAGAACGCCTTGAAGTGCTTGCGTTCAATGCGCTCCCTGCTACGTTAAGCGAGGATATGTGGACCCATCAATACGTTCAGCAAGTTAATCAGATTGCCTGCCAGAAAACGATGATTATGGCACCTTGGAGCACAAACGGTCCCTATGCACACACATTCGGGCTCGAGCCCAATTTCGGCTGCTGCACAGCAAATTTCAGCCAGGGTTGGCCAAAGTTTGCTCTTTGTGCATTTATGCACAGCGGAAACAAAATAATAAATTCCGTTATGCTGCCGTCTGTTCTGAAGGCTGACGGAATTACAATCAGGCTTGTAACCGATTATCCGTTTAAGAATAAGATGCATTATTATATTGATGCTCAAAAGGATTTTGATTTTGTTATCCGTATTCCGTCTTTTGCAAATAATTTGAAAGTCAACGGCGAAAATGCACAAGCCAAAGACCTTTCGTTTGAAATCAAACAGGGCAGCTCAGAAATTGAAATTGAATTTACGGCAACACCGTATTTCAAAGAAAGACCGAATAATCTCTATGCTTTGCAGATGGGTTCGCTGCTTTTCTCCGTTCCCGTTTTATATGAAAAGAAAATGCGTGAATACACAAAAAAGGGGGTTGAACGCAAATTCCCTTATTGCGATTATCAGATTGTTCCCAAAACTCCTTGGAATTACGGATTTTCAGATTCGGATTTTGAAATAATACATAACAATATCAGCGATATTCCGTTTTCACAGAATAATCCGCCCTTGGTAATCAAGGCAAATATGCGGCAGATTGATTGGAGACTTAAATTCCCGTACAGAAGCATCGCAAGAAAAACTCCGTCATCTGTAACTCCTGTGTCATCAAATCAGCAGATTGAGCTTAGCCCTTACGGCTGTGCAAGGCTCCGTATGACTGAAATGCCTCTGCTTGATAATGCAAAATAAAATCCTGAAATTAATTCAACAGGCTTGCAGCCGGTTTGGCTGTGAGTCTGTTTTGTTTGTGTCAAAAACTGTAATCTCGGATATTTTTTTTCAGCTTTTATCATTTTGAATTTAACACACCGCTTTGCGTCGGCAGAAAAGTTTTCTTTCGGTGCATGGCGGTTCTTTTATTTTGCAGCCAAGCTGCAAATTTGGGATAAAATTTTACACACATATTGACAAACGGTGGTAAAGAACATATAATTTGAACATACTCAAATATTGAACACGTTCAAAATGTATGGGGAGAGATATTTATTAAAAGAAGAAAAGTTAATACAACAAAGGCAGAAATCATTCAGGTTGCAACAAATATGTTTGTCACAAACGGTTATTCGTCAACAACTTTCAGAATGATTGCCGATGAGCTTGGTATAAGCTCCGGTCACGTTGCATTCTATTTTTCATCAAAAGATGCTCTGCTTGCCGAGCTTGTTGAAATGCTTTGCGATTATCAGTGGCAGCTGATGAAAAAAGAAGCCGATGACGGTATGAGTTCGTTGCTTGCTCTTTGCTTTGAGCTGATGACAATGGCGGCGGCTTGTGAAGAAAGCGAGGTTGCGAAAGACTTTTTCGTTTCGACTTATCAGAGTCCGAAATGCCTTGAAATCATACATAATAATGATACTGCACGTGCAAAAGAGGTTTTTGCGGAATACTGCCCCGATTGGACAGATGAGCAGTTCAGAGAAGCGGAAATTCTTGTTGCAGGCATTGAACACGCAACGCTGAACGCTATTGATAAAACCGTACCGCTTGAAACACGAATTTCGGGAGCGCTGAATACCATAATGATGATTTATAACGTGCCCGAAGAAATCCGCAGGATAAAGATTGACAAGGTTCTTGCTATGGATTACCGTTCAATCGGCAAACGTATTTTCAACGAGTTCAAGGAATACGTTGAGGGAATGCAGAATTATGAATGCAGAACGGAATAAATTATAATTCTGCATTTTGCACTTACAACTTTGCACTCAAAAAAACAAACAATCCTTAAGGATGTTACCGAAATCTATATCAGGAGGCAATAAAATGAAAAATAATGTGATAAAACGCATATTATCGATTTTAATAGTAATGTTGATGACGGTGAGTATATTTCCTGTATCTGTGCTGAAGGCGGAAGCTGCCGGTCAGGTTCAAACCGAAACCACACTATTCTCGCCGTATACAATTACTTTATTGGAAGTGTCAAGCGAAAAATTCATCCAAGCAAATGAACGATTGGAGCTTTTTCAAGTAAGGTCTTTGAATGCGGAAACGGGTGAATTATATGTGGTGATTAGATTCAGAGGTACTTCCGGCTTTCAAAATGCTTGGCCAACAGGCCTTCTTACCGGTACATTCCCGGTAAGGAATTGTGCACAGCCGTATGAGGAAGAGATTGTATTAACTTATTCTAGAACAAATACAGAGGACCCGTATTTCGCTTCATTTATTCCGTATGACGTTAATTTCAAGATCAAAGTATCACGTCCTGCTACTGAGCATACCGGAAATGCAACTTGTACCAAAGAGGACATTTGCACAGTTTGCGGCGAAACCTACACAGGCCCCTGCGATTATCAGTGGAAACAGGATAACGGACAGCATTGGCAGGAGTGCACCGTGGACTCAACTCACGCAAAGGTAAATGCCGGAAGCTGCAGCGGCGGTAAAGCTACATGCACTGAACAGGCAACTTGTGAAACGTGCAATTTCAAATACGGTAAAACACTCGGTCATGATTGGTCGAATCTTGAAGGTATTTGTGCAAACGGCTGCGGTCTTGAATGTGACCACGCAGGACAGACAGGTGCAGCTTGTGAAATCTGCGGTTTCGCACTTCACACCCACTCATTCACATACTCCGCAAGCGGTGACACAATTACCGCTGTTTGCGAAAATACAGACGGCAACTGTCCTGATTCTGAGGGCACACTCACAATTCTTGCACCTGCAGACCTTTATGTTGACGGCATAACCGCAAAAGAAGCAACCATTGAAAACAACCTTGTTGACACTTCGGTTGCAATCAGTGATATTACATATTCAGCCCCTTACGGCTTGCCCCCCAAAGATGCAGGCTCTTACACCGCAAGCGTAACAGTCGGCGGTGCAACGGCAACGGTTGAGTTCGCTCTGCTCAACTATGCCGCAAAGGTAACCGACAAAGACGGCAACGAGCTTGAAGGCTCACCGTATAAGACCTTTGCAGAGGCAGTCACAGCGGCAAAAGGCAGCGAAGGCAGCACTATAACTCTGCTTGATGATATTACGCTTTCGGCAACACAGAATATAGATTCCGGTACGTTCACACTTGACCTTAACGGCAAAACCTTACTTAGCGAAAACGGCAGAGTTCTCTATACATTCTCAAATGTCGATTTGACAATTAAGGACAGCGGTGAAGGCGGCACCGTTCAGACAAACGGTGCAACTTCTCAGACAATCTTCAATTGTGGTACGCTTACCATTGAAAACGGCTTTTTTAAGGGTGCCGCAGGTATTAGCAATTCCGGCACACTCAACTTCAAAAACGGCAAAATTGAAGCCGATACTTATGATGCAATCAGAAATTCAGGCACAGTCTATATTTACAACGGCAGTTTTACATCTATTGATGCAGTTGCAATAAACGTTGACACCGACGGAACTGCCTATATCTATGGCGGTGAGTTCAGCGGCTTTAGCGGCATCAGCAACTTTGGCACAGCCTATATTGAAGGCGGCGAATTCAAGGGTAACTCCTATGCTGCGTTTAATCTCTACAGCGGTACTGTTGAGGTTACCGGCGGCAGCTTCACTGGTAATGATAATGAATACGGCAGTTTCACCGGCATACCTTACGGCGAATGGACTGTTCGCTATGATGAAGGTGCAACCCTCACCCTTAAGGGCGGCGAATTCCCGGGCGGCTTTGTTACTTATAAGGTAACTGCAAACGCACTCCTTGCAGAGGATTATTACTACAAAGATGCCGACGGTAAGCTTATTGATGTTGCAGATGATGAAAAAATCATTAACGGCTACGTTAAAGTAAGCAAGGGTGCTGACCTCTCCGAAGCAGTTATCACTCTTGACCAAACTCAGTTCACCTACAGCGGTATGGAGCACAAGCCCACGGTTATCGTAACAGTCGGCGGCAAAACTCTCACAGATGGTAAGGACTATACACTCACCTTTGCAAACAACGTTAATGCAGGCATTGCAACCGTAACGGTAAGAGGTATCAGTCAGGCGGCAGGCGGTATCGCAGGCGGCGGTGAGAATATCGGAAACAGCTCGAATTCGGGTGATATTACCGAAAGCATCTACACGGGCAAAATCATCAAGAATTTCACAATCAAGCCGGCAACCGTTGACATTATCTGGGAGGGCGACAGCTTTTATTACACAGGCAATCCCTGCACCGTAACTGCAAAATACGTTGATGTGAACGGCAACGAAAACCCCGTTGCAATCACGCAGAATAAAACCAACACCGAAGTCGGCAATTATATTGCAACCGCAACGGTTGACGATTCAAACTACACGGCAAACTCCGCAACCGCAAATCATGCCTATGAAATAAAGTGGTATGACGGTGCACCCGATGCAACCGTAAGCGGTGAAAAGGGCGAAAACGGCTGGTATTTGAGCAAAGTAACTGTTTCAGCTCCCGAGGGCTATACAATCAGCAATGCAGCCGATGAAGGTTATTCACAGTCAATCACCTTTGTTAATGAAGAAAGTGCGGTCTATTACCTCAAGCAGGCTGAAACACTCTATGTTGCAAGGGTTGAAATGGGTGAAATTAAAACAGACTTTTCTCACCCCACGGCTGAAATAGCAATCGGTGAATATAAGTGGACTTCAAATGCAACGGCTGTTTCGTTCGGTTTGTTCTTCAAAGAAACAAAGGCGTTCAGCGTTATTGCGGAAGATACCGAAAGCGGAGTTGCGAAGATTGAATACCTTGTTGCAACCGAAGAAATCACGGACTTCACAAACGTTGAATGGGCTGAATATTCAAATCTTGTAAGCATAGCTCCCAACTCAAAGAACGTTATTTACGCAAAGGTAACGGATAATGCAGGCAGATATGTAATCGTTAATTCTGACGGTATCGTGCTTTATACCGACAGTGCGCTTGATACTGAAAATAAGGATAAGGTGGTCTACGTTCTTACAAAGAACGCATCGCAATCCTTCTCAGTTTATTTCAACGGCAATACGGTTGATTACGTTAAGATTGACGAAACCGTTCTCGATGCAGAGGATTATGATGTTATCGGCTCAATGATACTTGTTTCAGGCGAAGCTCTTGAAACTCTTGAAGCAGGCCAATATGTTATCACAGTCGGCTTTAACCCCATGGGTGAAACCTTTGTTGACGGCGATGCTCCTGCAGAGGTTATAATCCCTCTTACGGTTAAAAAGGCTGATGTAACAGTTAAAATATCAGATTTCAGCAAAACATACGACGGCAAGCCCGTAACCGCAGACTACAAAATCAGCAAATCCAGCGATTCCTCACCTGCGGTAAGCTATATTGACTACAATGAAACCGTTGAGTATAAGGTCAAGGGTGCAAATGACAGCACTTATACAACCGAAGCTCCCGTAAACGCAGGCGAATACACTGTCAGAATCACAGTTGCCGAAACAGATAAGATTAATTCTGCCGTGGCAACCGCAGATTTCACAATCGAAAAGAAGTTTGTTACCGCCACCGCAACAGCACCCGACAAGGTTTATGACGGAACGGTTAACCTTGACTTTTCAAAGGTAGTAATCACTTTTGACGGCATTGTTGACGGCGATGATGTTTCCTATGAAATTATGGGTGGTGCATATGTGAGTGCAAACGTTGCCGAAAAAGTCAGAGTTGCTGTTTCGTATGACGTCAGCGGCATGGACGCATCAAATTATGAGTTCGGTTCCGGTGCAGCCATTCCTGAAGCAAAATATTACTCTGTTATGACCTTTGCATCAATCGTTGCGAAAGATATCTCCGACGGCTTCATCATTCTCGGCGAACCTCTCACTTATAACGGCACAGAGCAGACCCAGACCGTTGAAAAGGTGATTCCGACGGGCACAGCCCCCGAAGCAACATTCACCGTAAGCGGCAACAAGGCAACAAACGTCGGCGTATATCTGCTCACTGTAACAGGTACGGGCAACTACACCGGCGAAGCAAAGATTACCTTTGAAATCGCTGTTGATATGAACGGTGTTGATTTTGACCGGTTACATCCTCTGAATGTAAAAGCATCTGATAAAGAAAAAATAGAATATATCTACAATCAGCTTGATAATGCATCAAGAGATTACGCAGATGCAGAGAAGTGCAATGAATGGGATAGCAATAAATCCTACTGCGTTGAACTGCTTAAAATGATTGAAAGCGTTGCAGATAAACTTGAAGGCTTTAAGAATAAGTTAGCCGAGTATGATATTGATACCGTAACATCAGACGATGCTGACGATTTGGACAGTTTCTATAATGATGAAGTTGCAAAGGTTTATAATGATTATTTTGATAATCTGACCGAAGAGCAGACCAAAGAACTTGATAATATCCTTTTAGGTATTTCAGCTCTTCAAAAGAGAATCAGCGACGTTGCAAAAGAAATCACAAGAATAACAAACGCTGTAAACGGCTATGACAAGGCAACTGTTAAATCAAGCGACAAGGCTGACCTTGAACAGCTTGTTGCGGATATCAAGGCACTCACAGACGGTCAGAATATTACTGACGATGAAAGAGAAAAGCTTGCTGAACTTGATGCAAAGCTTGATGAACTCATTAAGAGCATTGATGATACCGCAAAGGAAATCGAAAGAATTGAAAATGCGGTAAACGGCTATGATGAAGAATCTGTCAAATCAACCGATAAAGAAGCAATCAACAAGCTTAAAGACGATATTCAGGCTCTCATCGACAGCGGTAACGTAACCGAAGAAGAAATCGCAGGTCTTGAAGAAATCAAGGCTGATGCAGATGCTCTCACCGATAAGATTGACGAAACAGAAAAGCAGCTTGAAGAAATTTCAGACGTTGAAAACAGCTACGATCCCGAAAACGTTTCAAGCGACGATAAGCAAGCTATCGAAGATAAGATTGCCGAAATCGAAGCTGTAAATCCCGATAATCTTACCGACGAGCAGAAGGCTGAATATGAAGAAATCAAGGCAGGCTATGAAGCACTCCTTGAAGAAATCGCAGCAGCAGAAAAAGAGGTTGAAGATATCGGCGCCCAGCTCGAAATGTTTGATGAAAAGAGAGTTACAAAATTCTGGGAAGATGATATCGAAGCTCTCAAAGCAAAGATTGGTGAGCTTCTTGCAGACGGAAATATGGGCGAAGCTGAAAAAGCAAAGCTCAATGAATATATGGCAAGGTGTGACGAACTCATTGAAACCGTAAACACCCCCGTCAAATATATTTCGCTGCGCTTCTTCTATCTCATCTGGGATTGCCTTGCCTGGAAATATAACGTTATTCTCCGTCTTTTCTCAAAAATTTTCTGTTGCTGAAATCAAACGGCTGAAATTTGGTTTATATCACCGGCAGTAAACCTTGAACCCGATTTTTCATATTAAAGCGGCGGATTTATCCTGCATTTGTTAAAAAAAGAAATTGCAGCAGACTACAATGAATAATCTGCCGTAAAACAAAAACATTCCGCTCAATCAGCAGGGTAGCAGCCAAACAAAAAATAAATCTGTGGCAGAAATAATCTGTTAAGCGACATACCGGCACCGCTTCAAAAACGGCGCCGGTTTTGTTTTGAGATCAGAAAAGAAATTTTCAGCCAAAAAGGGCACTTGGATTACTGCACCTTGAAATTGAAATAGTTTAACGTGTTTAACTTCGGGCATAAAAAATCCTCCTATGGCAGATTCTTTAATTCTGCGATAAGAGGATTTTTTTTTGTGCTGATTATATGTTTTCGGTTTTATCTTTTGCGACAACTGTAAGCGATATTAAAGCATCTTTGCAACAGTTATACATAAAAATATTACACCATTACGTATAGAGTGTTACGGGTCCTGACAGTCCGCCCGATACAAGGTCTTTGGCAAAACCAAGCTCTGCCTCAAAATACGGCGATAATTCTTTGATATCCCACTTGTTAAAATAATCGGTGTGAGCATACCAATTTGCCGAGGTGTTTGTCACCGTTATTTTCAGCTTGTTATTTTCGGCAAGCTGTTCATCAATAATTTCGCAAGTGCACACGTCATTCCACACCCATACGTAGACGGGTGAATGAGAAATATCGGGAGAGATGAAGCTGTCCGCATCAAATTTATTGTTATTCATAGTTAAGCCGTCCTTGAAATTCAGACATTAAAAGTTAAGCGCTTTGGCCATCAACTCATTTTACTTTGAGCATAAAACTTTTTATCAAAATTCCATTATAACCGGGTTTATATGCAGTTAATCAGTTCTATGGTTTCGCCTGCCGAAAGTTTTGCCGTCAGGCAGTTGTTCTCGATAGCATAAGCCTTGTTTGCTTTGAGGTTTTTTGTTTTATTGTTTAGCTTGATTCTCAACGTACAGTCATTTTCTGCAGTTACGCAAGCGGTTTTGAGAGCTGAATTTTCCCAAGCGATATCAAAGGTCAGGTTACCTCTTGCTTTGAGACCCTTGACTGAACCCTTGTTCCAGTCATCAGGCAAAGCGGGTAAAAGCTCTGCAATTCTGCTGTCGGGAGAGCCGAGGTGGCTTTGAAGAAGCATTTCCGTTATAGCTGCAACGCCGCCGAAATTGCCGTCAATCTGAAACGGCGGATGAATGTCAAAAAGGTTATTTGCAGTGCATTTTTCAAGCAAATATTTAAGGTGCTTGCAGGCGTTTTCTCCGTCTTTAAGCCTGGTGTAGAAGCAAATTGTCCAAGCTCTTGACCAACCTGTTGAGCCGCCTCCGTTTTCTATTCTGCGGGCGATTGTTCTTTTGGCTGCTTCATAGATTTCGGGGTTGCTTTCGTTAATCTGGTCACCGGGAAAAAGACCGAAGAGATGGGAGATGTGGCGGTGACCCGGCTCGGTTTCCTCATAATCCTTAATCCATTCACGTATTGTTCCGTAACGCTCGCTGATTTCCAACGGTGGAAGTTTTTCAAGAACTTCAAAAAGAATTTTGGAAAATTCTTCATCTTTGTTAAGAACTTTGCAGGCGTGTGCGGTACGGGTGAACAGAGCATAAATTATCTGGAAATCTATTGTTGCACCCTCGGTAAACATACTTTCCTGTTTTTCACCGTCAGAATCAATATAATAGAATTCGTTTTCGGGAGAATTTGAAGGAGAGGTGATAAGCTGACCTATTTCATTCTCGGTCAAATAGTCCTGAATAAACTCGCAGGATCCCTTTAAAATGGGATAAATTTCTTCAAGATATTCCTTGCTGCCTGTGTATTCATAATGCTCCCAGAGGTTGAGGCAAAGCCAGGGTCCGGCCATTGGGAAAAATCCGCAGTCAACGCTGTCGTGAACACCGGTTCTGCCGAATGCATCGGTTGTGTGGTTGATTACCCATCCTCTTGCACCGAAAAGCTCCTTTGCGGTTTCGGCACCGAAAGAGCTTACCTTTTTCATAAAGTGAATAAAAGGAGCAGAGGTTTTGGAAAGATTTGCGCTTTCGCTCGGCCAATAATTCATTTGCAGATTTATGTTGGTGTGGAAATCGCTTCCCCAGGGGGGATTGAAGTCATGGCACCAGATGCCTTGAAGATTAGCGGGAAGCCTTGCGTTTTTGCCCGAGCTTTCGATTAAAAGATATCTGCCGAAATTATAGTAAAGGGCAAACAAATCGGGATCATATTCATCCCATCTGAGTTCTTTAAGCCTTTGGTTTGTTGTTAATTTGCTGAATTCGGTTTTTTCCAATTCAAGCTGCACGTTACCGAACCATTTTTTATGCGTTGAAATGTGAGCTTCTTTAATCGTTTCGTAATCAGCATTTATAAGAGCTTCGATTGTTTCGCTTAACTTGCTTTTATAATCAATTGATTCATCAACGTCATACTTATCAACGTTGTAATTGGTTTCAAAAGCAGCGTAAACAATAAGATATGTGGCATCAATGACGGTTATTGTGCTGTGGTCGGCAGCGAATTTACCGTCGGTTTTTATGCGGAGCTTTGCGCCGAACGACATACCTTCGCCGCCCTCGCCGTAATAGTGATGGGTGCTGTATGTGATTCTGCCGTTCATAATAATTGTGTCAGAATTTATGCAGGAGCTGTAAGCGTCCTGCTTTCTTTTGATGCTCACGTTGCAGGAAAAAGGTTTTTCATCAGTTTCAACCTTATAAACAAATCCGTCAAAATCCTCGCTGATAAAGCATTCGCTTTTAAAGTTAGCTTTGCTTTTTGTCCAGAAAATGCGGGCAACGGCTTCGCTCAATTCCAATTCCTTGCGGTAGTTTGAAACGGGAGATTTATCAAGGAAATCTATAAATATTTCGCCGAAGCTTTCATAGGAGCGAACAACGGGCGGATCGGATAAGAATGTTTCACGGGCAAGCTGAGCCGCTTCTTTAAGCTTTTCTTCCCTGACAAGACGGCGGATTTCTGCAAGAGCTTCGGGTGAAGCGTGGTATTTTTCACGAATCTGCCTGCCGCTCCAAAGGGATTCTTCATTAATTTCAATTTGTTCACAGTGTGGGTTGCCGTATTGCATAGCGCCGATTCTGCCGTTACCCAGAGGCAAAGCCCACATCCAATCGTTTATAAATTCATCGTACCAAAGCTTTGTTGACATAGTTTTCACAACCTAATAAATAATTTTATACATTATAACACTTGGTTTAAGGCGTTTCAATATCATTATGATGAAATAATTGGTTATCCGGTTGAAAATTATTAACGGAATAAAGCATAAAATACCCGCAAGCGAAGCACAAAGGTTCGATTACGGGTATAGTGCTGAATCCGAATATTTACGGAGCAGATTTATTCTTTTATACGTAAGAGGCATTTCAGCCTCAAAACTATTTGTTCTTGCTCTTTTTTATTGTCCTTTTTGCCGAAACGGTTATTAACGCCACAGACCCAAGTATTGAAGGACCGGGAATTGCGAGCAGAAAACCGCAACGGGTGTGCCGATTTGATCTTCAGGTTATTTTGATGATATTGAGAAAATCAAGCTTGATTATTCCGTAAGGTGTCAGTTCAAAATTCTCTTTTCTGACCCAAGTGTTTATATAATTCTTTTCTATATACTCGCTCATTATTTCGTCACAACCGACGAACCGTTTTTAGAAATATTACGGATGAATTCCGCTATATCTTCGGGCGATTCCTGCATACCGTTTCTGACCCAGCATTCAAGTGCGGCGGCGCTGCCCATGATTGTATAAGCCGAAACCATCTGCTTGTAGTTATCCGAGAGATTGTTGCTCTCGGATTTCATTTTGTTCATGTTGAATTTGTTGGTCATAACAAAAACGCGGTTCATTATTTTTGAACTGAGATGCTTTGAAAAGATGATGTTTGAAAGTGTCTGATTTGCCTTCAGCATTTTGCAGACTATTGTTATCGCTTCAACCGTTGAGCTGCTTCCGTTCAGCGATTCGTCAACCGAATTTATCAAGCTGTTTTCAACGCTTTCATAAAGCTCCAAAACGCTTGAATAATGTGAATAAAACGTGTTTCTGTTTACGGTTGCTTTTCTGCACAGCTCAGTCGGTGTTATCTTTTCTACGGGTTTATCTTTCATCAGTTCAAAAAGTGCGTTTTCAAGCATCTTTTTTGTTCTTTTTATTCTTATGTCCATTTAACGAACACTTCCTTTTGTATCTGTTCGATAACAAGCAGTTGTTTATCGAACAGTCTGTTGATTATCTTCATATTCAGTAGTATAATTTAATCGAATAAATTTGTCAACGGAGGCGAAAGGTTTGAAAGTTTTATCTTCAAAATTGTTTGAATCCCATATTATGAGCTATAACACAACCGCAAAAGAAAAATTTCTCGGCTACCTTATCGGACCTGCGGGTGCGTTGCTCGTCAATGCGCTTCTTGCTCAGGGATTTCTCAATGTATTCTATACCGATGAGCTCGGTATGAGCGGAGTATGGGGCGGAATGTTCCTTGTAGTCTTTCCTGTACTTTCAAAAATCCTCGATGCAATAACCAACCTGATAATGGGTGCGATTATCGACAGAACAAAAACTGTTCAAGGCAAGGCAAGACCGTGGCTTCTGCTTTCAATTCCTCTTGTTGTAATATGCGGAATATTGCTTTACTTTGTTCCTACACACGCATCAACTACGGTGAAAGCTGTCTATATAATTTTCACATACAATCTCTACTACTGTTTTGCGTTCACGATGTATAACATCACACATATGATGATGGTGCCGCTTTCAACAAGAAATGATATGCAGAGAAGTCAGCTTGCGGTGTTCAATAACGTTGCAAATATTGCAATAACGGGTATTCTTGTGGCTCTTCTTTTCCCGATGCTTGTTCTCCCGAAAATCAAGGGTGATATTGATGCGTGGGTAACGTTTATGACTGTTGCGGCAATCATTATGCTGCCCGTTATGATTCTTGAATATTATTTCACCAAAGAACGTGTAACCCTTGAAAATCCCGAAAAAGCCGAAGCGGATAACATAGCATTCAAAGAAAAAATCAAGGCTTGTATGTCAAACAAAAACTGGTGGATACTCGTTGCGTTTTGGCTTTTCTATTGGGTAGGTCAGCTTACACGCTCAAATGCCATGACTTACTATGCAAACTGGGTGCTCGGCAGCACTTATGCTGACGGTATAACTCAGACTCTTCTCAACGTTATCGGCGGTCTGCCCATGGGTATCGGCATATTCCTCGTCTGGCCTCTGTCAAAGAAATTCGGCAAGAAAACCGTTACAGCAACAGGCTTCATTCTCTGTGTAATCGGTGATATCATCACGTTTATTGCGCCCGACAATCTTGTTACCGTTCTAATCGGTCAGTTCATTATGAATATGGGCATCGTGCCTGCCGCCTATGTTTTCCCTGCGCTTATGGCTGGTGTGTTTGATGAGATTGAGTATAAACACGGCTTCCGCTGTGACGGTGTTGCAACGAGCGTTATCAATTCGATGAACACCATTGCCGTCGGCTTGAGTATAGGTGTTTTCAATTTACTTATCAGAGGATATATTCAGCCTGAATTTGATGCAGCAGGCAACTGCATAACCACTCAGCCTGATAATATTATATCAGCAATCGTCTGGGCTTTTGTCGGTATGAATATATTTATTCACGCAGGTCTTGCAATTCTTCTCAGATTCCTTGATATCGAACTCAAGCTCCCTGCAATTCAGAAGATTATCCGTCAAAGACAGATTGACAAATGCAAAGCAAACGGCGAAGAATGGGTTGAGCCTGCCGAAAAAGCAAGACTTATTCAGGAAGAGCTTGACGCAAAGGCAATCGAATCCTTCAAATCCGAACTTAAAGAAAAGTGTACAAAGAACAAAAAGCTCGACTATGAAACTGAACTTGATAAATATATGAAAAAGTTCAATGAGCAGAAAGAAAAGGCAAGAACAAAGGGCGAAAAAGAACTGCGTGACGAGGCAGAATACACACGCAAAATGGAAGAACAGGCAAAGAAAAAGGGAGTGAGGATATGAACCGCAGACCCGATATTATAGTAATCAACCCTGACCAGATGAGGGCGGATTCTCTGCACCATCTCGGTAACCTTGCTTCATACACTCCTAATCTTGATTTTCTTGCTGATGAGGGCGTCAGCTTCAGCAATGCTTTTTGTCAGAACCCTGTGTGTGTGCCGTCAAGATGCTCGTTTATGACGGGTACTTATCCGCACACAAACGGGCACAGAACGATGAGCTATCTGCTCCGTCAGGGTGAGGATAACCTTTACCGCATACTCAAAAACAGCGGATATTACGTCTGGACAAGCGGCAGAGGCGACTGCCTTGCAGGTCAGCAGTCGAAATGGCTGAAAGAATGCACAAACGAAATTTATAACAAATGCGGCAAAAACGCGAAGGATGAAGGCAGAGGCGAAAAAGGTGATAAAAGATATTTGAGCTTTTTCAGAGGCGAAATAACCAACGTTGAAGCCGACGGTATGTGCCACGATAACGATTGGGTGTGGGCAAAGGGCTGTGAAGATTTAATCAGAAAAGCGAAACCCGATGAACCGATTTTTGCCTTTCTCGGTCTTAATAATCCGCATCCGCCGTATCACGCTGAAAAAAGATTTCTTGATTTGATTGATGAGTCAAAAATTCCGCCTGCAAAAGCACCGTCAAAACCCGAAGATAAAAAGCCGTCGATGCAGTATGAGCTCTGCGATGCTCTCGGAATTGCTGATTGGGATAAAGAAAATATAACCGCACTCCGAAAGACCTACCTTGCCCAATGCGCAAGAATTGACGAGCTGACGGGCAGAATTATAAAGGCACTGAAAGACACGGGCAGATATGATAATGCCGCAATATTCTTTTTCTCTGACCACGGCGATTTTACCGCTGATTACGGCATACCCGAAAAGGCACAGAATCTTTTTGATGACTGCCTTGTGAATGTTCCGCTTATCGTAAAATTACCTAAATATATGCAGACCGACAGCGGAATAAACAATAATCCCGTTGAGCTGATTGATTTCTTTGCAACCGTTCTTGATATAACGAAAACCGAGGCATCTTATACCCATTTCGGTCACTCGTTAAAAGAAACCATAGCGGATAAAACCGTTTCGGTGCGTGATTTTGTCTGCAGCGAGGGCGGCAGACTGATGAATGAATCACATTGCACCGAAGAGGTTGAAAACTATTTCGGCGTTGTTGCCGATGAATATGCGCCCAGAATAAGCATTCAGCAGAAGAATGACGGTCAGCACACAAAGGCTGTTATGATTCGTTCAAAGGAATATAAATACGTTATGCGGCTTTATGAAAATGATGAATTCTATGATTTGTCAAAGGGCGAAGAAAAGAATGAAATTAATAATTCCGATTATTCCGATATGATTACCGATATGCGTTCAAAGATGCTCACTTGGTTTCTTGAAACATGTGACAGCGTGCCGAAAGATAAAGATGCCCGTTTTCCCGATGACTTCTATCTCGGAACGGTCAATGCAATGGCAGGCTTCAAGGTTTCACCGCTTATCAAAGGCGTTATGAAACTGACCCGCAACGATTTTTCGTCGCTTATCAACAAAGCTATTAAGCTTCTGAAAATAGACACAAACGGTTTTTATAATAAAAAATAATCAAAAACCACTTCATTATGCGTAAATACACGGTGAAGTGGTTTGCTGTTTATATTATGCAGCGGTTCGGTTTACTCGTATTTATCCTTCTTCCATCTGCCTGATAAAAAGAAGATCAGGCCGATTACCATAGGCATATAGCCTGCAAGGGCATCGCCATACCAGAAGCCGCGGCAACCCATTCCCACTGCAAAGCCAAGCAGAGCCGAGATTCCGATACGGCTTATTATCCCGTCAATGATGGCAACGGCAAAGTTCAGTTTGGCGTTGCCCGAACCGTTCATTAACGAAAAGCTTACGGAACGGGTGGCGGAACCGTACATATTGAGAATTGCAGGAAGAACAACAATGGATGCTATGGCAAGCACTTCTTCGTCGCCGGTGAACATTCTGAAAATAGGCTCGGAGAAGAAAAACAATGCAACGGCAAGAACAGTTGAGATGAGAACGCTGCTGTATAAAACAACTTTCATAATTTTTGGTACACGGTCATATTTTTTGGCGCCGAGGCTCTGGCCGACCATTGTGCTGCCGGCAGTGGTGAATGATTGGGAAACAATACCGATCATCATATTGATTTTGTTGTAAAGACCCGAAAGTGCCGAAAAAACAACGCCGTAAAGATTAATCCACGAAGTAAGTACAATCTTTGAAAAGTTAATGGCTGCAGATTGGATTGCCATTGGTACGCCGAGAGCCACCAGCTTTTTGAATGCATTGGGGTTTATTTTGAAAGAGGCAGGTTTGAAGTCAAATCCAAAGCTCTCTTTGTTTATGAACAGATATGTAAGCGCAAAAATGAAGCTTAATCCTTGTGAAAAAACGGTTGCCAATGCTGCGCCGAAAACCTGCATATTTAAGCCTGCAACAAAAACCAGGTCAAGCACAATGTTAACCACTGCGGCAATTGCAATGAAAACGAATGGTCGGCGGCTGTCACCCATACCGCGAAGAATTGCGCTTACGATGTTATAACCGTAAATGAAGAACAAGCCGAAAATACAGGTGACTGTATAGTCCATTGTGAAAGCGTAGGATTCCGGCGGTGTGTTGAGCAAATCAAGCATCAGGTTGCGGATAAAATAACAACCTACTGAAATAACAACCGATATACTCAGAAGAAAGGTAAACATAGTGCCTATCGTCTTTCGGACTGCATCCATACGCTTTGCACCCACATCCTGCGAGATTATAACCTGTCCTGCAGACGAGAAGCCCATAGCCACGAAGGTCAGCAGATGCAGAACGTCGCCGCCGATAGAAACGGCTGACATACCTTCTCCGCCGATATATTGCCCGACAACAATCATATCAACAATGTTATAAATTGCCTGAAGTGCGTTTGAAACAAACAGCGGAAATGCGAATTTCAGCAGCAGCTTTGTAACACTGCCGTTTGTAAGGTCGGTAACCATAGTTGAATTTTGGTTAGGCATATGTTTCCCTCTTTTGAATAACCTTGATTTATTGTGCTAATTATATCACAAATGCAACAAAATACAACCTGAAATTTGGTTTGTTGAACCCCAAAAACAACTGCTTAGCGTTGCTCAAGACACACAAACAGAATATCATTAAAAATTTTTCTTGAATTTTTGCAAACAGAGTTGTATAATGCAATTACAATTTAACAGACGGGAGCTTGTGTTACAGGCTGAGAGGAAGGTAAAACCTTCGACCGATAACCTGATTTGGATAATGCCAACGTAGGGATGCCTGGATATAAAAGTGTTTCGACGTGGCGGAATCAATCTGAAGCTGTTTCAGATTTTTCGTCACTTTTTTTATTTGAAACCGCAATTTCTCAACGGTGAGCTACCAAATCGGCAGCTTACCGTTTTTGTTTTTTTTCAGGAGGTGTGTTTATGGTAAAAATCAACGGCGAAGAACTGAACGTTGCAGGAAAAACAATTGCTGAGTATCTTGCATCCACAGATTATGACCCGAAAAGAATCGCAGTTGAGCGTAACGGTGAAATTGTTTTTAAATCACAATACGGTGAAACTGTTTTGCAAGACGGCGACAGGGTTGAAGTGGTTAGCTTCGTGGGAGGTGGTTAAGCTGATACCGACAAAAGAAGAATGGTGCGCAGCATTATCGGAAAGGCACGGCGAAAAGGCACGGAAGAGCTTTAATTCCGCAACCGTTGCAATATGCGGACTCGGCGGACTTGGCTCAAATATAGCATTTGCTCTTGCTCGTGCAGGTATCGGCAAACTGATTCTTATTGACTTTGACAGGGTGGATATTACAAATTTACATCGTCAGCAATATAAAGCGAATCAGGTTGGAATGAACAAGACTTATGCGCTTTCTGAAAATCTTAAAGAGATTGCACCGTATATTGACCTTGAAACGTATACCGATAGAGTTACTGAAGAAAATGCCGCCCATTTATTGCAAGATGCAGATGTTATCTGCGAAGCGTTTGACGACGCTGAAGCCAAGGCGATGATAACCAACCTTGTGCTCGAAAAAATGCCTGAAAAGTATTTGGTTGCTGCGTCGGGTATGGCAGGAATGGGCAGCGCCAACACCATTCAGACAAGGAGAATATCAAAGAGATTTTATCTCTGCGGTGACGGAGCGAGTGATGTGCAGTCAGAAGGCAGCCTTGTAGTCACCCGTGTTATGCTCTGTGCGGCGCATCAGGCTCATACCGTTCTCCGAATTCTGACAGAACAATTTGAAACTTAAAGAAAGAAGGATAATAAATGAATAACGATAAATTAATCATCGGCGGATATGAATTCAATTCCCGTTTCATTCTCGGCTCGGGTAAGTATTCTGTGAAACTAATTGAAGCTGCGGTAAAAGATGCAGGTGCAGAGATTATTACTCTTGCTGTGCGCCGTGCAAACACCAAAGAACAGGAAAGCATTCTCGATTATATTCCCGAGGGAATTACTTTGCTGCCCAACACAAGCGGAGCAAGAAATGCTCAAGAAGCTGTGCGTATTGCCCGCCTTGCAAGAGAACTCGGCTGCGGTGATTTTGTTAAAATTGAGATTATGCGTGATTCAAAATATCTGCTTCCCGATAATCAAGAAACCATTAAAGCAACAGATATTTTGGCAAATGAAGGATTCGTTGTTATGCCGTATATGTATCCTGACCTCAACGTTGCCCGTGACCTTGTTAATGCAGGTGCAGCTTCGGTAATGCCTCTTGCTTCGCCCATCGGCTCAAATAAAGGTCTTGCAACCAAAGAATTTATACAGATTCTCATTGACGAAATCGACCTGCCCATCATTGTTGATGCAGGCATTGGCAGACCGTCACAGGCTTGTGAGGCAATGGAAATGGGCGCTGCGGCAATTATGGCAAACACGGCACTTGCTACCGCAGGCGACTTGCCGATGATGGCATCTGCTTTCAAAAACGCCATTGAAGCGGGAAGAAAGGCTTACCTTGCCGGACTTGGCAGAGTGTTAACACGCGGAGCATCGGCATCCGACCCTCTGACAGGCTTCCTCAGAGATTAAGGAGAAGATATGGAAAATCAATTTTTTGTGGATTCGGAACATCTGTCAACTGAAGCACTTGAGAAAAAACACCGGCTTGAAAATGACCCTTCATTCCGCAAAAATCATATGGAATATATGCCCGGTATGGAGATAATCGACTCGGATGTTTGTGCAAGCGTTATGTCGCAGATGAATTCCTATGATTATTCGGCATATACTGCCGATGACGTTAAAGCGGCATTAGAGCATAACACCTGTTCGATAAATGATTTCAAAGCGCTTCTTTCACCTGCGGCAGAACCGTTTTTGGAGCAAATGGCTGAACGTGCAAGACTTGAAACAAGCAAACACTTCGGAAATACCGTTTATCTTTTCACTCCTCTTTACATAGCAAACTACTGTGAAAACTACTGCGTGTACTGTGGTTTTAACTGCTACAACCATATCAAGCGTATGAAGCTTTCAATGGAACAGATTGAAAAAGAGATGAAGGTTATTGCTGACAGCGGTATGGAGGAAATTCTGATTCTTACGGGTGAAAGCAGAGCTCGGAGCAACGTAGAATATATCGGCGAAGCGTGCAAGTTGGCAAGAAAATATTTTCGTATGGTCGGACTTGAGATTTATCCCGTAAACACCGACGAATACAGATATCTTCACGAATGCGGCGCGGATTATGTTACGGTGTTTCAAGAAACCTATGATACTGATAAATATGAAAAGCTGCATCTGCTCGGGCACAAGCGAGTGTGGCCTTACCGCTTTGATGCGCAGGAAAGAGCACTTCGTGGCGGTATGCGTGGTGTTGCATTCTCGGCATTGCTCGGACTTTCCGACTTCCGCAAAGACGCTCTTGCAAGTGCTTTGCACGTCTATTATTTGCAGAGAAAATATCCTCACGCCGAAATGTCGCTTTCTTGTCCGAGGCTCCGACCTATTATCAATAACGATAAAATTAACCCTCTTGACGTGCACGAAAAGCAACTGTGTCAGGTGCTTTGTGCATACCGAATCTTTTTGCCGTATGTCGGAATCACGGTATCCTCCCGTGAAAGTGCCGAATTCAGAAACGGAATTGTAAAAATTGCCGCAACCAAAGTTTCAGCAGGTGTTTCCACAGGTATCGGAGACCACGAAAGCAAATATACGGGCAAGGAAAGCGACGATGTTCAAGGCGATGAGCAGTTTGAAATTGACGATAACCGCAGCCTTGAAAAGATGTATAAAGATATTGCAGAAGAAGGCTTACAGCCTGTTTTGAATGATTATTTGTATGTGTGAGGTAAGAAAAAATGAAAAAATTTGACCCGAGTTTATATTTTATAACAGACAGCACGGATTACACGCAGGAAGAATTCCTTTTTCGTGTGGAACAGGCGCTCAAGGGCGGTGCAACACTTCTTCAGCTTCGTGAAAAGGAAAAATCCACCCGTGAATATATCGAACTTGCAGAAAAAGTACACGAAATTGCGCTTCGATACAATGTGCCTCTTATTATTGATGACAGAGTCGATGTTGCTCTTGCCATTGATGCAGAAGGTGTTCACGTCGGTGCAAGCGATATGCCCGTTGCTACTGCAAGAAAGCTGATGGGTGAAGATAAAATTGTCGGTGCTACCGCCAAAACAGTTCCTTGGGCAAAAGAAGCCTATGAACAAGGTGCAGATTATCTCGGAGTGGGTGCAATTTATCCGACAACTACTAAAGTTGTAACCGTTCTAACTTCAACCGAAACACTTGATGCAATAACAAAAGCAGTGCCTATTCCTGTTAATGCAATCGGCGGTCTTAACAAGGATAACATTGATATTCTTAAAGGCATCGGCATTTCGGGAATCTGTGCAGTTTCAGCCATAATGAAGGCAGACGATCCGGAAAATGCAGCAAGAGAACTGAAAAAGAGAGCAGGGGAGCTTGGCTTATGCTGAAGGGAGCAATTTTTGATTTTGACGGAACGTTGTTTGATTCTATGTTTATCTGGGATTCTGCAGGAGAAATGTATCTCCGTTCTGTCGGCATAGAGCCAAGGGAAGATTTGCAAAAAGCATTAAAGCCAATGAGCCTTCTGCAATCAGCAATATATATCCGTGATAAGTATGCAATTCCGTTGACTGCCGAAGAAATAATGAACGGTATCAACCGCACGGTGGAGGACTTCTATTTTCACATGGTTCAACCTAAGAAAGGTGTGAAGGCATTTCTTGAACAAATGAGAAAGCAAGGCGTGAAAATGTGCATTGCCACTGCAACTGACCGTTATCAAGTGGAAGCGGCATTAAAGCGTTGCAGTATGGAATCTTTCTTTTCTGAAATCTTTACTTGCACCGATGTGGGACACGGTAAGGATGAACCAATCATCTTTCAAAGGGCAATGGAGTATCTTGAAACATCAAAGGCTGATACGGTTGTCTTTGAGGATGCTTACCACGCTGCTGAAACAGCAATTGCTGATGGGTTTATAACCGTTGCCGTATATGATTCTCACGAAGAAAAGCAAAAAGAACTGCAAGCTTTGGCTGACTTTTACTTTGAAAACTATACGGAAACAGATACTTTTTGGAAGTTTGCTTACGGTATATAACCGCAGGCTTCAAGCGGCAGATTGGGGGCACCACCTTATGCCGCTATATAAAACGATGCTGAAAAACGAAAGGAGTATTTTTATGAAAATGAAA
The DNA here is from genome assembly GCA_045536245.1 of Acutalibacteraceae bacterium. Taxonomy (GTDB): domain Bacteria; phylum Bacillota; class Clostridia; order Oscillospirales; family Acutalibacteraceae; genus CAG-177. Next base: position 15,859 of record JAZSNE010000055.1, on the reverse strand, counting down.
ACAGCATTGACCATTGCAGGATGCGACTGCAGTGGAGGCGCCGGTATTCAGGCAGATTTGAAAACAATGACGATGAATGGTGTTTATGCTATGAGCGCCATTACGGCGCTGACGGCACAGAACACAACCGGCGTAAGAGCGATTCAGGAATCATCGCCCGATTTTCTGAAGCAACAATTAGATGCGGTGTTCGAGGATATTTATCCCGATGCCGTAAAAATCGGTATGGTGGCTTCTTCGGAGCTGATTTGCGTGATTGCAGACAGGCTCCGCTGCCATAAGGCAAAAAATGTGGTAGTAGATCCCGTTATGGCGGCAACAAGCGGCTCTTCCCTGATAAAGACCGATGCGGTACAGACTTTAGCAGAGAAACTTTTGCCCATTGCAACTCTTGTTACGCCGAATATTCCCGAAGCACAGGTGCTTTCGGAAAAGCGCATTGAAAGTAAAGAAGATATGCTTTCTGCCGCAAAATTCATCGGTGATACATACGGGTGTGCCGTTCTTCTTAAGGGCGGTCACAGCATAAACGATGCCAACGATCTTTTGTATGCAAACGGTGAAATGAAATGGTTTGAAGGCAAGCGAATTGATAATTCAAATACCCACGGCACAGGCTGCACGCTTTCCTCCGCCATTGCTTCCAACCTTGCAAAAGGCTTTGACCTTGCTGTGTCTGTAAAGAGAGCCAAAGGCTATATTTCTGATGCTCTTTCGGCGCAGCTTGATCTGGGGCAAGGCTCCGGTCCGATGATGCATAATTTTGACCTGCAAGGGGAATATGCAAAGGAGGCGGAGTGAGAAATGGTTGAAAAACGCACATCAGTCTTTGAAAACGGTCTTATTTGGTTCGGAGCTGCAGTTTCCATTGCAGAGATTATGACCGGAACCTACTTTGCACCTCTCGGATTTACCAAAGGTTTAATTGCTGTTCTGATTGGTCATATTATTGGTTGCGCTATGCTGTTCTTTGCGGGTCTTATCGGCGGTAAGGTTCGCAAAAGCGCTATGGAAACTGCCAAGATGAGCTTTGGCAGCAAAGGCGCTTTGCTGTTTTCTGCGCTGAACATCATTCAGCTTGTCGGATGGACAGCTATTATGATTTATGACGGTGCACTTGCGGTAAACGGTATTTTGGGTATCGGCAGCTGGATCTGGTGCATTATCATCGGCGCTTTGATTATTCTTTGGATTCTGATTGGTATTAAGAATCTGGGTAAAGTAAACACCTTTGCTATGGCAGCTTTATTTATTCTCACAATCGTTCTTAGTTTTGTTATTTTCGGCAAAGGCACAATGCAAAACATCGGCGGAGAAGGTATGACCTTCGGCGCTGCCGTGGAGCTATCCGTTGCAATGCCGCTGTCTTGGTTGCCGCTTATCAGCGACTATACAAGAGAAGCAATTAAGCCGGTCAAAGCTACTGCCGTCAGCGCAATAACATACGGCATCGTCAGCTTATGGATGTATGTAATCGGTATGGGTGCAGCTATCTTTACCGGTGAGTCTGACGTTGCTCAGATTATGGTGAAAGCAGGTCTGGGTATTGCAGGACTTCTGATTATCGTGTTTTCAACTGTTACCACAACCTTCCTCGATGCCTATTCTGCCGGAGTTTCAAGCGAATCTCTTTCATCAAAGATAAAAGGGAGATGGGTCGCTGTAGCTGTAACCGTCATCGGCACTTCAGGTGCAATTTTTCTGCCGCTTACCGATATTACCGATTTTCTTTACTTTATCGGCTCGGTTTTTGCGCCGATGATTGCCATACAAATTGCAGACTTCTTTATTTTAAAGCAGAATAAAGAAACAAGTTCGTTCAGCATTAAAAACCTTATCATCTGGCTTATCGGCTTTGTTGTTTACAGATTGCTGATGCAAGTGGATATTGTTGTGGGTAATACGCTGCCCGATATGATTATAACGATTGCATTATGCGTGGCAGCAAATAAAATAAAGAAACCTGTTCCGGCTAAAAATAAACATCAAAATCTTGTTGATTAAATATTTATGCGGATGAGTTTTATTGCTTAACAGGTTGGTTATAAAAATATTAAAGTGTTTACATTAAAGATAATGGCGGCAAGGAGAATCAGACTCTCTTTGCCGCCACTGATTATTGATACAATGCTGTATAAGTAATTAACTATAGTTATTGTGTGCATAAACCGTTTGAAACGGTTCAAGCCAATCAGCTGAATAATCACTGAAAACCACCGTGAAAGGGGATTAATGTTTTTTTGATTGGTTCTCATTGTTTCGGCTGTTTTTATAGTGTCATAATAAAGATAAAGCGGACTGCCGCAGTTTCCTGTCCAAAGGCTCATAAGGCCAGAAGTTGAGATTCTGTCAAATTTAAAATTATCCCTTTGCGTATTCGGAAAGCAACGCATGGTCATTCATCGGCTTACAGCAATTTTCTGTTCTGACAGATGACCATTTGCGTTCAATTTCAGCAGCAGAATCGTTATTGATATCAACAACGTTGTCGGGGTCATCCGAGCCCATCATAAACCATTGGCTCGTTTCTCCTTTTGCACAATGCCCTTTGTATGTCCAAGTCTGCCAGTTGAATGAACATTCGTTAAAAAGCTTCAGAATGTACTCCCAATCCGCAGTTCCGCGGCAGGGAGAAAACTCACCCACAAGCACGGGCACATTGAAATTCTTGCTTGCATGGTGCAGGGTTACTCCTTTAAAACTTTCGTTTGAATCGTCATAATAGTGGTACTGATACATCACGTTTTCCCATCCACGCTCTGACGGATGCGGTATGTCATCGGGCGTCCAGATAGCTTCAAGCGTTATGATGTGATCGGGGTCAACTGCTCTGACTGTATCATAAAGCATAGAATAAACGTCGTGATACTTGCTGTTGACTTTATCTTCGCCCTCATAATCGCACATCGGTTCATTCATCAGGTCATAGGCGGCAACCGTTCCGTTACCGGCAAAATGGCGGGCAATTTCCCTCCACAATTCACAGGCGAGCGAACGGAAACGAGCACCTTCTTCGGTTTCGTCATAAAGCCTGCAGTGATTCACACGGCAGCAGTGGTGCGCAATGCTCTGGTGACCGGGCACACCGTGCATATCAAGAATGACGTACATTCCTCTATTTCCGCATTCTTCAACAACCCAGTCAAGGCGTGAAAAATCAATTTCCCCGTTTTCTTTGCGTTTCCAGGTACCGTTATCATCTGCCTGGAAATTACGGTACCAGAACGGCACACGCACGCAGGTGAAGCCGAGCGACTGAAGATAATCAAGGTCATATTCGGTGATGTAGTTGTCCTCACGGGTTTTTATGAGTCGGTCTGCTTCCTCTTTGCCGAAACGCTTTTCAAGCGTGGTGACAATATCCCATTGAGCTTCTCCGCCCTTGAAAAATCCCTGCCATAATTCATCAAGAAGCCATCCGCCGAGATTTGTTCCACGCAGAAAAACCTGTTTTCCCTCGGCGTTGATAATTCTTTCACCTTCACAATGCAGCATACTAAGGCTCATATTAACACTTCCTTATATTCAAATTTAATTTTTACGTTAATGAAATTATATCATAAAAGCAGCAAAATACAACCTGAATATTTGTGCAGAAATTTAAGAAAAGCCCACAGTTGACCTGTGGGCTTACATTTATTTATTGCAATGTTTATCAAACGACGGGTTGAATGCGTAGAAATTCTTTTCGTTGAGCTTATCTGTTGCAAGGCGCAGGCCTTCGCCGAAACGCTGGAAGTGAACAACTTCTCTTGCACGCAGGAATTTAATCGGCTCTCTGACGTCGGGGTCATCAACAAGGCGCAGAATATTATCGTATGTGGTGCGAGCCTTCTGCTCGGCAGCAAGGTCTTCTGCAAGGTCGGTTATTATATCGCCCTTGCTCTGAATGTAAGCCGCCGTGAAGGGTACGCCTGCTGCAGATGAGGGATAAACGCCCGTAGTGTGGTCAACAAAATAGGCGTCAAAGCCTGCTTTTTTAACTTCATCTTCACTCAGATTTCTTGTGAGCTGATAAACAATTGCACCAATCATCTCAAGGTGCGAAAGCTCCTCTGTACCTACATTGGAAGTGAAATGGTCCCTTTTGCAATTTAAATTCCACTCAATCGGCAGAGGAAAGAGCCGAACCTACAAAACCACCTCAATCGATGCACCAAGCACCGATAAGAGGTGGTTCAGTGTTTTTGTGAGAGTAATTTTACAAATTGGAATTTGTTTTAATGTTACCAGATAAACGGAATCAATCGGTATCTGACTTTTTGCTTATACTCACGATAGCCGTCAAGTTCTTTTTCGAGGAATTCTTCCTCTCCTTTTATTCTTTTTGCAATAATAAAGGGATATGAAAGAAAAATTAAAAATGAATATATTGACCCTAATACAAGCGGCATTGATAAAAACAAAAGCAACGTTACGCTGTACATAGGATGTCTGACGATACCGTATAAACCCGTATCAATAACCTTTTGATTTTCCTGCACTTCAATGGTACGGCTGAGATACGTGTTTTCTCTGAGTACTTCGGCATAAAGGATGTATGCCACAAGAAAAACAATCGCGGCAACGATTACAACGCCTTTCGGCAGTGTGAGCCACCCAAAACGAAAATCCAAGCCTGCTACAATGAAACCTGCAAGGAACATAAGCCCACTCAATTTTATAACAATGCTTTGATCCCGTTGCTTTTCTTTTGCATCAAGTCTGCTTTTTAACAGATCGGGATTTTTGAACATCATAACAATTCCTGCCAAACACATCGGTACAAATAAAATTCCCATAAACAGCCATCCGTTAAAGAATGATAAAGTACCCGCAGGCAGAAATATCATTAACCCAATCAAAACAAATCCGAATAAAAACTTGGTTATTGCTTGGATAAATAGCTTTATTGTCATAACAATTCTCCGTTAATCTCTTAATGCATCAACTAAATCTGAAAAGCCTTGTTTCGCCCTTTTGCATCTTAATCGTAAAACTGTCTTCAGTGCCTTGATAAGTACCGCCGAGCAACTCATTGATATTTCTTTCTTTGCCGATATTAAGTGTTTTTTCGCCGTCTGTTACGGCATAAATGCAGATATAGTTTTCATTAACATAAATAATATCATCGGTTTCGCAGTAAATATGAATTCCGTTTGCTTTGCAGAAAGCTCTCAGCTCGGTTACTGTGAATTTTTCTTTAAGAGGCGAGGTCATAATATAGGGAACGTCATTCATTTTGCAAAGATTACGGGCGTTTTCCATATAAGTTGTCTTTGCACTTGATAACAAAATAACTGCTTTGTAATTTTGATAAACCGCCTCAAAATCATAAACGTCATAAATATCATACGGCGTGCCCATAAGACCGAGCTGTTCGCGCTGAGTGTGGTAAATGTTTCGTAATGAACAGTTTGTGAGATATTTATAGGCACTTTCGTCAACGAATACCGCAACCTCGGCTTTTGAGCTTCTGTCGGCATCGGTTAAGCTTTGCTCATAGATACTCTTGTAGGTTGCCATTTCGTTCATGATATCATCATCGGCATACCAGCCGCCCCACATATCAAACCACCACAGAGCGTTGCCTTTTATAAGCTGGCGTGCAAACGATCTTCGGATTTCGTTGACAGCCTGATATTTTGATTCTCTCGGCTGCCATACGGGAGCGGAAAGAAGTCCGTTAGGGTCGGTTGACGGGTCTTTCTGAGAAAGGGGAACAGTCAGATGCGTTCTTATATCGCATTCCTGAAAGCACATCTTTCCGTGCAGACGAACAGAATCGGCAGGGTACATTTCAGTCCAGTCCATATCGGGGGAGCGTGTGCCGATATATGAATTTGGGGAACAGATAAAGTCAATGTTTTTATCTTTCAATATGTAATTGAGTGCGTGATTGCCTTGCAAAGAGTTGGAAACTTCAAGCGTGTAGCCGTAAAACGTGCCCACAACAACGTTGTTGCCCGTTTCCTCTTTTACAATCCGAGCAAAGTGACTTATAGATTCTGCAATTTTGAAATTTGCAAACTCTATATAGCGTGTAAGATATTCGTCGTTGAAATAATTTGTCTTTTTGTCGAGCAAGGTTAAATCGGGCAAACCTTTGTACTCAACTTCGGGGTAATACTCTTCAAGAAAAGCTTTGAAGCTTTCTTTTGCGCATTCGCCGTAACCGCCGTTCATATCAAAATGAAACCATTCTTCCGTTTGGCCGCCTGCAATCTGATAACCAACAATATGTGAGGCATATTTACCGGAATTTGCATATTGAGTGAATTCGCGCAAAAACTGCGATGCATCGTCACGCCATTTTTGAGAATAGAAGGATTCTCTGCAAGGAACGCCGTCTTTTATGTTCAGTTCATCGGGGTTTTCTTCTTCCCACCAGACGGGCAAACTGATATTGACTCTCGGGATTATGTAAGCATCGGGACAGGCTTCAAGAATTTTCTTCACAGCCTCATCAAACAGCGAAAAATCGGGAGCGCCCTTTATGTCGAAAATTCCTTTTTTGAACGGTGTCAGTCCGTCTGTAATGCTTATCCATCTGCCCGAAAACAGAACGGGCACAGAAAAGAATTTATAGCCCGCAGCCGCAAAATCGTCATACTCATTGAACTTTTCAAGATAAGTCATATATGCAACTGCAGCGTGTGGTTCGCCGTTGATATAAAGTGTGGGCACACCGCCGCAATCCTTGATTTCCGAACGAATTCCTGCATATTTTTCCATATCATGCACAACCTCTTGCGTTGAAATTTCATAATCTGTTTCTTTCAATGGCTTTTGAAAGTTAAAAACATAACCTAAAAAAGTGGTTAGAACCAAAAAGAAACTGATGATTTTTTGAACAAGCATATATCCTCACCTCGTTAAGATAGTAAAAATGATATTACGGCAAAAATTGATTTATCAAACTAAATTAAGCTCTGAGATTTTCTCTTCAAGCTTCTGCACAAACTGACCAACAAAATAACCGTCAATAAAACGGTGGTTCACGTCAAGAGTCATATTGATAATATACTTGCCGTTTTGTTCTTTGTATTTACCCCATACAAGAATCGGTGCTGTATCTTCTTTGAGCTTCGGGTCGGTGTAATCACGCTCGTTTGAGCACATTGTAATATCCGCCCAAGGGATGCACGAAAAAACAATCTGCGATTCTCTTAATCCGCCGAGAGAATATACAGACAGAGGATTGTTTTCACTTTCCATTCGGGCATTTGTTGCAAATTCAATAATATCTCCGTCACAGGGGAGGGACACCATATGAAAACTTGTTGCACCCTTTTTTAAATCTGTGAAACAAGGCACACGTCGGTCAATTTTAAAGACTTTGTTATCCTCTGTTTCAAGCAGAAATTCGTCAATTTCGTTAATTGACTGAGTGCAAAGATATATCAGCGAATAATAGAACGAAATCTTGTTTTTTCTTGTAAATGCAAGCAGATTTGTTACGTCAATATTGAACGCCACGCAGTAATGCGGTGTTGCAATTTTTGAATAAAACTCAAAATGCTCTTTTCTGTCCCAAGTATTTATATCAATTTCTTTTCTCATAAAACACCTCTTAAAATTCTTAATTTGTTTATTTCTTCTTTTTTCGGTGCCGTAAGTTTGTGATATATTTCATAAAATAGCTTATCAGAAAAAAGTTTCGTTGTCTCATCACTCAAAAATATCAATAATTAATTTGCGTATTTCTTCAATTGCTATCTCGAATGCCTGACGGATAAATCTTACGGCTTTTTCAAAAAAGTTTTCTGTTTCGAGTTCAGCATCCTCTCCGTCGGCGGAATAACAGCCGATATTGTTGCTTGTTATTTCATTGCCGTAGAAATCTGTTATGCAGCCGTCCTTAACCTCAAAGCCTGCACCGATTAACGGTGAGTCAACTGCAAGCTGATATGCTTTTATCGGGTCGTCACCGCCCACAAAGCCGGGAAGAGTGTTTAAGGCGTTTTTATCAAATGAAGGATTAAAAGTGTTGTAATAACAATTGTTCGCAAACACATTGTTCCATGTTTTTGCTTCTTCATTTATATGGTAAAACTTATGACCGTCTTTGAAAACTATAATGTTGTTTGCAAACAATGAATCATAAATCTGTGTCATCTGGAATTCGGGTGAATTGATTATGGTATTGTTATAAAAGCTGAAATTCCATTCGCCGTCAGATACACCGATTTTGTTTCTGCCCTGATTGTCATTAACCGAGAGGCAATATCTTACCGTGTTGCCTCTGTTACCGCCTTTGGCAGGGTTGTTGCACATAAAGCGCATATTATCGTGAGAATAAATGTATTCGTATGTGCAGTTATAGGAGCCGTGGTCAAAATCCACCGTCATTCCGTCACCGTAGTTTTTCTGACCAGCTATTTCGCAGTAGCTGAAAGTGCAGTTTGAGGAATAATGGGTCCACATTGCGGCGGTAAAATACAGAATTTTTCCGTTTTCATCAAGACCGACTCCCTGACAGCAGTCTATCGCACGGCAATGCGTTACCAAAGCACCGTCGCAGCCTTCAAGAACAACTGCTTCACCGTCCATATTGTAAAATTCGCAGTTCTTTACAAGTGCATTTTTGTTCAGATCCTGTGAACCAGTGAAGAATATACCGTTGCCCACATCGTATATTTTGCAGTTCACTGCCTGAAAATCGTTGACGGGATATGGTGAACCGCCGTAACGCTTGATAACAATTGCAGCTCTGCCCGAAATCGGACCTTCGGTATAATTATCACGAGAGGTTACAGTGTAATTCTGCATATCGTGAAATTCGCAGTTTTCTATTCTGACACCCTTTGATTCTTTTGTAACTCCGTCAACCCAGATTCCGCCGCCGTTGTGAGCTGTGATTTCAAAGCCCGAAACGGTTACGTAGGAGCAGTCAAAAAGCTTCATAACCGCATTTCTTTCATCGGTGTTGAGGTGCGGCTTTTCGCCTTCACCGTAGGATGAAATGACAATTGGATTATCCTGAGTACCTGAGCAGGTGAGCGTAACAGCGCAGTCATAGTCGCCGCCTGCTCTGAACAGAACTTTATCACCTGCTTCAAGTGTTAGAGAAGCAATGTTAGCAACTGTTTTCCATGCAGAAGTTTCGGATAAACCCGTGTTATCGTCATTGCCAGATATGCTGTCGATATAATAAGTTGTTCCTGCGGCAAACACAAGCGGTGTTATGCTCAGAGTGATAACAACAGCAAGAATTACCGATAAAAGCTTTTTCATAACAATACCTCCAAAAATTGAACAGATATTTTGAAATATTAATCAGCATTTACCTCGCAATATTTTCTGATATTATATCATATATGATTATAAAATTCTACAGTATGTTTGACATAATCTTGAAAGAGAATTATAATTATTGCATCATAACTTTTTATTAACAAATCGGAGCTGATAAGATGAAAAAACTGTTTTCTTCGTTGCTTTGCATTTTGATTGCATTTAACGCGGTTGTTCCGTGTTTTGCGATTGATGAAGTAAATACACCGCAGATTATCAAAACTGTTTATCCCACAGACGATGTTGTTATTGCTGATATTGTTATCAATGCCGATTCAAGCGGTGAGAGTGATGTTACTGCGATTATTCAGCAGGCTATTGATAACTGTGCGGCAAACGGTGGCGGTACGGTCTGGCTTCCTGCAGGCAGATACAAAGTAACGGGCAATATTTATATCCGTCAGTTTGTAACGCTGATGGGCGATTATCAGGACCCCGATGTCGGTGATAACTACGGAACAATAATCATTGCCGACGTTGAAAGCAGCGACAAGATGAATCCCGCTTTGTTTACTGTCGGTGCAAGTGCAGGTGCAGTGGGTCTTACCGTCTGGTATCCCAACCAGAGCATTGATAACATAAAACCTTATCCGTTTAGCTTTTATGTGGTCGGTAATGGCGATTATATGCTCCAGACAATAAAAAACTGCACCCTCATCAATTCCTACAGAGGAATCGGTGCGAGTGCGGAATGCGAAAACGGTATTTATGAGTGCCACGAAATGCTGACGGTTGAAAACGTAAAAGGAACCTGCCTTTATCAGGGCCTGAATGCCCATAATTCAGCCGATGTTGATACCGTTAAAACTCTTTATATATCAAACGAATATTGGTGCAAAGCAGGTACGGAGTTTAATGCACCCGAAAGGCAGAAGCTTGATGAATACACACGCAAAAACGGCTGCGGTCTTGTAATAGGCGACCTCGAATGGCCCGAATTTGCCGATGTCAGAATCTCCGATATGCTTTACGGAATGTTTGTCAAGGAAGGCATACGGTACACTTTCAGCGGCGAATTTACCGATTTATATATAACCGATTGTGATTACGGAATTTACATTCCCAAGGGTAACATAATTTCAAGAAAATATTCCTGGGGTACAGGCATCAGCAACGGTGTTATTGAAGGCAGCGAATGCGCAATATATGACCCCGGTGAAAACGCAATGATTCTGACAAATGTTAAAACCGAAGGCAGAATCAAGGGCAAAAATATCCGTATCTACAATGCGGATACAAGCGAATATACTCCCGACTATGAGCATAAGCACAAAAAGCCTGCCGAAGTTTTGTATGTTGTATCAGCTGATAAAACAGGTAAAACCGATGCATCTGTTGCAGTACAGAATAAGCTGAATGAAGCGGCAGAAACAGGCGGAATAGTTTATCTGCCTGCAGGTCTTTACCGCTTTGAAAATCCCGTAACTGTTCCTGCCGGTGTTGAATTCAGAGGCTCATCATCTGTTGCAACCCGTTGCCAGAGTGAGAACAGCAGCGGAACGCTTATCCTTTCATATTACGGTTTCGGTGAATCGGATAAACCGCTTATTACGTTGGGCGGCAATGCTTCGGGCATAAGCGGAATCAGAGTTGATTATCCTCTCAACAATCCCGTTGATAACAGCGGAAAATATATGAAAACCACCCCCGTTATCTACAGCGAATATGATGATGTATATATCATCAACTGTGCATTAACCCTTGCAAGCTGCGGAATAAAGCTTCAGAATTCCGACGGTGCTTTTATGAAAAAAGTAATCGGCTGCTGCTTTGATTCAATGTTTGATTTAACCGGTTGCAATAATACTTTTATTGAGGGCTGCCTGCAAAACGCAAACACTCTGCCGAGAAACGGCTATGCAAAGCTCGGCATACCCCGTCTGACTGAGGATAAACTGTTTGATTATGTTTTTATCCCCATCACAAGAATTCATACTGATTATATAAGGCTCAATTCCTGCAACGGCGTTACCGTGTTCAACACGTTTATTTACGGCGGAAAATCCTTTTTGAATTCGGTTGACAGCAACGCCGTATTTGTCAACACAGGTCACGACGGTTCATCAAAAACAGAGCCTGCTCTTATTATGTCGGGCGGTGAAATCACTTTCCTCAATTCCATGCGCTCAACCTCCGACGGTCAGCAGGGATATTATTTCTATTCAATTAAAAACGGCACAAGATTCAAATCATATACCAGCCAGTCTGTTGATATGGCATATTGCGAGCATCCTGTAATTGAAAACATAAAACTTAATGAGCTTGATAAAAGCGAATGGATTTACGCCATTCTGCAGCCTTTTTACAGAATAATAGCATTCTTTGGAAATTTGTATATGGATAATCAATAAATAACAGTAGTATATAATGCGAAACCACCTCAATCGATGCAGAATGCACCGGTAAGAGGTGGTTCAGTGTTTTTGTGATGTAATTTGATAAATTGGAATTTAGCAGATACGATTACTCGTTCAGAATTTATCGGCAGCTCTTATGCGCAGAGCCATATCGGTTGCCTGCGGTCTGTCGCCGATATAATATGTGCCGAATCTTGTAGCGGTAAATTCATATTCTTCGGAAAATTCACCGCTGATGGGGTTGAACCATTGATAGGTATATCTTCCGTTCGGAATGAGGCTTCCGATTGTACCCGTTTTTATTCCGCCGTAAAACTTGGTGTTTACATTCTGCGCAACGGTTTCATCGGTGAACGAATAGAAATAAATAACGATTTCGGTGTTATCTTCGTTGCCTGCATAAACATAATAAACATTGTTTGCGGGAACGAAATATGCCTTGTTGTCAAATCTGGGAATAAGATTATACCATTCTGTGTTTTCAAGGAAATCTCGCATATATCCGACTTGATATGAGCTCTCGTATTCGAGCGCATCCTGCCAGGTTGCATTGATTTTTTCTTCGCTCGTTATTGTGTCAACGCCGTCGGAGCTGTCGTTTTCTTCATCATAAACATTGAGGTAGCTCCAGGTATCGTGACCGCCCCAACCGTAGCCGTACATGCCGTTAAGATACGCTGTCCAGCCCTGCATTCTTGAACCGAAGTTCTTTGTCCAGAGATAGCAATACTGGCCTTCATAATTGATTGCGGGTTTGCCTTGTGAGTTATACCAGCAGTCTTTTTCAATTCGGAAATCGCTTTGCTCTGTTTTGTCGGTGTGCCATTGAACGGCATAGAAATTGTGTGCTTTTATATCTCTGAAACAGGACGGCATTGCATCTTTGAAATAAACCTTGCAATTATCCGTTGCTCCCTCACCGTTGCCGTAAACCGACGTTGAACCGACGTTTTCCATATGAGCAGAAAGCGGATGGTCATATGCATCGTGTTTTGCTATATACTCCGCAACAAGCTTGTAAGGGTTGTTATCCAATCCCCATTCGGGATGGTTTGTTTCGCTCCAATAGAAATCATTGTCAACTTCCTGACCGAGTGTCCAGACAACGGGATAAGCTCCGTATCTTGCGACCCAGTAACGGCTGACTTTTTCAAGGTAAGCTTTTGCAGAATCAGACGGCTCATTGCCGTTGAAACCGCCGTTGTTTGAAATCAAAGGTTCAATAAAATAGGAAAAGAAAAACTGAGCATTTGCGTGAACGAGACCGTTATCGGCAATTATCTTGAATTTTGCATCGTAATCGGCAAGACCTGCCATATCCTCTTCAGTTATGCCGTTTGTAAAATCAAACTTTGCTCCGATGGGTTCACTCTGATACACGGTAAAACCCTGTGAAACACGCTTTTCGCATATTGTTTCAACCATATCAACTGTTTCGTCACCGAGGCTCCAATGAGTATCACCGAGCCAGAAAAACGGTGTTCCGTCGTCATAAGTGAAATACTTTTCACCTGCGTTTGTTGTGATAAAACCGTGCTTATAAATATCGTGCTCACCGCTGTATCCGGTGCAGATAACAGCACCTGTTCTGCCGTCAAGCGAAGTGTTTTCGGCATCCGTGCAGACGGTCTTGAAATGCCAATTACCTTCGGAGGGACAAACGAACCGGACTTTCCAGACATTACCACCGTCCCAGAAAGCAGGGATTTTATAAAGTCTGCCGTTGCCCCAAAGATGAAGTTCCACATCAATGTCATTGAACGGGTTGGTATATGATTTTTCGCTTTCAAAAGCAATTTCATTTGCAACCCATGTTTCTGCGTTCAATCTCTGTTCGGGATTCTCAATCGGTTCGCCGTTATATTCAATCCACGAGTGAGGATTTACCGCTGCAGGGGGTATAGCAGTTTCATCTGTGCCTTTGATGTTGTTGATCAATTTTGCAAAATAATTGATAACTAAGCCTGTGATTTCTTCCGCTGTGTTTATTATTGCAGGTGTGCCTGCGTTTGTTCCGTCAGAAGCATAAGATGAGAGTGTAGCGGATAAAAATACCATTACAACACAAAGAAGCAATGAATTTTGTTTTTTAAATCTCATAATTACCTCCACAAATTCTTATTTGTAGAGATGATTATATCACACGCTTTGATTAAAAACAACTGAACTTTTCTCTCAAATGCAAAGCATTCTGAAAAAACATAGTGCAAAACCTCCTGATGTGTGTTATTATAAACTTGGTGATGTAAATGAAAACAAAGGAATATCTCAATCTGATAGATAAAGTAAATGAAAACGGAAAATACAGGGCTGATTGGAGCTCTCTGTCACAGCACAAAGTGCCCGAATGGTATATGCACGATAAATTAGGTGTGTTCATTCATTGGGGTGTTTATTCCGTACCCGCCTTCGGTTGCGAATGGTATTCAAGAGGAATGTATGAAAAGGGAACACGTGAATTTGAGCATCACAGAAAAACCTGGGGCGAACAAAAAGATTTCGGCTACAAAGATTTTATTCCAATGTTCAAAGCCGAAAAATTTAATGCTGCCGAATGGGTTACTCTTTTCAAAAAAGCAGGTATGAAATATGTAATGCCCGTTGCAGAGCATCATGACGGTTTCGCTATGTATGACACTCAGTTCAATCGCTGGAATGCGAAAGAAATGGGACCTTGCCGTGACGTTATCGGTGAACTGAAAGCGGAGTGCGAAAAACAAGGTCTGGAATTTTGTGCATCATCTCACCGTGCAGAGCATTACTTCTTTATGAATCCAGGCAGACTTTGCGAGAGCGATGTGAATGATGAAAAATATTCTGATTTTTACGGCCCTGCAGTTTACTGCGAAGAATTTGACCCTGCAATAATCCATCAGACTACCGCCGATACCTATTCAACGGGAGCGAGTACGGAGTGGCTTGAAGACTGGCTTGTCCGCACCTGTGAATTGATTGATAAATATCAGCCGTCCGTCATCTATTTCGACTGGTGGATTCACAACCATTCGTTTAAGCCTTATCTGAAAAAGCTTGCGGCATATTATTATAACCGGGCTGAAGAATGGGGCAAAGAGGTAACAATCAACTATAAGCACGAGGCTTTTCCGCCGAACGTTGCAACCTTTGATGTTGAGCGAGGTGCTCTTACAGGCATTTCGCCTATTTACTGGCAGACAGACACGGCAATCGGCAAACATTCCTGGGGCTATCGCTTTGATAACGAATACAAGAGTGCAAGACAGGTTATATGTGACCTTGTTGATATCGTCAGCAAAAACGGAAACCTGCTCATTAATATCGGTCCCAAAGCTGATGGTACGATTACAGCTGAAGAAACCGAAGTTCTTCTCACAATGGGCGAATGGCTTTCTGTTAATGGCGAAGGAATTTACGGAACAACGTTCTGGAAACAGTTTGGCGAAGGCGAAGTCAATGCGGTTGACGGATTTTTCAAAGACGGCGATGAAAAGCAGTTCACAACGGAAGATTTCAGGTTTACATATAAAAACGGATATCTTTATGCTTTTCAGATGAGACCTTCAAAAACCGTAAATATCAAAACTCTCAGAAAGCATATTCCTCACGACTATCTGATTGAAAGCGTTGAGCTTTTGGGCAGCGACGAAAAGATTGATTATTCAAGAGATGAGAATTCTCTTAAAATAGAACTTAAAGGCGAATTCAAAAATGATTTGCCGATTTGTTTCAAAATAAAAATCGGTTAAAGGGAGTTTTGTTGGATATTATTCAATATATAATGTGATTGTAAGCAAACCAAGAGGTAAAGAAAACGGATTATTATGGATTTGAAAAGGTGAATTAATAAATTGCGTATTTCTGCACTTTTGTATTTAATCCATAATTTGAATTGAGATTACTCGATGAAAATATCTAAATATACAACAGAATATACTTCAGGCGCAACAGATATATTGTTGCGCCTGATTGTTTCTTTTTATAATATTGTTATCTCTCTTGCGTTTCCTCTGTCACCACGGTTTGTTACATATTGCATCGTACCACCGGGCAGTAGGCTTTCAAAAGCAAAATGCAGATGCCCTGTAAGAACGGCTTTAATCACAGGCTCACCGGTAACATATTCGTAAAATGCCTTTGAAGCTTCTGTGGGTTCTGCTATGTCACCTTTGACCTCGGGGTGAACCTCTGAGTCAGAGCCAAGCAGGCATATTTCACCGTTCCAGAATTCATAACTCTTCTTATAAAGC
>JAZSNE010000017.1:0-15398 GCA_045536245.1 Acutalibacteraceae bacterium | reverse complement strand
TGATGGCTTTTTTCTTTTACGGTGGGATTCGAAAGCCCGTCAAGAAAACAGTCCGGTGGACTGTTTTTAGGGCGTCGAGCCGCTATGAGATATAATTTCTGCAGCGATTCCCGAAAGTCGAACACCAAGATAAAGCCACCCTGCATTTACCCACCGGGTCCACCAAAAAGTCATTACGGCATTGCCGTGATGGCTTTTTTCTTTTACGGTGGGATTCCAAGATGTAATCGGGATCTTTGTTGAAAGAATATGTTTTTAAACAGGATAAATGTTGGCGGCTTGCCCACAAACTGTCGCAGATTTTGATTAACAGTAAGCGACGTGGCGAGGGCAGCTCGCTCTACAAAAAGTTTTCGGACAGCCGCAAGGGCTGTCCCTACGGTGCCGCCGTTAATTTGTATAACTAAAACAGGCTTTTTTCTTTTACATCGGATTTCGACACAGATATCAATTTTGATAAAATATACTCCGCACAGCAAAACAAGGCACAGCAAAAGCTGCGCCTTGTTTTCTGCTTTGTTATAAATCCAGATACTTGTTTTCGTTAATTCTTTTGAGCATTTCCGAGCAAGCATCGGGATCTTTCTTCATTTCGTTGATTAATTCTTTTGCATCTGCTTTATCGGGGAACCATTTTACAAGCTTGCAAATGACTCTTTCTTCACCGTCAACCTCAATCTCTGCTGCAAGGATAACTGCGTGATAATTATCAGAAAACTCTGTTCCGTCCAAAACACCGCTGGCAATATAGATTTTTTCATTTTCATATTCGGAATCTTTGATTCTGAACTTTTTTTCTGTTTTGAGAGAATCAATTTCGCAGCCAATCTGATGCTGAACGTTTGCTTCAATTGCAGTTTTTACATTCTTGGGCATACCGTCATCAATAACCAGAAACAGAACAAGCGCAAGAACAACGAGCGCCGCAGCGATTATGATAAGCACTTTGGGCGATAATTTCTTTTTTTCTTTAACCTGTGTTTTATTGCTTTTTTTATTTGTGTTTTTCTTGTCTGCCATATGTACTCTCCTTTGAAAGCAAAGTTTCATATGTTTATTATAATGATTTTGCAAAAAAAATCAATAGATTTGTTTGTGAATGTTCAAAAGAGAGCTGCCTCAGGAAACCCTCCTTCTGTTTGCAGCCGTTGCTTTGGTTAATCAGCCACATATTCTTCAACGCAATCAATGATGGTTTCAATAACGCTGACTGTGCCGTCAACGGCAATGGATTTCTGTTCTTCTTTTTCTTCCTTTGACTTTGACGCGCTGTTGCCGATAACGGCAAAGCAAACCATTCCGACCACAAGCAGGGTGATTAATCTTCTGATAAGCTTCATATTTATTGCTCCTTCGGTGTTTTGTTACGTGTTTATTATAACAGACACCTGCGCCCTTGCCGTAACAGGAATTTTACCGCTGTATAAGATAAAAAACGGAGCCGGTTTTCACCGACTCCGCTGTGAGGTTTTAAGGATTAATAATTGAAGTCTTCGTCTTCCAGTCCGCTAAAGGCGCTTTCTAAATCTTTAAGAGCCTTAGCCTGTTTACACATTTCTTCAAGTTCCTCTTTGAACTCTTTCTTGTCGTCTTTGTATTCGTCCTTGATGTCGTCGATATCGTCCTGCATATCGTCTTTATCGCCTTTTTCGTAAACATCTGCCATGCAGGTAAGAACGTCACCGTCATCTACAAGAACCATTGCCAGGAAATAACCCTTTTCAAAGTCGCCGAACGCATCTTCGAAATCCTCGTCGCATTCGCCCTTGAGCTTACCGCTGACAACATACATTGCTGCGTCGCCTGATTTAACCTTGAATTCTACGTCAAGACCCTTTACTTCATAACCGTATGTATCCTTAACTCTGTCTGCGATTTCGTCCTTAACGTCACCGGGAACGCCGCCTGCGATGATAGCAATGAGGATGATGATTGCAACAACAGCAACTGCTGCAATTGCAACAAGCTTTACGGGGAAGGGCTTCTTTTCGGGTGCAGCGGGAGCTGCAGGAGCTGCGTACTGGGGTGCATTGTACTGAGGTGCGTTGTACTGAGGTGCATTGTAGTTGTTGTTATAATCTGACATTGTATTATTCTCCTTTTAATTACATTATTTCATTAATAATGCTGCTTTTATTTTGTTACGGGAAATCAAAGGTCGAGTTCCAGTGTGTCTTCAAACACCTTCCACTTACCGTCTTCCTTAATAACGATTACCGAACCGTCGCCTTCGTCGTCATCATCCTTACCCTTAATGGTAATATCGAAGTCAACTTCTACAGCCTTGTCAAGTTCGATGCCGTCAAGGTCTTCATTTTTCTTATAGGTTTCTTTGATTGCCTTGAACTTCTTCTTTGAAAGATCGTCAACCTTGGTAACCTTGATTTTATATTTTACATTGTCACCATACTCGTCTTCCATTCCGTCCTGCATTTCACCAAGCAAGTCTTCGACTTCTTCTTCAATGCTGGTGTCTTCGTTATCTTTATAATCAAGCTGATCCATTTCAGGCATATACTTAATGTATTTTTCTGCATCGCACTTCTGAATAGCCGCGAAATACTGCTTGACTGCGCCTCTTGCGCCTGTGTTGGGAACAATGATGCCGAAGATGAGGATGAGGATTACAACAAGACCTGCAACAGCAGGAACTGCAATCTTGGCAATCTTCGTTATTTGAGCTTTCTGCTCGGGCTTGATGTTGATGTTGTTCACACCGGGGATTTTGGCGAAAATATCGCCAACGCCGCTTTTTGAAGCTGCGAAGGGAGCACCGCAATTGCCGCAAACGTTAGCGTTATCGTCTGATGCCGCACCGCAGTTTCCACAAAACTTTGCCATAGTTAATACCGCCTTTCAATTTATATATTTCAAAAAATTTTGCGCTGAACATTATGGGAGCGATTCATAAACCGCCCGTTAAGTAACGGGGTTAACCCTCGAATCTCGCACCGCAGTTTGTGCAGAAATCACTGCCTGCATAAAGCTTGCTGCCGCAATTTGAGCAAAAACCGATGGGAGCTTCTTCCGGCTGAGGAGCAGCTGCGGGAGCAACAACAGCCTGAGTTGCCATAGGTTTGCCGCAATAAGTGCAGAAACGCTGACCCTTTGCAACGTAGTTGTTGCAGGAAGCGCATTTTTCAAGCTCAACGCCGTTTTCCGTTCTGGGCATTGCGTTACCGCAAGCAGGGCAGAAAGCGGAGTTACGGGGTACGTCGGCACCGCACTGGCTGCAAGGGATAACACCCTTTATCTGCATAAGCTGCTGACGGTAGTTTGAAAGCTTTGCTTCAACATCTGCAATCTGTGCCATAACGCTGCCGAATTCCGGCTCATAGTCTGTGGGGTGAAGAGCAACGTAAAGCTTGCCTGCCTGATAATAGAGGGCATTAATCTTCTTTTCTTCCTCTGCAATAGCTGAGTTCATTTTGGCGGCATCTGCCATTTCTCTGGTCCTTTTGCCGGCATTGGACATCATTTTGTTGAGGTCGTCCATAAATGCCATTTTTCTTCCCTCCTCTTTTATTTTTGGGTTTTGCTGCGCAACCCTGTAAAAATTGCCTGAAAAAGGTCGAAATTTATACTGATATTATATACAAATCAAGTCCTTTATGTCAATATATCTATTCAAAAGAAATACGAAATAAACATACTTTTTTGCATTAAAGCGCAACAATTCTGACATTTTTATTATATAGCCGTATTTTTTTGCACCGTATTATGAATTTTACCGTCGGCCTGCAGGTTGTTTTATATACTATATAATATATAGGCTTTAACCAACCAAAAGAGCAACCGCCGCCGCAAGAATAACGGCTGCCGCTATGCCGAGCGAGGGCATCAATACTGTTTTGAAAGATATCTTTTTGGCTTTATTTACGTCGGGATTTGCAGGCAACCCGTTGGTTACGGCTTCGCAGAGCATCTCGCAAAGCTTGGTTATTGCCGCCCCTGCAAGTGCCTTTGTGCTTTCACCGTTTTCGGCAAACACCTTTGCACCCCACGCACCGCCTGAATCGGCAAGGCAGATAAGAAGCAGCTTTTCGCCGTTTTCCGTTTCAACATCAGACACCGCTGCGCCAAAATCCGCCGCTGACTGCTCTTTTGCCGCTTTAGCCGCCTGAGCGAGTGATTGAGCCGATATTGCGCTGCCTTCAACCCGTGTAACGGCAAACGCATCTCTGCCGCCCTCAACACTTGCCGCAACCGCCATCATCGGCTGATAAAAGCCGACTGAAGCAACGGCAATTTTTTTGCCGCTTGCCACAACGTATTCAAGGTTTTGCCTGAAGCCTGCCACTGTCTGCACCTGCTTTTCTTTATTATTTATCAGTCAATATACCAATGCTTTTCGTCAGCATAGTTATTGGGCTTGTTAAGCTCTTCGCACCACGCCTGCGGACCCTTGGGGTCTGAATTCACAACAGCCTTTGACGTGTCAACGTTAACACTTTCGCCCGGTCTGAGAAGTCTTGCAACAACAACGAGTCTTGCATCCTTGAAATCATAAGCACAGGTGGAAAGGGTGAGAATCTTATCGGTTATCTCAAGACCGACGCCCGTGTTATAAAGTGACCTCTTTTCAAGCTCAACTATATACTCTGCAAAGAGCTGGTCGCTGCAATCAATGAAATTATAGGGGAAAACGTAGCCGTTATCGTGCTTGGGGTCACTGTTTGAAATGAATACGCCGCAAACAACCCATTTATAATCGCCGTAAATGGTGTTGCACTCAATAATCGGCGCTCTCTTGAAGCCGTCAATATCTCTGTATTCCTCAAGCATACCGAAAATAAGGTCATCGCTTCTCATATTATGGCCGTAGATAACAGTGTTGCGGGGCAGGTTTTTGAACTGCTCTTCTTCAATTCTGTAATCAAAGAAGGGTACGCCGTAAGAAACCCATTTTTTATAGAAATTGCGTTTAAGATAATAGCTGTTATCGGTGCCTTGAACAAGAGGCAGATTCATCTCGAATGCAGGAATTGAAATCCAGCCGTGAAGGTCGTTATTTTCCTGATAAAGACGGGTGTATTTTGCCAGCATACCTTCCGGGAAGTTGATGTCATACTCTTCTCTGATAACGTCATCAACCTGACTGTCGCCGTATTTTTCTTCGCCGGCTTCAAGCTGGCTGCTCTGCTGAGAAATATTTTCTTCCGCAATTTTCGGCTGAACAACATATGTGTTAACAAGAACACCGGCGCAGACAATCATAACCATAAATGAAAGCGTAAGAACTATCCTTCTTACAACCTCGCCGGCAGACAAAGGCTTCTTTTCGCCGTTCTTTTTGTCCTTCTTTTCCTGTTTCTTTCTTGCCTTCTTCTCTTTTTTGGTTTCAACGGCGCTTGCTTCAATGGCAGCTTTCTTTGCCGCTTCAAAATCACCGATTACCACTCTTTCGGTCTGTTCTTCGGGAAGCTGGCTGTAACCGCCGACCATATTGGGGTCAAAAAACACTGCCGCACGCTGATCTTCGGGTGTTGCAGTTGCATCAAAAGCTTCGGGAACCGCCTCAACCGCAGGCATATCAGGAGCTGCGGAAGCTTCGGGTTCATCAAATAAAAGAACCACGCCATCATCCGATGCCTGCAAATTTTCGGGACTGCCGTCTATAGAAAAAGCATCGTCATCAGGCATATTAACAACAAATTCGTCATCGGGAATGCTCACGGCAAAACCGCTGTCTGCGCTGTGCTCATACTGCTCAGCAGGTGCCTGCTCATATTCCTGTGCTTCTTCCTGAACGGGCATCTGTTCTTCTTGAACAGCGTCATCAACAACCGTTTCTTCGCCCAGAAGGGCTGCAAGCTCACGCTCGAATTCTTCGGAATCCGTATCCACAATTTCTTCCTGCTCCGTTACAGGAAGGTTTTCATCTGTGTCTGCTGCCTGATATGCAGGCGCCTGAGGCTGAACGTCAGGAACAAAGGCAGGCTGCTGATATGCAACATCTTCGGGCTGCATAACCTGCGGCTGCTCAGCAGGAGCTTCAACAGGAAAGCTGCTGAGGAAATCCTGGATTGCTTCATAGTTGTTTGCAACGGGGGCAATGCCTGTGTTTGACTCAATCTCTGCAAGAATATCATCAAAGCCCGTTTCTTCATCGGCAGAGCTCTTCATACGGTCAATAAGACCAAAAATATCGTCTTTCTCTGAATCAGCCGCTTTCTCTCCGCTCTCAAAGGCAGGCACAAACTCCGTTTCTTCTTCGGAAACAGGTTCTGCCGCAAATGCAGGAGCTTCTTCTGTGTGCGGCTCCGGTCTGAAGAAAGCTTCTTCAGGCACAAGTTCCTGCTCGTACTCACTCTCTTCAGGCTCATCAAGCATAACAACGGGAATATCAATATACTCCTCGGGGTTCATCCACATTTCGCTCAAGCCGCTTTCGGCAGTGACGATTTCTTCCGGCTCCTCGGGTTCAGGCTCAGCCGTGATAACAGACATCGGCTTGGGAACAATTGTTGCAGGGCCGCTGTTCATTATGTCATCATAAAGGCTCTGCAGCTCGCTCTCAAGGCTTCGCTCCGTTCTCTCAATATCCTCGTGGAAGCCTTCGAACAGAGGGGCATCCTTTGAAGTTTCCTCAAGAAAGCTGCCGAAATCAATCTCGGTCAGTGCATCTTCATCGGTGATGAAGCTTAAGTTTTCGTTTCTGTTTTCGTTATTCTTATCCATCTTTCAGTCCTCCGGAATCAGTTGGCGCTGGGCTGCCATGCCTGGGTGTTTTTATAGGGATTTGCCATACCTCTGCTGTTATACCACACCTGCGGTCTGCGATAGTTAGGGTTATCCTTGACAAGGGACACGTCAATTTCTTCGCTCTCACCCTCGTGCAGAAGCCTGCCAACAACAACAAGGCGTGTGTCAACATTTTTGCCGTAATCATAAATACAGGTTGAAAGGGTGATTACCTTATCTGTCGGTTCAAGCGAAACACCTGTTTCATAGAGCATTCTCTGCTTAACCTGCTCAATATAACCAACCATATTGTTGTCGCTCATATCTGGGTAAATATAGTTGAACATATAGCCGTTATCGTCTGATTTCTGAGTGGTTGAAAGGAAAACGGCGCAGATTTTATAAGTATATTCACGGTTGAGAGTCTGATATTTGATAATCGGATTCGCTTTGAAATAGTTCATATCCCTGTAATCATAAAGCGAACGGAAAGCCTGCTTGGGAACGCCGCTTGCTCTGCCTGTTGTGTGGCCGTGGATAACCATATTCTTTGACACGTCGTCTGTGGTGGAGCAACGGTAGTCAAGATAAAGGTTGCCGTAGTTTGTGCCCGTTGTTTCTGTTGTGTATCTCTCATAAAAATCATATTTGAGGTAATAATCGTTGCTGTTTTCTTTAAAAAGCACGGCAGTATCAATCTCCGTGCCGGGAATTGTCAGCCAGCCGACAAGATTATTATTGATTGAATATGCTTGCTTCAAATCTTCGGAAATTGTTTTGCCGTCAAAGGTTTCTGCCTTATAGCTGTTCGACTTAACCGCATCAAGCTGTTTTGCGGCGGCGTTATATTCGGCAACGTCTGCCTTCATTGCAGGCAAAGGCATAGGCTCGCCGGGCAGTGCAACAAGGTCATTGCCTGCAACTGCGGCATTCTTGTTTTTCACAACGTTTGTTACTGCAAGCGAGCTGAAAACAAGTGTCAGCACGGCAAGCACGGAGCAAATGCTGATTAATACTTTTTTTGAATTCATTTTATTAATCCTTCCTTATTCTCAATATAACGCCTTACCAGATTGAGGGCGCGTGATGAATTAACGTAACGGTTATATTCTCTGTCATTTTTCCCCGTTTCAATTTTTTCGCAGATTTGTGTGTCCGCCGCATCAAGAGCAATAAAGCACAGACCGACGGGCTTATTTGTTCCGTCACTGCCCGGGCCTGCGATACCCGTGACGGATATTCCGATATCCGCACCCGAAACACGGCGGATACCCGACGCCATTTCTCTCGCCGTTTCTTCGCTCACCGCACCGTGAGCAAGCAGCGTTTCGTGCCTGACGCCGAGCACTTTTTCTTTAACGTCGTTTGAATAGGTTATTGCGCCGTATTCAAAAACCTCGCTTGCACCTGCAATATCGGTTATCCTCTTGGGGATATAACCTGCAGTGCAGCTTTCAGCCGTTGCAAGGGTGAGCCTATACTTTTTGAGAAGCTCAACCACTCTTTCTTCAATGCTTTGGCTGTCTATGCCGTAAACAAACTCGCCGAGCCTGCTTCTGATTTCTTCAATCACAGGCGTCAGAAGCTTCTGCGCTTCGGCTTCGGTTTCAGCTTTTGCCGTTACCCTGAGCAGAGCCTCGCCCTTTTTGGCGTAGGGCGCAACCGTCGGGTTTTTACCCTGAAGCAAATCATCAACCAGCTCCGCCATAGCACTTTCGCCGATGCCCATTGTGCGCACCGTGTGCGAAACAATTACGCCGTCCGAATATTCGGCAAGATACGGCACAACGGATTCGTGATACATCGGAGCCATCTCATAGGGTGGGCCGGGCAGAATAACAACGCATTTGCCGTTTTTCTTTAAACCCAGACCGGGAGCCGTACCGTTTTTGTTTTCAAATACCGTACCGCCGACGGGCACATATGCCTGCCTGAGATTGTTTTCGGGCATCTGAATACCTCTTGACTCAAAATAACCGCGTATACCTGCGGCGATTTTTTCATCAAGCTCAAGCTCAAACCCCATAACCTCGCAGCATACTTCTCTTGTGATATCGTCCGCCGTTGGACCGAGACCGCCCGTTGCAATAACAATATCGCTCCGTTCAAGTGCCGTTCTGAGGGCGGCGGCAAGCCTTTGAGCATTATCGCCGACGGTGGTATGCCGCAAAACGGAGATGCCGATTTTGGCAAGCTCAACCGAAAGATATCTTGAATTTGTGTTTAAAATGTCGCCGAGCAGAATTTCCGTGCCGACAGACAGAATTTCGCAAACTGCCAAACCAAGGCAACTCCTTACTTTATTTATATTAATTAATAGCCGCTTATAAGAACGAATCTTGCATTCTCAGCCGCTTCGTCAACAAGCTTGTCTACTTCGAGTGCCTTTTCGCACTCTTCAACGTACTCAATGGTGGGTCGTGTTTTGGGGTGCTTGGGTGTGAAAACGGTGCAGCAATCCTCATAGGGAAGGATTGAAATGTCGAAGGTTTCGATTTTTCTTGAAATCGCAACAACCTCATCCTTGTCCATACCGATAAGCGGCCTGAAAACGGGAATTTCACAAACGGCATCCGTGCAGGCAATAGCCTGCATTGTCTGGCTTGCAACCTGTCCCACGCTTTCACCCGTGATGAGCGCACCTGCGTGCTCTTTTGCGGCAATCTTCTGCGCAACTCTCATCATCATACGGCGCATAATGACCGTGAAGATTTCTTCGGGGCAATTATCCTTGATAAGCTCCTGCGTTTTGGTGAAAGGAACGACAAACAGAGCAATTCTGCCCGAATATTTGCTGACCTGCTTGAGGAGCGAATGCACCTTCTGCTCTGCTCTTTCGCTTGTATAAGGGGGTGAAGCAAAGTGAACAGCCATAAGCTCAAGGCCTCTTTTTGCCATCATATAGCCTGCAACGGGGCTGTCAATACCGCCGGAAATAAGCAGCGCCGCCCTGCCTGCGGAGCCTGTGGGCATACCGCCCGCACCCTTTAACTGTTTGCCGTGAATATAGGCGTTTGAATCTCTGACCTCCACGGTAACAACGATATCGGGGTTGTGAACGTCAACCTCAAGGTGAGGGAATTTGCGAAGCAGATATCCGCCCGTTTCTCTGCAGATTTCGGGTGAGGTGAGGGGGAATTTTTTATCAGAGCGCTTTGCTTCAACCTTGAAGCTTCTGACGGTCAGAAGCTGGGGAGCCAGGTATTCCTCTGCGCTTTTAAGAATTGTATCCATATCCTTTTCAACGGCGGCAGCTCTTGAAAAGCCTGCAATACCGAAGATTTTGCCGATTCTTTCAACCGCCTCGTCAAAATCAACGTTATCGTCATCAGGCTCGGCAACAATCGTTGACTGCGCAACAGTGAATTTGAATTTGCCTGCACCGTCAAGTCTGCGTCGCATATTTTTAACGAGCATATCCTCAAACGTTCTTCTGTTAAGACCCTTGAGAGCAAGCTCTCCGTTTTTAATAAGAATGATTTCTTTCATTTTAAACTCCGAATTCTGATTTATTTTGCAGCTCTGATTACTCTTTTTGCTTGAGCAATGCCGAGAATAAGAGCGTCGATTTCCTGAATTGTGGTGAACCTTGAAAAACTTATCCTGAGCGGACTGTCAAGGCGTTTATGGTCAAGACCCATCTGAGCGAGCACGTGGCTCTTTTTGCCCTTCGAGCACGCCGAGCCTGCAGAAACGCAGATTCCTCTGTCCGAAAGGAAATTGAGCATCGGCTCGGATTTGATGCCGAGAACCGAAACGTTTGTGACGTAAGGCAGAGCATCGGGCGGAGAGTTTATAACAACATCGCCGAGTTCGCTGAGCCTTGAAACCATATAGTCACGCATTGCGGTAATGTGTTCAAGCTGTTTTTTGGGGTCTGGCAAAGCTCTTGCCGCCGCCGCAAAACCTGCAATTGCAGGCATAGGCTCTGTTCCGGGTCGAACCTTGTTTTCCTGCGAGCCGCCGAAGGTGCGCGGGTTGATTTTAACGCCCTTTCTCACATAGAGAGCTCCCACACCCTTGGGGCCGTGGATTTTATGCGAGCTTATCGTCATCAGGTCAACGCCGAGAGCCGACGGCTTGACGGGCATTTTGCCGAAAGCCTGAACAGCGTCGCAATGAATCAGCGCAGGTGAGCGAGCCATAAGAGCCGCACGCCTTGCCGCTTCAACCGGCATTATTGAGCCAACCTCATTGTTGACAAGCATCATCGTTATAAGAATCGTATTAGAATTGACGGCAGCATAAAGGTCTTTTTCGTTTATTCTGCCGTAGCCGTCAACCTTAAGCTTGATAACCTCAAAACCTTCAGCTTCAAGCTGGTTGAGTGTTTCGTCAACGCTCGGGTGTTCAACGCTTGTTGAAACAATCCGCTTGCCCTGACGGCGCATTTTGTGAGCCGCGCCGATAACTGCAAGATTGTTTGTTTCCGTACCGCCCGACGTAAAATAAATCTCCTCGGGCAGACAGCCGAGCTTTTTGGCAATATCGGCTCTGGAAGAGTCAAGCAGTTCCTTTGCACGGTTGCCCGAATAATGGAGCGACGAGGGGTTGCCCCAGCAGTTAACCAGCGCATCTGCCATCGCATTGACTGCGTCGCTGCACGGTGCTGTTGTTGCGCTGTTATCAAAATAAGCCTGCATAGAATTTGTTTCCCCCTGTCGGCACTACACCCATTTTAATGATATTTAAAACATTATACACCATTTCTCCCTCTCTTGCAATAACTTTTTAATAACATATTATTAATATAATATAAATAAATGTTGAATGAGCAAATAATCTTTGCAGTATCATTATATGTCGGCAACACGTGAGCGGTTAAATCCTCCGTATCTTAAAACGTAGATTTTGTAAGGATTTTGCATAACAACAAAAAACAACCCACGCCGAAGCGTGAGTTGCCAAAAATTATTCAGGTATTTTTATGTTTGACCAATCACCAACATCACATTCACCGTATTTATTATTACCTTTTGCTACAAGTGTACCGTCAGACTTAAGTCCTACCGTGTGATATTCACCAGCCGAAACAGCTACTATGTCAGTCCAATCGCCAACTTCACATGAACCGAGTTTATCAAGACCATCTGCAACAGCCGTTCCGTCAGATTTAAGAGCTACTGTGTGGTTGCCTCCTGCCGATACTGTCATCGCAATCTGCTGAACTTCCGGTTTGCCGCCAACCAAATCTGAACTGCCGCCGTCAACGGTTTCGGAGATTGAGTTTGATTCTTTTTTATTATCTTTATCTTCGTCCTTTTCCTTATTGGGCAGAACGATACCAAAGATTACGCCCAATGCAACGCCGATAACCACCACTGCCGCAACGATTGAGATGATAATAGGCGTGATATTTTTCTTTTTGGGTGCTTTGGGCGGTGCAGGCTGCTGCATCTGCGGTGCAGGAGCATACATCTGCTGTCCGTACTGCCTTTGCTGAACAGGCGGCTGTGCCTGCATCGGATTCTGCATTACAGGCTGCTGAACGGAAGCTTGCTTTGCCGCCTTTCGGGTTTGCTGATACGTTAATTATATCGGCGTAATCTTTTTTGCCGTATTTTTGATTATACCTCTGCAGCCGCCGCTTTTCAATAGATTTGTTAACATTTTCAACGGTTTTGTTAACAAAAGTTATATTGAATTTTGGCGTAATCTGTGATATAGTCTTGGTGTATAATCCGAATTACGGCAGTTGCTTTAGCCGCTTTATAATTAAAATGAAAGGAGGGCTCCGCTTGGAAAACAAAAAAGAACAACCGCGTTTTAAACAGATAACCGTGCTTTTTCTCATCACGCTGTTTCAGCTTATTTGCTGCGCCTGTATTCTGCTGCGGCAAAAGGAGATCAGCGCAATTACAATCTACACTTTTCTCGGATATATCGCACTTGAATGGATATATATGGCACTCGGCACAATCATAACGGGTCACGACTATTTTGAGCTGGAGGCTATCGGCTTTTTTCTGTCGGGCATCGGTTTAACGGTGTGCGCAAGCTTCAACAATTCCTATGCCTATAAACAGCTTTTTGCCATTGTGCTCGGTCTGATAACCTATCTCGGAGTCATCCTGCTCACAAAAGATGTTAACATCGCCTCAAAGCTGCGCACCCCTGCCGCAATCGGCAGCGTGCTTATTCTTGCAGCAAACCTTGCCCTCGCCCAGACCATTAACGGCACGCTCAACTGGATTGACCTCGGCTTCTTTTCAATTCAGCCCTCGGAGCTCGTTAAGGTAACCTTTATTTTTGTGGGTGCGGTTTCGCTTGAAAAACTTCTGTCGCAGACCAGCCTTACAAAATACCTCATTTTCTGCATCGGCTGCGTAGGCGCACTTTTCCTGATGAGAGATTTCGGCACGGCTCTTATCTTCTTTTTTACGTTTATTCTGATTGCTTTTATGCGCTCGGGCGACATAAGAACAATTTTCTTTGTCTGCACGGGAGCACTGATGTGCGCCGTTCTGATTTTTTATTTCAAAGAACACGTTGCCGCAAGATTCCAGGCATACAGACACGTGTGGGAATATATGGACACCACGGGATACCAGCAGTCCCGTGCCCTGATTTATATTGCCAGCGGCGGACTTTTCGGACTCGGTCTTGGCGAAGGTCACGTGCGTGATATTTACGCCGCCTCAACCGATATGGTGTTTGCCCTCATCTGTGAGGAGTTCGGCCTTATTATGGGCGTTGCCATTATGCTCTGCTTTGCGTGCATTGCATTTTTTGCAATCCACGCTTCAAAAACAGCAGGCTCAACCTTTTACACAATCGCCGCCGTTTCTGCCGCAGGTATGCTGCTTTTCCAGCTTGCGCTGAACGTTTTCGGCATAACCGACCTGTTGCCGCTCACAGGCGTTACCCTTCCCTTTGTCAGCAGGGGCGGCTCCAGTATGATTTGTTCGTGGGGCTTGCTTGCATATATCAGAATGGCAAGTGCTCCGTTTGTTCCGCCTGAAGCAGACGCCAGACCCATACCGATACGCAGACGTCCAAGAGCACCCAGACCTCCGAGAAACGCTGCGAATTATAACCGCCCGATGGACAGGCAGGGGCCCCAACCCAACCGCCCCTATGTTCCTCCTATGGACAGAACCGGCAAAGGAGGTGGCGTAAGATGAAGATAACCGTCAGGCGAGCATTTGTGCTTTATGCCGTTATCCTCGCCTTCCTCGCAGGCACAGTCATTCTTGTTGTTAACATTGCAATGAACGGGCAAACCTGGGTTGCAAACAGCGCAAACCGCCACCTTTATTCACGCTCAAAAGACGTTATCAGCGCAGGTCCGGTTCTTGACCGCAAAGGTATTGTTCTTGCCGAAACAAACGGCAAGGACCGTGTTTATAACGATGACGTTGCCGTTCGCAAAGCCGTTCTTCACGTGCTCGGCGACACAAACGGATATATTTCA
The DNA here is from genome assembly GCA_045536245.1 of Acutalibacteraceae bacterium. GTDB lineage: Bacteria > Bacillota > Clostridia > Oscillospirales > Acutalibacteraceae > CAG-177. The sequence goes on along the minus strand of JAZSNE010000017.1, from coordinate 1,300 downwards.
ACAGGAACACAAAACCTTTACAGCGATATGCTCTCGGGCTATAACTTTGTTGACGGTATCTATACCCTCAAAAAGCACGGTGTCGGTCCGGAACTTGTTATGAACATTGATTCCCAAGCCTGCAAAGTTGCAAGCGATGCCCTCGGCAAATTCAAAGGTGCGGTTGCCGTCTATAACTATGAAACAGGCGAACTGCTCTGCAGCGTTTCAAAACCCACTTATGACCTTCTCAATAAGCCCGGTGATATCAACACCAACCCCGACTACAGCGGAGCTTACCTTGACAAAGTGGTTTCCGGTCTTTATACACCCGGTTCGATTATGAAAATAATCACCGCCGCAAGCGCCATTGAAAATATCCCCGATATATATGAGCGCACCTTTGACTGCAACGGCGAATACGTTGTCAACAAAGGTCAGCGAGGAGTTATCTGCAACGATGACCACGGAGAAGGTCTGACTTTTGAAGAAGCAATGAACGAATCCTGCAACGCTGTTTTTGCGCAGATTGCCATTGAGCTCGGCTCTGAAAAGCTGCTCAAAACAGCGGAATCAATGGGCTTCAACGGCGAGCTTACCGCAAGAGAAGTCCCGATAAAGGACAGCCGCTTCCATCCGCACGAAACCGATAAGCTTGAGCTTGGCTGGGCAGGTATCGGCCAGTCAACCACCCTTGTTAACCCCACCCATTTCCTTGCAATAATGGGCGCCATCGCCAACGGTGGCGACGGCTATGCGCCTGACAGAATTTATTCAATCGGCGGCGAAACGGGCAACAGAGAAAAAGAGATTATGGTTTCAATCGACCCCGGTGTTGCAAGGCTGCTTGATGAGCTGCTGCGTTCAAACGTCAAAAACGAATACGGCGACCACCGCTTCCCTAACCTCGAAATGTGCGGCAAAACGGGCACGGCACAGATTACGGGCGCAACAAGCCACTCGTGGTTTGTCGGCTATTCACAGAGAGATGACCTGCCGCTTGCCGTTGTGTGCGTTGCCGAAAACGCAGGCTCGGGTATGAAAACCGCAGTCAACGTTTCCAACGAGGTTATGCAGTATTTTCTTGAAAACCCGTATTAATAATTAACAGGCTTGAGCTGATGCCCAAGCCTGTTTTGCATATTGATGAAGCTGATTTTTGAAAACAAATATAATTTGTTGTTTCTGCTCCCTCTTGAGGGACGAAGCACCGAAGCGCCGCCTGTGGCGGATGAAGCAAGGTGCTGAGGTGAAGAAACAAGGAGCAATGCGATGCGCTCCAAGCAAGCAGTGCGACTATGTTTCTGAGGGCGTTTTATAC
>JAZSNE010000008.1:0-35621 GCA_045536245.1 Acutalibacteraceae bacterium | reverse complement strand
AAAAATAAACAGCCGCTCGTGAGCGGCTGCCAGTGATTGTAATGCGCTGCTAAACCTTCAACGCCCCTTCCAGGGGCTAAGCCTGTATCAACCCCTTTTAGGGGTTAGTCAAACCACCGGTTCAACCGGTGGTTTGTGATTATGCAATCAACCACAAGTTATACTTGTGGAAAACACCAAAGCGGAAGCGTTGATTGTTAGAAAAAAAGACCTCCTTTGATATAATAGAAAATGCAACACCAACTGCAAAATCAAAGGAGGTCGAATAATTGTGGATGAAAGTAGTTTATCACATACAAACGGTGTTTTCAAGACTTTTTATGAAGGGTATAAAAAAGCAGAAACTCCTTGATATACAAGGAGTTTCTGTATGGCGCGCTGCAAGGGTAATCTCGGGCGGCTTTTTCTCGGCGTTCGACTTTCGGGAATCGGCTCTGATTTTTTATCGCTCTGCTGCTCGTCGAGCTGAAAACAGTCCACCGGACTGTTTTCTTTTCGCTCGTTCAAATCCCTTGCAGATAAATGAAAATAACCTCACGCAAGGTGAGGTCAAATTCGTTATAAGCCTAATATCTGTTTTTTACAGAAAATAAACTATTCGATTTCTTCTGCTACAATTTCCGCATTATCAAGAACAGTACCAGATTTGTCCATTGTTATCATATAAGAGGTGCCTGCGTTGTTCTTTATCTCAAAAACAGCTTTATTATCTTTAAATCCTATATTATCTGATACAGTAGAGAATTCATATAAATCAATTTTTTTGTTCCATTCTATATCATAAAAACCATCTATTTGATAAGGAGTATATTCATCAAAAAACAATCTCATAGAAATTAGACCATTTGTGTAAGGTCCAAATTTTATATGAGAACGATAAAATGGAGCAACATCTGTTAACGCTTCGCAAACAACAACTTGACCGTTCATTGTGTTTGAATCGACAAGAAGAAACTCATTTACATAATCAAGAACGCTATAACCGTCAATGTTATCATCAAGCCATTCATCAGACCTGTGGAACAAGAACAAGCCGTCGTTATTACATATCGTTTCATTTTCGCCGTTATTATTTAACGTTATGTTTAGAGCCCAATCTTCTTTTGGTAAGCAAATATTTTGGTTAGTATTGGTGTTCCATATACAGTTATCGTAGAAGAAACATCCGTTACCGATATAGTATATATCGTCCTTTTCTTCAATAAAACCATCATTATCGTTAAAGGGAGAAGAGGAATTTGCTTCAATTAAAATTTCATTATTTTTAATTACCGCAAGGTTTACAACCATACCCAAATAACTCTCATCTTCATTTGCTACAAGTTGATAAAAGTTTTTTTCGGCATCATAACCGCTTGCAAGCTCAAAATCAAAAGAGGCGGAAAGCGGTGCAGTAGTTGTTTCACTACTATTAGATGTAGTTTCATTATTATTAGGTGTAGTTTTACCACTACAAGCAGAAAAACTAAATATTGCTGTGAAGATTAAGAACAGTGTTAATATTTTTTTCACAAAAACACTCCTTTTTTTAGTTTCCTTTCACTGATTCTTTAAATGCTTGTACCACAACATTCGGTGTTGCGGTCAATTTGATATAGTGTGCAACGGTTGAGGGTTTTTGTCAGTTTGCCGTACTGCACTCACATTATAGAACAATTTGTTCTTAATGTCAATAGAACAATCTGTTCTTCATATAATTAAATTGGTGATGATATGAAATTTCAGAGAATCAGAGATTTAAGAGAAGATGCAGATTTAACTCAGACTGAAATCGGCAAAGCGATAAACCTGCCGCAAAGAACCTATGCTTATTACGAAAGCGGCGAAAGAACAATACCGCCCGAAGTTCTTATTGCTCTTGCAAAATTCTATAATACGTCTGTCGATTTCATTCTCGGATTAACAGACAAAAAATAGCCTGCACTTCAAAATTCGGAGTGCAGGTCTTCTTTTCGCCCTTTCGAATCCCTTGCAGATAAAACAAAAAAGAAGCAATTCCTGCGGAATCACTTCTTTTTCTTGGCGCGCTGCAAGGGTAATCTTGGGCGACTTTTTCTCGGCGTTCGACTTTCGGGAATCGGCTCTGATTTTTTATCGCTCTGCTGCTCGTCGAGCTGAAAACAGTCCACCGGACTGTTTTCTTTTCGCTCGTTCGAATCCCTTGCAGAATAAAAACTAAAGGAGATAGCTAATGCTATCTCCTTTAATTGGCGCGCTGCAAGGGATTCGAACCCCTGACCTTTTGGTTCGTAGTTGCAAAAATCTCTTTTTATTGCTTTTTATGATATTCTGTAACCCTTTATAAATCAACGGTTTCAGCGTTTGAGCGTTTTATATCATCTCATTTCTTTTTGCGAATGTACACTACGATAGTGTACAAATAGTGTACAAAAAATTAACCGTAATTTTTATGTTAAAGTAACCACAGCCAATATATAACCACTACAAAAATAATATAAAATATTATTCTGAATAATAAAAATAAGATATAAAAATCATAAAAGGGGTATGGGGGATTTGACACCCCTTGTTCCCTGCCGAGTTAGTTGCTTTAATATCCGCAAAAAACAAAAAGGCGGAAGCAATAAGCTCCACGCCTTTGTAACTTTATTCTGTTGTGCTTATAGCCATCATAACTTTGTTATCTGTTTGAAGCTCTGCCGCTTGTTTCGCCGCTTCAAGTTTTTCTGACGGTGTAGCATCGGGATTCTGCATTATTTCAATCGCCGTTTTCAGCCTTAACACTTTAAGCTCAAAATTGACAGCTTCTCTGCGTTTCTTGGCTTCTTGGTTTTTCTTTCGGGTTTCTGAGGCTCTTGCTTTTCTTTCCTCAACAGTATTCAATCGTGTCACCCTCTTTCATATGTTTTATTGACATACCGAAGCAGGGAGCTTATAATAAGCTCGTCACCGCTTCGGCGTTGATTTTTTCAAGCTCTTATCCGTTGCTTTGCACCGCTGATGGATGAGGGCTTTTCTTTTCGCATAAACACGGCTCTATCTGCTCGTTTTCACATTCTGCATCACTTTCAGGGTTGTTATACCCTTTCGGTCTGTGACCCATTCTATACGGGTGTAGGGGGCATTTTTCAATAGAACATAGTCTGACCTCGCTTCTGCTGTCACAGCAACAGTCAAGGCATTTTGCTCTGATTGCTTTAATGGGCGTTAGCATCAAATTCACCTCGCTTTCGTTTTTGATAACGGGCGTTATAATCTCTTACCTTGTCCTTGTTTTTGGCACGCCATTTTCTTTGATAAGAGTTCATCTTATCTCTGTTCTTTTTTACCCATTCTTTATGGTAAGCTTTTACTTGCTCTTTGTGTTCAGCTCGCCATTTCTGCATATATTCTTTACTGTTTGCCATTTAAGCTCCTTTCAATCCCAAGCATCATTCCAATCGGCATATTTACTCGGCTGTTTTTTGGGTTTCTCGTCAGGCTCACCCCAAACGTCGTTTCTGTCAGGGTATTGGCTTGCCGATTTTTCTTTCTTTTTACTCCCGTTAGATACTTTTAAAGAAGTATCTAACGGGTTATTTTCATTCTTTAATTTATTGTTTGTGTGGCGACCGTTATCCCTTGGGGTATACTTTGGGTGTCCCGATTTGGTGTCCCCGTCACCTTGATAAAGGCTATAATTTTCAACGGTTAAGGTTATCCCAAAGGGGTCTCCCGTATATGTCACCATTTCTGCCCCTTTGAGTACACCCAAAAACCTGTCAACGGTTTTGACCTCCCAACCCCAACGGTCAGCAAGCTTTTTTCGGCTTGTGTGATATTGCCCACGTTTTATGACCGTTTGCTTTCCGTTGATTAATATAGTGTTATCTGTGTGATTTGCAAGTAACAGAATATCAACAAAAGCACGGGGCTTGTCAAACGGCTTTTTGCTCCACAGAAAATTATTTTGAATATCTCGGAATAGTTTTATATATCCTTGGTTTTTTGACATATTTCACCTCATTGTGTGAGCCTATCAGAAGCGAGTTCGCCCGGATATTCGTTGACAGTTATAAGCGTTCCGTGTGGTGTTGTTTTGTGTTCTGCCATTTTTTTGGTTTTGAGCAATTCAAGAAAACGGCTCACCTTTGCCACGCTCCAACCCCAACGGTCAGCAAGTTTGTTACAGTTTGTTAAAATCTGTCCTTTTTTTATTGTGATTGAATCTCCATTAATTAACATTTCTGTGTCTTTATAATTTGCAAGTAAAAGCAAATCAATCCACGCTTGACCTTTTGCAAACGGCTTATCGCTCCACACAGATGTGTTTGCTGTTTCACGGGGTAGCTCTATAAATCCCAAATTTATTTTCATTGTTTTCACCTCATTATAATGGCCTGATGTTGTTTGTTATCAGGAGCTTATCGGGGATTATAAGCTCACCTGACAAATACTTTTCTACCGTGTCAAGATTAACAAGAATTTTGTTCCCTGCCCTTAAGTGGGGAATATCACCCGAGCTTATAGCTCTACGCAATGCCGATTCTGTAAAAGCTGTTTCGCTGTCTTGGGTTTTAAGCTCGTTAATTGCTTGTTTTATTGTTCTCATTCGGGGAGTTACGCTCATTCGCTCACCCCTTTCAGTTCGGCAATTATAGCCCTGATTTTTGCCTTTTCTTCGGGGCTTAACTCTTTGCGGAGTTTTCGGCTTAAGCTACTGTCAGTTATCCCGAGCTTGTCAGCTATCTGCCACAGCTTCACCCCTGCATTCATTGCTTCTGTTTTAATGTCAATATTACTCATTTTTTCACCCTTTCTTATTGTTTTGTTGTTGACATCATTAATCACTTGTGATATAATGCTAACAAGCACAAGTTGTTCGCATTAATTGGATTATACCGTAGTTTTTGGCTAAATGCAACAGCAAAACAAAGTATTAACAAGGGCGTAATTTTGCGCTTTTGTTAGCAATAAAAGGGAGTTGAAACAATGGCAAACAAACCGCAAGCAAATTTGAAATATTACAAAGGTTACGGCGAAAACTATAGGTTTTTAAGAAAAAGTTATTTAATCAATGGGAAGCCGTGCGACGTTAGAAGATTATCGAAAATATTTTCTGAAAACGGGGTTGGAATTTCATACTCAATAATTTCAGCTATTGAAAACGAAAGCAGAGAACCGACCGTTGAACAAGCGCAGATTTATCACGATTTTTTTAATGTACCGTTTGATTTTTTGACGGGAGAAATAAAAACACATAAAAAAGAGCTTGTCGAAATTTGCACGCATACGGGGTTAAGCGGTAGAGCTGTTGAGGTGTTAGCTTTTTTAAAAGAAAGCGGAAACGTTGAAAATATTGAAACAATAAATAAAATTATCGAAAGCATTTATCCCAAAACCTTGGAATGGTTAGGTATAGCGGAAATAAGCGAAAACGAAAGAAACAACCTTTTTTCGGCTTTAACGTGGTATTTCTCATCAGCGTTTGAAAGTAACACCGATAAAATTCACGTTACCAAAAACGGAAATATAAAAGATTATAACTCAACAAGCAGAGAGTACACAAAAACAGCATTTTCAGACATAGAAGATTTGACGGGACTATTTGAAATTAATTCGGGCGAAATTGTTGAGCAAGTCTTGTTAAATAAAATTATAGAAGAGCTTAAAAAGGAAAAAAGAGGGTGATTAAATGGCAAGCATAACTAAAAGGGGCGATTCGTACCTTATCAGGGTTTCGCTTGGTTATGATATTAACGGTAAAAAAGAATATCGCTCTATGACTTGGAAGCCTTCCGAAGGTATGACAAAAAAGCAGATTGAAAAAGAGCTTCACCGTCAGGCTGTTATATTTGAAGAAAACATTAAAAACGGCTTGCAAATCGGCAAGGGCATCCGTTTCGCCGCATTCGTTGAAAAATGGCTTGAAGAATATGCAAGAAAACAGTTAAGGTCAAAAACCGTTGCACAGTATGAAGCCTTAATTCCTCGCATAAACGCCGCTATAGGTCACAAGAAAATGGAAGAAATACAGCCACATCATTTATTATCCTTTTACAATAACCTTTCAGAAAAGGGCATAAGGCTCGACACTAAATATCATTTTACGGGTGATTTTAAAGCAACAGTAAAAAGCTACAAGCTCACGTTCAAGGCTCTTGCAGAAAAAGCAGGAATATCGGAGCAGAGCTTAACGTCTGTTGCAAAGGGTAACAACGTATCAAAGAAAACGGCAACGGCTATAAGCTCCGCACTCGGTGTTAAGCTCGACAAACTGTTTACGGCATCAGAAGAAGAAAAAACGCTCTCGGGCAAAACATTACAGCATTATCACCGCCTTATTTCTTCAATAATGAGTACCGCCGTTCAATGGCAAGTAATAGCCACAAACCCGTGTGAACGAGTAAAACCGCCGAAGGCTGAACGCAAAGAAGCGGAATATCTTGACGAAACACAAGCTGTTGAAATGCTTCTTGCACTTGAAAACGAACCGCTTATATATAAAACGCTGTTCACCCTTATTCTTTATTCGGGTATGCGCAGGGGCGAAGCTTGCGGCTTGGAATGGTCTGATATTGACCTTGAAAACGGCATTGTAGATATAAATAAATCAAGCTTATATCTGCCGAAAAAGGGCATATATGACGATGACACAAAGAATACAACATCACGCAGAGTTATTCGCATTCCTGCCCCTGCCGTTGCTTCACTTAAAGAGTTAAGAGCTTATCAGGCACAAGAACGTTTAAAGCTTGGTGACCAATGGCACGATAGCAAAAAGGTCTTTACAGCTTGGAACGGAAAACCGATACACCCCGACACCGTCAGCGGTTGGTTTCACAAATTTGTCATAAGGCATAATCTTCCGCTTGTTCACGTTCACAGCTTGCGACACACAAACGCAACGCTTCTGATATACAACGGTACTGATATAAAGACGGTTTCACAAAGGCTCGGTCACGCTGACGTAACCACAACGGGCAATATTTACACCCACGCAATAAAGACGGCTGACGAAAGAGCAGCCGAAGCCCTTGCAGATATTCTTGCACCGAAGGCACAAAAGAACGCATAAAAAGAAAAATGAGCGAATCACCTATAAAGTGAAGCGCTCTTTTTTATTGCTCAAAAATGCCGATTTTCAGGGGCTTGGTGTACAAATAGTGTACAAATGCCCGTTTTTGCCCCGTTTTCGGAGCTTAACGCAGGGTAAAGAAAAAGCCCCAAACCGTTGATATACAACGATTTGAGACTTGGCGCGCTGCAAGGGATTCGAACCCCTGACCTTTTGGTTCGTAGCCAAACACTCTATCCAACTGAGCTAGCAGCGCATATTTACTTGGAATCGGCTTGAGTTCCGATTGCCAAAGTATATTAACATATCCGAAGAAAAAAATCAATACCTAAATCAAAAAATTTTATTTTTGTTGATTGTTCTTTATTATTGCACCGATATCTGCCGAAAAACTGTTGCTTTAAACGGAAAAACAGGCTGTTTTGCGTTTTCGGCGCATCAGATAACGTAATTATATATCACCAGATAATGTATTGCGCTTGCCGCTGCCGTGAAAACGTGAAACACCACGTGCATTGCTTCTTTTTTTCTGCCGATGGCGCAAAACACTGACCCTGCCAGATAAACAACACAACCCAGAAGCAAACCGAAAAAAGCTTCTCTGCTGATTTTGCCGAGAACGGGAATTGCACTCACGAGCATTGCCAGGCTTGAAACTATATAGACCGCCACCGTTATCTTTTTCAGCTTTTCAAAGAAAAACAGCTTTGAGAAAATGCCGAAAATTGCGCAGGCCCAGCCTGTTGCCAAAACAAAAGCACCGTGCGCCGGGCTGATATTCCACAGCGTCACGAGAGCGCACGGAGTTGCCGTGCCCGCTATCAACACCGGTATGGCAGAATGGTCAACAAGCCTTGCCGTGCGCTTGGCTTCGCCTGCAGGCAGACCGTGATAAACGGCAGAAACTATGTAAACCGCCATCAGAGAAAGCCCGTAAACTGCGGCAGAAAGCACGCTGCGCAGTCCGCCGGCCTGCAAAACCAAAAGCGCTGAGCCGATTGCCGCCGCAGCGGCACCTGCAGCGTGAGTTATGCAGTTGCCAGCATCAACATTCCGTGAATATTCGATAAGTTTAACGTCTTTGACGAGCACGTTGCTCTCCCCTTTTGATTTTATATGACTTATTCTATCACATCAACGCCGTTTTTTAAAGCGGAAAATTTTAAGTAACCGCCTTTCAAAGATGAAGAAAAGCTTCTTCATTTTTGCAAGACGGTCATTTTTGTTATTTCTTCAGTATATCCTCTTTTTTCATAAACCTGATGTGCAGAGCGGTGCGCAGATAGCTCGGAAGCTGGGTAACGGAATTGTTTGATTTGCCTTGCGTGCGCTCGTGGCAATCGGTGGGCAGTTCTTTTATTCTGCAGCCCAGACGCACGGGTTTGAGCACCATTTCAATGAAAATGGCGAAGCCCGTTTCCTCAAAATTTATGGAGCGCAAAAGCTCGGCAGAAACAATCTGAAACGGAATGGTAAAATCCGTCAGCTTGCTTTGGTAAAGCACCGCAAGAAACTTCTGCGAGCAATAATTAAGCAGCTTTTTAAATTTGTTATATCTGTTAAAGCTGCTGCCGCCAAGCCATCTTGACGCAGAAAAAATGGTGTCGGGTTCTTTTTTTGCTCCGTCTATCATCTGCGGTATAAGCGCAAGGTCAAGAGCCATATCAGAATCAACCGTTATAACGTGGGAACCTGCGGCTTTGTCAAAAGCCTCCGTCAAGAACCCGAGTTTGGGCCTTTTTTGAACAAACGACCATATGCTCACGTCGCTCTCTCTTGCTTCAAGCTCCTTGATTACGGCAACGCATTCGGGCGTTGCCCTGTCGGGATAACCGATTATGATTTCTGCCAAGTCGCTGTGGTTGCAGTTTTCAAGAATAAAATCAACGGTGCGGCGCAGAGAATCCGTTTCGGTCACAGCACCCGTTACGATTGATACGCCCGAAAACTTATCCATACGCTCACGGCCTTTCATTTTTATTATAACCGCTGACGGATCGTTTTGCGATTATCAGCGGTTATTCTTTAATCATTTATATATTCTGTCTTTATTCCCGGGTTAAGAGTTATGCCGTTAACGCCGAACCAAACGGCTTCCATTGCATAATCCTTCCAGTTTGTGCGGTGAACCTCATTATCAACGCTGACTCTGATTCTCCGTTTCTCAAGCGGATGATAGTTACCCTCAAGAGCATCGTTGAAATATTTTGACCAGTCATATTCAAACTCAACCGAATAATTGTTTTTAAACGGAAGCTTGAGCACCGTTTTCTGATATTCAAGAAGTTCTTCGATAATATTGTCCTCTATGCCGAGATAACGCAAAGAGCTTTTGATTTCCCAATAGAATTCATCAAGGCGGTAAATTGTTGCAAGATGCGTTGCTTTTTTGGGCATCCAGGTTACCTCGCCGAAAATCGGGTTGGAATAAAGCTCAATGGGTTTGCCCTCTGCAATGGATTTATAATAACCGTAAAGAAAATCGTATGCAGGGCGAAGCACTGAGTCAGGCTTCTTTTTTGCATATCTGATAACCATATTATATATATCTTCATAGGGCAGGCCCTTATCATAATGAAGATAAACGGCAATGTATTTGAGAATTCCGTGGTGATGGAGCGATTCTTCAACGCAGGTAAAAACGTTGCAGGCAATCCAGTCCTCCGTACTCAGAGTGTTTGTGCCGATAATATAGACGGTTTTTTCCTTAACCTCATTATCAACCTCGCTGTGAGCCACAATTGACTCAACCTCAATGGTTTTGATGCCGTGTTTTTGCATATATTCGGGCTGAGCCATAGGCGAATTGGGCAGAAGCTCGCAGTTATAGGTTGTTATCAGCCTGTGCTGACCGGCATCAAGCAGCTTGCCTATGCCCTTGCAGAAGCTCTCATAGGTTTCACCCGGCAAACCGGTTATAAGCTCCGAATAAGTGGTGATTCCTTCTCTTCTGTAAAGCGCAATAAGCTCGCTGAACTTATCAAGGCTCATATTCTTTCTGCCGATGTTTTCAAGCGTTGCAGGGTCAAGGCTCTGGAACGAAAGCGTTGCGCCCTCCTTGCTCAAACCGTATTTTTCAAGCTTGCAGCTGATTTCAAAAACACGCTTGGGGTTTGCTTTGGCGTAATTTATACGCAGCCTTTCCGGGCAACCCGTCTTTTCACGCTTATCAATAAGGTAATCAACAATTTCAAGATCTCTCTCCGCCGCACCGAAGTTTGAATCCGCACCCCAGATGAATTTAACCTTATGCTCGCTCATCCAGTCGATTTCGGCAAGAATGCGTTCAGTCGGGAAAAACCTGATTCTTGAGCTGTTGCAGCCCCAGTCACAGTATGCGCAGGAATTGGGGCAGCCCCTTGACGTTTCAAGGATTGCGTCAAGCTGCATATCGGGGTTTTCTGCAAAAATGCTGTCAAACCAGCCGTTAAGATAAGGCGAAGGATAATCAAGCCTGCAGAGGATTTCGGTTGGTGTTTTTGCATTTTCGGTTTCATTTATGCGGTAAGAAATGTTGGATATTTTTGAAAAATCCTTTTCTTCCTTGCACAGCTCAAGCAAAATTGCCTTAAACGCTTCCTCGCCCTCGCCGTGAATCAGAAAATCAATGAACGGATATTTTTCAAGAAACGAATTATCCGGCGGCACGTTATGACCGCCGAAAATTATAACGCAGCCGGGATAAGCTTTTTTAACCTTTTCTGCAAGCACAAGGTTATACTGCGTGTTCCACACATAGTTTGAAAATCCCATAACGGCAGGATTATCAAGGCTCTGCACAGCCTCGTCCGTTTTTTCTCTTGTGAATATGAAGCGCTTAAACTCATATTCCTTTTTAACGTTTTCATCTTCAAACGCATAAGCGGCAAGCAGACCGACTGCATACGGCAAATACGCCGCCTTGAAGCCTCTGCCGACATATGTATTTGAAGCCTGAACCAGATATAAATTCCTCATTATTTCCCCTTTTTTCTGCGAAAAATCAGACAAAACAGCCGATATGTCTGTTTTTGTTGTATCATATTTCTGAAAAAGAAGCAATAGCTTTTTATAATATTGCACAAAGCAGACGCTTGGTGTCCGCCTTTATCGCTTATGTTCAACAGAAATATTTTCTCTTGCGTTTGTGCAAATGGTTGCGCTGCGTCTTTTGCCGAACCAGATGATTTCTCTTGCATATTCCGCCCAATCGCTGATTTTCTTTTCAAGCTCAATGGTCAGCTTTGTGCCAACCTTTTCAAGCGGCCTGTATTCGTCATCATAAATGCCCTGAAAATAAGTGTAAAAATCATAAGCCGTTTCAATTTCAACGGTTTCCGTGTTCGGCAGGCGCAAAATCGCCTTCTGGTATTTCAGCATTTCGTCAAAAACGTCTTTTTCGATGCCGAGGCTTTCGATAAACGGCATAATATCCTGCCAGAAAACGTCCCTGTTATAAATCAGGTCAAGGAAGATACCCTCCTCAAAATACCAGCCGACCTTGCTGAAAATATCCTTCTGGTAGCACCAGTCAGACACCTCCGTGTGCTCGGTTTTCCAGCGTATTTCTTCAAAGAGCTTATAGATATACTTGCTCTCGTCGCTGAAAATGTAATCAAGCAGGCGGTTATAGAAATCATAATAGCTGATGCCGAGCTCTTTTCTCGCATAAAGAGCGAAGCAGCGCAAAAGGCCGAGGTGATGGAAGCTCTGCAGGCAAACGGAAAACATATTTGCCTTGACCCACATCTCTTTGCTCATATCCTTTGTTTCAACCACAACGTCATAATATTCCTGCACGCCGTTGAAGTTTGCCGGGTAATGAATGCCGTGAAGCGGCTGACGCTCCCAACGGATTTTATATTTTTCAACCATTTCCTTGCTTGCTATGGGTGCGTTGCAATAAACCTGGCAGGTATAAACCGTCATCGAATTGTGCTGCCCGTTTTCAAGCAAACGGCAAAGACCTTTGCAAAAGCTGTCATAGGTTTCACCGGGCATACCGAGAATAAGCTCGGTATAGGTGGGTATTTTTTCTTCGGCGTATTTTGCCGTCAGACCGGAATAATGCTCCAGAGTCAGATTCTTTCTGCCGATGTTTTCAAGTGTTTGAGGGTCAAGCGACTGATAAGCAAGAGTTACGCCCTTGTCAATGCCGCTGTGGTTGAGAATTTTGCCGATTTCAAAAACGGTTTCGTCACTGTTTTTTGCATAGCAGGGCTTGAACACCTGCGGATATCCGCTTTTGCGGTTGACCTCAAGAATATAGTTTGCAATTTCAACGTCACGCTTTTCAATGCCGAAGTTTGCGTCGGCGCAGTAGCAATAGGGTATCTTGTGAGCCGATATCCAGTCAATATCGCCCTTGATTCTTTCCATCGGAAAAAGCCTTATCTTTTTGGTGAAGCACCAATCGCAAAAGGCACAGCCGTAGGGGCAACCTCTGTTTGTTTCAAGCGTTGCGTGGAAGGTGATATCGGGGTACTTTTCAAATATCGGGTCAAAAACCTTTGCCGTGTAGGGCGAAGGATAAGCCGATATATCGTAGACTTTCTTTTTGGGCGTTGTAACAAGCTCGCCACCGCTTCTGAAAGAGATATCGGGTATATCCTCAAGCTTGCCCTTGCCGTCAAGAGCCTTGAGGAGCATAGCAAAGGGTTCTTCACCCTCTGCGTGCATAAGCACGTCAATGAAGCCGTGTTTCTCAAGCAAAGAGGTATCGTCAGGCACGTTATGACCGCCGAAAACTATAACGCAATCGGGGTATTTTTCTTTAATCATTCGTGCGAGGCGCAGGTTATATTCCATATTCCATACGTAGCACGAAAAGCCCGCAACCGCAGGTTCTTTGATTTTTGCAAAAGATTCCTCCGCCGTGTGGCGCACGCAGAGAATATCGGCAAGCTCATAGCTGCTGCTGATTTCTTCATCGCTCCACGCATATGCGGCAAGGCAGCCTGCGGCATACGGCAGGTAGGCAATCGTTTTGCTGTAGGTCACGTTAATCTGAACAAGATAAACCTTTTTGCTGTCCATTGTTATGAATTACTCCGTTTCGATTTCGCTTGTCTGAAGTGGGTGATGTTGCCGTCTTTTCTGCTGAACCAAGCAACGATTCTTGCAAACTCCGCCCACGATTTGAACGGCTTTGCATCAACGGCAACGGTAACGTTTTCTGCTTTCAGCTTTGCTTGCTCACCGCTGATAATCTTTTTGAAATAATCAATAAAATCATAGCAGCAATCAAATTCAAATGAATCAGCAAAGGGTTGCTTAACCATTTTCTGCTGAAAGCTCATAAGGCTTGAATATATATCCTCATCAATGCCGAAGCCCTTGAGGAAAGGCTCTGCTTCGGCATAAAAGGTCTGTGCCTCACAGGTAAGGCAAAGGAAAAGGTATTCTTCAAAAGTCCACACAATTCCGCCGAAACGCTCGTCATTCAGGCCGAGTGTACCCGTTTGAGCAAGCACCTTGTCAAGCTGCGCTTCAATGCGGTGCAAGGCTCTGCCTGCAACGGTTTCGGGGCGCACGTAAAAATAATCAACGAAAGAGCAATAGAAGTTTTTATAGCTGCTCACACCTTCGTTATAAAGGTAAAGTGCAAAAAACTGCAGAATGCCCATATGGTGGCAGCACTGAACCGCCGCCGAAATAATATTCATCTTTTTCCAATCGTTTTCGCTCATTGAATAGGTCGAGGTAACGATTGATGAAAATTCCTGCACCTCGTCAATGTCATTGATGTCACGGTGAGGCTGGTTAAGAGGAATAACGGTCTTTTTGATTTTGTATTTTTCGTTATAATCCGGTCTGCCCATTATTGCGCAGGGCAGCCACTCACAATTGTGAACGTATATCGAGTTGTGCTGGCCGAGCATCAGCAGCTTATCCAGCGAATCCACAAGGCTGTCCACGGTTTCGCCGGGCAAGCCGAGGATAAGCTCGGTATAGGTTGCGATGCCTGCTTCGTTATATAAATCCATCAGCTCCGAGAAAAAGCTCAGGCTGATATTCTGCCTGCCGATGTTTTTGAGCACTTCTTCCGTCATTGATTGGAACGAAAGCGTAATGCCTTTGCTCAGACCGTTTGCCTCAAGCCTTGAGCCGATATCAAAAACTCGTTTGCTGCTGTTTTTTTCATATGACGTCTGGAGCTTGACAGGGTAACCCGTAAGCTTTTTGTTTTCAATGATTTTCTCTGTGATTTCAAGGTCACGGTCAAACATTCCGAAGTTGGAATCCGCCATACCCAAGCCGTAAACCTTATGCTCGCTCAGCCAATCAATCTCGGCATAAATCCTCTCAATCGGGAATTTGCGGATTTTGGATTTCATACTTGCCCAGTCGCAGTATGCGCAGGAGTTGGGGCAGCCTCTTGACGTTTCAATCAGCGCCATAAACACCGTATCAGGGTTTTCTTTGATGATTTCATCAAAATATCCGCCCGTGTAGGGTGAGGGAAAATCGCACTCGGTTGAAACCATTTCGGGGTTTGTTATAATCCCGTCTGCCGTGCGCATTGAAATGCCGGGAATGGACTGAACATCTTCAAGCCCGATGAGCGCACGCAGAAGCCTGCGGAATATAACCTCGCCCTCACCGTGAAGCAAATAATCAATATAAGGGCATTCCTCAAGCATACCTCCGCCCGGCGCAACGTGGTGACCTCCGAAGATGATGATGCATTCGGGATATTTTTCTTTAACACGCCTTGCAACCTCTTTGTTGAAATTTGCGTTCCAGAGATACGTTGAAAAAGCAACAACAGCCGGGTTTTCAATCTTCTGCATAAGAGTATCAATGCTTTCACGCAGGAAGAAGATTTTTTCAAGGCAATAATTATCTTTGATGTCTTTATCTGCAAACGCATATGCCGAAATCTGACCCGCCGTGTAAGGCAGATGAGCCGAATTGCCGTAAGCATAGTTCACTTGCAGAAAATAGAGTTTGCGTTTCAAAAAAGTCACTGACCTTTCGGAGTTATCAATCTGTTCTGTAAAGGGTTGCACCTTTACGCCTGCCGTACCATACAATCTCCTTGGCGAACGTCGGCCAATCGGAATATTCCTTGGCGGCTTCAAAATTATATTTAACGGTTTTTTCGCAAAGCTTTGTTTCTTTGTTTGCGCCGATATTTCTGAAATACGCCGCAAAATCATAGCCGCATTCAAAGCTCTTGCCGCTTTCAAACGGACGCTTCACAACGTTGAGCTGGAATTTCAGCAATTCCCGATAAATCTTCTCATCTTTAACCATCGGCTTGATGAAGCTCTCGGCAAGCTTTTTGAATTCATCAAAATTATAAAGGAATTCAAGGTAAAGACCTTCTTCAAAGAACCAGGTTACGTTGCCGAAAACAGGGTTACTGTGGTTCCATTCGCCTTCAAGTGAGCCGTCAAGCTTACGCTTGATTTCTCTGAAGAGGCTGCCTGTCACGCCTTCGTCTGCAAGGCAGTATTCAAGCAATGAATTATAAAAATCATAGTAATCCACGCCCAGCTCATAATAAGCATAAATCGCAAAATAGCGCAGCAGACCGAGGCTGTGGAAGCACTGCAGACAGATGGAAAACAGGTTGGCACGAACCCAGCCGTCACGTGTAAGAGTGCTTGTGGAACGGACAAGATATGAATATTCGGGAATCATATCCTTTTTGCCCGTTGCCGAGTGGATATGGTTGAACTGAACCTTCATCGGCTCAATCTGATATTTCTTCATATAGTCGGGGTCACACATCGGCGCATTGGGCAGAAGCTCGCAATAATAAACGCTGATTGAGTTGTGCTGACCCGCCCTGAGGAGCTTGCACAAGCCCTGGCAAAAGCTCTCCGCCGTTTCGCCGGGCAAACCGAGAATAATCTCTGAATAAGTGGGGATTTTTGCCTCGGTGTATCTCGCCATAAGGTCAGAGAAATGCTCCATAGTGAGGTTTTTTCTGTTTATGTTTTTGAGCGCATCATCGCAGAGGGTCTGGTAAGCCATTGTTGCGCCCTTATCAATTCCCCTTGAATTGAGTATTCTGGAAATTTCAAAAACTCTGTCTGCGCTGTTTTTTTCATAGCAAGGTCTGAAAACCTTGGGGAAGCCCGTTTCTTTGTTAAGCTCCACAATGTAACGGGCAATTTCAACGTCCCTGTCAAACATACCGAAGTTTGCATCGGCGCAGAAGCAGTATTCAATCTTATGCCTGCTGAGCCATTCAAGCTCACCCTTAACCTTTTCCATCGGGAAAAGACGGAGCTTTTTGTGGTTGCTCCAGTCACAGTAGCTGCAGTTATAGGGGCAACCTCTGTTTGTTTCGATGATGGTGTCAAACATCGTGTCAGGATTTTTTTCTATGATTGAATCAAACACGCCCGTGAGGTAGGGTGAAGGATAATCCTCAACCGATTCGGGGCAATGGGGCGCAGTCAGAATCCTGCTGCCGTCATCATCTCTGAATGCTATTCCGCAAACGTCGCTCAAATCCGAGCCGTCTTTCAGCGCCGTGAGCAGGTTTGCCGTAACCTCCTCACCCTCGCCCAGAGAGAGAATATCAATATATTCATTATCAAGGAATTCCATTCTGCCCGAAACGCTGTGACCGCCGAAAACAATAATGCACTCGGGGTATCTTTCTTTAACAGCCTTTGCAAGAGCCTTGTTGAATTCCATATTCCACACGTAGGTTGAAAACGCAACCAGATAAGGCGACTGCATTCCGTCAACGATTTTTGTTATATCGTCACGGCGGAATATAATCTCCCTGAAATCATATTCGGCTGCAATTTCAGGTCTGCTCTTGCAGTAAGCAACAATCGTGCCCGTTGCATAAGGCAGATAAACGGATTTATCAAACGCAAATCCGACCTGAACAAAGTAAACGTTTTTCAAAATAATAACACCTGCTTCAGATAGTCAGAGTGCCGCTCAATTGCCGCCCCTGTTTTTGAAAACCAGCATATCCTTTTCTGCATTTGCTCTTGCAAACTCCTCGGGAATGCCGATATCAATAAAATATGTGTCGCTCTCAAACACCCCGACGGGCATAAGGAGCTTTTCAAGCACCTGCTTTTCAAACGAAAATTTTTCTTCGCTGATACCGTCAAGTGCGTTTTTGTTGATTAAATATATGCCGCCGTTGATAAGACCTGCGCCCGAAGCCCCTTTTTCGCAAAAGCCTGTAAGCAAGCCGTTTCGGGTTTCAAGAAATCCCGAACGCTCAACGTTCATCAGCATCTTTGCCGCAACGGTTATTGCCGTACCCGATGCAACGTGCATTTCTCTCATTTCACACAGGTCAACGTCATAAAAGGTGTCGCCGTTGATAACAACCGCATAATCCTCTTTGCACAGACCGAGCGCCTTTTTGATTGCGCCGCCTGTACCGAGCGGCGTTTCTTCTTTGCAATAGTCAACGCTCATTTCGCCGTGGCTTGTGCCGATGGTCTGCTCGATTTTTTCCGCCATATACCCTGTTGAAATTATCGCTCTGCCAACGCCGTTAGCCGCAAGGTAATCCAGCAAATAAGCAAGAAACGGTCTGCCGCCGATTGGCGCAAGGGGTTTGGGCAAATCCTCAACGCAGGGCTTGAGCCTTGTGCCGAATCCGCCTGCAAGAATGATTGCTTCCATCAGCCGTTGCCCTCCGCAATGATATCCTTTGAGCCGTCAGGCAGCTCAACTCCTCTGTCATAAAAAGCCACAAGGGTTGAATCCTCGCTGTAATCAAAGGTGTGAATAACGTTCGGCTCAATAATAAACATATCACCCTTTTTAAAGGAGTAACGTTCTGATTTGTTGCCGAGCTTCGCTTCAACCGTAAACGCCCCTTCAACAACGTAAAAACCCTCTCTGTTGAGTGCGTGGTAATGCCTGCCTCTTTCAACGCCCGCTTTGGAGGTTACAACGTTTATCTGTTTGTATCCCTCTCTCACAAGCTGAACAAGGCTGCCGCGCTCATCTTCAAAAACAAAATCGGGTTTGATTATCTTTATCATAATATCTCCGTAAAACAAACCAAATCACATAAAGAACTGTGTTGCATATGTAAAAATCTTGCCGTTGCCGGAAAAAGCCATTGTGTAAGATGCAACCCACACAATCGCAACAACGCTCACAACGGGGTGTTCCTTTGCAAAAGATCTTACCCTGCCGAGCGCATCAATAACGTATCTGTTGCCCGCCGAAGCAAAAGCAAGGATAACCGCAAGCGGAGCAAAGTTAAACGCTGCCAGAGCACCGACGCCCGTGCAAAGCGTTGCGCCGATTGCCGAAAAAACATAGGGCGCAATAACAAGCGCCACTGTGATGCCTTTTTTGAACGCTTCCGCTTTTTTGCCGGATTTCTTTTCATCGCCGCCGTTATAACGGATAACCGCATAAACAACGAAAGCTGCAAAAGCCACAATCGGCAGCGAAGCAAACGCAGCTCTTCCGAAGCTCTCAAAAAGATAAGCAAGTCCGAAATCGCCTTTCCAACTGTCAAACGTGAGAGGGTGGCACTCAGTGCCGCCGTATTCTCCGAAAACTTCGTTAATCTTGAAATAATTGCGAAGCTCAGCGTCTGAAAGCTGAACGCATATTACCGCCGCCGCAACAGAAGCTGCTGTTCCGATAAGCGTTGCCGTAACAGAAAGGGTGTCGCTCTTTGCGGTGATAACCAAAACAAGGATGCCAAGCACCACAAGGCTGAAAACCGAGCAAGGCATAACAAACGATATTGCCGCCGCAGAAACAACGGAAACCGCCGCCGCAATTATTCTGTTTTCAAATCGGATGCAAACAGCAACCCAGATAACCGTGATAAACACGGCAAGAACGTTAAAAACACTTACGGAGCTTGAAACAAACAGCGGCTCCGCAACAAGAAGCACAATCGGCACCTTTGCCCACTCGCCGAGCTTGGCCGCATCTTTGAGCATAAGCGAAAAAACAACGGCAAAAACAACTGCCTCAACCGCTGCCAGAACAACGGATTTGCTGATATAATATGTGCCTGAAAGCCAGAAAATCTGCTCATAAAAAGGCTGCGTCAAAACTGTTTTAACAATCAGCACTGCAGTTATAACCAACCACTCTGCCGCAGCCGCACGCTTTGAATTCAATTTCATAATATCCCTCATTTTTCGGGTATTTTCAGATTTAAAGAATGTTTTTGAAGTAAATTGCAAAATAGCTGAGCACCGCAGCAAAAGCAACGGTATGCTCTTTGCAGAAGCCTGTAACCTTGCCGGTAATGCCCGTAACCGTTTCGTTTTTATTTGCGATAAAATAAAGAATCAGGCCAATCTGAACAATGTAGCTGTAAAAATAAAATCTTGTTGACCAGCCGAGAAACGGAGCGAACACAAGTGAAACAAGAGTTGCTCCGCAAAGGAAGAAGATGAATTTGCCGAACTTTTCTTTTTCTGCCCTGATGGCGGCAATCCAGAAAGCGGCTAGACCGATAAGCAAAGGAGCAGAAAACAGAACACCGTTAAAAGTCAACGAAAGCTCTCTGTCTCCGTCAGCAATATACATCTGATAAAGCTTGCTGACCATATCGAACGCACCGTCGTTGAAATATTCAACAAGCAGACCGTTAACAAGGTTTTCTGCCTTTGAGGGCATAAGCGGCTCGCTGTAACGGCTGAAATAATGCTCAATCATCTCATGCGCATCAGCAAAACCTCTTTCGTTTGTGGTGAGCATTCCGAAAATCATAATGCCGATCATTCCAAGATACGCAACGGCGCAAATAATTATGTTTTTGCGTGCAAAGCCGCTTTCACGGCATTTATCAAGCAGAATTATCGCCACAAGGAACATACAGCCGAGGAGAAACGAAAGATTAACAAGCGTTGCAAGGAAGCATAAAACGGGAACGGCGTAAATTCCTTTTTTGAACTGCGTAAGATAAACGGCCAGCAACGCCAATGCCCAAAAGAATTTATCGTGCTGCATACCCGAAAAATGATAGCGGAAAGTGAACGGTGCAACGCAAAGGATTGCAATAATAACCGCCGCCGCTTTAAACATCTCCGGGTTATCTCTTGTTTTATCAAGCACGCTGCCGAAGCAAAGCGAAGCAGAAACAAGCAGCAGCACCGAGCCGAAATTCACAACTCCTCTGATTATTCCCGGCGTAACGGTATCAGCAAACCAACTGATAATTTCGCCTATGAAGCCTCTGACGCAATATCCCCTGTCATAGTTGATAAGATATTGCAGCTCATAATATCCTCGTGAAAACTCAACCTTACCGGCTGCGATTATGTAAATCAGATATGCCGCCAACGCAGCAAACGGGGCAAGATAACAGAAAAGCCTTGATTTTGAAAAGCTTTCAAGCCCCGACTTGATTGTGGAAAATTTGCCTGCATCTTTTTGCAAAACAAGCACCTCCGACGGGTCAGTTTATTTTTTAAGCATTTCTGCCCATAGTATCAACATATTATATCAAAGATACTGTTAAAAGTCCATAGTTTTTTAAAATTATGTATAAAGTAAAAATAAGGGACCGTAAAATAACGGCCCCTCGGTTTACATCTCAATACAGCACTTTTGAAAGCACAAAGCAAGTCCACAGCGCAACAACAAACAAGCCCTCTGCAGGAATTGCAAGCTTGGTGTAAGGACATTTCCAGCCTTTGTCAACGCAAAGAAAAATGCTTCTTGTCACAAACACCGTTGTTGCAAAGAAAAGTCCACCGACAAGCGAATAAACGGGTGTTTTGAGCGCAATTGTGAGATAGAGCAAAAACGCACCCAGCGCAAACGAAATACCGCCGTAATAAACTCTGATTTCAGTTTTACCTGCGTTGTCAACAGGCTTCACGGCAAAGCTTTCGGCGTTTTTCACAGGGTTTGTGATAAATACGATTGCCATACCGAAAAAGTAAAGCACAAGACCGATAACCGCCACACTTGCAGGAATATTCGACGCCAAAATTTGTTTGAAAGCTTCCATTTTTCAATCTCCTTTTCTTCCATCACGCATTCGGGTTTATGAAACACATAATCCGCCTGCCCTGAATTTATGCGGACATTATAACATAATATGCTAAAATAGTCCATAAAAATGTTGAAATCACAAAACCGCTGTGATATAATCGGGTTATGGAAAAATTAACAAACAAACAAATACTCGACCAAATCAAAGGCGGACTCATCGTTTCCTGCCAGGCGTTATCAACAGAGCCGTTATATGACAGCTATATTATGAGCAAAATGGCTTATGCCGCAGCTCTCGGCGGTGCCGTGGGCATAAGGGCAAATACTGTTGTTGATATCCTCGCCATCAGAGAAAGAGTAAGCCTGCCGGTAATCGGCATCATCAAAGAGGTTTATCCCGACAGCGACGTTTACATCACCCCCACAATGAAAGAGGTTGATGCGCTCGTTGAAATCGGCTGCGAAATCATTGCAGTTGACGCAACCAACCGCACACGCCCCGGCGGAGTTTCATTTGAGGAATTCTTCAAAGAGGTGCGTGCAAAATATCCCGACCAGCTCTTTATGGCAGACACAAGCTGCTTTGAAGAGGGTAAGCTTGCGCTCGAGCTCGGCTTTGACCTGCTGGGCACAACAATGAGCGGCTACACACCTTATACCAAAGGCACTCCCCTGCCCGATTTCACTCTTATGAAGCGTTATAAGGAAGAACTCGGCGCAACGGTTATTGCCGAGGGCGGTATCTGGGTGCCCGAGCAGCTTGTTGAAGCTTTTGCAAGCGGCGCTCACGCAGCGGTAGTCGGCACAGCCATCACAAGACCCATGGATATCACCAAGCGCTTTGTAAAAGCCCTTGAGGATTCCAAGGCGTAACAAAAATTCAAGCGTAGGGGCGGCTATCAGCCGCCCGTTTTACTCTAAAACATCGGAGAAACAAAATGAAATTTCTTGTTTTCGATATCGGCGGCACAGAGATAAAATACGCCCTGTGCGATGAAAATTTTAATCTGACAGACAAAAAATCCGTTCCCACCAACGCTCACGAAGGCGGAAAGCGGATAATAGAGAGAGTTGTTGAAATCGCCAAGGCATACAGCGGCATTGACCGCATCGGCATTTCAACCGCAGGTCAGGTTGACAGCGAAAAGGGTTCGATTGTTTTTGCAACCGACAGCATACCCGGCTACACGGGCGTGCAGATAAAGCAGATTGTTGAAGCGGAAATCGGCGTGCCCTGCGCAGTTGAAAACGACGTTAACTCCGCCGCTCTGGGCGAAGCATATTTCGGCGCAGCAAAGGGCGAAGATAATTTTCTTTGTCTTACCTACGGCACGGGTATCGGCGGCGCAATTTTCCTTGAGGGCAAGCTTTTCAAGGGTAACGGCTGCTCGGCAGGCGAATTCGGCCACTTTGTGACCCACGCAGGCGGCAAGAGCTGCACCTGCGGCGGCTGCGGCTGCTACGAAGCCTACGCTTCATCGGGCGCACTCGTCAGAGCCGTCAAGGCAAAAACAGGCAGAGCTTTAAACGGCAGAGAGATTTTTGCCGAATTCGACAGCCCCGAAATTCGCACCGTCATCGACGAATGGATTGACGAAATCGTTGTCGGTCTCAAAGGTCTTGTTTATATCTTCAACCCCTCGCTGATTGTTGCAGGCGGCGGAATTATGAACGAGAAATATATCACCGACGAAATCAACATCCGTCTCACCGCCGAGCTTATGCCGAGCTTCCGCTGTGCAAAGGTAGTCAAAGCGCAGGCAGGCAACGACGCAAATCTCCTCGGCGCAGCTTATTTAGCAAGCAGAATATAATAAAAACCGTGCAGAGTTCATTCAATGCCCTGCACGGTTACTTTTTTATTTTGTTCTTTCAATAACTCTGCCGAATTCATCAATCAAAACGCTGAAATCGCCTGTTGTGGCAATAAACGTTACTTTGTATAAAGCGCTTCCGTCAGTGAAATCTGCCATTTCCTGCCTGTATTCACAGATAACACCGTTTTTATAATGTTCATCGGCGTGGTAAATGTGATACGCCTGCATCAGAGCCTCATTGGTTGCAACATTAATGTCAATTTCCTGCGGAAAATAATACTGAACCGTTTTTTCTTCATCGTCTGTCCAGACCCAAATGATTTCGCACGCCTCATTCATAACCGCCACAAAATCGCCCTTATCCGTGTCAAGGTGAACTCTCACGCACGGCTCGCCGTTGATTTCGCCAAGCTGCAGATATTGGTCTTTTATGATTTTTGCGCCGTCAAATTTCGGGTTTTTGCTCATTTCGGCGCAGGCAGCAACCTGAAACGGCTCTGTGCCGATTACAGGTATCATCGGCCAATGAATCTGTTGACCTTCTGACATTCCTTCGGGCACGGTGTAGTTGGGTTTCGGCTTCGCCGTCGGTTCGTTTCTGTTAATTGTCGGCACGGAGCAGATATAGAGATATTGCTCCGCTTCAGGGTCAATGTCAATGCCTGCTATCACTTCGGAAGAATACACCGTGGGATAATGAACGTCCGCAGGCAAAGTTGCTGCTTCTGTTTTTGTTTCAGCGGTTGCCACTGCGGTTGTTTCAGCAGATTTTTCAATCTCTTTTGCGCAGGCAAAAAACGCCGCCGCCATTGCAAATGTGAGTAAAATACAGGTGAATTTTTTCATATTTTCACGCCCTTTCACTCATTATTCGTTTTTTAAGCCAAAAACTCTCACTCAAAAATTTTTGCCTGTTATAAAGGCTGACCTTGCCCGAAAAAACCTTTGACACTAACGCCGCTGCAACCGAAATCCACAAGCCGCTTGCTCCGAAAAGCTCAACGCCGATAACGGCTGCCGCAATCGGGCAGTTTGAAACACCGCCAAAAAACGCAACCATTCCGATTGCTGCGCCAAGCTCCGCCGATAAACCGAGAAACGGTGATAAAGCTGCGCCGAGCGTTGCTCCGATAAAGAACGACGGAACGATTTCGCCGCCCTTGTAGCCTGCAGCCACGGTTATGACGGTGAAAATCATTTTGAGCAAAAACGCTTCGGGGAGAACTGCTCCGCCCTCAAAAATCCGTTCTGTAACAAGCATTCCGCCGCCGTTATAATCCGTTCCGAATATCAGCGTGAGGATAACTATTATGCATCCGCCTGCAAAAATCCGCAAAAACGGGTTTTTGACAGCTTTTTCAGAAAGCTTTTCTCCGCCGTGGAGCATATGGCAAAAAACATATGCTGCAGCCGAAGCAACGGCTGCAACCGCCGCCGTTTTCAGCAAAACGGCAACGCTGAATTCAGGCACCGCACCAAGGTGAAACTTTTCAGGCTTAACGCCGAGCGCCCCCGAAACAGCAAACGCCGCTATGCTTGAAACAAACACGGGAAAAACGGCAGCGGCATTTATATATCCGCCAAACGCAATCTCAAGCACAAAAAAGCACGCGCCTGCAGGCGTACCGAACACGGCTGAAAACACAGCCGCCATACCGCAAACAGTAAGCACCGCTTTTCTTTCGGTACCTGATTTTGTTATTTTTGAAGCTTGTTCCGCTATGCCGCTTCCAAGCTGAAGAGCTGCGCCCTCCTTGCCTGCAGAGCCGCCGAAAAGATGCGTTATCACCGTTGCGGCATATATTACCGGCAAAATCAGAAGCGGCATTTTCGCTTTACCCCTGATGCATTCAAAAACCGTTTTTATGCCGATGCCTTCGGTGTTTGTGAGCCTGTAAAGCGCTGCCGAAGCAACCCCTCCGAACGGCAAAATATAAATCAGCCACGGATATTGCGCACGCAGAGAATCCGCAAAGCCGACGCTTTTTGCAAACACGCCGCCGACTGCTCCGCAAACAACGCCCGTCAAAGCCGCAATCAACAGCAAAACCGCAAAATCAGCCAACCGTTTAAACACGGAAGCGGCTGCTTCTTTTTTGCCCGAAAGACATACCATAAATTCACCTTGTTCTGATTTGAATTATGTGCCAAAGCAGGCTCACACCGGCAACTGACCGGTGCAAGCCTGTTATTTTATGCTTTGATTTTAAACAGCGCAACTCAAACGTGCAGCTCACATCTGTTCAAGAATATATTGCTTCACGCTCTCGAGCCTGCTCTTTTGCCATTCGTTTGACTCCGCTTTTTCCGCAAGCGGGCAAAGGATAAAGAAATCCAGCGTTTCGCCCGGCACTCTGCCCGTTCGCAGCGGCTCGGCAAAATGTTCCGCCCACTCCTGCTCGGTTGCGTTTTTGAACCTTGCAGGGTTAAGATAGGTCATCTGTCGCCTCGTGGCGGCAATGTGCATCTTCGCCGAAAGCGGCGAAAGCAGGTTGAATTCGTCCTCCTGAACGTCAACGAATATTCTCGGCAGAGGCGCTTTCACAACGTGCTCTTCACCCCTGACAATTTCAAGACCCATCGGCTCCCAGGAAAACTCTGTTTCGGTGAAATTTATCTTAACAAGCAGACCGAATTGAGTGTTGAACTGTGAGCGCTGATAATCGGTGTCAAAAATAAAATTACCGAGCGAATAAAAAATTATTTTGTCGCCCACGGTTTCATAATTCATCGGCACGTGGGGATGATGCGAAACAACAATATCCGCACCCATTTCAAGATACTTGTGATATCTCTCCCTTGTGTATGGCGAGGGCAGAGGCGTGAATTCTTCGCCTGCGTGAGCAACAACCACGCACCAGCGGCACGTCTTTTTGATTTCGTTTATCGTGTTCTGGATTTCGTCAAGGTCGCTCCAGCTGTAGCAGCCCGCCTTGTTTTCGTCAGCCTTTCTGCACGCACGCTGATAGCCGACGCCAAACATACCTATTCCGCCTGCTTCGTCAAGAATTACAGGCTGCCTTGCCTCGCTTATATTCATACCTGCGCCGATGGTCTTTGCGCCGTTTTCCCTTGCAATGTCAAGGGTGCATTTTATGCCGTATTCACCTGCATCCATAATATGGTTGTTGCAGATGTTCCAGATATCGGCATTCATTCTGTTAAGCACCTTGACCGCTTCAGGGTCGATTGTGTGAAGAAGCTGGGCAACGCCGTCCTTGGTTGTGTTTTGCTCAACAGGCGCAACCGGGCCTTCAACGTTTGCCACAACGTGGTCTGCCGAATGAAGAAACTCCAGCACCTCGGGCGCAATAAGCTCCTCATCATTCCACTTGCCGAACATATATCTGTCAAAACCTATATCCCCCGTAAAAACCAGGGTCGATTTATTTTTCATAGTGTTCTCTTTTCAACGGCCAAAACCGTTTCTCATTTTATTTTTTCAATAACCTCACCCGACGTGGGCTTGATGCTGTTGATGAATTCCTGAACCGCTTCTGCCGAAGGCATTGCAGCCGAGCAGCTGTGAGCCGAAACAAGCATTGATGCCGAAGCTGTTGCAAATTCAAGAGCATCGGGAACACTCTTGCCGTTAAGAAGCGAATAAATGAAAGCGGAAGCATAGCCGTCACCGCCGCCGAAGCCTTTGAGCATCTTAACAGGGAAAGGCTTGACCTTATAAGCCGAACCGTCGTCAAGGTAAGCAACGGAGCCTTCCTTGCCGTGCTTGATAATAACAATCTTGTTGCCATAGCCGAACCAGCGTTTTGCGGATTCTTCGTCGCTTGCGCAAACGCCTTCAACCGCTTCCGTGAGGTCAAATTCTTCTCTTGAGCCGAGAATGATATCGCTGTTCTTTGCGGCAATTGAATAATAGAGCGAAATTTCGTCTTTGTTTTTCCACGTGTAGCTTCTGTAGTCAATATCAAAGATTACAACCACGCCGTTTTTCTTTGCAAGGAACAGAGTTTTGAGAGCCGCTTCTCTTGAAGGGCTTGCGCACAGAGCCGTACCCGAAATAACAACAGCCTTTGCGCTCTTGATATATTCTTCGTCAACGTCATCAACGCAAACCTGAAGGTCTGCAACGCCCTCGCGGTACATAAGAATGCTGCTCTGGGTAGGGCTGAGAATTTCCGTGAAGGTCAGACCGAGGTTTTCGCCGTTTTCGCATCTGAAAACGTGAGAAACGTCAATGCCGTCAGCCTTGAAATAATTTTCAACGTAATCGCCGAACTGGTCGTCGGATACTCTTGCGATGAAGCCGCACTTTGCGCCGAGCCTTGCAAGGCCGACTGCTATGTTTGCAGGCGAGCCGCCAACGTATTTGTTGAAGTTGCTGCTCTGTGAAAGAGGCATATTCATATCAGTGGGATTAAAGTCGATGGCGATTCTGCCGATGGGAATAACGTCAAGTGCCTTTGAATTATCAAACTTGATATAGCTCATTTTATCTGTCCTTTCATATAAACAGGCGCAATTCCGCCTGCCTTATCTTACTGCCAAACGGACAGCCGCAAGGGCTGTCCCTACGGTCCTTTCAAGCTTTGTTTGCACAGCCGAAAATCTCAATATGCTCAAGGGCATTTTTATATGCGCCCTCAATTTCCGCCGTATGCAGGTCATAATAACCCTTGATTTTTTCGCTTTCGTAAGCTGCTCTTGCGCTCTGTTCAACCCTGTCAAAGGTTGCGGTGGCAATGTTGATTTTATGAATGCCGAGCGAAATGCATTTTCTGAAATCCTCGGGCAGAATACCCGTACCTCCGTGAAGCACAAGCGGCGCATCAACGCATTTTGCCGTTTGCTCAAGAATATCAAAACGGAGCTTCGGCGCCTGTTTATAGTTGCCGTGAGCGTTGCCTATGGCAACAGCAAGGGCATCAACGCCCGTTTTTGCATAGAATTCCGACGCCTGCGCAGGCGAAGTGCAGTTGATTGCGATATCCTCGCTGCCGTCCTCACTGCCGCCAACGCAGCCGATTTCGCCCTCGCAGTCTGCGTCGTGTTGCATTGCGAGCTTCTTTATCTCTGCGGTTTTTGCGGCATTTTCTTCAAACGGCAGATGTGAGCCGTCAAACATAACGCTTGTGAAACCGATATCAAGAGCCTGCCTGATTTTTTCTTCTGTCTTGCCGTGGTCAAAATGCACTGCAACAGGCATACTGCTGTTTTTTGCCGCCGCCACCATAAGCGGACCTATAAGCTCCAGCGGCGAATGGTTGAGCCTTACCTCCGCTATCTGGATTATGGCAGGGCTTTTTGTTTCTTCAACGGCTTTGAGCACGCCGAGCACCATCTCCATATTTGCAACGCTGAAGCTGCCGACTGCGTAGCCGTTTGCTTTTGCCTTTTTGAGCAAATCGCTCATTTTAACAAGAGGCATCGTCGTTTACCTCCTTTTTACAATAAATTACTGCGCAAACCGCACTTGTCAGAGGCAGAGTGAGCAGCATACCCATACTGCCTGCAAGTGCCTGCAGGATTTCCGCAATTATCATTTCTTTGTTGATTACCTGCCCGAGGCTTGAATTATAAGCCACAAGCAGAAGCACGCTCGTCAGAGAGCTGCCGATATAAGCAAGCACAAGGGTGTTTGCCATTGTGCCGAGCATATCTCTGCCGATGGTGAAGCCCGATTTCATCAGCTCTTTGGGTCTGATATCGGGTGATTTTATCTTAAGTTCGCTCAGTGCAGACGAAATGGACATCGAAACGTCCATAACGGCACCCAGCGCACCAATTGTAATCATTGCAAAAATGATAGCCTTCAGGTCAATCGGGTTGTCGGGATAAAGCTGATAAAGATAAACCGATTCTTCTTCAAGCAGACCCGTCATATTAAGGAATTTATCGCTTATGAGCACCACAAGACCCGAGCACATAACGCCGCTCACGCAGCCTATGCCTGCGCACAGAGCCTTTTGATTGTAGCCGCTGATAATCAGCAGGGTCATAACGGTAATATAAACGCACACAAGGATTGCCCAGAAATAGACGTTGTGCCCGTTGAGGATTGCAGGGATAAGCACGCAGAAAACCGCAAGGCAGGTAAAGCCGAGCGAAATTATGGTTTTAAGCCCCTGCATTTTTGAAAACGCAACAATCAGCACGCAGAAGATAACGAGCAGCCATATCAGCGGAGTTATTCGCACGTAATCGCCGAAATAGAAAAACGTTTCGCTGCCCTCGGTGAAGCCTTCAATAAGTATTTTATCGTTTTGCTCAACCTGACGGGGGCTGAACGCATAGGTTTTGTCTATCTCCTGAATAACGTCAACCGTTTTGCCTCTGCGCTCGCCGCCGAGCACCTGCGCTTTAAAAGTAACCGTCACAATCTCGCTTTCGCCGTTGACGCTTGTTGATTTAACGTCGATCACTCTGATAACCCTTGCTTTCAGGGTTTCGCCGTCTGAGTTGCCTTTAAAAATCGTTCCGTCGCCAACAATAAACGCATACGCCGCAAGAATCAGCAGAGCTGAAACCGCAACGGTTGCAATTCTTATAAAAATCTGTTTGTTTTTCATTTTAAATTGAAATTGTTACGCCGTACTTTGCGATAAAGCCTGTATACATTTCGCCCAGATCGCCGAATTTATCAATAATTTCATCGGTAAGATGAGCATTCACACCGTCAAAATCGCCGTCAGCCGAGGTTGTCTGGCCGAGCATAACAAGCTTGCCGTTGGTTGTGTAAACCACGTTCGTTGCAGCATCTTTTCTTGCGCCGCCGAGTGACTTGACGTCTGCAAGGTTGCCCGCAGGGGTAATAAGAGCTGTAAACGCATCGTTCTGACCCTTGTTGCCGACCTTGGCAAAGTCACGGTTTGAAGACGTCGTGTAGCCTGCAACAGCAAAGCCGCCGTTGGCTGTTTTGGTAATATCGTTTATAAAATCATCTGCAAAACCTGCAACGCTGCGCATCCAGCGCTTTGTGCCGTTTGAGTTGAATCTGATAACAACGGCGTCAATTCCGCCGCAGTTGTGAAGGCTTGCAAAAGTGCCGTCAGGCAGATATGTGGTTACCAATTCATAATTGCCTGCAACAACGCAGCCGCCCTCACCGTCAGCAACAATTGCCCCGAAATCATCTCTGCCCGAGCTTGCAACGGCAGCGCCCCAAAGGCGCTCACCTGCCTGATTATACTTGAAAACGGCGGTGTCAAGGTAACCCTTGCCCATGCCTTCAATGGCAAAATCGCCCGTTGAAGCTGCAGTTACGCTGGCAAAGAAAATGTTGCCGTTTGAATCGGTGTCAATGCTGTCAACCGCTGAGCCGTAATTGCCTGCAAGGTATCTTTTCCAGATTATGTTTCCGTCTGCATCAAGGCTCATAAGCACAGCCTTTGACGTGGTGGCCTCAATGCTGTCCGCAAAGGTTTTGTCTGTTGAATCTGTTTTGCCGCCGGCAACGAAGCCGCTGCCGAGAGGAGCAATCGCCATAAGCATATCAGTGCTGCTGCCGCCGTAGCATTTTATCCAGAGAAGCGAACCGTCTGCGGAATATTTAACAACAAACGAATCAATCGAGCCTTCATGGGCAGGTAAATATCCGATATCCGGTGCCTTTGTGTATCCAACCGCAACAATGCTTCCGTCGCTGAGCACTGCAACGTCTTCGATTCTGACGTTTGCTTCACCGCTGCCCAGAGCTTTTATCCAGACAAGCTTTGCATCCTTGTCAAACATTGCAACGTAGCCGTAAGTGTTACCCCAATTCGAAGCAACGCCGCTGAATACGCCGTCAGTTGAATTTGAAACGCCGCAGGCAACAAAGCCGCCCTTTGACACAGCCCGAGCCGAAGTGAACGTGTCTGTATTCATACCGCCGAAATCGGCAAAGCTCTCAAGCTTCGCTTCATCAACCTTGGGTCCGTATTCAACCGTGGTCTGGGGTTTTGTTGTTTTGGGGGTTGTTGTTCCTGCCGTGGAAGGAACGGTTGACGGTTTTGTTACCGTGGTCTGTGGCTTTGTGGAAGCCGCCGTGGTGTATGTTGTTTCAACCTTTGCGGTGGTGCTTTCTTCAGTTGAAGGCACCGTCACGGGTTCGGTTGTGCTCTCTTCGGGAAGGGTGGTGAATTCCGTGAGAGTTGTTTCTGTTGTTTCGGGGTCTGTGGGAATGATATCGCCAACGCCGAAAAGATTGCCGAAAAAGTTAAATATAATTGCCGCCACCAGAACAAATGCCGACGATATTTTAACAAAGAAATTACACATAATTTGTCCTCCTTTATACCAAGCGATATTTATACACTATAATAATAACATAATAATATGCAAAAATCAATAGCAAAGCACAGGAAGGTTTTGGGCAAAAAACAACGGCAGGATTTTACTCCTGCCGTCGGTCTGTTTGTTAACTTAAATTTCGGGGATTTCGATTTCGATTTCTTTGCCAAGCTCTGCGGAGCGTGAAATACCGTCAATGATAGCCTGGTTATAAAGAATCTGGCCGCAGGGAACGGGAGCTTCGCCGCCTTCCTTAACTGCGTCGATGAATGAGCGAATCTTGATGTCAAAGCAGTCAACGTCGTTGTGCTTCATGGGAATATGAGTTTCAATCTGCTCGCCTGCGATTTCGTGATAAATAACAAGCGGACCGCCGATTGAGCCGTTCCAGCACTCTGTTGAAGGAACTCTTACCGAGCCCTTTGTGCCCATAATGATGGTGTCACCGGGAGTGTCAAGGTTCATTGCCCAGGCAATTCTGAAGTCAAGGATGATGCCGCCTTCAAGGCGAACAAAAGCTGCCGCAAAGTCATCAACGCCGAAAACGTCGTGATGCTCGTAGTCGGGGCTCTTGCCGAAGAAGTCTGACTTGTAGCCCGAAACTGTGAGAGGCTTGGGATAGCCGATTGAGTTAAGAACCATATCGAGCGAGTAGCAGCCGATATCGCCCAGAGCGCCGATGCCTGCAGTGTCCTTCTGAATGAAGGATGTGCCGAAGGGTGTGGGAATACCTCTGCGTCTGCCGCCGCCTGTCTGAATATAATAAATCTTGCCGAGCTCGCCTGACTGAACAACCTTCTTGAGCATCTTCATGTTCTCATCAAATCTGGGCTGGAAGCCGATTGAAAGAACGCCCTTGCTTGCCTTTTCTGCCTTGCAGATGGCAACAGCTTCATCAAGAGTAACGCACATGGGCTTTTCAAGAAGAACGCTCATACCGTGCTCAAGAGCATAGATTGTGCACTCTGCGTGAGTTGCATTGTATGTGCAAACGCTTACTGCGTCGCATTCGCCTGCATC
This sequence comes from Acutalibacteraceae bacterium, assembly GCA_045536245.1. Lineage (GTDB taxonomy): Bacteria > Bacillota > Clostridia > Oscillospirales > Acutalibacteraceae > CAG-177. The sequence goes on along the minus strand of JAZSNE010000008.1, from coordinate 3,641 downwards.
AACAAGCTCCTTGTGGCTGGGATAAAACTTAACGTTTTCGCCAACGTTATATGTTTCGCAAAAAGCCTCTGCCTTGCCGGGAACAAGGTCTGCAAGAGCAACGATTTCAACGTCGGGGCATTTCTGATATGCCTTAACGTGAGCTTCGGCAATCCAGCCTGTGCCGATAATGCCGACCTTAACCTTTTTGCTCATATCTCTGACTTTGTTTTCTGCCGGAGCTTCTTTGAATTTATCAAGGATATTTGACACTGTGATTTCCTCCTTAATTATAGGAATTCTTATGTTACCAGCTTAAAGTTTTAAGATACTCTCTGCTGAGTTTAACCGAATTTGTTCTTGTTTCGCCTTCTGCAGGTTCATCCTGCTCGACTACAACCCACTCTGCGCCTGCATTTTCGCAAGCGGCAAGGATTGAAGGCATATCCTGCATACCGTAGCCAACGGGCATAAAGCTGAATGAGCTTTCTTCCTCTTCTGTTTCTTCTTCCTCAATGCCGATAAGAGCATACATCTTGCCCTGGCCTGAGCCTGTCTTTTTGAAATTCTTGAGGTGAACAACGGGGCATCTGCCTGAATATTTTTCAATATATTCTGCAGGGTCAACGCCTGCAACGTTTACCCAGCAGGTGTCGATTTCTGTCTGAAGAAGGTCTGCAGGGATTGTTGAATAAAGCACGTCAAGAGCATATTCTTCGCCGATTTTAACAAACTCAAAATCGTGGTTATGATAAAGAAGCTGAAGACCGAGCTTCTTTGCAGCCTCGCCGATTTTGCGGATACCCTCAACGGTTGCGGCAAAACCGTCTGTGCCGGGTCTGCATTCCTCTGTAAGATAAGGCACAACAACGTATTTGCAGCCGATTTCGGCATAATCCGCAATAACCTTTTCGGGGTCTTCAAGCATATCGTAATAGGGAACGTGAGCCGAGATGGGTGTGATACCGATTTCTTCGCAGAAAGCCTTGATTTTTGCAGGTTCTTCACCAAAAAGACCTGCAAATTCAACGCCGTCATAGCCAAGCTCTTTCATTGCTTTTATTGTTCCGTAAAAATCCTGCTCCATTTCGTCACGAACGGAATAAAGCTGAACCGCAACGGGAAGTTTCATTGTTCAATCACTCCTGTTAAAAGTTTTTATGCACAACATATAGTAACATATTACGTTTGACTATACAAGAGAATTTTAAAAATTATTTGCCTTTATTCAGATATTTTTCCGTAATTTCCGCAACGCACCTGACCAATTCGCCGCAAGGGCGTTTTTTATAATATTCCTTTGTTCTTGCTTCGGGGGCAGGGTCGGAAGCTTTTTCGGCAAGTCCGAGAAGCTCACGGCAGATATACGAGCCGTTTTCTGCTTTAAAATCGCCTGCCGCCTGCTGAATGAGAGCATAAAGCTCTTTTTTCTTTTCACGGTCATTCGGGTCAGTGCTTGCAAAAACGCAGGAAAGCACCATCGTCATTCCGCTCACTGCGCCGCAAACCTCACGCAGTCTGCCCATTCCGCCGCCGAAGCCTGCCGAAAAACGTAAAGCCGTTTCACGGTCAAAGCCCGTAACGTCTTCAAAGGCGCAAAAAACAGCCTGCGCACAGTTATAACCGTTTTCAAAAAGCTCTTTTGCTTTTTCAGGTCTTGTCATAAAATCATCTCCGCTGATTGAGTTTATATACAATATAATACACTCAGCACACAAATGTCAATGAATAAACAGCCAATCATTTTGTAAAAAATTTATACTTTGTTTAAATTTGGCTATTCCCTTTTGGAGAATTATGTGTTATACTATACCCATCCATCCTCGGAATTCGGGGAAAAATAAGACGGAGGAAAAAGAAATGACAAAAATCACAAAAGTTTCCAAAAAAGTTCTTTCAGCAATTTTTGCAATGCTCATTGCCCTTTCTTGCATGGCAACGGCATTCGCAGCAGACAAGCCCGCTGCTCCCGCAGCAATCAATCCTCTCGCAGTTTTTTCTGATACAATCGTTATTGAAGAAATCGAAGGCTGCGAATACGCAATCCTTGCTTATGAAGACGGCGAAGTTGACGCTGACGACGCAGAGTATAAGGCTGCAACAGTTTTTGAAGGCCTTGAGCCTGAAACAAAGTATGCTGTTTATGCAAGATACGCAACAACAGACACCACTCTTGCAAGCGACCCTGCAACAATCGACGTAACAACAGGCAAGACAAACGCTGACCCCAAGGTTGAAATTGCTGACGCTGACGTTAAAGTCAACCACGAGCTCAGAAGCATTGAATGCGTTCAGAAAATCGTTGAGTATAAAGGCAACACATACGTTGTTAAATACGATATCTCCCCCAGCGCTAACGTTGACGTTTCAAACCTTGCTGACGGCAGCGTTAAGTTCGGCAACCTTGTTTCCGGCACAACATACACCATCACAGGTAAAATCGTTATCGAAGGCATCTCGTTCAAGTCAGAGCCCCTGAGCAAAACTCTCAAGCTCGCTCAGAACCCCCCCACTGCTCCCGTTCCCACTAAAATCACCAGCACAAGCATCGAAGTAAAGGCTCTTGATAAAAAGGTTAACTTTGCTTGCATCGAAAAGGGTGTTGAAGAAGAACTCGCTTGGTCAACAAAAAATTCTTTCACAGACCTTGCTCCCGAAACAACATACGTTATCTACGCAAAATATCCTGCAAGCGATTCATACCTTGAAAGCACACCCGTTTATGTTGAAATCACAACCTACAAGGTTTCTGCAGGTAAAGCTCCCACTCCCGTTCTGATTGATAAAAACAGCACAAGCATCACAGTCGGTGCAGCTAACAACATCCCCACAGAATTCTCAATCGACGGCGGCAAAACATGGAATAAGACAGGCCTTTTCACAGGTCTTGCCACAAAAAGAAAGTATGACGTTGTTGCAAGATACACATTTGATGCAGCAAAGCAGGATGCCAGCCTCATCAGCGACCCCGCAGAAATCATCACAAACGAAAGAGCTAACTACAACGCTGAAATAAGCAAGTGCAAATTCACTGTTACAGCAGACAAGGTTTATGCAAAAAGCTCCTTCAACTTCACAATCACCGGCGATACCTATGCAGGCACCGACCAGTTCGGCGACACAAGATATATCCCCGTTTCATGGTCATGCGGAGATCAGAGCGGCACATTCAAAGATGGTAAAGCTTCTGTGACAGGCTCAATGAACACTCCCGCTTCCGAACAGGATGTCACCGTTTCCGTTACATATGCACTTCAGAAATATAAGGGCACAAGCTGGGTTACTGTTGACTCCGCAACATCAAACTACAAAGTTCACGTTAACCCCGAATACAGCCCCGTTAAGGCATTCTTTGAGAGCATTCTCAACTTCCTTCTTGACACTCTTCCCAGCCTCATTCTCAGACTTTTCGGTGCCGGCAAATAAGATTATAATTTAAAGAGTTAAAGGCTTGCATCCGTTGCGGTGCAAGCCTTTAACTGTCGATAAACTCAATTTTTTGCAAACAAACTGTAGCTTGCTGTTTCTGCTCCCTCTTGAGGGACGAAGCACCGAAGCGCCGCCTGTGGCGGATGAAGCAAGGTGCTGAGGTGAAGAAACAAGGAGCAATGCGATGCGCTCCAAGCAAGCAGTGCGACTATGTTTCTGAGGGCGTTTTATAC
>JAZSNE010000043.1:0-29956 GCA_045536245.1 Acutalibacteraceae bacterium | reverse complement strand
TTTTATTGAACAACTTTTCATATTTATAATGACTTTTTCGACAAACTGAGCCCGACAGCACACGCTGTCGGGCGACTTTTTTACCATCTGTTTTCTACGTATTCGCAGAAAGTATAAAGGTCTTTGATTTCGATTTTTGTTCCGTCGTCAAGGGTCATATCGCCGTTCCACCAACCGAAAATCTGGTGGCAGTTCATTCTGCCGATTTTAAGGTCGATGTCGCTGTGGTTATCAAAGGTCGGCTTCATCGTCATATTGAATCTGCCGTCCTCCGAAACAAATTTCCATTCCTCAAGGTATCTGTCCTTGGGGAATTTTTCAACGTCAACGGCGCCGAATTTGTGAACCTTGCCGTCATAGATAATGCAGGTTTCGGTTGCGTGGCTCTCGTTGCCGATTGCCCAGGTGATTTCAAAACCGACAAGGTGCTTTTTGCCCTCGGCATCGGTCACGTAGGTTGAGCCGTTGCCCCAGTACCAGACCATTCTGTGAATGGTGTTAACTCTGCCCCAGTCGAGAGCACAGAAAGAATTTTCTTTTGAAAATTCATATTTGTAATCGCCCCATTTGATTGTGCCGCCGCAGGGCATACAAAACTGTTTCGTGGTCATAAAATAACGGGTTTTGTCCTCGTCAAAGGGGAAAATGGTGGTTATGTTTTCAAGACCGGGCATAATATCCATGCTTATGTCGCATTCAACAATCTTGCCCTTGTAAGGCTTTCTTATCCAGAGAGTACGCTCTGTTTCCATTGTGTTGAAATCGAACAGGGTTTTGCCGATTTTATCGTTGAAGCGGTTGGGCACGTCACCCTTTGCAGGCGGAACGTATTTGTTTGTGCCAAGGAAATATTCGTTTGAATCAAGAATAACCTCGCCCGTTCTTATGTTGACAAGTCTTACGCCGACGTAACCTCCGATGTGGATATTTGCAAAGCTGATAAGCAGCTGCATTTCGTCATTCTGAATGTTATAAAAATCCCATTCTTTGCGGCTTGTGAGACCTGATTTGACCTTTTTGCGGTCATATTCAAAAACGTTGCGCCTTGCCCAGCCCTTTGCAAGCAGAGTTCCGTCATCGGCAAGCAGGGGAGTGCTTTCGGTGTATTCGGTCTGCTTTGACTTTTCTTTCCATTCATTGAACGGAACGTAGGTTCTTTTTAATTCAACACTCATTTTCTTTCTCCTTTTTCTCTTTATCGTTTAGTGGCAGCTGTGTTCGCCGCAGCCGTGTTCACTGCATTCGTGGTCTGCGCCGTGGTGGTCATGGTGGTCACATTTTGCTTCGGGGTCAAAGTTGAGCTTGCCGCAAAGGAAATCCGCTACGGCTTTGTCTGCATCGCCCTTAACACCGCCGTAAACCTTTATGCCTGCGTTTGCAAGCGCAACCTGAGCGCCGCCGCCGATTCCGCCGCAGATAAGGGTTTTGACTCCGATTGCCGAGAGCATACCCGAAAGGGCGCTGTGGCCGCTTGTGCCCGTGCCGATAACGTCGGTGCGAACGATTTGGTTGTTATCGTCAACCTCATAAATTTTAAATTCAGCCGTGTGACCGAAATGCTGAAAAATTTCTCCGTTTTCGTATGTAACTGCTATTCTCATATCTGTTTTCCTTTCATATTTCAATGGTTTGCCCTGCAGAAAGATAACAAAGCCTTTCCATACGGGTTTTCATAAATTCATATTGTTCAACACCTGTGCAGTGGCAGGTATAAAACGTTGCCTTGTGTTTGTTCAGCTCATCTGCATATCCTGCAAGCTTTTCGTCAAGCGGAAGCTTTGAAAAATGAAAGCCGCCGATAATAACGTCTGCATCAAACCACTGCGCAACGTTAAGAATGCCCTTGTGTGAGCAGCCGCTGATGAGCACACGCTTTTGATTTTCTTCAATCAGCAGGTAATGCTCGTGGCGGAAATCATCGGGCAAAAATTCGCCGTTTTCTTTGACGTTCAGCCCGAAACTGCCGAGATTATATGACGGCGTGTTTGCGTTGCAGTCAAAAAGCGTCAGACCGTTGCCGATTTTTGTTGTGCCTTCGGCAAAAACAAGTCGGCTGCTGTTTTTAAGAGAAACGTCAAGCCCGATATATTTTTCTGTGCCGTTATAGTGCGGCTCAAAGGCGCATTTGTGAAGATAAACGGGAGCTTTGCCGTTGATTTCAAGAAACTTTTTAAGTCCGCCGCCGTGGTCATAGTGTCCGTGTGACAAAACTGCAACGTCAACTGCAGACAAATCAACGCCGAGCTTAACGGCGTTAGCGGCAAAAAGCTCTGTCTGACCCATATCAAACAGGATTTTGCGGTTTTCAGTTTCAATATAAAGCGAGAGTCCGTGTTCTGCACCGATATCCGGCAAAGCGGCGGTGTTTTCAACCAAAGAGATTATTTTCATTACTGTTTAAGCACCTGCTTTTGATTTTATTATATCACATTAAGATATTATTTCAAGCCGCCGAAAAAATCACGGGCAAGCACGATGCAACCTATGGCAATTGCCGCTTTTTGAGATTTTTTCATTGAGTTTCATCTCCGGGACAAGTTTTTTATCATTATATCATAAACTTTGAATAATTGGAATAAAAAAACAAAATACAGAAATTTTTTAATTTTTCACAGACCAACGCCGTATCACAATCGTCTAATGGGAGAAAGGGGTTGAAATTGAGTGGTAAAATTCAGATTACGGCGCAAAAAACAAATCAATTACAATAGAATTGTAATTAACAATTAGGCGGCGTGTGTATTGCTGCAAAAGGAGTGAATGACCATGTGGTTCTTGTGAAAGTGTGAAAAAGATGTAATTATTCAATAGCAATAGTTACAGGCTTTTAACCGCAAAATTACAAATGATTACAGCTTAATTTCAATTTGGTTTTTAATATTTACAAGCAGAGATATGAGTGCTATTATGCACTTGCAAGAGGAGTTTTAAATAAAAATAAGAGGAGGATTACCATGAAAAAGACAATCAAAACAGCAGTTGCTATGTTTCTTGCAGTCATCATCGCCAGCGGCGCAATGGTCGCTTTTGCAGCAACACCGTCCGATATTGAATGGGATTTTGACTGGAAGCCTGAAAAGGTGGTTCACTCCTATGCAGGCAAGCTTGCCGTTGGCGAAACCGTAACACTTGACCCTAAGGGTGATGATAATGTTTATTGTACACTTGAAATTGAAAAGGACGGTTATTATAAATTTTCGTCAACCTATTACAGCACGGATTATTTCAGAATTGCCGAAAGATTTGAAAACGGAGTTTGCTACGGCAGCAGGGGTTGCATAAAAATCGGTGAAATCTGTGCAGACGAATTTTACTATCTTGAAGCAGGCTCATACATTGTGGGAACAGAGTTTTTTGCTCAGATGGCAGAGCAGGTAACCGTCAGATATGTTGGCGACGTTGTTGATTACAGATTCAGCGAAGAAAATCTTGACAGTCTTATTTTTTCAAAGAATTTGTACATCATCGACGATGAAGACGGCAACGAACAGTATCGGTTTGACCCCTTCAGCGGAGTGACGATTGAGTTTTCAAGCGGCGAAAAGCTTCCGCTTGACTATGCGTGGCCGACAATTTACACCGACGAGGAGCTTAAAGAGGGCGAATATGAGGTGGAAATCGGGTTTGGCAGTTTCCCTTACAGAGAAAAGAAAACAATTAACGTTATTGACGTTGCAAAGCTTATTTCAAAGGTTGAAATTACAAACATCGAAAAATACACAGTGTTAAAAAAGTTTTATGACCGCAGCGTTGATTATCCTTCTGTGGAAGGCGAAACCCTGACCGTTACTTATACAGACGGAACAACGGAAACAATAACCGATTTCGACGGTAACGACGTGTTGGAGAAATACGGATTGAACGTAAGAAGTGAATATGATACTTTACGTTACGGTGTTGAAGCTTTTTACGTTTATGTTGCAAACGTACCTTTCATAGAAGAAAAATGTACCGTTGAGCTTGCCGGCGACAAGGAAAACGTTGACAGATACATCAACAACAATCTTGAAGCTTTTGAGTTTGGTTTCACATTTACAGAGTTTTATTATAAACGGATGTTACGTAATGATTCCGGTAACATATTTGACAGCTTCAGAGAATTTGTTTTTGAATCAGCAAGCATATGGCTGGATTCTTTTGCAAGGATTATGGATAACACCGCAACAATGTTTGATTACATTGCGTTAAATTAACGCTTCGGCAACGGTAAAATTCATATTACGGATCCGAAAACAAACGGCATATAATGAACTTGTAAACAACAACAGCGTGCAAAATACGCAAACAAAATAAAGAGGAGAGATATTATGAAAAAGACAATCAAAACAGCAGTGGCAATGCTTCTTGCAATTATCATCGCTTGCGGCTCAATGGTCGCTTTTGCAGCAACACCTGCAGACATTCAGTGCAATCTGACGGAAGAAGACGAAGCCATAACCTATGCTTATGCAGGCACCCTTACGGTTGGCGGCGATTCGGAGAGAATCAGAGCCAAAGAAGACAGCAAGTACGTTTATTTCACTTTTGAAGCTGAAGAAGAAGGCTATTACAAAGTTTCTTCAAACAGCTGCAGCTTTGATGACGGCTGGTTCACCATCCCCGAAACATACGAAAACGGCGTTTATCTCGGCTCAAAAAAGGCTCTGGCAGGCAACGATTTCACAGACTGCTATTTTTATCTTGAAAAGGGCGAGCATATTGTCTGCGTTAACTTTTATTGGCTGAACGATGATGTGTTCAAGGTTGAATACGTGGGTGAACTTGTTGACGTTAAGTTTGAGAAACTTGTTCTCGGCAGGGATATTTGGGAAGAACACGATGAAAACGGTGAGTTATGCTATTACTTCTGCTCATCGGTTGAGTTTGAGTTCTCAAGCGGCGATAAGTTTGTGATTGATTATGCAGAAGTCAGAGTTTATTCGGACAAAGAGCTTGAACACGGTGAAAACGAGGTTGAAATTGAAGTTTACGGCTTGGACGAAAGAATAGCTGCAACAATCAACGTTATTGACGTTACAAAGGTTATTTCAAAGATTGAAATGACAAACGTTGAAGATTACACAACCATTAAATACTATTATAACTACGGTATGGATTTTCCTTCAGTTGAAAACGAAACTCTGACCGTTACTTACACAGACGGCACAACGGAAGTTATTGAAGATTTTGACGGCTACGTTTATCTTGAAAAATACGGCATCCCCGTTATGAGCGATTGCTATTATGACGATTATTCCGGTTATACATTTTACGTTTTTGCAGCCAATGAAAAATTCATTGAAGCGCAGTGCAATGTTGAGGATGCTTCCGTAAAAGAAAATATTGACAGATATAATGAAATCAACTATTATGATATTGAAAATCGTTTTCTTTGGATTGGCGTTTATTTCAGGGAGATTTTCAGCTCAGACTCCGCTTCCGAAGCAGTTGAAAACATCAGATACTTCCTGTGGGAGTGCACAAACGGCTGGCTCTATACCTTTGCTGCTATTATGAGAAACACTGCATCTTTATTCGATTATATTAACTGATACGGTGTTTCTGCAAAACGGTAAAATCCGGATTACGGTGCTGAAAATAAGAAGCGTATAATGAACCTGTAAGCAAAAGCAGCGTGCAGCCATGCACACACAATAAAATTCAAAAGGAGAATAATTATGAAAAAAACAGTCAAAACAGTAATCGCAACGTTTCTGGCACTCATTATTGCCTGCGGTTCGTTAACCGCTTTTGCATCAACACCGGCGGATATCGAGTGGAGCTTTGACCCGGATTATGATAGTATGGTTTATTCCTATGCGGGCGAGCTTGAGGTTGATGCGGAAACAGCTTACGTAAGCCCCAAAGAGGACAGCAGCAATGTTTACTGCACCTTTGAGGCAGCGGAAGACGGCTACTATATGATTTCTTCAACCTATTACAGCAGCGAGTGGTTCGGCATTCCTGAAAAGTATGAAAACGGCGTTTACTGCGGCGTAAAGGATTGCAAGAGCTCAGGCGAATATCTTTCACAGCAGACATATTATCTTGAAGCCGGCGAATACGTTATCGGTTTTGATTTCTTCGAGCGCGGCCCTGAAGAGGTAAGCATTGATTTCCTCGGCGATATTGTTAATATTGCGGTGGATGAGGAAGCACTCAGCAAGCTTATTTATGACGTTAGTTTTTATGAAAACATTGTGGAAGAGCTTGACGGTAAATACTGGGCTGAAACATCCGTAACAATCGAGTTTGAAAACGGCACGGATATTTCCGAAGAGTATTCGGCTCTGCTTGTGTTCACAGATGAAAAAATCACAAAAGGCGAGTATGAGGTTGAGCTTGGCGTTTTCTGCTACCCCTACAGACAGAAGGCAACAATAAACGTTATCGACATCAGAGACCTGGTGGCAAAGATTGAGCTTGAAAACCTTGAAGGCTTCACAAGCATTTTCTATGATTACAATTATGAATATTACAATACAACTTTAGGCGATGAGGATCTTACCGTTACTTACACTGACGGCACAACGGAAACACTTGAAGATTTCAGCGGTTTTGATTACCTTGATGTTGGTGCATGGGTAGAAGCATATTATGATTATGACGACGAAGGCAACTATTGCTTTATAGTTGAAATTGCAGGCGTTGAATATATAAACGAAACCTGCACAGAGGAAGAAGCTTCTTTCCTTACAAACAGCGTTGTTTACCACACAACCAATTATATAAGCCTTGCAGATGCATTTTTCTGGATGAGAATTTACTTCGGAGATATTTTCTCTGCAGGTTCAATTACCGAATCCTTTGGACTTATCAGCCGTTTCTTCACTGAAAGCGCAAGCGAGTGGCTTTATGCCTTTGCTGAAATCACCGAGAACACGGCAAGACTGTTTGATTATATGTTTTAATTTTTAAAGCGTTTTTCTTCTTAAAATAAGGGGCTGCCTGACGGCAGCCCTTTTTGTTTGCAAAATTTCCGGATTAAAAATTATGTCATATTATGGCAGACTTTTTGTTTAAATTATCTGTTGAAAAAAACTTTGACATATTATACAATTATTTTCAGATTTTGAAAAATTAAACAAGCCTTAAGGCATACGGAGGGTAAATGGCAGTTTTAAAGGAAAGAGAAAAAGAAACAGCAATCAAAACAGAAAGCAAGTTAAAGACTTTCAAAAAAACAAAAGCGTGGAAAATTATCAGACCGATTCTTATTGCCGTGGTTGTTATTGCCTTGTGCGTAATAACTTTTTTGGGTTTCCCCGATTGGCCGTGGGCAAAGGTTATACCTAACGAAAACGCAACAAATCCTTATATCAACGATTATCTTGACGTTGATATTTCGGCGCATCGCTCAGGCGCAGGCATTGCACCCGAAAACACTATGATGGCGTTTAAAAAGGTGCTTGAAGAAAACGATAAATACGGCGTTGATACATATGAGTTTGACGTTAATATCACAGCCGACGGCGAGCTTGTTATTCTTCACAACCTCACCTATGACGAAACTTCGAACGCAAGAGAATATTTCGGCAGAAAGAACGTTAAAGCGTCAGAGGTTACGCTGGCAGAAGCCAAAAAGCTCAATATGGGTGAAAATTTTGAGCTTGAGGGCGAATATCCCTACAGAGGTCTGAGAGGGGATGATATTCCGGCAGACCTTAAGGTTGTTACCTGTGACGAGGTTATGGATTATATCGAAGCAAACAGCGGCGATAAAAAGTTCAATTATATCATCGAAATCAAAAGCCTTGGCGAAGAAGGAATGAGAGCAGCGGATAAGCTCTATTCCATCGTAACAGAAAGAAACCTCAAGGACAGAGTGATCTGGGCAACCTCCGAGGTTGACGTTTCGGAATATATGGCAAAAACCTATCCGGATATGCCTCGCTCCGCAAACCCGACGGAGGTTTTCTGGTTTGTTATGTATTGCAAACTCGGGCTGGACCTCAACAAGCTTGACGTGAGCTACGTTGCCCTGCAGATTCCTTACGGTACAAGCGCAGGCTTCAACATTCTGAACCTGGGCACAAAGAAAATGATAAACTATGCCCATAAATACAATATAGCTATGCAGTACTGGACTGTGAACAAAGTTTATTACGTTAAAAAGCTTGCTCTGAACGGTGCGGATTGTATTATGACGGATTATCCCCAGATGGCTTACGAAACCATTGAAGAACTCAAAAGCGAACAGTAAAAAACGAGAGGCTGCGTTGGCAGCCTCTTTTTTCATCGGTTAAGCAGATAAATGGCAAAATTCAGATATGCGGCAAAGGCTACCCACAGAAGATAGGGGATTTGCAGATATGCCGCAAGAGGGCTGATACGCTTGAAAAGGATTATCATTGCCACAATAACGGCAAGCAGAAGCATAATCCAGATAAATGCAAACAGATATGCCTGCATATTGAAGAAAATCAGGCTCCAGATAAAGTTGACGGCAAGGTTAACGCCGTAAATAATCAGGGCAGTCCGTACCCCGTCGTGCTTTGTGTCCTTAAAGCGGTAAACAAGGGCGGCGCTGATGCCCATAAGAGTAAAAAGAGCGGTCCACACTATGGGAAAAAGAATTGACGGCGGCGAAAGCGGCGGCCTGTTGATTTTGGAATAGACATCCATACTGCCGCTTGTTACCGCTGCAGAAATGCCGCCCACAGCAAGAGCGATTACAACCGAAACAAGAAAGGGCTTAAGTTTTTTTAGCATAATTTTTGTCACCTCACCGATATTTTATGACGCAGGCCGGATTTTAATTCGGCGTGTACGGCGTGAAATTTAAAAAATGAACAGTTGATTGATTTTATAACCAAAAAAATGCCCTCAAACCTGTGCAATATTAATGAAAAAAATTTATGCAGTTGAAATATTATTTATAATGTGGTAGACTTAATTGAATAATTTTATAGATAAGGAGAGATGATATGGCAACAGAGTCAAACACAGCAGTTCAGACTGAAGAACAGGCTAAAAATCTTGCCTTCAGAGACAGACGCTACGTTGGCACAAAAGAAACTTTAGCCTATATTCTTGACGATATTGCGCAAAGCTTCAACATAGGTAAGTATGACGATATTTTCAGAATCAATATCCTCAAAATTGACCTTAAGCTTCAGTCACTCACAAATGGTATTATAGGTGTTTGGGATATTATCAACGACCTGTTCCTTGCCGCTATTGTTGACAGAACAAGAACACGTTGGGGTAAATTCAAGCCCTGGCTCCTTGTTTACGCAATTCCCGGCGTTCTCATTTCCGTTATTTATTGGGGTCTTCCCCTTGTGTTCGGCACACAGGGTATCGGCTCCACAATGTCAAGGTTCATACCGTATCTTTTCCTGCAGATATTCAACAACCTTGCAGGTTCGCTTATCACGATTGTGCGAACGGGTATGACGGCGACCATAACGCCAAACATTGTTGACCGAACCCGTCTGATTTCCTCGGCAAACCTTTTTTCCGGCTTTGTTGAAAAGGCTCCGGAAATATTGATGGGCTTCATCATCGACCTTTATATCAACAACCCTGATAATAAGGCTCTTGAGATTACAAACAACACGGCATATCAGCTCGGTTATAACAAAATGTTTGTTATCGGCGGCGTTGTTACAACGGTAGCTTGCGGCTTGTTTGCTTTGATTTATGCTTTTGTTGCAAAAGAAAGAGTTATGCAGACGGTTGACCGTCCCGCCATCTCAAGCGGTATCAAATCGGTTCTCACCAACAAACCGTTGCTTCTTATTACCGTTTCAGAAATTCTCGGTTCATTCAGCATCGGTCTCGGCACAAACCTCTATTATATCAACGTGCTTAACCTTGCATCAATGTCAACTATCGTTGGTATCCCCGGCGCGGTTGTTTCACCCATTTCTTACTCATACGTTCCCTGGGCTCGCTCCAAGTTCTCAACCAAGGCTCTGTGGATTGCCAGCTCCCACGTTGACAGCGTGCTGATGCTCGGCGTATTCGCAGCCGGCGAGCTTATTAACACCAAGACCAAGAAGGGCTACGAAAACATTGCAGTTATGATTCCTGCGTTTATGATTCGTGAAACCCTCTGGATGTTCTTCTGGGGTCTCAGAAGCGTTATCCCCAACGAAATGCGTAACGAAGCCATCGACTACGGCGAGTGGAAGAACGGCTTCAGAGCAGAGGGTATGACAGGCGTTGCCAAGGACGTTGTCAAGAAGGGCGTTGACACTATTAAGAATACCCTTCAGCCTCTCCTTCTCGGTGCGGTTGGCTATGATATCAACGCAACACAGGGCAACCAGACACCCAAAGCACGCCACGCTCTTTTCTGGATGTGCACATTCCTTCCCGTTATTACGGGTATCTTGAGCATCTTCCCCAAGTTCTTCTATGACCTCAGTGGTGAAAAGAGAGACAGAATGTATGCTGAACTCCGCGAAAGAAGAGCTGTTATGCAGAGTCAGGTTAACGAGTTTAACGATAATGCAGAGGTAAAAGAATAATTTAAATCATAAAGCCCCGACAGAAGCGTCGGGGCTTTTAAAATGAATATGGAAAGAATAATCAATATAATTAAAGATTTAAATAAGGATAAAATGCTTGTGCTTATCGGCATTGACGGGCCGTGTGCTTCGGGCAAAACCACCCTTGCCGCAAAGCTTGCAGAAACGCTTAAAGCACAGGTTATTCACGCCGATGATTTCTTTTTGCCGTTTGAAATGAAAACGCCCGAGCGTCTTTCACAGCCGGGCGGCAACGTTCATTATGAGCGGTTCAAAGAAGAAGTTACAAAAGGAATTGAATCCGGCAAGCTGTTTGAATACGGCGTTTACCGCTGCAGCGAGGGCGGAATTGCCGAAAAAAAGGCGGTTATTCCCGAGGGGATAATTATTGTTGAAGGCTCATATTCTTTGCACCCGTCAGCAGAGCTTGGTTATGATTTGCGTGTTTTTGTTGAAGCTCCGCTTGACGTGAGGCTTAGCAGAATATCTGAACGCAACGGCAAAGAAAAGCTTGAGATATTCAAAGAAAAATGGATACCTCTGGAAAATGCGTATTTTGAATATTACGGCATCAAGAACAAATGCGACATAGTTGTTGGCTGATGTATAATTCTTTAAAGTGAAATATTCAGCTTTCCCTGATGCTTGACTTTTATCCCGTTCTGCTCTATATTTAAAACATAATAATGTTGAAGGAGAAAATATTATGTGGCCTGTTATCAGATTTTTCGTTGCAATTTTTCTCACGTTTGAAACCTTGTTTGCAGGCATTTTCGGCGGAGTAGTTCCCCGAAAAACAGAAATGCCTGAAATTCCCGAGGGCGAATACGGGCAGTACGTTGACCCGTTCATCGGCACCGGCGGCACGCCCTGGACCTGCGGTATGCTCAGCCCTGCGGCAACCGTTCCTTTCGGTGCGGTGCGTCTGGGACCCGACACCTGCTTTGTGGGCGGCGCATATATAGTTAAAACCAACACCTCGGGTTATTACTATGAGCATGGCCATATCAAAGGCTTCAGCCATTCAAGACTTTCGGGCACAGGCTCGGAGGATTACTGCAATTTCAGAATCACTCCGTCCGTCGGAAACAACGGCGCAAAAATTATGCCCTACTCGCACACAATGGAAAATGCTCTGCCCGGTTACTATGCGGTTTATCTGCCCTCTGTTGCCTGCCTTGCGGAAATGACGGCGGATATCCACACAGGTGTTCATCGCTACAGCTTTTTTACAACAGATGATGCTCACCTTTATATTGATGTTTCGAGTGCCGCAGGCAACCGCACATCAAGCAACGTTCAGGTTAATTATGACGAAGCAAGCGGCGTTATCAGCGGTCACTGCCTGCTCAACGGCAACTTTGCAGGCAGATACGACGGCCTGCCCGCACATTTCACAGCCGTTGCAAACAAGCCTGTTCAGTCTTATGAAATCACGGACAGCGGCATTGACCTTAACTTCGGCAATCTCAACAACGGCAGCGTTGAAATTAAGGTTGGCATAAGCTATGTCAGCGAAGAAAACGCTCTGCTCAATCTCAAAGCTGAAACCGAAAACCTTTCGCTTTCATTTGATGACGTTCGCAAAAACGCCGCCGCAGACTGGGAAGAAGCTCTTTCCGTTATCAAGATTGACGGCAACGACGAAATCAAAACCAATTTTTACACTGCACTCTATCACAGCATGATAATGCCGACGGATTTCACCGACGTTAACGGCGAATACCTCGGCTTTGACAAGCAGATTCACGTTGCGGAGGGTTACACCTACAGAACAGATATGTCGCTCTGGGACACCTGCCGCACAACTCATCCGCTTTATACCCTCATCAGGCAGGATATTCAGCTTGACTGCCTTAACAGCCTTGTTACAATGGCTGACCAGGGTGCAGGCGTTCTGCCCAGATGGCCCATGGGTGCAGGCTATTCAGGCTCAATGTTTGGCGATAACGCAAGCATTGTTGTTGCCGAAAGCTACCTCAAAGGCATCACCGATTTTGACGTTGAATCGGCGTATGAAGCAATGAAATATTCATCCGATAACCCCACAAACAAATCGGGCAGAGGCTGGGTTGAGGATTATAACGAATACGGCTATGTTCCGTATGATGCAGAGGGCGCTGACAGAACAGTTGCAAAAACGATTGAATATTCCTGGGAAGACGCCGCAATTGCCAACCTTGCCCTTGCACTCGGCAAAACCGACGAGGCGGAAATCTACGGTGCAAAGGCAATGTATTATAAAAACGTATTTAACCCCGAAACAAAATATTTCCAGGCAAGAAATGCCGACGGCAGCTTTGTGTGGAATTTCAGCCCCTATATCACTTCCTTCTATGATGCCGTTATGATTAAGAAGTTTGCCGATGCATACTGCGAGGGCAGCGCAAGGCAGTGGCGCTGGAACGCCCTGCAGGATATTGACGGAATGATTGAGCTTTTCGGCTCAGAAGAATATTTTGTCAAAGAGCTTGACGATTTTATGAAAGACGCTTCTCTCACAAGAGCCGCCATTGACCCGGGTCACGGCTTCTGGGTCGGCAACCAGCACGATATTCACACGCCTTATCTTTTTGCCAACGCAGGCAGACCCGACCTGACCCAGAAATGGGTTCGCTGGACACTTGCAAACCGTTTCAGCAACGATATCAACGGTCTTGACGGCAACGATGACGGCGGCACATTAAGCTCGTGGTACGTTTTCTCGGCAATGGGCTTTTATCCCCTTGCAGGCACGGATAAATACTGGCTCGGCTCGCCCAATATCGACAGCGCCGAAGTCACTCTTTCAAACGGAAACACACTCAAAATCACCGCAACGAATCAGAGCGAAAAGAACGTTTACGTGAGCAGCGTAACGCTCAACGGCGTTGCACTTGACGGCTGCTACGTTACTCACGAGCAGCTTATGGGCGGCGGCGAGCTTGTTTTCACAATGACGGATAAACCCGCCGCAAACTGATTCTTCAACCCATATGAAAGGATAAAGAATGAGCATTCACGTAATATACAGAACAGAATCATATGACCGCGAAGAGCTTTACGGCATTGTTAAAAAGCATTTTGAAGCTCACGGAATAAAAAACGAGCTTTCCGAAACTACCCGTGTGCTGATAAAACCAAATCTTGTAACAAATAAAGATGCCGCTTTTGCGGTCACAACAAACCCTGAACTTGTTTTTGCGGTTGTTCGTTACTTAAAAAGCATCGGTATTAAAAATATTACTCTTGCCGACTGCCCCGGCGGTTCTCTTCTTCTTTTTTCTCAAATGCAAGAAATCTATTCCGACACCGGATACTCTTTTCTTGGCGAACACGTTCATATGAACACCGATTTTGAAAGCCGTGACGTTGAGTCACCCACCGGCTCAGTCAACAAGAAATTCAATATAATAAATGCCGTTGCCGATGCAGACTACGTTATAAATCTTCCGAAGCTTAAAACACATAATATGACGTGCATAACGGCAGGTGTCAAAAATCTTTTCGGCTGTATCCCCGGGCTTCAGAAGCCTGCATTTCACGCAAAATACCCGTCAGCAAAAGATTTTTCAAACATGCTTGTCGAACTCGCACAGACTGTAAAGCCGTCTTTCACTCTCGTTGATGCCGTTGACATCATGGAAGGCAACGGCCCGACTAACGGAAAAAGAAGACATCTCGGTCTGACGTTTTCCTCAAAAGACGTTTTCGGACTTGACGCTTTTATTACCGAAACTCTCGGCATTCCGCAGGAATCCGTCGCCACTGTTCAGGCATCAAAAGTCAAAAACCTTATCAGTAATGATTTTGCCGCACAAGGTGACACAAATTTTGTTCTGAGCAATCCTATTCTTCTTCCCGAATCTTACCGAGCAAAAAGCGGTACGGATAAGCTTGCTGCAAAAATCAACTCCCTTTTCCGAAAAATCGGAGATGCTGTTTTTGAAAGCTACCCGCAAATGACTGAAAAATGCGTGCTTTGCCGCAAATGTATCCTCACCTGTCCCAAAAATGCATTAAAAATTGAAAACGGCAAAATTGTTGTTGACAAAAAGCGGTGCATAGGTTGCCTCTGCTGTGACGAGGTATGCCCGAACGCAGCCGTGAAAATCCGCAAAAAAATAAAAAAACACTGATAAAGGAACGCCAATGAAAATACTTCTTATCCAGCCATCCGCAGGCTTTCTTATGCGAGGAACAACCTATCCCGTTTGCAGAAGCATAATGACAACGGCATCATATATGAAATCAATCGGGCATAACGTTCTTGTGTTTGACCGCTGTGTTGACTTCAGAAAAGCCGAAAAGGTTTTCAACAGCTTTAACCCCGAGCTTGTTGCGGTCTTTATGCCGCCGACAGCCTCGTTCAAGGATACCGTTAAAGTCACCTCTCTTTCAAAAGAAAGAACAGTGCCCGTTGTCTGGTGCGAGGTGGTTGCCGCTGCGTTTTCCGAAGCCATCGTTGCATCAGGAAATGCCGATTTTGTTATCACGGGCGAAACAGAATCAAAGCTTGAGTCACTTATCAATCAGCTTTGCGGCGAAAAGAATTTCGGCAGCATACCGGGATTAACCTATATCAAAGACGGAAAAGCCGTAACAAACAAAAACGCCAACAACTCCCCTCTCGGAACAATGCCCGAGATTGACTGGGAAATGATTGACGTGGAAAAATGTTTCCGCAGGTTTCCTCATTGCAAAAAAATGCTCTATATGTATACTTCAAGAGGCTGTCCGCACAAATGCGGTTATTGCTACAATACCATGTTCTATAATTCGCAGCACAGAAAGCGCCCTCTTCGCTATGTTCTCAGTGAAATTGAGAAGCTTGAGAAAAAACACGGGTTAGACGGTGTCAATTTTTCGGACGAGCTTCTTTTGCTCAGCGACGAAGAAATAGATGAGATTGCCGCTTTCCGTAAATCAAACGGACTGAATTTTGTATGGGGCGGTGAAACAAGAGCCGATATCTATAAAGACCCTCAAACTCTCAGAAAAATGTACGATGCAGGCTGCCGTTGGTTTATGCTCGGAATAGAAACGGGAAGCCACGAAACAAGAAAAAGAATCGGCAAACCCATGAGCCACGAACTTATCGGCGAATTTGTTGACAAATGCACCGATGCAGGCATAACAACCTTTGGCTCATTCATAATCGGTTTCCCCGGCGAAACTCCCGAGCAGGTCAGGGAAACTGTCGCACTTGCTTCCTCACTCAATCTTGATGCTTTTCTTTTTAACTATTATATCGCCATTCCAAAAACGCCTCTTTATAATCTTATAAAAGAAAACAGCAACTACCATTTAAACGAGCTGCTTGACACTTCGAGCATTGCGCAGGAAATCCAGAGCTTATCAAATAACTATTCCGATATCCCCGACAAAGACCTTAAGGTTATCAAAAGCTGGTTTGACTGGATAACTTTCACAAGAAGAAAAAAAGAATCAGCCGAGAAGGGTATGTTTATCAAAAAAGCAATCGACACTGCAAAGCACTTTGCCGAAGGCAATATCATAAACTCCGTGAACAACATATATACAGCGGTTAAAACATTCCTCACCGTTATTATATATTCATTCTGTTTCCCGAAGATAAAGAAAAAATACGGTTTAAAAAACATAAACAGAAAAAAATAAGTTCATAACACACAATACGACCCTGCCGAAAAAATCGGCAGGGTCGCGGTTTTTGGGGAAACGGGTTTTGAAAAAATCCGTTTTTAACTGAATTGATTATCCGAATATCAGCCCGAAAGCAATATTAACCGGCGCAATCACAGGCGCCAACAATATCATAAAAAGCGCAACAAGCTCCTGAATCGTCAACAATATAACGTCCATTTAAAAAAGCCCTCCGAAAAACTGTATTATCGGCTCCAAGGCATTCTTAAAAAGCTGCAAGTGTGTATATATCAGTCCTGTAAGATACATTACCATTGCCATAAATACCATTTTTTCGTCTCCTTTACTTAATCAATCAGAATACGCCTGTTATAAATCCGCCGATATTTTCAAACGCAACGGTGAACAAACCGAGCACAGCCATAAACGCACCGTGAAAAGGCCAGGCGGCAAGCGCACCAAGCACACCGATATCGTGAAATAAAGCTGATACTGTTTCAAAAAAATCCATATTGCTCTCCTTTCATATTATCCGAAAAATGACATACCGAGAAGCAGCGAAAGAAGCCTGATCATATAAAGATACCAAGCTACCATTCCGAGCGTTTCTTTGAAGAACTCATCAACCTTTTCTTTAAACGTCATATCCTCACGCACGTATGAAGAATAATCCTCGGAGTCGGAGCAGAGCACTGTCCCGTCAGCCGCCACAAGCTTTGCCGTAACGGTGTAGTCACCGTGGGTTACGGCTGTGATTTCAACCTCAACGGGCATACCCGACGCAGAATATTCGGTTACCGCCATTGTGCAGGCGTCGCCCTCGGTTTCCCACACGATTTTTGCATCGGTGTTTTCACCCATATGATATCTGACGTGCATTGCCTCCTTGTCGCCCTTTTCGAGCGGACCGTAAGGCATACTGTTATGTTCAACTATTCTGCAGTAAACCTCAGGCTCTTCGCCGTTAAAATATGTATCGTCGCTCGCATTGTCGCTTATTCCCCAGCCGTAGGACGGCTCTCTGTGTTTAATTTCAAGCACTTCGGTGTGTTCTTCGTTAAGGCGAAGACTTGTCCACGACCTTTTTTCGACCTTTCGCCAATCAGCTTCACTGCCGGCATAGCTGCATGCAAGTGTTGTTCCGTCTGCGTGGGAAGCAACAAACGAGCCGTGATAATAATATTCAAGGCTCTTGGGCAGATTAACCCTGTAATACTGTCTGGGGTAATAATCAAACGCATCGTCGCTGATACCGGTTACGCCTTCCTCAACAGTTATAACCCTGATATCTTCAAAATAATCATACCACGGCGGAACAAGCGGAGACGAATTATCCACACCTTTTTCGGTTGTATGGTAAAACGCCATTTCGCCTTCGCCGCTGATAACGATTTCGCCGTCATCATAAAGTGTCCATATAAGGTTGTCGCCCTGTGCGCCGCAGATTCCGCTGTCAACAACTGTCCTCTCTTCTTCAGCCGCAGATGCCGCCAAAGGAATTGCCGTAAACGCAAGAATTGCGCAAAGTATAATTGAAATAAATCTCTTTAATCCCTTCATTTTTTCTCCTTTATAAAATCAGAAAATTTTCATTATCAGACTGCCGAGGTTTTCCATTGCATCGAGAATGCCTGAACTGATTCCGCCGAAAACGTCAACAATCCACTGCGGATAGTAACCCGTAAGCTTTTCGATATCCTGTGCGAAATACCAGGGGCTGTTGACTATAAGAGCTAAAACCGATAAAGTTACCATATCTTTTGTCTCCTTTTAATTTTTTGATAGCTTTTGTATCTGTTTTCGGGCGGATAATATCCGCCACTGCACCGATACTGCTGTCAATAAAATAAACTTTATAAATGCCCCGTAGTCAAAAACTTTTCGATTGCATAAAAAAACATTTCGGGTGCAAGCATAAAAGCCTGAATTGCGCCCGTAACAGGCCAGAGTATAGCCAATAAACCCTGAAACAATGTCATCTCAAAACCCCCTTTCCGATGGTATATTTATATAATTTATTCGCTCAATTGCACAGAAACACTTGCTTTAAATCCAACCGAACGCAAGCGCAACAACGCCTGCCGCGCCCATCAGAAGCCCGTGAAGCGGCCAAAAGAGCGCTACGATATACTGAAAAATCGTCATAACAGCCTCTCCTTTTATTATAAAGTAACACTTTTCTTGTTTGAAACCGCTTTATCAACCGAAAATCAAAGTCTTTACGGTCAGATATGCATAATAAGGCACCATAATCGGTATAACAACCACGGCCAAATATGGCACATACATTATTGTCATACCCAAAGTAAGATATGAATCCTGCAAAATAAGCTTGAGCTTTTCTTCAAGAGTTTTGTTTTCGCCTTTTGATTCAACAACACGCACAAGCTTTTTTGCTGATACGATTTCGTTGCCGTTTTCATCAAGTATTGTTGCGGTGAGAGTTGAAACGCCGAAATTTTTACCCGTTAACTTTACGCCCGTCACCAAACCTGTATTTTCATCCGTCACATATTCGATTTCGCAACGGTTCTTTTTTGAAATTTCCCACTCAATTTTGCAGTTTTCGATATCGCCCGTGCCGTATTCGAGATAAACTTCTTCGGTTTTGCCGAATTCTATAGCCTTTGTTTCTGGGTTTCTGAATTTGATTTCTGCAAAAGGCTCCTGCTCCTGCGCAAATGCCGTCAGCGACAACGCAGAAAACAGCGTGGCAATACACAGGATAATTGATATGATTCTTTTTACTTTCATTTTTTCGTGCTCCTTTCTGATGGGGGTTGCGTTTTTTGTCCCCTGCAACTGAATTTTAACGAACACAAAAAACGATTTCAATAATCTTAATGAAAGCTTAGGTTAATCTTAATTTTCTTAATGAAATCTTATACAAATTTTAATATTTCTTAAGCAAATCTTAATAAACGGTGCCCGTTTTATCTTTTTTTGTTCAGTCTTGATTTTTGCGTTCAAAGTGATAAAATAGAGTTGTTAAAAACAAAGGAGGTTCTTATTTATGCTTAAAGTTGGTCTTGTCGGCGTTGGCGGAATAAGCGGCGCACATATCCCTGCCTGGGAAGAAATGAAAAATGCTGAGCTTGTTGCTCTTTGCGATATCCGCCCCGAAAGAATGGAAAAATACAGCGGCAAGCGTTGCTACACTGATTTTGACGAGATGCTTGCAAACGAGGAGCTTGACATTCTCGATATCTGCCTGCCTACCTATCTGCACGCAGATTTTGCCTGCAAAGCAATGGAAAAAGGCATCAACGTTGTAACCGAAAAGCCCATTTCGCTCAAAGAAGAAGACGTTGAAAGGGTTTATTCCACAGCCGCAAAGAATAACGTTAAATTTATGGTTGCTCACGTGCTTCGTTTCTGGCCCGAATATGAGCTTCTTAAAGAAATCTATGATTCAAAGCGATACGGCAAGCTTCTTTCGGGTACAATGATTCGTCTCGGCGGCTACCCCAGATGGAGCTGGGACGGCTGGATGATGGATGAAAAGAGAAGCGGTCTGACTCCCTTTGACCTTCATATTCACGACCTTGACTTTATGGTTTATGCTTTCGGTCTGCCCAAGGTTGCCCATCAGTACCGTTCAAAGCTTCCGAAGCAGGATTTCATCAGCCTCACCTATGATTTCGGTGATTTTTCAATCAATTCAGAGGCTTCGTGGTATGCCGCATCATACCCCTTCACTGCCGAATTCCGCTTCCAGTTTGAGGATGCGATTGTTGCAAACGAAAAGGGCAAAATGATGATTTACCTCAAAGACGATGAAAAGATTGACCTTTCGCAGCAGGCGGAAGGTGACACGGGCAGCATCAACCTGCCCAAGAGCGATGCCTATGCAAACGAGCTGATTTATTTTGCAGACTGCGTTGAAAACAACAAGCCTGTTGATAAATTCAAGCCTGAAGAACTCACCTGCGTTCTTAAGATCCTTAATAACCTTTAATAAAAAGAAAGCACCGCTGTTGCCAGCGGTGTTTCTTTTTATCTGTGCAGGTTTAAAATTTCTTCAATCGGCTCTGCAAAGCATTTTTTTGCTTTGAGCTTTTTGCCGTTTTTAACGAAAGAAGTGAACTTGAATCCTTTGGGGTCATTACCCATCTGGAATTTTGAAATGGTGTTAATCAAAAGCTGCTTTTCGTTTTTGTTTTCGAGGTATACGCAGTTATCAAGAACGATTTTTATATCTGAAACAGCCTTTGCGGCAATCTCGATTTCAACCGTGCCGCCGTTTGTTTTTGCTTTTGCATCAACAGCTTTGCCGTCAACCGTAACGTTTGCATCTGCGGAAACAATATCTTTGAACTTGAACGCAAAGGTTCTGTTTTCGGGTGCAGCGGATGCAATGCCCTCAGCCTTTGAAACGGAAAACTCAACCTTGTTTCCGCTTTCTGCAACGGTGAATGCGGTTTTGAGATATTCGCCGTTTTTATATGAGAGGGTTTCGCCGTCATCTTCAAAAAGATTAAAGGTGTTGTTGCCTCTGTAAATAAGAACCTCAAGCCTCTCGGGGTTTGAGCTGTCATTTGTTTTGCCGTTTGCACTCATGGGGATAATTGCGCCCTCTTTTGCAAGAACGGGAATGCAATCAATATCACGGAACATCTTGACGAATTTGTTGCCCTTATAAATTCTGCCCGTGAATATATCGGTGTATCTGCCCTCGGGAAGCCACACGTTGACACCTGCAAGGTTTGTTTTTTTGTTGGTGTGCTCGGTTATGGGCGCAACTATAAGCTCCGTGCCGAAGAAGAATTCGTTTCTGCAGTTATATGCGTTTTCATCTTCGGGGTAAGCATAATACATCGGCTCGCAGATGGCTCTGCATTCGGTGTGGGTGCGGTAATTCATCGTGTAGATATAGGGCAAAAGCTTGTGTCTTAAGCGCAGAGCATCGGTTGCGATTCTCTGAACGGGTCCGCTGTAATTCCAGGGTTCTTTGCCTGCAAACTCGTTGTTGGTTGAGTGCAGACGCATAACGGGACTGAAAACGCCCAGCTGAACCCAGCGCAGATAGAGCTCGTCGTCCTTTTTACCCATGCAGTGGCCGCCGATATCGTGGCTCCACCAGGGGTAAGCAACGTTTGAAGCTGTTGCGGTGTAGCCCGGCTGATAGTCAAGGCTTTTCCAGGTCTGGGTTGTGTCGCCGCTGAAGCCGAGAGGATAACGCTGGCTGCCTGCGCCGCAGAAACGTGAAAGAATAAGCGGCCTGTGGTTATCCTTTGCGTTATCAAGGAAATGATAGTGGTTGAGTGCCCAGAGAGGGTCAAGACCCTTGACGGGAGTGTTTTTGCCCTGCTGCCAGTCAATCCACCAGAAGTCAACGCCCTTTTCTTCAAAGGGTCTGTGAAGAATATCAAAATAATTCTCTGTGAATTTCTTATCGGTTATGTCAAACGCAACAGGCTTTTTCTCTTTAGGGTTCTGACCCATTGCCTTGCACATATCCTCATACTGATTTTCAAACCAGCGCACGCCCATTGAGGGGTGAATATTGAACGTAACCTTATAGTTATCGTCCTTGAGCTTTTTGAGGAAGCCGTCGGGGTCGGGGAAAAGCTCGGTGTTAAAGCTGTAGCCCGTCCAGCCGACTGACCAAATATCATAAACGTATTCCATAAAGTTAAGATGCTTTGTAACCTTATGGCTGTCCTTGCCGAATTTTTCTTTAATCTTGACCCAGTGCCAGTCCATATCAACCGTTGCAACGGTGATGGGGATTTCTTCCGCCTTGAATCTGTCCATAAGGCTCAGATATTCATCCTGTGAATAATCCTTGTATCTGCTCCACCAGTTTGAAAGGGCATATCTGGGGATAAGCGGCACTTTGCCCGTAAGGTTATACAAATCGGTTGTTGCGCCGATATAATCGTTGCCGTAGGCAAAATAATATTCGTCGGTTTCGGCGTTGTCACGGGGCAGAATGAGTCCGTCATCTTTTATGGCAAGAGTTTTGCTGTCATCAAGCACGGCAACGCCGTTTCTTGAGCATACTCCGTCACCGACTCTGTCAATGGCGGTAACGTCAAGCGTGCGGCTTGTGCCTTTGAGGTTGCCTGCCTTGTAATTCTTAACAACTCTGCCGTCGGCAAGCTTGATTGAAAGCATTTTGTTTGATTTTAAAGAGTAAACAAAAGTAACCTTTTCGGTTTTGATTTCAACCTTGCCGTTTGCTTCTTTGGCAGAAAATTCGGGCTTGTCAAAATCTCTGAACCACACGCTCTGCGTGGGTTCATCGCAGAATTTGCCCTGCGCCTGCTTTTCAACACGGAGCAAACAGGGGGTTATAACGGTCAGCCTTGTGCTGCCGTTAACGTAGATTTGTTTTTTGTCGGCAACGGGAGAGCAATCAATTTTAAATCTTTTTGCAAAATTATCCATAGCGTACCCCTTAAATAACTTTATCCTTTTAATTATATAACTTACTTTAATTTGTGTCAACCGATATAAAATCTGTCAAAGCTATTCCAATTTCGCAAAATCTGTTATATAATGGTTTTACTCGAAACAAAGGAGAGCTGAACTATGACACTAATGGCCTTCAAACGCTTTTTTATGGCATTCATAATGGCAGGCTACTATCTTCTTAACAGTATTTTCAACGGCTACGTTTATCCGCCCGTGAGCAGAGAGGGCGCATATCTTTTCTGCTATTTTGTCGGTAACGAAGTCAGCGAGCAGCAGATTCACCTTGCCGTCAGCACAGACGGCTATAACTTCAAGGCGCTCAACAACAACGAGCCGATAATCGACCAGCAGCTCGGCACAGGCTGCGTGCGTGACCCTTATATTCTCAAAGGTCACGACGAAAACGGCAAGGAATGCTATTTCATCATCGCAACGGATATGAATGCGCTTGATGGCTGGACCTCAAACCACGCACTCATCACGTGGAAATCCTATGACCTTATAAACTGGATTGACGAAACGGTTATTGATATCCGTCAGTTTGAGGGATTTGAAAACACAAACAGAGCGTGGGCGCCGCAGGCAATCTGGGACGAAAACGCACAGATGTATATGGTATACTGGGCAACGTCCACAACAGAAAATGATACGGCAGGTCATTACTACGCTTACACCAAAGATTTCAAAAAGTTCGAAACCGAGCCCAAGGTTTTATACGGCAGATGGAACGAGGTTGACCCCGAAACGGGCGAAACCAGAAACGTTCAGTGCATTGACGGCGATATAGTTTATAACGAAAAAGACGGTTATTACTATCTCTATTTCAAAGAGGACCTGACGCAGAAAATCGCTTACGTGCGTTCAAAGAATCTCACAGGTCCTTACAACACCGATTACAAAATCGTTTCGCTCAACTACTGGGGCGTTGAGGGCAGCTCAATGTTCCGCATAAACGGCACGGACAGCTGGATGATGATAATGGACGAATACGGCGAAGATTCATTCTTTGCACAGATGACAAAGGATTTTCAGAATTTCAAGCGTGTTCAGCGCTCGACATATTCAATGAGCCATCTTCATCCCCGCCACGGCTCGGTTGTTTCGATTACCGAAGACGAATATTACGCACTCGTTGACCACTACGGCGTGCAGGAAATACCGAAGAAATAAGAAAAACAGCCTTCTGCGTTTGCAGGAGGCTGTTGCTGTTATAATGAGTGTGCTTATTAAGCTTATTTAACCAATCCGCTTGTATAATAAAGCTCACGGCGCTCGTTTGTCACGGTAAGCTCGTTGGACTCTGAAGTGCCGAAAGAGGTTGTTATTTTTTCAAGTCCGACTATTTTTGTTGAGTAAGAGAAGTCAACCGAAAAATATTCCGCAGTATAACACGGCATTTTTACAACGGTAAAGGTTGCGCTCGGCGAAACGTCTGCCTTTTTTGCCAGAACATATTCATTACCCGAAATCGTACCCCAGCTTCCCGATTCCGACGGATTTTCCGCCGTAACGGTGTACTGCGTAACAAGGCATTCCTCGGCAGCAAATATGTCGGGTGCAGACATCATACCTCCGGCTGAAGCATAGAAAGTTTCTGTGTTGCCGTTTCTATCGGTAAACACAAGGTCCATAACGTTGCCTTCATAGCCCGTATCAAAAAAGCTGTTTATAACAATGTTAAACAGATTCGTGATTGTATCTTCGCTGTTTTCAAAAACAAAAATCTGCTCATCGCCCTTGATTTCCACCTTTTTGAGGGTGATATAGGGGTCGTCAACGTTATCATACTCCCAGACTATGCCTTTTGATTCGTCATAAGGCAAAACAACCTTTTCTGTCGGCGAACCGAAAACCGCCTCAAAAGCACCGCCAAACAGAATGTAAGCCGCCATAACAGGCGCAAGAAAAACCAACAATACTGATGTTCCCATATTTTATCCCCTTTGTTTTATTTATGTAAAGCCGTATTTACATTGATTTAATTATACCATATTTGCACAGTCAAAACAAGCAAGTCGGGTTTACATTCCGAAAAACAATAAGGTAAACTAAAGGTTTTTATTTTGCTTCCGTTCTCTGTCGTCAGTTATTCAAGCTCTTTTTTCTGTAAGCTCTGCAATCGCCTCAACGCACTGCTCGGGGGTCAGACCATCGCAGTCAACGGTGATATCGGCATATTTTTCATAAAGCGGCGCACGCTCATCATAAAGAGCGGCAATGGTTGTGCCGTCTTTCATTGCAATGCCCCGTGTATGAATGTTATCAATTCTTCTTTCAAGCTCTTCGGGCAAGAGTTTCAGGTAAACCGCAACGCCGTCTGCACGAAGTTTTGCCATAGCCTCTTCGCCGTAGACCGCACTGCCGCCGGTTGCAACAACACAGTTTTCAAACGTGTTTTCACAAATGACGTCGTTTTCGATTTGCAGAAATTCATCAATTCCCTTTGCTGCAATTATACCGCAAAGGCTGTCGGCACATTTTTTCTGAATAAGCAAATCGGTATCAACAAAATCCATAAGCATTGATTTTGCAAGCAGAACGCCGATTGTGCTTTTGCCTGCACCGGGCATACCGATAAGAATAATGTTTTTCATTCAGACCCCTCCGCTTTTATCGTCTTATCCGATTATAGCACTTGCTTGCGGCAATGTACAGATTAATAAAAAATAATTTGACACAGACGGTGCGTATTGCTAAAATTATCTTGTTCATATATACGGCGAAAAGAGGCTCACTATGGAAAAATATATTGACCTTCATACCCATTCCCTTATGAGCGACGGCTCAATGACACCTGCCGAGGTTGTCAGAGAAGCAAAAAAAGCGGGACTTGCCGCCATTGCGCTTTCTGACCACGATACGGTTGACGGCGTGAGAGAAGCCATGGCGGAGGGCGAAAGAATCGGCGTTGAGGTTGTGCCGGCAATCGAATTCTCGGTACAATCCGAAACCGAAACACACATTCTCGG
Source organism: Acutalibacteraceae bacterium (assembly GCA_045536245.1). Taxonomy (GTDB): domain Bacteria; phylum Bacillota; class Clostridia; order Oscillospirales; family Acutalibacteraceae; genus CAG-177. Next base: position 4,506 of record JAZSNE010000043.1, on the reverse strand, counting down.
CTACTATATTGATATTGAAAACCCGAAGCTTCTGGACACTCTGGAAAAGGTTGTTGAAACCCGCCGCTTCCGCAACCGTGAAACCTGCCGCAAGCTCAACGAGCTTGGCTTTGACATCACTCTTGCCGAAGCTGAAGCCATTGCGCCGAATGATTTTATCGGCAGGGCGCATTTTGCCAGACTTCTTATGGATAAGGGCTACACAAAAAGCGTAAGCGAAGGCTTCAAGCTCTACCTCGAAAACGGCAAATATGCTTACTGCGGCAAGCAGACTCTCACTGACGAAGAGGCAATCCGCCTTATCAAAGAGTGCGGCGGAGTTGCCTTTGTTGCCCACCTGCATCTGACAAAAAAGAGCGATGACGAGCTGCGAGAGTTCCTGGTAAGGCTCAAAGCCTGCGGTCTTGACGGTATAGAGGGTTATTACACCGATTATACGCCTGAAATGCAGGCGAAATATCACGCTCTTGCGGCTGAGTTGGGACTTATTCTTTCGGGCGGTACGGATTTTCACGCCCGGATGAAGCCGCATATCAGCATCGGTACAGGTCTTGGCAACCTTAAAATTCCTTACAGTCTGCTTGAAAACATAAAACAGCGCAAAAGATGATTTTTATGTCTGTTTGTTAACGGCTTGTTCATATTTTCTGTATACTTGAACAAATATCACAAGCCCTGAAATGCTATTTTGGAAAATTCATTCTTGAAACCTGCTTGATTTTCTGGTATAATACTATCTTGGGTTTTGCAAAAAACCGTGTATGAAGCCTATCGAATATCAAGCAGCTTTTGTTTTAAGGAGATTTTTTCAATATGTCATTCGGCTTTAAAATTTTATCGGCAGTTATGTCCGTTCTCATTGTTACAATTTCAGAAATCACGCCGTGGGTTTTCGCAAATGAAGATGCGGCAGACCACACGGTTATTCTTGACGCGGCAAGCTTTAACGCCGCACGCACGCTTTCCGTTAACACAATTTCCGAAATCGAAAACGTTGCTGTTTTAACGGATTCATCAGAAGAAGGCGAAAAAACAGAAATCAATTCCAATCCCGAAGAAACAAGCCTTGTCTATAAAAACGCTGACACGCTTTCTGATTCAGCCAATCCCGCCAAAAACACAGCTCCCTCAACCGACGGCAGATGCGAAATGCTCTGGCCTGTTCCCGGCGATTCAAGAGTTGTTGCAGGTTTTCCGTTTTATGACAGCGGAGCTGCCCACAACGGCGTTGATATCTTTGTTATCGGCTCTGACGGTGACACCCGTGATGCCAACGGTAACAGCCTTTCACTCGGCAAGAGCTTTCTTGCCGCAAGGTCAGGCATCGTTGTTGAAGCTTTCAATGACGGCGAATGGAACACCGGTTACGGCAACTACTGCATAATTGACCACGGCAACGGAGTTCAGACACTTTATGCCCATGCAAACAACGTTTACGTTACGGTTGGCGACGAGGTTTCCCTCGGCCAGGTTATCGGCGAAATCGGCGGAACAGGCAACACAACTGCCCCTCATCTTCATTTTGAGGTCAGACAGGGTAACACAAGCAGCTACACAAGACTTGACCCGATGGATTTTATAGAAGAACCCTGAAATTAATCACGGCCTGCATTGGTACTTGCCTTGCAGGCTTTTCTTTATTATGTTGAAATATTGGCAAATTTGTGCTATAATCAATTTATAAATCAAACTCGGAGTAACTGAAATGAAAAAAAGAATCTCAAGCATACGTATAATAGCTTTCGGCTATATGCTTTTTATTTTGGTCGGTGCGTTACTGCTGACTTTGCCTTTTGCTTCAAAAAGCGGCCAAAGCGCAGGCTTCCTTAACGCACTTTTCACAGCGACCTCGTCTTCCTGCGTTACAGGCCTTGTTGTTCTTGACACTGCAACCTCCTGGAGCTTTTTCGGCCAGGCAGTTATTCTTTGCCTTATTCAGGTCGGTGGTCTGGGCTTTATGACAATTGCCACAATGTTTTCAATTGTTCTCAAGCGGCGCATCGGTTTGCGCTCAAAGATGACTATGATTGAGAGCATAAACAACGATAACCTCGGCGGCATTCTGAATCTGACAAAGACAATTGTTATCGGTACGGCAATAGCGGAAGGCGTCGGCGCACTCATTCTCGCTACCCGTTTTATTCCCGAATTCGGCGCAGGCAAGGGGATATGGTATTCGGTGTTTCATTCCGTGTCAGCGTTCTGCAACGCCGGCTTTGACCTTATGGGCGTTTATGAGCCGTATTGTTCTCTTTCCAAGCACGCCGATGACCCCATAGTCAACGTCACAATTATGGCTCTTATCACAGTCGGCGGCATCGGCTTTTTTGTTTGGGACGATATTCACCGCAACCGCCTGAATTTCAAAAAATACACACTTCACACAAAGATTGTTCTTACCGTTTCGGCAATTCTGACTTTCGGCAGCGCGCTTCTTTTCCTTATCTTTGAAAGAAACCACACAAATGCCGGGCTCGGCTTCGGGCAGAGTGTTCTTAACTCGTTTTTTGATTCAATAACAGCCAGAACAGCAGGGTTCAACACTACCGACACTGCCGCCCTTTCTTCTGCCGGCAAAATGCTGACCGTGTTTCTTATGCTTATCGGCGGTTCACCCGGCTCAACTGCAGGCGGTATGAAAACAACAACCCTTGCCGTGATTGCAATTTCGACCTTTAACGGCATTCGCCGAAGGCAGTCGAAGGGCATTTTTGGCAGACGACTTGAGGATGATGCAATCCACAAAGCGAGCTCTGTTGCTTTCACAAACATCACGTTTGCGCTTGTCGGCGTTGTTCTGATTTGTGCAATTCAGCCTTCGCTGGATATTTCAGACATTATTTTTGAAGTTGTTTCCGCCATAGGCACTGTCGGAATGACGGCAGGAATAACCCGAAACCTTGTAACTGCTTCAAGAATAATTATAATCTTCCTTATGTATTGCGGCAGAGTCGGCAGCATCTCATTTGCGCTTGCCCTTATGGAGCCACGCACAGCGCCGCCCGTTAAAAACCCAAAAGAAAAAATAACAATCGGTTAAGGAGCATATATATGAAATCTTTTCTTGTAATCGGTATGGGCCATTTCGGCAACCATCTTTGCAAAAGCCTTGCAAAAACGAACTGCGAAATAATGGTTGCAGATAAAAGCGAAGATTCCCTTGAGGAAGTGATGCAATATGCAGACAGTGTCAAAATCGGCGATTGCACAAACATTGAGGTTCTCAAAACCTTTGATATCCCATCGTTTGATGCTTGCTTTGTCTGCATGGGCGATAATTTTCAAAACAGCCTTGAAATTACAAGCCTGCTGAAAGAGTGCGGCGCAAAAAAGGTTATTACCAAGGCAGACAGGGATATTCAGGAAAAATTCTTGCTTCGCAACGGTGCAGATGCCGTTATTTATCCCGATAAAAATATGGCAGAGCGTTATGCAATCAGAGAAAGCAGCGAGCATATTTTTGACTATATCAGCCTTGACAGCGACTATTCGATTTATGAGATTGACGTTGCCGACCGTTGGGTGGGCAAAACAGTTCGTGAGCTGAATTTTCGAGTGAATTATAATCTCTCTGTTCTCGCAACCAAAAACGGTCACAAAGTAAGTCCCGTTATCTCGGGCGTTCAGCGTTTTGAAAAAGGCGATCACCTTCTTGTGCTCGGCACTCTTGAAGATGTCCGCAAAGCTACAAAATAAGATTTGACAAAAGGCACATAATATTGTAAAATTCTATATGCAATAAAAATAACGGAGGTAATTATTATGGTTTTAGCTGCTGTCGGCAAAAACGGCACAGGCAAGGATTTCTTCCTTGAATACGTTGCAAAGACTTACGATTTCCCTATGATTTCAATTGGTGACGTTGTCAGAGAGCTTGCCGCAAAAGACGGTCTTGAGCTCACAAGAGATAACCTTCACGCAACTTCAAAGAAGTATATGGCTGAAAACGGCCAGACCTTCTTCCCTGAAATGATTGTTAAGAAGATTAAGGAATCAGACAGCCCCAATTTCCTTGTTTCAGGCATTCGTCCTCCCTCAGATATTGAAGTTTTCAAAAAGGCATTCGGCGACAAGTTTGTTCTTGTTGACGTTGTTATCAGTGATGACGAAGTTCGTTACCAGAGAATGCTTGCAAGAGGCTCCGAGAGAGACGGCAAGAGCGTTGAAAAGCTTCGTGAAAATGATATCCACGAAGAAGAAATCTTCCACACCAGTGAAAGCGAAAAGATGGCTGATTACGTTATGAAGAATGACGGAACGGTTGACGATTTCTACGCAGGCGTTAAGGATTTCTACGATAACTACCTTAAGGCAAAGCTTGACTAAAATCAAAATCCGCTGCATTTCGGTGCGGCGGATTTTTAATGTTGGTGCCTTCAGGTGTGGAAATAAACCCCTGGTTTTACCAGGGGTTAAAGACGGCTTCAGCAAAGCCAAAACGGGCGAGCTCAAAGCAAGCCCGAAAGGTTGAAAGATAATCAAACCTCCAAGTATAATAGTAATGGT
>JAZSNE010000047.1:0-124024 GCA_045536245.1 Acutalibacteraceae bacterium | reverse complement strand
TAATAATTGATATTTTCAATAATGGAGTGAAGATGTATTCCCGCATCAGCAGCAAATCCTGCCTGACTTGTTGTGACACCGTTGGGATTCGGGAAATCCGTATTGCCGAAAAAGAGGACGGGAGATGTAAGCTGACCGTTGATTGAAAGCCGTGATAACCCGTTAACCGAGATAACCTCTGATTCCGGCATATCCGCCGCAAAAACAGGCTTCGGTGTGTCAATCGCAACACTTTCATTTTCAGCGAATTCTGCTGTTACAGCAACCGCTTCTTTGCAGGTGTATTTCACCTTGCCGTTTGCGCACGGAAGAATTGAAAGAATAAAGGCAAGAATGCCGGCAAAAAACCTTTTAAACATACATCATATCCTCCTGCTTTTTTCACAATAATATCACAAAAGATTCAAAAACTTATTAAAACTTAATTAAAAATTATTTTAACACATTACAACAATAATGACAAGAGCAAACAATAAAGGGTATTATACCACTGATTGTTGCTGAACACATTATCACATCAAAAAGAAAAATTCCATTAAAATTTCACTATTTTTTCACTATTTTTCATTAATTGCAGTGGATATATGTTGTTTTTCAAAACACATAAACTGTAACGTTGTATCAACAAAGCCGCAATAAACAGCTGTTTTGAGCAGCCGATGATACAATATTATGGGCGGTATCGTCTTATACACCATTAGACAGAAAAGATACCGCAGTTGACACGATTGTATCAACTGCGGTGTTGTTATTTAACCATCTCAAAGCCTTGCATATCAATAATTTCAAAAACAGTGCTATCATTTTTTGAATATGATTTTCAGCAATCTTTTAGGATGCTTAATGTAACCTAAAATCTTTTTCTTTACTGCTTTCTGCTCCTTTTTTCGTTGTTCTTTTTTTGCTATACTTTCAGCTGTTTTTTTGAGTTTTTTATAATTATGAGTTTTTGATAATTCTTGTAGTGCCCTGTACAATCTGCGTAGTTCGAAATCCCTTAACGGTATATGTTCAAGTTTGTGTTCCCAAATAAAATTCTCACAAAAATAATCATAACTTAGCACAGAATAGTGTCCGATTACTGCATACATCCAATATAAAAGCATTCGTTTGGTTTGAATTACACATATTTTTTTATTATAGTCATCAACTAATACATCAAAAACATATTTTGACCCTTCAAGCGATTTTTTTACTCTTTTTTCTTTTGGCGCATTTGTTGCTGATGCATCGTGCACTCTGTAAAAATAAGCCAGAACTCCAGATTGTGTTGTTTTGGGATTGTGGATTAATGTCTGATAATTAAAAACTCCGTCTTCACCATAGTGAACGCCTTCTAAAAACATAATATTGTTTTTTATCAAATATTCCCGCTTGTAGAGTGTTCTTGTCGCCATAACCTCTTTATATGGTACATTAGATTTCAATTCACCATTTTCAAGCCGACATTTCACTTCCTCTAAAGATAATTCGTTATGGAAGGAAAATGACTCCAATTTAACCCTATCCGAATTTTGGTTTTCGGCAAATTTTTTTAGGCTTCCCAAAATATTAGGGGCAATAAAATCGTCAGCATCAACAAACCATACATATTTGCCGCACGAGAGACTTATGCCCATATTTCGGGCCGAACTTACTCCTTTATTTTCTTTATGGTAAACAAATATATTGCTATGATTTTGGGCTATTTCATCAAGAATGTCCTCTGAACCATTATCCGATCCGTCATCAATGATGATTATTTCATAATCATCGGTAGGTATATCTTGATTCAAAAAAGAATCGACGCATTGATTAATATATAAAAAAGAATTGTAAACCGGTACAACTATACTGAGAAATTTTTCTTTATCACTATTGTTCATCGTTAACACTCTCCTCAATGTAAAATATAAAAATTCGTTTAGAATAATCAAAATGCTTAATGTCCATATAGAAACTGAAATTATTTTAGTTAAAAAAACAAAAAAAGTCAATATCTTCACACTGCAACGATATAAATTAAAACATGTTGGTTGTATTGTTTAACATACCATTAGACAGAAAAGATACCGCAGTTGACACGATTGTATCAACTGCGGTGTTTGTTTTGCTGTTTAAAGCTTTGCGGCTTATAAACCCATAAATTCAATCATTTCGTCAAGGTGCGAAAAAATATAAATAAGATCTTTGAAAATCCATTTGATTGTATTGAAAAAGTTTCTGAGCGGAGAAACCTTCACAACTTCCAATTCCTGTGTGTTTTCAACGAAATCTTCTGTTACGGTAAACTCAAAAACGCATTCTGCCATTGCGTGGTCCGAAACGCTTTCACCTTCTTCGTTTACTATCCACGTATACTTGAACTCTGTCGGATTTACGGTAACGCCTCCGCCGTCTTTATAAAGGAACTTTTCAACCGAATCCCAAACGCCCCAATAAGCATCAGGCGAATGGTCCCATTGAGAAAAATCGTGATAATCGCCGTCATTATGGAGTTCGACCCACGCATCTTTCATACCGCAACGTTCATAAAAGGTTTCATACATCCGGCTGTCTATTTCGGAAGTTGTGTGGAAGAAGCTGTTGAAATCGCCCGTAACAATAACGGGCCTGTTGTTTTTTTGAGAGTTTTCTTCTATCATATCCGCAACCTGTTCAAAGTTGCTCCTTCTCGCCATCACCGAACCCAAAGTGTCGAAGGCATCAGCGTGTATATTATAGAAATCAACGTATACTCCGTCAGCAACTTCAATAACCGTATAGACAAGACCTTTCGGGGTCAGTATATCGCCTTCCGCTATATCTCCGAACGAATCTTTCCAGGGACGTCTTTCTTCGTTATAAATTGCCATTCCGTCAGAAAAAATATTCAATCCGTCACCGCCGGGGATTGAACCGAAATGATTGGTAAAATAATCGAAGCCGTCAAGACCGCTTACAAGAGCCTTATTATAAGCGAAGTCCTCCTGAACCGCAACAATATCAAAACCGTTTTCTGTGATGTAATCAGCTATCAGCTTGTGGTTCGCAGTTCCGGTGCCGTCAAACTTCGGCATACCCGCAACGTTGTAATTAGCCATTTTTACAACGATGGTTTCAGGCTGTGCAGCTGCGTTAAGGCTGAACAAACAGAGCAATAAGCTTGAAATCAGCAAAATTGCCGTAATTCTTTTTGTAGTTTTCATTTCATTCACCTTTTCATTTTCTCTTTAATTCGTGTAACATATTATACTGCAGCCGTAATCAAAAATCAACATTATTTGTTCAAAATACGATTCTTATTCAGCAAAAAGCAATCGCAGCTGACACGGTTGTGTCAACTGCGGTGTTTGTTATTTATCAATGCCTTTATATTCGTTTTTTACCTTTTCATAGCTTTCAAGGTTGCCGATATCATAACGCTTGCCGGGCATTTCCATTGCGTGAACCTGCGTTTGCGTGCAGAGCCAGGCAATATAGCTGCCGGGTGCATCCGTGCCGCAGCCGCTGTCTATCCCCTTCTGAACAAGCCTTGCATCGTTTTTGGTGTAATAATAAAACGGAGGGCAGCACCAATGTGTTGCAGGCGTGGGCGATTTTTCGGTCATACCAAGCACCTTATCAGTTTCATCAACCGTAACAACGCCGCACTTGAGAAGCTTTTGGAATTCAGGCTCATAATAACGCATTATGCAGGAGGTGGCCTTTTCTTTTGCATATGCCACAAACCTTGTGAGGCTGAAATCAAGCACGTTATCGCCTGCAATAACAAGCATATCGTCGTCAAGACCAAGCTTTTCGATTGCAAACTGAATATCCTTAACTGCACCCAGGCGGGTTTCGTTGGTATCCGTGCCGTCATCAACAACCGTGACTTTCTGCACCTTTGTTTTTGCCCAACTCTCAAAATGGTGAGCATATTTATGGTTGGAAATAACAACGTATTCGTCAACCTCACCCGAGGTGTCGATATCGTCAACCAACCAATCCAGAATGGTTTTGCCGCCAACGTCAAGCAAGGGCTTGGGGAAATTTTCGGTCAGAGGATAGAGCCGTGTGGCGTATCCTGCCGCAAGAATAAGACACTTCATTTTTACACCTCAAGATTAACGCCGTCTGCCGTTTCACAGATGTGGGCGGAATATTTGCCTGCAAGGTGGGGAAATTCTTCCAGATACCTGCGTGTAACGGTTTCAACAATGCTCTGCTCATAATCGGGGTTAATAAGAGCCATGCAGCAGCCCTTGAAACCTGCGCCCGAAAAGCGTCCGCCATAGATGCCCTCGGTTTCGGTCATAATTTCATAAAGCTTTTTCAGCTCGGGAGAACCTGTTTCCCAATTATAAATTGAAGATTTGCCGCTTTCAAAAGAGAGTCTGCCGAATTCCTCAATATCGCCCCTACGCCAGGCTTCCGCACCTTTGCACACACGCTCATATTCGGTATACCAATGCTCGGCACGCTTGCGCCAGTTTTCAGGGAGTTTGTCCTTATGCTCAAGATAAACCTCGTAGGGCACGTCACGCAGATTTGTTTCTTCAAACTTGCCGTATTCCATACCTGCATATGCCTTGAGAGCATACGCTGCGCTTCTGCATTCATCAACACGCATATTAAAAGCAGAGCCTGCCAGCGAGCGCTCAAGACCGCTGAAGAAAATTGCTATTTTGAACGGCTTCATATCGGGATGCACAGGAATACGTTCATAAGTGTTATCCCTCAAATCCATATAAAGCAGGTGGTCTTTTTTGCAATACACCTCGCAGGATTGGTCGAGCTTACCGCAGGCAACGCCGACGTAAGCGTTTTCTGCCTCCTGTGAAATTGCTATAAGCTCATCGGGCGTGAGTAAAATTCCGTTCATTGTGCAAAGAGCGGATAAAAACGTGATGATAACCGCCGCCGATGATGAAAGACCGCCGATGGGCAGCTCGCCGTCAACAACAGCGCACAAGCCTCTGCGAAGCGGATAACGCTTGTTGAGCGCAACGGTTGCTCCTCTGAGATGGTCTGCCCAGTCACCCTGCGGTTCTTCGGGTGTTGCGGCAACGTGCCACTGTGCACGTTTATCAAACTGCAGGGATTTGATTTCAATAACGCCGTTTTCCTTGGGTCCGTAGGCGATATGAATACCCTTATTGATGGCAAAACCCGTTATTTTGCCGAGCTGATGGTCGCTGTGCGCACCGATAGGGCAGATTCTGTAAGGCGTAAAAGCAACGTGCTGCGCCTTTTTCTTATACATTTGTTCAAAAACCTCAACAGAATTCATATGAAAATTCCTCCGTTTTTTGATTTCTTTTAAATAACTGTCCGTTTCAAAGTCAAACATATTTACATTTTTTAATTTTAGCATATAATATAAAAAAACTCAATACCCCGGTTGCTCAAAGCTGTTTTTTGCCAACTGCGCACTTTGCAAGCGATTTTTCAAAGTCTGTTGACGGTTTAATCTGTTTTTGATATAATTTAAGTCGGATTTATACTCTGAAAGGTGATATTATGAAAAAAATACTTATTGTTGTTGATATGCAGAAAGATTTTGTTGACGGTGCGCTCGGAACAGCCGAAGCAGTTGCAATTGTGGATAACGTTGTTGATAAAATCAAAAATTATGACGGTGACATTATCGTCACCTACGACACTCACGCTGAAAATTATATGGAAACACAGGAAGGCAAAAATCTCCCCGTTCCTCATTGCATAAAAGACACTGACGGCTGGAAGCTCGATGCAAAAGTTCAGGTTGCTCTTGACAAAAAGACTTATAAAGCTATTGAAAAACCCACTTTCGGCTCAACAGAGCTGCCCGAATATATCAGAGCAAATTATGACCCTGCTGAAATCGAGATTGAGCTTATCGGCCTTTGCACGGATATCTGCGTTGTTTCAAACGCACTGCTGATGAAAGCGAATTTCCTTGAAACAAAAGTCAGTGTTGATGCTACCTGCTGCGCAGGCGTTACGGTTGAAAGCCATAACGCAGCTCTTCTGACAATGAAGATGTGTCAAGTCAGCGTCATTGAAAAATAAACGGTTAAACCAAAATTAACGGAGGTGCATTCCGATGTTTGATGCGCTTAAAGTCAAAAACGAATGTGTTGAATGGATTAGAAACTTTTTTGAAGAAAACGGCAAAGGCTGCAAAGCTGTGCTCGGTATTTCGGGCGGCAAGGACAGCTCCGTTGCGGCTGCGCTTTGCGTTGAAGCTCTCGGCAAAGACAGAGTTGTGGGCGTGCTGATGCCTCAGGGCGAGCAGCACGATATTGATATGGCATTTATGCTCGTCAATCACCTTGGAATCGAGCATCACGTTATCAACATCAAAAATGCCGTTGATTCAATAATCGGCGCTTTCCCCGATGAGCTTGAAATATCAAAGCAAGCAAGAGAAAATCTGCCCCCCAGAATCAGAATGTCCACGGTTTATGCCGTCAGCCAATCTGTTAACGGCAGGGTTTGCAACACCTGCAACCTTTCGGAGGACTGGGTCGGCTATTCAACACGTTACGGTGATTCCGTCGGCGATTTTTCACCAATGAGCAATCTCACCGTTACGGAGGTAAAAGAAATCGGTCATCTTCTCGGACTCCCGGCAGAGCTTGTTGAAAAAGTGCCGATTGACGGTCTTTGCGGCAAAACAGACGAAGAAAACCTCGGCTTCTCCTATGCTGAGCTTGACGTTTATATCCGCACAGGTAAAATTGAAGATGCGGCTAAAAAAGAGCTGATTGACAGAAAGCACAAAATGAACCTTTTCAAGCTTCAGCTTATGCCCTCGTTTATGCCCGAAATCTGATAATACAGTCAAAAACGGCAGGAAATTTCTCCTGCCGTTATTTTTTATAATTTTGAAAATCCGTGGCTGTTGATAAGTGCATCAAGCTTTTTGCCCTCTTTGCACAGCGGGCATTCGTGTGAGGGGCAAGTAAAATAGCCGGGAATATCGTTGGGGTTGAAAACGGAGTTAACCGCATAGCCGTTGCACTCTTTTGCGGTTGAGAAAATTGAAGCAACGCCGACAATTTCGCCGCCGTAATAGTTTACAGCTTCCATAGCCGCCTTTACAGTGCCGCCCGTTGCAACAGAAACTGCAAGCACAAGCACGTGTTTGCCCTTAATCATAGGCACAATGTTATCTCTGAAAAGAAGCTGCGAGCCGCTTGTTATTTCAGGTGTAACAACGTAAACGGTCTGGTGGGCATTTATATTCATCCAGTTGTTTTTGGTCAGCTCATCAGCAAGGCAAGCGCCGATAACCTCTGTGCCGTCAAGGCAAAGAATGGTGTCGATGATGTTAGTCTTATATTTGCTGTGGCTGCAAAGCTCCTGTGCAACAGCCTTTGCTTCTGAAAGACGTGATTTCTGGGCAGCAACGTCAATATAATAGTTGCTGTGAGCGTGGTTTGTTGCAAAATGGCCCTTTGCAACACGCAGAAAAAGATTGTTTCTGCCTGTTTTGATTTTGGTTATGCTTGAAGTTGGCATAAAAATCCTCCTTACGGTTAGTATAACATTTTTATTTTACAGTAAAAACGCAATTATTACAAGAGTATTTTCAAAATTAAAGTTTATTGATTAATTCCAAATTATGTGGTAGAATTTTTTATATTCGCAAATGGAGGTAATTATGAAAAACCTTACCGTTAATCAGATAATAAATGCAGATTTCAAAATCAGCAGCCGCCCTATTTTAAAACCATTTCACGGCTCGTTTGTTGTTGCCGACCCGTCAATGCTCACTCCCGATAACTGCCACGACGGCAAATGGCATATGTTTTTTCACACCACCTTCGGCATTTTTCACTTTGTGAGCGATAACGGCATTGATTTCAAAAAGGTGCAAAAGGTAACAAACCGTGCAATGCGCCCCAATATCAATTATATTGACGGTAAGTATTATCTTTTCTATGAAAGAACACGTCCCCTGTTTTTCAACGCCCTCAACGTTGTGAATGCAGTCAAATGGAAGTCGGAAATCTACGTTGTTGAAAGCGCTGATTTGCTGAATTGGTCCGTGCCCAGACCCGTTATCACCAACACAAGGGATTACGAAAACAGCGAAAGAGGAATGTCGATTTCAAATCCGTTTCTTCTGCAGGAAAACGGCGTAAACCGCCTTTATTATTCCTGCGGTCTGACCTATATCAAAGACTGCGGCTTCTGCGAGCCGACGCATATCAGCTATGCAGAAAGCAAAAGGGTTGACAGCGGCTATATTTCGGCAGAAAAACCGCTTATTTCGCCCGACAAAAACGACCCCTATCTCAACCTTTGCAGCGGTTGCCTTAAGGTTTATAAGCTCAGCGACGGCTATATCGGAATTCAGAACGGCATTTATGAAAAGGACGGCAAAAGCCACTCTGCAATTATTCTGCTGACCTCTGCCGACGGTCTGAAATTCGAGTTCAATAAGATGCTTGTTGAGCCTGCCGTTATTGACGGTAACGACTGGATGAAGCAGTTTGTTTATGCAAGCCACCTTGTGCGTTATGGCAACACTCTGCGCCTTTATTTTAACGCAAGAGATATCGCCAACCCGATAAAAGGCAGAGAATGCATCGGCTACGCTGAGGCGGAAATATAATCAGGTGCGACGAAGTCTACCCTTAACTATTCATTCTTCACTATTCATTATTCACTAAAAAACGGATGTGCCGAAAAAGCACATCCGTTCGTTTTTATTTAAGGATTTTAAGTGCGCCCGTGGGGCAAACCTCAACACATTTGCCGCAGGTCTTGCAGACCTCAATCTTATCGCTGCCCTCAAATTCAGGCTTGATAACGGTCTTGAAGCCTCTGCCGACAAGTCCGAGAATGCTCTGCTGCGCATCTTCCTTACAGGTTCTTACGCAGAGATTGCAAAGAATGCACTTGCCCTGGTCACGCTCGATTGTGACAAGCTTTGTTTCCTTGAAGCTCTCGTGGATTTCACCGGCAAGTCTTTCGGGGTTGATGGGCTCATCGTTTGCATAGCGGATAAGCTTACACTCTTTGAAATCGTGGCAACCGCACTCAAGGCAACGCTTTGCTTCTTCTCTTGCCTGTTCTTCTGTGAAGCCGTTGAGCACTTCGTCAAAGTTGTTGCGGCGGTATGCAGGGTCTTTGACCGACATAACCGCTCTTGCCTTCTTTTCTCTGTCAGCAAGCATTTCTGCGGTAACGTTTTTCTTTGAATAGTAAGGCTCGGGGAAATCCATAGGCATACCGAGCAGATATGCGTTGATGGCTCTTGCCGCTTCGTTTGCCTCGGCAATGGCATCAATAGCGATTGATGCGCCGTTATTTGTTGCATCGCCTGCGGCAAAAACGCCCTCTACGTTGGTAAGGCAGGTTGATTTTGCAGCAATGATTGTGCCCCATCTTGTAAGCTCGATTTCTTCAAGACCTGTGGGAGCGCATTTCTGACCAATAGCTGAAATAACGGTATCCACGTCAAGCGTTCTGAACTCGCCTTCAACGGGAACAGGCTTTCTTCTGCCTGAAGCGTCGGGCTCGCCGAGCTGCATAACCTGAAGCTTGATTGACTTGACCTTGCCGTTTTCGCCGATGATTTCGGCAGGATTGGTCAGGAAAAGGAATTCAACGCCCTCCTCAATTGCTTCTTCAATTTCAATATCCTCCGCAGGAGCTTCAGCTCTTGTGCGGCGGTAGATAACGTAAACGTTTTCCGCACCGCATCTTACAGCTGTACGGCAAGCATCCATGGCGGTGTTGCCGCCGCCGACAACGGCAACGTTTTTGCCGATTTCGGGGCGGTTGCCCATATTGACCTCGCGCAGGAAATCAATGCCGCTGAGCACACCTTCAAGGTTTTCGCCCTCGCAGCCGATGCTGCTGCCCTTCCATGCGCCGATTGTTACAAGAACCGCATCTGCGCCGTTTTTGATTTCTTCAAAAGATATATCCTTGCCGACCTTGACGTTGTTTTTCATTTCAACGCCGAGTTTTTCGATAGCCGCAACTTCTTTTGCAAGAACAGCCTTGGGCAGACGGTATTCGGGAATACCGTAGCGCAGCATACCGCCCATTTCAGGCATAGCTTCATAAATTGTAACCTCGTGACCTGAAAGTCGCAGATAATAAGCCGCAGTCAGACCTGCAGGACCGCCGCCGATAACGGCAACCTTTTTGCCTGTTGCTTCTTCGGGTGTTGCAGTGTAGGGTGCATCTGAAGCAAGGTCGTTATCAGCCGCAAAAGCCTTGAGATAAGCAACCGAAAGGGGTTCTTCAACAAGTCTGCGGCGGCAGTTGCTCTCACAGGGGTGGGGGCACACTCTGCCGATTGATGCGGGAATCGGAATTTTTTCCTTTATGATTTTAACGGCTTCCTTATCGTCGCCGTTTGCAATTGCTTTAAGGTAACCCTGAATATCGGTGTGTGCAGGGCAGTTGAGCGAGCAGGGAGCAACGCAGTCGCCGCTGTGGTCACTCATAATAAGCTCAAGCGCAATTTTTCTTGCCTTTTTGACTCTGGGTGTGTTTGTGCTGAGCACCATACCGTCCTGAGCAAAGGTTGCGCAGGCACGCATAAGCTTGGGGCTGTTTTCCGCCTCCACAAGGCAAAGACCGCAGGCGCCGTAGAGCTTGAGCTTGCCGTTATAGCAAAGATTGGGGATTTCAATGCCGTTACGAGCGGCAATATTAAGAACGGTTTCGCCTTTTTCGCCGATAAGCTCACGGCCGTTGACCGTAATTTTAATCTGTTCCATTTCGCCGCCTCCTTTATTCTACAATTATTGCACCGAAGCGGCAGGAATTTACGCACTGACCGCAGCGGATACAAGCTTCGGAATCAATAATATGTGCCTGCTTGACTGCGCCGCTGATGGCGTGAGCAGGGCATTTCTTTGCGCAGAGTGTGCAGCCTTTGCACTTTTCTGCATCAATTGAATATGTGAGAAGGTCAACGCATTCCTTTGCAGGACACTTCTTCTCGTTGATATGTGCTTCATACTCGTTTCTAAAATATCTGATGGTGGTAAGAACGGGGTTGGGAGCCGTCTGACCGAGGCCGCAGAGTGCGCCGTCTTTGACTGCTTCGCAAAGCTCTTCAAGCAGCTCGATATCGCCCTCTTTGCCTTCTCCCTTAACGATTCTTGTCAGAATTTCCTGCATTCTTGCGGTGCCGATTCTGCAGTGAACGCATTTGCCGCAGGATTCAAGAGCCGTGAAATCAAGGAAGAATTTTGCCATACCCACCATACAGGTGCTTTCGTCCATAACAACCATACCGCCCGAGCCCATAATTGCGCCCGTTGCAGCAAGAGCCTTGTAGTCGATAACGGTATCAAGCAACTCCTTGGGGATACATCCGCCTGAGGGTCCGCCCATCTGAACGGCTTTGAATTCTTTATCATCACGGATACCGCCGCCGATGCCGTAGATAACGTCACGCAGAGTTTTACCCATAGGAATTTCAACAAGACCGCCCTTGCGGATTTTACCCGTAAGAGCAAAAACCTTGGTGCCCTTGCTGTTTTCCGTTCCCATTGCGGCAAAAGCTTCGCCGCCGTTATTGATAATCCACGCAACGTTTGCAAAGGTTTCAACGTTGTTTATATTTGAGGGTTCGTCCATATAACCCTTCTGTGCAGGGAAAGGAGGCTTGAGTCTGGGCATACCTCTCTTGCCTTCGAGAGATTCGATAAGAGCAGTTTCTTCGCCGCATACAAATGCGCCTGCGCCCGCTTTGATTCTCATATCGCAGGAGAAGCCTGTGCCGAGAATATTTTCACCGAGAAGGTTTGCTTTTTTAGCCTGCTCAATTGCAATTTCAAGGTTTGTGATTGCAAGCGGATATTCCGCACGAACATATACAATCATTTCGCAGGCACCGATTGCGTATGCACCGATAAGCATACCTTCAATCAGGCTGTGGGGGTCGGATTCAATAACCGCTCTGTCCATAAATGCGCCGGGGTCGCCCTCATCGGCGTTGCAGATAAGATATTTCGTATCGCTAACGCTCTGACGGGCAGCATTCCACTTAAACCAGGTGGGGAAACCTGCGCCGCCTCTGCCTGCAAGACCCGAAACCTTGATTTCTTCAATAACCTGCTCGGGAGTCATTGTTTTAAGAGCCTTTTCAAGAGCCTGATAGCCGTCTGCTTCACGGTAATCTTCAAGTGAAACGGGGTCAATCAGACCGCAGTGACGCAGAGCAATTCTCGTCTGGCGGCTGAGGAATTCCTCATCGTCTGCAGAAATTGTGATTGCATCAACCTTTGAAAGGTCACCGCTTCTTGCGGCTTCAACAATGGATTCGGCATCGTCCGCCGTAACCTTGACAAGGCGGCGGAGCAGAGTTTTGCCGTCATATAAATCAACAATGGGTTCAAGGAAGCACATACCGATACAGCCTGTGCTGCCCAGAACAAAGGGCTCATTTGCCGTCATAAGAGCCTCAATCGCCTTATGCACCTTTGATGCACCTGCAGCAATGCCGCAGGAGCCTTCGCCGATAACTATACGCATCATTTGCCCTCCTTTTCCTGAATGCTTTTAAGAACGGCAACCGCCGAATCAGGTGTAAGATTGCCGTAAGCTTCGCCGTTAATCATAATAACGGGTGCAAGTGAGCAGCAGCCGAGGCAGGCAACGTTTTCGAGAGTGAAAAGTCCGTCTGCCGTTGTTTCGCCGTTGCCGATGCCGAGATATTCCGAAATCGCGGCGCTGACTCTTTCGCTGCCGTTAACGTGGCAGGCAGTGCCCTGGCAGGACATTATAAGATATTTGCCGATGGGTGTAAGTCTGAACTGCGAATAGAACGTTGCAACGCCCATAACGTCGGCAGGCGTGATTCCCACCTTTTCTGCGATGCAATACATAACGTCCTTTGGTAGATAGCCGTAAATATTCTGCGCTTTCTGGAGAATTGTGATAAGATTGCTCGGCGAGCCTGCGTATTCATTAAGCACGCCTTCAAGCAAAGTGAGGTCACTCTTGGGTCCCTGACAATTGCACTGGCACATAAACATTGCCTCCTGTTTGAATAATTTTAATTAAAATCTGACCATAACCGAATATAATATATCATACAGTATGTCAATATGCAAGAGAAAGCTTTTGGCTCTTTTTCTGTAACACATTTCCCGCAGCCACATAATATAGCAGTGTAAGCGGCTGAAACACAGACGCTTCGAACTAACACACCGCCGAAACGGCGGGTTTTTCAAGGAGGTTACATTATGGGTTGCGGATGCAATAACAACTGGTTCCTTTTCATCATTCTCATTCTTCTTTTCTGCGGTGACTGCGGTTGCAACAACGGCTGCGGCTGTAACAACAACGTAAGATCGAATGACTGCGGCTGCGGTTGCGGCTGCTAAATCTCAGCAAGTATCCTTGCCGCCTCTTCCTGCGTCAATCCGCCGGGGGAGGCGGTGAAATTTCCGGGAACAACGCTCTGCCAACGCAGGGCGTATTTTTTTGCGTTTTCCTCTCCGATTTTAACGCCGTCAAGGTCAGTAAGCGACGCTATAACCGCTTTCACGGCTTCAATTTCTTCTGTTAAAGAAATAAATTTTGCTGTTTTTTCGCTTGCAAATTTTGCGCAGCGGTCAATATACGGCGCAAAGAAAGCTGCACACGCCATACCGTGAGGCACGCCGTAATTTTCCGTCAAAACGTAACCGAGAGGGTGCGGAAATCCCGTGCCGCAGGTGTTGATAACAAGGCCTGCATATATTGAGCCGTAATAGAGATTTTCTCTGATTTGCGGAGTGATTTTTTCGCCTTGTGAGAGAGCTTTAAGACTCTGATATATCATCGGAATACATTTTTCCGCCCACAGTTCAATTGCAGAATTGCACGCCGGCGCAAAGTAACCTTCAACGGCGTGAGCAAAAGCATCCAGAGCCGTTGAAACCGTTGATTTATAAGGCAATGAGCAGGTATAAGCGGGGTCGCAATATGCGAGCTTTGCATAGCAATCGTCGCCCTTGATGCTCTTCTTTACGCCTGTTGCATCGTTGGTTAAAACAGCAACCGCCGTAACCTCGCTGCCCGTGCCTGCGGTTGTGCCGATAAGCGCAACAGGCAGGGGTGAGTTTTTGTATTCTCTTTTGTAAATATCAATCGGAGAAAGGTCGGAATTTGGCGCATAAATTGCCACTGCCTTTGCCGCATCAAGCACCGAACCGCCGCCGATGCCGAGAATAAATTCCGCACCCGTTTCTCTTGCGGCTTCGCCTGCTTTATGGCAAGCAGAAATCAGCGGATTTTCACCGATTTTATTAAAAACCGAATATGTAATATTTTCTCTGTCAAGAGCAATTTTTGCGTCTGCCAGCGCTCCGCTTTTTTCAGCTCCGCTGCCGCCTGTAAGAATAAGGCAACGCTTGCCGAATTTTGAGAGCAATGCAGAGTTATTGATAACTGCGCCTTCACCGCAGACGCATTTAACGGGCATATAAATGATATTTTTCATATTAATCCCTTTCTTTAAGTCATTATGTTTAATATTTTAACAGACTTTTTATGAAAATCCAACAATTTTTTTGTTTGTAAATTAATTTTATTGAAAAAAAGCTATTATAGGTGTATTATATAATATTATAATAGGGGGCGAATGGCGGTGAAAGCGTTTTTCAAGAAATACGGTATATTTTTTGCCGCAGTTGCGGCGGCGGTGCTTGTTGCCGTTGCCGTGTGTGACGAAGTGTTCAATAAGACTGCAGGAAAAAACTTTTTCGCAATGGATACCGTCGTTACCGTTAAGCTAAAAGGCAAAGATGCCGAAAAATGCCTTGAGCAGATTGAAAAATGCGTGACCGACCTTGACGGTGTGCTGAACCGTCACGATTCCTCTTCTGAAATAAGCCTTGTCAACCAAAACAAAGGCGGCTCGCTCAGCAAAAAAACAGCGGAATATTTCCGTTTGCTGCTTGACGTGAGTAAAAAAAGCGGCGGTGCATTTGACTTTACCCTCGGCGCAGTAAGCGACCTCTGGAGTTTCGGCAACAACCCTGAAGTGCCGGATGACGCCGCACTCAAAAAAGCTCTTTCGGAATGCGGATATGAGAAAGTTTCCGTTGACGGCAACAATATTACCGTTACGGGCGGTGTGATTGATTTCGGCGCGGCAGGCAAGGGGATTGCTCTTGATGAAATCCGTTCAATCCTCGGCCGTGCAAACATAAAAGAGGCGGTTGTGAGTGTTGGCGGCAGCGTGCTTATCTGCAGCAAGAAAGACGTAACCGTCGGCATACGTGACCCCTTCGGCAACGCAGGCAGAAGCATTGCAACGCTTTCGCTCAATAACGGTTGCGTTTCAACCTCGGGAAGCTATGAGCGTTACTTTGAAGAAAACGGTAAAAATTACCACCACATTCTCGACCCCGAAACAGGCTATCCCGTTGATAACGGGCTTATCAGCGTAACCGTTGTTTCGCAAAGCGGTGCTCTGAGTGATATTTTATCCACTGCGTGCTTCGTGCTCGGCATTGAAGACGGCAAAGCCCTTGCAGAAGAATACGGCTGTGAGGTTGTGTTTATCACGGAAGATAAAAAAATCATTGCAACAGACGGCATCGCAGATAAACTTGAAATTACGGATAAAGATTATAAATATGAAAAATAAACTTTTCAGAAAAGGTGACATTGCGGTTATTCTGGTTATTCTTGCTGCCGCAGCAGCTTTTTGGCTTTTTAACTCACGGCAGACCGATAAGCTTGAAGCGGTTATCTCCGTTGACGGCAAGGTTATTGAAACAATTGACCTCGATGCAGCTCAGGGCAAACGTCTTATTGAGCTTGACACCGAGCCGAAGGTTGTGATTGCCGTTGAAAACGGTGCGGTTTATTTTGAAAACTCCGCCTGTGAAGATAAGCTTTGCGTCAACTGCGGCAAACTGAACAGAAAAGGAGATACCGCCGTTTGTCTGCCTGCAAAAACGGTTGTTACCGTTAGCGGCTCAGACGTTGATGTTATGACCTGGTGATATGAATAAAAAACTTGCTTTCAAAACGGCTCTCGGCGCAATCCTTTGCGCTCAGGCCATCGCTCTCGGATTTCTTGAGAGCCTTATACCGCCGATTCCTTTTCTTCCGCCGGGAGCAAAACCCGGTTTTTCAAACATAATAACGATGTTTGCGGCAGGCAGCCTCGGTCTGCCACAGGCTTTGGCAATCACCCTTGTAAAGGGAGGCTTTGCTTTTGTAACACGAGGTTTCACGGCAGGCATAATGAGCCTTTCGGGCGGACTTCTTTCCACCCTTGCCATGTGGCTGCTTCTCAGGTTTGCAAGCAACAAGCTCGGTCTTGTCGGCATTTCCGTTATTTGCGCCATCTGCCATAACGCAGGTCAGCTCGGTGCAGCGGCGGTTATTACCGGCAGCGGAGTTATAGCATATTACGCTCCTGCCCTTGCCGTTTTCGGCATTGCAACAGGTGCTGTTACGGGGCTTATACTCAAAGCGGTTATCCCCGTTCTCGAAAAACAAAAAAAACATTTCTATCATTAAACATAAAGGAGGAATTCTCTATGGCTAAGACCCTTCCGGCAGGCGTTTTGTCTGCCATCAAAAAGGTCAGAGGCGGCGTTAAGGTTCATCACCACAAAAACACCGCCGAGCTTGAGGTTGTCAGAATGCCTGCTCCCTCAAAAGTTGTTATCCCCATGCAGCAGCATATCGGAGCTCCCTGTGAGCCCGTAGTTAAAGTCGGTGATACCGTTGCAGTCGGTCAGCTTATAGGTGACACCGATAAATTTGTAAGTGCTCCCATTCACTCATCTGTTTCGGGCGTTGTTACCGCTGTCGGCGATATCAAAATGCCAAACGGCACACTTTCAAAGGCGGTTACAATCGAATCTGACGGTGAAATGCGTCTTTGGGAAGGCATTGAAGCTCCCCACGTTGAAACAAAGGAAGACCTCATCAAGGCGGTGCGTGCATCGGGTCTTGTGGGTCTGGGCGGTGCAGGCTTCCCGACTCACATCAAGCTCAACTTCCCTGCAGACAAAAACATTGACACCCTCGTTGTCAACGCAGCTGAATGCGAACCTTTCATCACCGTTGACTACCGTGAGTGTATCGAAAACTCCTGGGATATTCTCTCCGGCGTATATCTGCTCAAAGACCTTCTCGGCTTCAAGCAGGTAATCATCGCCGTTGAAGATAACAAGCCCGAAGCATTCAAGGTTCTCAAGAGCATCGCCGACCATTCGCTCGATAAACACGACGAAGTGAAGCTTATGGTGCTTGAATCAAAATATCCTCAGGGCGCAGAAAAAATGATGGTTCAGTCCGCAACGGGCAGAAGAGTTCCGCCCGGAAAGCTTCCTGCCGACGTTGGCTGCGTTGTTATGAACGTTGCTTCTGTTGCATTCATCGCCCGTTACCTCAAAACAGGCAAACCGCTTGTCAGCCGCTCACTTACCGTTGACGGTTCAGCAATTGCCGAGCCCAAAAACGTCAGAGTTCCCGTTGGCACAAGCATAAGCGAAATTATTGATTTCTGCGGCGGATTCAGCAAAGATCCCTGCAAAATCCTTACAGGCGGCCCGATGATGGGTCTTGCCATTGTCGGCACGGATTTACCCGTTCTTAAGCAGAACAACGCAATTCTTGCTTTTGCGCATGACGACGCCGTTCTCAAGCCTGAAACAGACTGCATCCGCTGCGGCAGATGCGCAACGGCTTGCCCGATGAGCCTTATGCCCACAAACATCGTCAGAGCAGCAAAAACAAAAGACGTTTCAATGCTTAAAGCAGCCGGCGTAAACGTATGTATGGAATGCGGCAGCTGCGCATTCGCCTGCCCGGCAGGCAAACCCCTTGTTCAGCATATGAGGCTGGCAAAGGCAATTCTCAGAGAGGAGGGCAACAAATAATGGTTAACGGTAAAAAATTGGTTGTAAGCGCTTCGCCCCATTTGCGTTCAACTCAAACAACCACAAGAATTATGCTTGACGTTATAATTTCACTTATCCCTGCCCTCATTGCATCGGTTATTTTCTTCGGCCCCAGAACTCTTATTGTTACCGCTTTTACGGTCAGCTCTGCCGTTCTTGCAGAATACATATCACGCAAGGTTATGAAGCGTCACCAGACGATAGGCGATTTAAGCGCTGTTGTTACAGGTCTTATCCTCGCTCTCAACCTGCCCTCAACAATCCCCTATTGGATGGCTTCAATCGGCAGTGTTGTTGCAATCGTAGTTGTTAAGCAGTTCTTCGGCGGCATAGGCCAGAACTTTGCTAACCCTGCCATCACCGCAAGAATCGTTCTTCTGCTTTCGTTCGGTGCTCAAATGGGTAACTGGGCAGCTCCGTTCTCTTGGAAAACAGGTGTAACAACCACCGCAACACCTCTTGCCGTCGGCTACGGTTCGGCTGACGCTCCCTCGCTCGCCGATATGTTCTTCGGCAACAGAGCCGGCTCACTCGGCGAAACCTGCGCCGTTGCTCTTATCATCGGCGGCATCTACCTTATCGCAAGAAAGGTTATCTCCCCTGCAATTCCTCTCACATATATCGGCACGGTTGCTCTCATCACTCTTATCGCTGAAAAAGGTGATATCGGCGCCGTTCTTTATCAGGTAATGGGCGGTGGTCTGCTCCTCGGTGCTTTCTTTATGGCAACAGACTATTCAACCTGCCCCATCAAGGTCAGAGGCAAAATCATCTTTGGTGTCGGCTGCGGTATCATCACCGCTTTAATCAGAATTTTTGCTTCAATGACGGAAGGTGTTTCTTTCGCAATCCTCATTATGAACCTTGTTGTTCCGTATATTGACAGACTTACAATTCCCAAGCCCTTCGGCACACCCAAAAAAGAGAAAAAGGCAAAGGAGGCGGCTGAGAAATGAAAAAAATTAAAGAATACGCCGCCCCGACAGTTGTTTTGCTTATCATCTGCGTTGTTGCCGCTCTGCTTCTTGCAGTAACAAACAACGTTACTGCCCCCAAAATCGCTGAGGTAAATGCAGAAAACGAAGCAAAGTCGAGACAGGTTGTATTTGCTGACGCTGCTTCATTTGGTGAAGAATTCACAAACGATGACGGCATCAAGCTTGTGCCTGCGCTCGACAAAGACGGCAAAACCATCGGTTACGTTGTTGTTACCGTTGAAAAGGGTTATGGCGGCGATATTAACGTTATGACAGGCGTTGACCTTGAAGGCAAGGTCACGGGCGTCAACATCCTTTCAATGAGCGAAACTGCAGGTCTTGGCGCAAACGCTTCAAAAGAAAGTTTCCTCAAGCAGTTTATCGGCAAAATTTCCGGTATAGAAGTAAACAAGGGTACCCCCGCAGAGAACGAAATCAAAGCTCTCACGGGTGCAACCATCACATCAAAAGCCGTAACCAAAGCGGTCAATGCGGCAATTGAAGCAGCAGGAGGTGAGAACAATGGCTGAAAAGAAATCGCTCCGTAAGGAATTTTCAAAAGGTCTTATAAGCGAAAACCCTGTTATGCGTCTTGTTCTGGGCACCTGCCCCACTCTTGCTGTTACAACAAGCATTGTCAACGCTCTGGGTATGGGTGTTTCGGCAATGATAGTTCTCATCTGCTCAAACATCGTTATCTCTGCCTTGAGAAAGATTATCCCCTCAAAGGTAAGAATCCCTGCATACATAGTAATTATTGCATCGTTCGTTACCATCGTTCAGATGATAGTCAAGGCTTTTGTTCCTGCGCTTGATAAATCGCTCGGCGTTTTCTTGCCGCTGATTGTTGTTAACTGCATCATTCTCGGCAGAGCGGAAGCCTTTGCAGGCAAAAACCCCGTTCTTGCTTCTGCAGTTGACGGTCTCGGTATGGGCGTAGGCTTTACGTTTGCCCTTTGCTGCATGGGCGCTGTCAGAGAAATCATCGGCGCAGGCACAATCTTCTCGGGCGCATCCAACCTCCTTTCACTTGTCGGAATAACAAGTTTCGACGGTATAACGCTTATCGGCGAAGGCAGCGCAATCAGCCCGATGACCATATTCATTCTTGCCCCCGGCGGCTTCTTCACCTTCGGCATTCTTATGGCTTGCGCAAACAAGCTTGCAGAAAGCAAGGGCAAGCCCAAGGCTGAACTCGGCGGCTGCTCCGCCTGCCCCATGGCAAAGAATTGCGCTCTTCTCAACAAGGGCGAAAATTGCGAAGAAAAAAAGGAGGTTGCTGAAGTATGACAGGTTATATCTCCATCCTCCTCACAGCCATTCTCACGGCTAACTTCGTTTTGAGCAAATTCCTCGGCATCTGCCCCTTCCTGGGCGTTTCCAAAAAGCTCAACACAGCAGTGGGTATGTCGGCGGCGGGTATCTTCGTTATGGCTCTTTCAACCGCAGTTTGCTACCCCTTAAATAATCTTCTCATCAAAAACGATCTCGAATACCTTCAGACAATTGTCTGCATTCTCGTTATTGCTGCTCTTGTTCAGCTTGTCGAGATTATCCTCAAAAAGTTTATGCCTCCGCTTTATAATGCGCTCGGCATTTATCTGCCCCTCATCACAACCAACTGCGCAGTTCTCGGCGTTGTTCTTCTCAACTTCACAGAAGGATACACCTATCTTGAGTCCCTTGTGAACAGCGTTGGCGCAGGTCTCGGCTTTATGCTGGCAATGGTTCTTTTCTCGGGCGTTCGTTCAAGGCTTGAAAGCAGCGATGTTCCCAAGTTCCTTCAGGGTCTTCCCATCGTTCTTATAGCCGCTTCAATCGTTTCGCTTTCCTTCATGGGCTTCACCGGTCTTGTTGAAGGAATTCTCGGTTAAGGAGGTAATTGATATGAACGCTATTTTATTTGCAGTAGTAGTTCTGGGTGTTATCGGCCTTATTGCCGCCGTCGGTCTGACGGTTGCTTCAAAAGTTTTTGCCGTTCCCGTTGACGAAAAAGCAGAAGCCATCAGAGAATGCCTGCCCGGTGCCAACTGCGGTGCCTGCGGCTTTTCAGGCTGTGACGGCTATGCCGCCGCTCTCTCAAAGGGTGAAACAACGGACACCGCACTCTGCGCCCCCGGCGGAAACGACGTTTCAAAAGCAATCGGTGAAATCACGGGTCTTGCCGCAGGCAACGTAAAGCCCTCTGCCGCCGTTGTGCTTTGCCAGGGTCATAACGTAAACGCCGCAACAAAGCTTGAATATCAGGGTGTTCAGAGCTGCCGTATGGCTGCCCAGATTTTCGGCGGTCCCAAGGAGTGCATTTACGGCTGTCTCGGTTTCGGCGACTGCGCAGCGGCTTGCCCTTATAATGCAATCAGCATTTGCGACGGCGTTGCAAGAGTCAATCCTCATATTTGCAAAGCCTGCAAAATGTGCGTTAAAACCTGCCCCAACGCTCTTATTGAAATGATGCCTCTTGAAGAAATCAAGGCTGCCGTTCTTTGCAAGAACCACGATAAGGGCGCAATCACACGCAAGGAGTGCACGGCAGGCTGCATCGGCTGTATGAAGTGCGTAAAAGCTTGTGAAGCAGAAGCTATCAGCATTGACCGCTTCTGCGCAAAGGTTGACTATGATAAATGCACAGGCTGCGGCAAGTGCCACAGCGTATGCCCTGTTGGTTCGATTGACCTGATTGACCTTGCGGTTAAAGCATAAGAAGGAGAAGTTAAAATGGCAAAATATCTTATAGTAAATGCAGACGATTACGGAATGTGCAAAGCAGCAAACGCTGCTGTTGCAGAGCTTTTTGAAGGCGGTTTTCTTAAATCAGCAACCGTTATGATGCCCTGCCCCGCAGCAGAAGAAGCCGTTAAGTTTTCAATCGACCACCCTGAATACCCCATCGGCATTCATCTCACAATGACAAGCGAATGGGCAAAATACCGCTGGAAGCCTCTCACAAACGGCAAAACACTTATTGATGAAGAAGGTTTTATGTGGCACGAAAGCGACCAGGTTGAAAAGAACGCTTCCTACGCTGACCTTGAAGCTGAAATCAAGGCTCAGATTGACCTTGCTCACAGCATGGGTATGAAGCCCTCACACGTTGATAACCATATGGGTTCTCTCTACGGCCACTACACAGGCAGACTCGGTCTTGCGAAGCTTACACTCCGCATCTGCGGCGAATACGGCTATGCATACCGTCTTTACACAAAGCACGATAAGCGAATCTGCCCCAACGGCACACCTTATTTCCTTTACAGCGCAGTAACGTATCTTTCAAAGCACTGGGGTAAAAAATATAACGTTGTTATCCCCGACTATCTCCTTTTCCCCGACTGGAACGACGATATGCGTCAGAGCTACGAAACATACAGAGATATGATTCTTAAAATCTGGACCGACCTTCCCGACGGCGTAACGGAAACCTTTATTCATCCCTCAATCGAAACCGATGAACTCAAGAGCATCACCTCAAGATGGCAGGACAGAGTTTGGGAATATCAGCTTATGAAAGACCCCTACACCCACCAGTATCTCAAAGACCACGGCATTGAGCTTATCAGCTACCGTGAACTCAACAAAATGAAAGGCGGCATTGTCCGCTAAAAGCATAAAGAACTCCGAGGAATCATTCCTCGGAGTTCTTTATTTTCTCAAGATATTCTTTATCTTTTTTAGTTAATTCCGCTTTTTCGAGCATATCGGGTCGGCGCTCAAGAGTGCGCTTAAGGCTCTGCTCACGTTGCCATTTCTGAATGTTTGCGTGGTGTCCCGAAATAAGCACGTCGGGCACTTTTTCGCCGTGCCATTCAAACGGTCTTGTATACTGCGGATGCTCTAAAAGACCCGAATAATGGCTCTCAAGCGTAAATGCATCCTCATTCGCAAGCACACCGGGGAGCATTCTTGAAATGCTGTCGGCAACAATCAGCGCAGGCAGCTCGCCGCCCGTCAAAACGTAATCGCCGATTGAGATTTCTTCGTCAACGATTTCGTCAATAATGCGCTGGTCAACGCCCTCATAGTGGCCGCAAAGAAGAGCCACGTTCGGGAGCTGCGCAAGCTCCTTGACCCTTTCCTGTGTTAATGTTTTGCCCTGGGGCGACATATAGATAAGGTGCGGTCTTTCGCCGATTTCGTCGCAGAGCGACTTAAAACAATCGTAAATGGGCTGGGTCTGCATTATCATACCCGTACCGCCGCCGTAAGGCGAATCGTCAACACGGTTATGCTTATCCAGCGTATAATCCCTTATGTTGCGGCAGTTGATTTCAACGCAGCCGTTTTCCCTTGCCCTGCCGATGATGCTCTCACTCAGAACGCTCATACACATTTCGGGGAAAAGGGTTAAAATATCAATCCTCATCGTCAAAAATACCTTTCAGCGGTCTGATTGTTACCCTGTCCGACGCAACGTCGGTTTCAACCACAACGTCGGGAATGGCAGGAATAAGATATTCCCTGCCGTTTTTTGTTATGTGCCACACGTCGTTGGCACCCGTCTGGCTGACGTCTGTAAGCTCGCCGTAGCAGATTTCCTCATTATCCGCATCAAACACCTTACAGCCGATAAGCTCTGCAATAAAGAACTTATTCTTCGGCAGCTTTGCATCGCTGCGCTTCATAAACAAAATCTTGCCGCGGAGCTTCTGCGCCGCTTCAACGGTTTCAACCCCGTTAATTCTGAGTAAAACAATGTTGCCGTGCGGCCTTGCAGATTTAATCTGCACCGCACAGCCTTCATTGCTGCCAAAATATAAGGTTTTGAATTTAGCCATATAATCGGGAGAGTCGCACCAGGGGTTGACACGCAGTTCGCCTCTGACACCGTGAGTGCCGACTATCTCACCGATTTCAAGAAATTCCTTAATCAATTTCGACTGTTACCCTTGCATCCTGGCGGGTTGCAGCTGCACGCATAACTGTGCGGATAGCCTTTGCAATCCTGCCCTGTTTGCCTATAACTCTGCCCATGTCGTTCTCGCTTACGTGAAGGTGATAAACAACGCTTCCGTCTTCAGCGGGCTCGTCCACGGTCACAACTACTGCCTCGGGTTCTTCAACAAGACCCTGAGCAATGCTGACAAGTAAATCCTTCATAAGTTACCTCGCAAAAGCCGTTAATTAAAGAACGCCTTCTTTTTTGAGAAGAGCCTTAACGGTATCTGTGGGCTGTGCGCCGTTAGCAATCCACTGCTTTGCCTTATCAGCGTCAACCTTTACTTCTGAGGGAGTTACTGTGGGGTTGTAAGTGCCGATTTCTTCGATGAATCTGCCGTCACGGGGATATCTTGAATCCGCAACAACGATACGATAGAAAGGTGCTTTCTTTGCGCCCATACGGCGAAGTCTGATTTTTACTGCCATTTTGTTTTCCTCCAAACATACTTTTTGAATCGGTAATCGCATATGGTTTTGAACGGAATATTTCCGCCACAGTTTTGTTAAAAATCTTTGAAATAGCCTCGTATTCCTGCAGATTTTCGCCTCACTGTGACGAAAATCTTCTCATTCAAAACTGCTTCACATCTGAAATAAATTCAGACATATGGAATTACCGATTCAAAAAGTATAAAATAAAATTATTTATAATGTAAAGTCCCGATTTACGGACTTGTTACATTCCGAACTGCGAAGGGTCAAAGCCCTGAGGCAATCTCAAACGCTGTTTTCTTCTGCGCTTGCCGCCTTTTTTGCCGCCCATCTGCTTAAACATCTTCTGCATCTGCCTGAACTGGCTGAGCAGTCTGTTGACATCTTCAATATTCTGGCCGCAACCGAGAGCAATTCTCTTTTTGCGTGAAGGATTGATGATGTCGGGATTCTGACGCTCTTTTTCGGTCATCGAAAGGATGATTGCACGCATTCTGTCAAACTTGCGTTCATCAACCTCAATATCCTTTGCCTTATTGCCGATACCGGGAATAAGGGCGAGCATATCCTGAATTGAACCCATTTTGCGAATCTGGTCAAACTGGTCCATCAGGTCGTTAAGGTCGAATTTATTCTGAAGAAGCTTCTTTTCAAGCTCCTCGGCCTTCTTTTCGTCAATCGCCATTTCAGCCTTCTCGATGAGCGAAAGAACGTCACCCATACCGAGAATTCTGGAAGCCATTCTGTCGGGGTGGAAAGCATCAAGCTGGTCAAGCTTTTCGCCCATACCGACAAACTTGATGGGCTTGCCCGTAACTTCTCTTACCGAAAGTGCCGCACCGCCTCGGGTGTCACCGTCCATCTTGGTGAGAATAAGACCGTCAATACCGAGCGCACCGTCAAACGACGTTGCAACGTTAACCGCATCCTGACCTGTCATTGCATCAACAACAAGCAGAATTTCGTGAGGCTTAACCTCTGCCTTGACCGACTTAAGCTCATTCATAAGCTCTTCATCAACGTGCAGACGACCTGCCGTGTCAAGAATAACGTAGTCATTGCCGTGGTCTTTTGCATAGTCAATCGCATCTCTTGCGATTCTGACGGGATCGGTCTGACCCATTTCAAAAACGGGAACATCAACCTGTTCGCCAACAACCTGAAGCTGCTTGATAGCAGCAGGTCTGTAAATATCACAAGCAACAAGAAGCGGCCTGTGGTTTTCTTTTTTGAGCTTTAATGCAAGCTTTGCGCAGTGAGTTGTTTTACCTGAACCCTGCAAACCGCACATCAGAATAACCGTCGGCGGATGGTTTGCATAGGCAAGTCGGCTGTTTGTGCCGCCCATAAGAGCAACAAGCTCTTCGCGCACTATTTTGATAACCATCTGTGAGGGGGTGAGGCTTTCCATAACCTTTTCACCGATGGCTTTTTCAGTTACCTTGTTGGTGAAGTCTTTGGCAACCTTATAGTTAACGTCTGCCTCAAGCAAAGCCATACGCACCTCACGCATTGCGCTGCGAACATCGGCTTCATTAAGACTGCCTTTGCTTCTTAAATTTTTAAATGCGGATTCGAGTCTTTCTGAAAGACCTTCAAATGCCAAAACTCTCACCTCTCATTTCGAATATATAATATGTATTGAAAAAAACTTAATCAGCTTTCAAGCATTGTCATTGCAGCAGCTTTGATGCGAACGCTGAAATCGTTGATTTCTTTTGAAAGGCTGTGGCGAAGATTATACTCTGCAATCTGGTTTGAAAACTCAATGATTTCTTCAAGACCCGATTTGATATCTTCATATCTTTTTGCCATACCAAGGCGGTTTTCCATATCCTGAAGCTGAGTTTCAGCTCTCTTGATGGCATCTCTTACGCCCTGACGGGTGATACCTTCGTTCTCTGCTATTTCAGAAAGAGAGAGGTCGTCGTTATAATAATATTCCAAAAAATCACGCTGCTTAGCCGTGAGCATTTCACCGTAAAAATCAATGAGCACAGCCATTTCATAATTCTTTGCCAAACCTGACCCTCCTTTCTGATTTTATGCCGAAAACGGCAGTAATTTGTTGAAAATGAGCAAAAATCAAGACGGTTGTTTATTCTGCACAAAAAGGTCAGAAAAACAGCCGACCTGTAAAGTATCTTCGCTTTACAGGTCAGTATTATACTAAAATAATATGCACTTGTCAAGTGTAATTTTTGCCGTTAATAGGGGCGGTTTTCCACATTTTTCTCACCTTTTTGACATAAAAACCGTGGAAATTCCATACCTTGTGGGATTTTGCGGCATTTAACACAAGATATATCCACATTTCCACATTTTATAGTGTGGAAAACTTTTTTACACGCCCACGGTGTTCCGTGTTTGTAAAGTACACTTACTTTACAGAGCGTATAATTCAGCGGATTATTCATCTTTCAGTCAGCTGATTTTACACTTTTCAGGTTCATTTGAGCATTACAATTGTAACGCCGTCTTCACCCTCACCGTAAACACCCAGACGGCTTGATTTAACAAACGGTGACGCTTTGAGATATCTTGTGACGGCACTGCGCAAAGCACCTGTGCCTTTGCCGTGCACAATCGTAAATTCATTAAGTCCCGTGCGCAGTCCCTGGTCAATGAAGCGGTCAAGCTCAATCAGGCAGTCCTCAACCGTCATTCCTCTCAGGTCAAGTCTGGTTGATGCAGCCATATTCAGGCGGCTTTCTCCCTGAAGCTTCGGGGTTGATTTGGGTTCTTTCTTTTTGGGCGCATTCTCACAAAGGCGCAGGTTTGCAAGCTTGACTCTTGTTTTGATTGAGCCTGCCTGCACCTCAACGTTGCCGTTTTTATCTGCCGGAGCAAGCACCTTTGCCGTTTTGCCTATATCACGGATTATAACGGTGTCACCTGCTGCAAGGGCTCTGGGAAGCACGTAATTCTCATCGTCATCATCAATGCCGATGACAGGGTCGGCGGCAGAATCAATGGCATCAACGCCTCTCTTGACCATCGCCTTTGCACGCCTTGCAAGCTCGGCGGCATCCTGCGTTTTCTTCTGCTCCTTTTTAAGCTTTTCAAGCTCCTGCAAAAGAGCATAAGCCTCTCTCTTTGCCGATTCAACAACTCGGAGAGCCTGTGTGCGTGCCTTTTCCATTTCCTGCTCACGGAGATTCACCATTTCCGTTTTAAGTTTTTCTGCCTGTGCCTTTTCTTTTTCCGCCTTTTCGGAAAGTTCTCTGGCTCTTTCAAACTCGCTTTCCATCTTCACTCTTGTTTCTTCAAGACGGTCAACAACGTTTTCAAACTCCTTGTTTTCTGCCGAAACAAGCTCCTGTGCTCTGTCAATAACAGACTTATCAAGGCCGAGCCTTTCGCTGATGGCAAGAGCGTTTGACTTACCGGGCACGCCGATAAGCAAACGGTAAGTGGGGCGAAGGGTTGCAACGTCAAACTCGCAGCAACCGTTTTCAACCCTCGGCGTTTCAAGCGCATAAGCCTTAAGCTCCGCATAGTGAGTTGTGGCGGCAATTTTTGCTCCCTTTGCGTGGAGTTCCTCAAGCACCGCCATAGCAAGCGCTGCACCCTCAACGGGGTCCGTGCCTGCACCAAGCTCGTCAATAAGCACAAGGCTGCCCTCACCCGCTGTTTTTATTATACTGATTATATTGGTCATATGAGCAGAGAAGGTTGAGAGCGACTGCTCAATTGACTGCTCATCGCCGATGTCAGAAAGTATCTCCGTAAAAACAGAGATTTCGCTTCTGTCACCTGCAGGTATCATAAGACCGCACATCGCCATCATCGAAAGCAGACCGATGGTTTTGATTGAAACGGTTTTGCCGCCCGTGTTGGGGCCCGTGATAACAAGGGTATCAAAATCCTTGCCGAGCGTAATATCAACAGGCACAACCTTTTTAGGGTCAATCAAGGGATGCCTTGCCATACGCAGATTGACAATGCCTTTATCGTTAAGAATCGGCGGACAGCCCTTTATACTGTAAGCATACTGCGCTTTTGCAAAAATGAGGTTAAGCTCAAGCGCACACTCATAGCTGTTTTTGATGCTCTGCGCAAAATCGCCTGCAGAGGCGGAAAGTTCAAACAGTATGCGCTCAATTTCTTCTCTCTCTTTTGACTGAAGCACACGGATTTCGTTGTTGGCTTCAACAACTGCCATCGGTTCAACAAAAACCGTTGCACCGCTTGCGGAGGTATCGTGAACAAGACCGGGCACCTCACTGCGGTATTCGTTTTTAACAGGCACAACGTATCTGCCGTTACGCTGGGTAATAATGTTTTCCTGCAGATACTTGGAATGCGCCTGAGAACGGGTGAATCTTTCAAGCTGTTCTCTGACCTTGGATTCCTGAACTCTGATTTTGCGTCTTATATCCGCAAGAGTCGGCGAAGCATTATCCGAAATTTCTTCTTCGGAAACGATGGCATTAAAAATAGCCGTTTCAAGGAATCTGTTGGGCATAAGCGCATTGAACAGAGGGTCAAGAACGCTCTGCACACCTGCGTTTGACGCTCTCCACTGTGAAAGCGTGCGGATAACTCTCAGCACGCCGCCGATGTCAAGCAACTCTTTTGTGTTAAGAACGCTGCCTGCGTTGGCTCTGCTGAGGGCATTATTAACATTTTTAAGTCCGCCGAATGACGGACCGCCGAAACGGGCAAGCAGCATATGCGCATCCGCCGTCTGGTTAAGGAGCGCTCTTGCAAGCTCTAAATTTGTTTCGGGCTTAAGATGAAGCGCATTGTATCTGGCATCCTCGCAGCTTGTGAATTGCGCAAGCTTTTCAAGAACCTTATCAAATTCAAGCGCTTTTGCGTGTTTATCAAAATAATCCATTATTATTCCTCTTCGGTGGTGTATTCTTCCGTAACGCCCTCTTCGCTAACACCCTCTTCGCCGTTTTCGGCAGTAACGTCTTCACCTGTTACTTCCTCTGCGGTTGTTACCTCCTGAATAACGGTCACAATCTCGGTAACGGTTTCGCCGTCTTCGTCAGTAACCTCCTCGCCGTCTTCATCGGTAACGGGAACTTCGGTTGTAACAACCTGTGTTTCAGGCTGAACGGGCAGGGTAAGAACTTCTGTTGTTTCAATTTCGGGCGGTCTTGTTGCAGGCATACTGCCGATAACCTCCTGGCCGTCAACAGCCTGGATTGAGGCAACATACATACCGCCGCTTCTTTCACGCAGAGTTATCTTCATATATTTATCGGGTTCGGGGGCTGCATAGCCGTCAGCCTCAACCTGTGCCCACGCCTTGTTACCGATATAGCCGACAGAAAGGATAACCGTGCTGCCCTTTTCTTCAATCTCATAAACCTTGGGCGTATATGCAGATTCAATGCCCGTAATGGGAAGAATATAACTCTTGAGTGCAGCATCATAAGTGATATCGTATGCGCTCATATCAACGCTGTCATGCATTGAGGCGATATCAATTTCCGTGCCGAAAAGGCTGACAAAATGCTTTTCAATATCCTCCTGCGGAACGATGATACCGAAAACCTCGCCTTCGGAGTAGGGATATTTTTCAGTGCCCTCATCGCTCATAAGCAACGCCCAGACCGCACTGTTAAGGAGCTGCGAAACGTCAGCTTGTTTAAGGTCATCAAACGGGTCAGGGTCAAACATAACAACCGGCTTAAGCATTTCTTCATATTTCTTTTTATCTGCAGTATCATCGGTCATATTTTTGACCGAATCAACGGCAAATTTGACGGTTGAAACCGTTCCGACCACAGCAAGAATCAAAATGATTATGCCAATGGGAAAAGCCAGCTTGTTTTTGCCGCTTTTTTTGGTTTTTTCTTTCATTATGTTTCCTCCACTGAATTTTATGCCCAGGGGTCTTGTTCTGCGGGTACACGGATATCCGCAAGGCATTGGATTTCAACCAAAAACCACTGGCCGGTTGAAGGCTTTCTGCGCAACTTCATCGGTCTGGGATTGTCCGCACCGCCGCTTTTAACATAAAGCGTTGCCCAATCCTGATTATCAAAAGAATAAGGATTTTCAATTACGGTGATTTTATAAGGCTCGTCGGGCTTATAGCTGTTCTGCGGAGTTGCACCCTCAAAATATGAGCGTGCCTTATAGCCATCCGAACCGAGATGCTCTTTAATAAACTGCTTTTCAAAGCCGCTCACTTCGCCCGGACCTTTGAGAAAGTTGAGCATTTCGATTGTTGCTTCGGGATTCTTCTCATAGTTGCACAGCACTGCAAGAGTAAGAGCCGTTGTTTTGAATGCTGAATCAAGGCTCGATTCGGGCATCGCCTGAAGCTCGGCAATATTTGTCGGAAGTGCAGCAAAAGTGAATGTTTCTGTATGATTTCTGCCTTTACCCACAGATTGCACGGCATTATTTACCGCTTTTCTGACACCCTGCGAAACCTCTCTTTTCAATGCGGATTCAGCCTGTTTCTTTAATGAATCAAAAAATCCCATCAACGTTTCCTCCTCAATAATTCAAATTCCTATTCAGGTATGCAATGTTCTTTTTTATGCTTTCAGCGGTTATCTTATCTGACCAGTGCCGCTGATAACATATTTTTCACTCACCATATGGGCAACGCCGAGAGGACCTCTGGCGTGAAGCTTCTGGGTCGAAATACCGATTTCCGCGCCGAAGCCGAATTCGCCGCCGTCGGTGAATCTTGTTGATGCGTTAACGTAAACCGCCGCCGCATCAACCTCGTTTTTGAACTTTTCGGCCATAAGGTAATTGTTTGTAACAATCGCCTCGCTGTGACCTGTACCAAAGCGTGAAATATGTTCAATCGCTTCGTCAATATCTCTGACAATTTTAACGCTGATTTTGTAATCAAGATATTCCTTTGCCCAATCGTCATCAGTTGCAGGCACGGCATAGGGCAAAATTTCGCAAACAGCCTCATCGCCTCTGATTTCAACGCCGCAGCCTTTAAGCTTTTCTCCGATAGAAAGCAGGGCAACCTCTGCAATATCGGCGTGAACAAGTAAGCTCTCGCACGCATTGCAGACAGAAACTCTTGACGCCTTTGCGTTTGCAACAATTTCAGCCGCCATATCAATATCCGCATCGGTGTCAACATAAACGTGGCAGTTGCCAACGCCTGTTTCAATAACGGGTACTGTTGCGTTTTCAACGACGGAGCGGATGAGTCCTGCGCCGCCTCTGGGGATAAGCAAATCAACGTAGCCGTTGAGCTTCATAAGCTCCGTTGCGGCTTCTCTTGAAATGTTTTCAACAAGAATGATGCAGTCCTCGGGCAGACCTGCCGAAGCAACCGCCTTTCTCATAACGTCGGCAATGGCTTTGTTTGAATTGATAGCCTCTTTGCCGCCCTTGAGTATAACGGAGTTGCCTGCCTTGAGGCAGATAGCCGCCGCATCAGCCGTAACGTTGGGTCTTGCCTCAAAAATAACGGCAATAACACCTATGGGCACTGCAACCTTTTCAATTTTAAGACCGTTGGGTCTGACCTCGCCCCACAAAACCTTGCCCACGGGGCTTTCACTTGCGGCAACCTGACGCAGACCCTGCGCCATACCGCTTATTCTGGATTCATTAAGGCTCAGACGGTCAATAAGAGCTTTTGAAAGTCCGTTTGCTTCGCCTGCAGTAATATCCTTCAGGTTTTCGGCAATAATGAATGCCGCTTCGTTTTCAAGTGCATCGGCAACTGCGTTAAGTGCTTTGTTTATAGCTGCCGAGCCTGCCTTTGCAAGAATTTTTTGCGCCTGCTTTGAGCGTGCGCCGATATCTGTTAAAATGCTCATTTTTTTACCTCTTTATTGCTCTGAAAAGTGTTCCCGTCTGTCTGCCGTCAAGCAGTTTATAGAGCTCCTCGGGGTCGGAGCCGTTCATAACAACGGTGTCAATGCCTGCTTCGGTTGCAATCTGTGCGGCGTGGAGCTTGGTTACCATTCCGCCCGTGCCTCTGCTTGTACCTGTGCCGCCTGCAAGAGCAAGAATGTCATCGTCAATGTTATCAACGCAGTGAATCAGCACTGCGTTTTCATCTTCTCTGGGGTTTGCGCTGAAAAGACCGTCAATATCGGTCAGAATTATAAGCAAATCGGCATCAACGATTTTTGCAACGTGAGCCGAAAGGCTGTCGTTATCGCCAAAAACAATTTCTTCAACGGCAACGCTGTCATTCTCGTTAACAACGGGAATTGCACCGTATTCAAACAGCTTCATAAACGAGTTGTGAAGATTCTTATGTCTTTCCTCGTTTTCAAAGTCATCTTTTGTCACAAGAAGCTGACCCGTTATATTACCGTATTCACCGAAGAATTTATCATAGAGAAACATCAGCTCGCACTGGCCGACTGTTGCCGCCGCCTGTCTGCCTGGGGTATCCTGCGGTCTTTCTTTAAGGCCGAGTTTACCCACACCGACGCCGATTGCGCCCGAGGTTACAAGAGCAACCTCTCTGCCCGAATTCTTCAAATCGCTGAGCACTCTTGCAAGCGCCGACATACGGCGGATATTTATTTTGCCCGTGTCATAGGTGAGCGTTGAAGTGCCGACCTTGACAACTATTCTGTTGATTTCCTTTTTGTTAACCATTTTCATTACTTCCTTGGATTGCCGAATTTATTATTTCTTTATAAGCCTTTTTGCTTTTTGTTTTGCCCGTGACACAGATTGAAATTTTTGATAAATCAAACAATTCATCTGCCGTTTTACGGATATCTTCAAGCGTTACCGCTCTGATGTTGGCAATAATCTCCTCTTCGGGAACAATTTTATTATAGAGAAGCAGATTTCTGCCGTTGCGTGAAGCCAGAGCCGAAATACTTTCAAGCTCCATAACAAAGCCTGTTACCGCCTGCTCCTTTGCCCTTGCAAGTTCTTTTTCGGTTACGGTTGCGCTGAATTCGGAGATTATCTTCAGGGTTTCGCTTATAGCCATTTCCTCTGATTTTTCGTTCAGGCCCATTGCAACGGTAAAAACGCCTGATTCAAGGTAAGAAACGCAGGTGGTTTCTATTGAATAAACCAGCCCCAGCTTTTCTCTGATATGCTGAAAAAGTCTTGATGACGGTGAGCTGCCGAGGATTGACGAAACAAGCAAAGCCGATTCACGGCGTTTATCTTTGAGAGCAACACCGGAAAAACCGAGGATAAGCTGATTCTGCGTAACGTTTTTTCTGACCGTAACCGTATGCGGAGTATATTCTGCATAAACGGGGTTTAGCGGAAAGCCTGTATTTTTAAGGTCTGCAAAATAGCTTTTGCAAATTGCAAGAACGGATTTTTCATCAAAATTGCCGCTGATGCTGATTACCATTCTTTCGGGCACATAGAATTTTTTAAGGTGTGCCTGCAAACTCTCTTTTGTTACCGCATCAACCGTTTCTTCGCTGCCGAGGATATCGCAGCCAAGCATACTGTTTTTCCACACGTTTTCATAAAAAGTGTCGGCGCACATATCCTCTGCGCTATCCTCATACATTGAGATTTCTTCTTTTATAACGCCTTTTTCAAGCTCGATATCGCTTTCATCAAGCCTCGGGTTTCTGACCATATCAAACAGAATATCCAGCGCCTTTTCTGTGTGCTCGCTGAGCATTCTTGCATAAAACAAGGTGTTTTCTCTTGCCGTATATGCGTTCAGATATCCGCCGATTTCGTCCATTTCAACCGCAATGTCAAGAGCTGAACGCTTATGCGAGCCTTTAAAAAACATATGCTCAATAAAATGCGACGTGCCGGCATTTTCGGGCAACTCGTAGCTTACGCCGCTTGCTACCCAGATTTCCGCCGCACAGATTTTGGAATTTTTGTTCTTTTCAAAAACTATTCTTAACCCGTTTTTCAGGGTTATGATTTTTCTTTGGTTTTTCATTTAATCAGCCTGTCAGTCTTTAAGATTTTCAAAAACAAGAGTAACCGTACCCAGAGTTATTTTGTCACCCGTTTTGATATATGCCTTTTTATCAATTTTTTTGCCGTTGACAAGCACACCTGCCTGCGAGCGGATATCGGCAACATACCAGCCGTCTTTTGCGCAAACAACAACCGCATGAAGCCTTGAAACCGTGGCATACTTTAGAAGAATATCGCTGTTTTTGTTTCTGCCGATTGAGGTTTCGCGCCTTGTGAGAGGAAAAACCTCCTTTGTTGCCGGGCAGATAAGCTTTGCGCTGCCCAGTGACACAGGTCTGCGTTTAAGCAAAGCAACAAAGCAAAGTAAGAATATCAACAAAGCCAATATCGGCAACGCATATCTCGAAAACGAAAGAACTGCGTCAAGCATATTATCACCACCCGATTTTTGATATACTTATACATATACAATAATATTATTATTTTTTAAAAAAGTCAATTAATATATTATAAATAATATTATTGAAATTTATAGTGACATTTTGATGATATTGTGTTATACTGATTAGAATAATAGATAATTATGCCTTGAGGTGACGTTTGCGTGTTTGAACAGATAATCAACGTTGACAGAATGGAACAGGCGGTAAGCCTTTTCGGCTCGTTTGACGAGAATATCAAGCTGATTGAAAAAGAATTTTCAGTCGGCGTCATCAGCCGCGGCTCCGAGCTCAAGGTTACGGGCGAGGCAGAAAACGTTCAGAAAGGCGTGCGTGCCATCAACGGTCTGCTTACTCTTATAAATAAGGGTGAATCGCTCAGTGATCAGAACGTGCGCTACGTTCTTTCACTTGTCAATGACGGCAATGAAGATAAGCTTGACAAAATGGCAGCCGACTGCGTTTGTATCACATCAAAAGGCAAGCCTGTCAAGCCCAAAACACTCGGTCAGAAAAAATATATTGAAACAATACGCAAAAACACCGTAACATTCGGCATCGGCCCTGCAGGCACAGGCAAAACCTACCTTGCCGTTGCAATGGCTGTTACCGCTTTCAGAGCTAAAGAAATCAACCGCATAGTGCTCACAAGGCCTGCAGTTGAAGCCGGCGAAAAGCTTGGATTTTTGCCCGGTGACCTTCAGCAAAAGGTTGACCCTTATCTGCGCCCTCTTTACGATGCGCTTTTTGATATGCTCGGTGCAGAAAATTTTCAGAAACATCAGGAAAGAGGCGATATCGAGGTTGCTCCCCTTGCTTATATGCGAGGCAGAACACTTGATGACAGCTTCATTATTCTTGATGAAGCACAAAACACCACTCCCGAACAGATGAAGATGTTCCTTACCAGACTCGGCTTCAATTCAAAAATGGTTGTTACGGGTGACGTTACGCAGATAGACCTGCCCGACGGCAAACGCTCGGGTCTTAAAGAAGCTGTCAGAATCCTCAAAAACATTGAGGATATCGGCACGGTAAGGTTCAACGAAAAAGACGTTGTCCGCCACAGACTTGTTCAGGATATTATCAAAGCTTATGAAAAACAGGAAGAGGAGCGCAACAGAAAATGAGCAAGGTAAAAGTTATCATTTCAAACGAGCAGGATGAAATCCGCATCCCCACAGGCGTGCGTATGCTTGTGCGCCGCTGCTGCACCGCCGTGCTTGTTCACGAAAATTTCAGCGACCCTGCAGAAATAAGCGTCACCTTTGTTGATGACGAAGAAATCCACAGGCTCAACAAAGAATACCGAGATATTGACCGTGCAACAGACGTTCTTTCCTTCCCTCTCGGCGAAAACGGTGTTTATGACACAAACCTTGACACCGGCGCAAAAATGCTGGGAGATATCGTTATTTCAATCCCCCACGCCATTGACCAAGCCGAAAGATACGGCCATTCGCTCCAACGTGAAATCGGCTTCCTGACAGTTCATTCAATGCTCCATCTGCTCGGCTATGACCACGTTAACGGCGGCATTGAAAGCGTGAGAATGCGTGAAAAGGAAGAAACCGTTCTCACGCAGATGGGTCTTAAAAGAAATTCCAGCTATTATATGGATGATGAAAACATATGAAAAATCTTATTAAAAGCTTCGGCTATGCTTTCAAGGGCATAGCTTCGTGCATAGCCAAAGAGCGTAACTTGCGCATTCACCTGTGTTTTCTTGCCTATATGTTCGGCTTCC
This sequence comes from Acutalibacteraceae bacterium, assembly GCA_045536245.1. GTDB lineage: Bacteria > Bacillota > Clostridia > Oscillospirales > Acutalibacteraceae > CAG-177. Next base: position 87,852 of record JAZSNE010000047.1, on the reverse strand, counting down.
TGACCGTTCACGATTTTTTTGAAGTTTCCAAAACACAGTTTGCAATTCTGATTGCCGTAAGCGCTCTTGTTATTTCGCTTGAGCTTGTCAACACAGGCGTTGAAAGCACCGTTGACCTGGCAACAGGCGGCAAGATTATGCCGCTTGCAAAGCTCGCCAAGGACGCTGCAGCAGGTGCAGTGCTTGTTTCGGCAATCGGCGCAGTTGCGTTGGGTATCGTTATTCTTTATCAGCCTGCCGCATTTTCCGCAATGTTTGAATATTACAAATTACATATTCCTGAGTTTGTTCTGCTTGTTGTGACGGTTATTATCAGCGTCACGTTTGTCTTTGCAGGCCCGTCGGGAATATTTAAAAAGAAGAAATAAGGAGCTTAAAATGACTAAAACTGCTTTTGTTGCCATCGTCGGTTGCCCCAACGTCGGCAAATCATCGCTTCTTAACAGAATGTTGGGTCAGAAGGTAGCAATCGTTACCCAAAAACCCCAAACCACTCGTACAAAAATTATGGGTGTTCTCACTCTCGGTGAAACGCAGCTTGTTTTCACCGACACTCCCGGCTATCACCGCCCCAAAACCAAGCTCGGCGAAAAAATGATAAAAGCCGTCGGCGACGGTATTGCAGGCGTTGATGCGTGCCTTTTTGTGACAGAGCCTGAGGGTGTAATCAAAGAAGCAGAGCTTGAACTTCTCAAACGCCTCAAGGCAGAAAAAGCTCCTGTTGTGCTTGCCGTCAACAAAATTGATACGGTTAAACAAAAAGAAAAAATTATGGAAAAGATTCTTGCTTTTTCATCAATTTATGAATTTGAAGCCGTTGTACCCGTCAGCGCTCTCAAAGAAGAAAACGTTGACGTTGTTATCGAAGAGCTTAAAAAGCTTTCATACGAATCCGTTCACTTCTTCCCCGATGATACACTCACTGACCAGCCCGAAAGAGTGCTTGCAGGCGAAATTATAAGAGAAAAAATGCTTCTGCTGCTTGATAAGGAAGTGCCCCACGGTGTTGCGGTCAGCATTGAAAAAATGCGTGAAAGACCCACGGGCGACATTATGGACGTTGAAGCAACCATATATTGCGAAAGAGAATCTCACAAGGGCATCATCATCGGCAAAAAAGGCGATATGCTCAAAAAGATTTCATCAAGAGCAAGAGCAGATATGGAAAACTTCTTCCAATGCAAAATCAACCTTCAATGCTGGGTCAAGGTCAAGGAAGGCTGGCGAAACAGAGAAGGTCTGATTCATAATTTCGGTCTGGATTAATTCCGTTTTCTTCCGTCTATAAATCCCTGTTTTGCGGGCAACTTATAAACGGGAGGCGAAGCAAAATGGATAAATCACAGGCTTGGCGCAAATTTTCAAAATCCGGCTCAATCGGGGATTATCTTGAATTCCGAAACGTTGCAGCCGCAGTCCCTTCGGAGGCTGAAAAATATGAGAATGACTACCGACGCTCTGGTGCTCAGGGTGACAGATACGGGCGAAAGTGACCGCCTTGTTACTCTGCTGACCGCCGAATACGGCGTTATCAGAGCCTTTGCAAACAGAGCTAAAAAAATAAACAGCAAAATGCACGGCGCAACCCAGTCCCTATGCTACGGCGACTTTTCGGTCTACAAAAGCAGGGACAGCTACATAATTGACGACGCCACGGCAAAAGAGGTTTTCTTTGGCCTGCGTGAGGACATTGAGCGCCTTTCTCTCGCACAGTATTTCTGCGCCCTGTGCGCAGAGCTTGTGCCTGAAATGGAGCCTGCAAGAGAAATCCTGCGTGTTGTGCTCAACTCTTTGCATCTGCTTGAAACAAAACGCAGAAGCTGCGATTTTCTTAAGGCCGTAACAGAGCTCAAACTGCTTTCGCTTTCAGGCTTTATGCCTGACCTTGTCTGCTGCCCTCACTGCGGCGAAGAACCTTCTGGCGAAATTTATTTCAACATTGCAGACGGCTGCATTCAGTGCAGAGCAAGCGGCAAAGGCGGAGTTAAAATCAACTCCACCGTTTTAACGGCAATGCGCCACATCTGCGCAAATCCGATTGAAAGAATATATTCTTTCTCTCTGCCTGCAGACGATGAAAAGCTGCTTATGCAGGTATGCGAAAAATTCTTGCTGTTGCAAACCAAGAGAACCTTTAAGGCTCTTGATTTTTATAAGTCTTTAATTTAAGTAAATATACATAAAGAAAGGAAAGACAAAATGAACTCAGCATTTCTTCACAAACTGTTCGGAACAACTCCGGGCAAAGGCGTTCAGCCCAAAGAAGCTATCGCCTACAGCATAGCCGGTTTTGGTCAGAACTTTATCTGCACCATCATCGGCTCCTACATCACCGTCTTTATGACCGACGCACTTCTCTTTGGTGCTGACGGCGTAAAGGTTGGCGGTGTAAGCGGCGCAATCGCAGTTGCTATCCTTATGCTTGGCGCAAGAATCTTTGACGCTCTGAACGACCCCATTATGGGTTCTGTTGTTGATAAGACCAGAACAAAATGGGGCAAATGCCGCCCTTATCTTAAGTGGATGGCCTTCCCTATCGGTATTATGACAATCCTCTGCTTCCTTCCCGTTTTCAGCGCTGAAAACATTTATAACGGTACGCAGACAACAATCGCATTCACAACAATTGCGGTTATTTACGTTGTCTGGAGTGTTACTTACACAATCGCAGACGTTCCCTATTGGGGTCTTTCGACCTGCCTTACCAACAACACAGTAACCAGAGGTAACATTCTCACCGTTGCCCGTATGTTCTGCACAGTCGGCGCAGGTATCGTTACCGTTTTCCTTCCCGTAATCACCGGTGCTCTCACAGAAAAGTTCAAGTATGCCGACACCGCGGCAGACAAAGCTCTTATCGCCGCAGACAAAGCAGACGCCATTAACAATATGGTTGCAAACCAGGGCATTGATACGGATGCCGCTATCCAGACCTTCGTCGGAACCGTAAAGCAGGGTATGGAAATTGCAAACGCAGACACTCTCAAGTGGACCTATTTCGTTGCTGCAGTTGTTCTTGTTGCTGCCGCTATCCCCATGTTCTTCTATGGCTTCAAAAACACCACAGAACGCTTTACATCAGACGAAAATCCCCCTTCATTCGGCCACAACCTCAAGCTTCTCTTCAAGAATAAGGAGCTTCTTCTCATCGTTCTTTCGGGTGTTCTCGGCGGTGCAAGAATGGTTTATTCCTACACCGGCGGTCTTTACTTCGCAAAATACGTTCTTCACAACGAAGGCCTTTACGGCATAATCACTCTTCTTGTTGTTCCCGGCGGTCTTGTTGCATCGGTTCTTGTTCCCTGGATGTCAAAGAAATTCACAAAGAAATGGTCCTATATCGCAGTTCACCTTTTCGGCGGCGTTGTAATGGCTGTTATGTATTTCGTAGGCTATGATAAGCCCTGGAAGATGATTATTTGCGCAATCGGTCTTGTTCTCCTCGGCATTCCCCAGGGTGTTAACAATATCATTACATACGCTATGATTGGCGACACCGTTGACTACCTTGAATGGAAAACAGGCGAAAGAGGCGAAGGCATCTGCTTCGCAATGCAGACTCTTATCAACAAAATCGGTATGGCTGTGGGCGCATTCATCGGCGTTCTCTCAATGAGCATTGCCGGCATCAACGCAAGAACATATGAGGTTGCTAACCCCGACGCACTCTGGAACGTTCTTATTATTTCAGGCATCGTAAGTATGTTTGCCTGCGCAGTTCCGATGTTCTTCTACACAATCACAGAGAAGAAACAGGCAGAAATGGTTGCCGAAATCGACGCACGCAAAGCAAAGAAATAATTTTGTTGCATTGTTTTAAACGCTTGCATAGGTTAACGCCTGTGCAAGCGTTTTTATTCTTTCACCGAAATTTGTTTCATAAGCGTCACTTCGCCATTTTTCCTTGGGCGAAAATAGATGCAGAACAACAAAAAGTATACAAGATATTGTTTTTTTCGTCTTTTTGTTCACTATTCACAAAAATATTTTCTGATTTCAAATAAATAATTGTTGACAAAATTCAAAAATTAGCTTATTATATTTTGTAAGAGGATTTTGAGAGGTCTTATAATGCCTGTTAACGCAAAGACAAATTTAAGTGATGAAGAGCTTGCCGTTCTCGCTGCCAACGGCGATGATGAATCAATGGCTCTGCTCATTTCAAAGGTTATGCCCGTTGCAAAAGCAAAAGCAAGCAAACACGGCAGCCCCCGTCTTTCGGCAGATGACCTTGTTCAGGAAGGTATGCTCGGTTTTCTTGACGCAGTCAAAAGCTTCAAAAGCGAAAAAGGCGTTCCTTTTAAGGCATATGCAGAAATTTGCATCAATAACCGCATCGTTTCTGCCGTCAGAGCTAATTTCAATCATAAAAACGCTGCTCTCACAAACGCCGTTTCGATTGAAGAAGAAACCGATTCTCTCCTCTCCCGCTGCGATGACCCTGCAAACATCGTTTCTGATAAATACAGCTCAGAACAAATAAAAAATCTGATTGACAGCGGTCTTTCAGATTTTGAAAAACAGGTCATCGAGCTTCGGCTTCACGATAAAAGCTATGCACAGATTGCACTTTCGCTTGATTGCAGCGAAAAAGCCGTTGACAATGCACTGCAGAGAATCCGAAAAAAAATCCGTTCAAAAATATGATTCTTCCTTTCGGAAGTTTCAGATATGCCCCCGTAGCTTAAAGCAGAGCGTTGTTCATCAAAGGTGGCGGTGCGATTCCGTCCAGGGCGAAAAAATATTTCAAGCGAGGTTAAAATCATGTACGAAGACAAAACTCTCATCTGTAAGGAATGCGGCAACGAATTCGTTTTCACAGCCGGCGAACAGGAATTCTATGCCGAAAAAGGCTTTGTAAACGAGCCCCAGCGTTGCAAGGCTTGCAGAGATGCACGCAAAAATGCAACTCGTGGCGAGCGTGAGTGGTTTGAAGCAACCTGCGATTCCTGCGGTGGAGTTGCAAAGGTTCCCTTTAAGCCGCGTGAGGACAGACCTGTTTTCTGCAGCGAATGCTTTGCAAAGAAGCAGGAAGAAGCATAATCCGACTTTAAATTTATGCTGATATGAAAGGGTTGCTTTCGGGCAACCCTTTTTGTCTTTTGTTCGCATTATAAAATAGCTTTTTGTTTCACCCAACAAGCAAAAACAGACCTGTGCAAATGCACAAGTCTGTTTTTCTATTCTTCATATTCTTCTGTTACACCTTCGCCGTACCCTTCGCCGCTTTCTTCATCATATTCCGTGTCCGGCGTTGTTTCTTCTTCCTCATCCGGAGCAAACAGCGTGAAATCTTCTATGCTGTAATTCGGTCTGAGATTTGGGTATCGGCCGGATATATCCGGAACCAAGCCGTTGATATTCAGCGTAGGAATTTCACCGGGGAAGGTATAGTCATACCAATTTGTTTCCGTCGTTTCTTCCTCGCTGTAATCATATTCGCCGTCATCATAATCTTCACCGCCGTCATAACTGTAATTGCCCAGAGCAAGGTCAATTGCAGAAACGTGGTCGTTTTCGTCAATGGTGATGTTTGTCTGGCCGTAGAGCGAAAGCTGAACCTCCTGCGCCGCCTTAACGTAGTCAACAATCCACACGTCAAGGTTGCCTGTGTAGGTTCTGTATCCCTTAAAGCCCATTTTTGTGGCCTCTGAAGGCGCAACCTGGCTGACGATGTCATATTTGAGCCAGCCTTCTGTTACCGCTTTGGTGGCAAGGTTGATAATCTCGTTTTCTCTGTAGTTTGTAGTGATATAGGGCAGGAAGGTGTCCAGCGCATTATCTATATCCGCAACCGAAGAATTCTTGACGCTGTTTATAACCGCTGTTATGAGCCTTCTCTGGCGCTCTGTACGCTGTTCTTCGCCGTCAAGCTTTCTGATACGTGCAAAAACAAGTGCGTGCCTTCCGTCAAGGTTAACGCTTGAACCGCTTTCAAAGCCTTTAAGCTTTGTTGTGTTGTTCATATATCTTGCTTCGGCATCGGTAACCATAACGTTAACGCCGCCAAGCGAATCAACCGCTTTGATGAATGATTCATAGTTGATGGTAACAAAATGGTCTATGGTTATTTTATAATTGTTTGAAAGAACCTCCATCAGCTTTGCCGGTCCGCCCCAGGAATATGAATGGTTGGTTTTATCATATCTGTCCTGGCCTTCAATGTTCATATAGGTATATGAATCACGAAGGAAGGATGTGAGAATAATCTTTCTTGTTTTTTTGTTGACGGTAAGAAGAATTGTTGAGTCCGAGCGGCTTGTGCCGTCTTCAGAGTCTTCGCCGACAAGCAAAACGTTGATAACGTTTTTGCTGTAAAGATGGTCGCCGCCGTTGGTTGCCCACGTCTTCATCAGCTCTTTGACCGTTTCGGAGCCGTTGGGATCAGCAATGTTATTGAAGTGAAGGTTTTCTTCTTCCTCAAGGTAGCTGAACGTAGCATCGGGGTTACCGCCTACACCGTCATCATAATTTATCATTTTCATTTTTGAACGAACATAAAGTGCAACAGAGCCGGTTGCAACCAGCAAAAGAACCACGAAAGCGCAAACCAAACCGATGGCAACTTCGTGAGTGGGCTTTTTTGATTTGCGTTTTGATTTTTTCTTTTTGGGCTTTTGGCTGTGGCTGTATATATCCTCATATTCGTCAGGTTTTCTTTTTTTACTGCTCAAGATATCACCTGCAAATACTTTATACCCTCAGGTAAATTAGCACTGAATAATGCTGAAATATATTATAGCATAAACTGCGCCAATATTAAACACTTTTTTCATATTTTATATTAATTTTCTGTTAATTTTATCCGGCTGAATCAGCACGCAGGTAAGCCGTACTCACCCAACCCGTTTTGCCGTTATAGCTGACCTTTGCCCAGCCTTTTACTGCTTCAGTAACGGTAAGTACCGTTGAATCGGGAATTTCGGCAAGAATTGCGCACGATGTTGACGCTTCCTCACGCAGGTTAAGGCCGCCGCCGTTTTCTGTCTTGACGTAATATTCCCCTGCAGGAATAGGTTCAACCGCATGAATAACGGGCTTTACATATGCGTTAAAATAAACCTCGCCGCCCTCAAGAGTCTGCGCATAGGCATCATAAAGTTCGCTGACCGTGACAAGCTTATATCCTGCCGCCACGAGCTTGGGAATAAGAATCTCACTCAAATCTGCGGTGAATTCATATATATCGTGCATCAGAATTATATCGCCGTTTTTGACGTTCGTCATAACGTGGTCAATGATTTCGTTCATTTCCTTCTGGCGCTGCGCTTCTGTTCTCGGTTTGCTTGAAACGTCTTTATGACGCCAGTCGTTTGTATCAATTGACCACTGAATAAGCGGCATATCAATGGTATCCGTTACTCCCTTATACTTGCCGCCGGGTGCTCTGAGAAGCAAAACGTCAACGCCAAAATCATTCTTTACTTTATCGTTGACGGAATCAATCTGATTCTTACGCTCCGCATCGCTGATTTCATTAAGATATTTATGGTCATAGGTGTGGTTTGCAATTTCGCAACCCAAATCAACAGCACGCTGAAGCGTATCGTGGCCGCTGTCAATTCTGCTGCCGAGGATGAAGAAGGTTGCTACAGAATTATTTTCTTCAAGCACGTCAAGAATTCTGTTTGTTGTTGACGGATTCGGGCCGTCATCATAGGTCAAGGCTATCAGCTTTTCCGTTGACGGTGCTTTCTGTTCTTCCTTTTCTGTTACGGGCTCTTCCTGACCGTCTGCATCCACAAACTCAGCGGTCACGGTAGCTTTTTCTGTTCTCTTATTCTTGTTTTTCTTTTCGCTTCCGGAGGAACAGGCACCCAAAACAAACAGAGCGCAAAGAACAAGTGAAAACACGGATAACAAAAGCTTTTTCTTTTTCATTGAAAATCCCCCCAATATATATTATCCTGTAAACCCTATTATATTATTATGTATTTCGACGTTTTTTCTCAATGAGAATTATGTGTTGCTTCGATAAAATTTTACAATTTGTTATCAAGAAAAAACGGAGCATCCGAAAGGATGCTCCGCCGAACTATTCAATTAAATTCTTGCGCTAATTTAATCAAACAAGTGTTAGCTAAGCTAAAACTTAAATTAGTCCTTCTTCTTTGTGCAAACGAAAGCAGCTGCAGCAGCTACTGAAACAGCAGCGAAAACAGCGATGCCAACGGGAGCAGAACCTGTATCCTCTGTGGGAGCGGGTTCAGTTGTGGGAACAACAGTACCGGGAGCATAGAAGGAGAGGATCTTTTCCTTAAGAGCGTTGATGAGATCATCAATGCCGGGGATTTCGAAGCCGTCGAAGAGACCTTCGAGCTGAGCTACGAGACCGTCAACTTCTGACTTGAGTGCGCCACCGTTGAGAAGGCCATCGAAGAAATCAATGATCTTGTTAACGATAGTTTCAACGTCACCCCACTGACTCATGCTTGACTTAGCAAGGTCAACGATCATGTTGAGAACTTCCTTGAGAGTAAGGTCAATGTAGTCCTTCTCTGTTGTGGTTTCGGGAGCATCGGGAACTGCCTTGGGGCAAACCTTGAGATGGTCAACCATAAGTTCTTCAGCGCCAAGTGTTGAATCACAATAGCCGCATTTTGCATTGCCATAGGTCTCGTTAATCTTAGCGTCTGTTGCTTCTTCAGCAGCGAAAGCCATAACGCCGCAGGAGAGAGCCATTACAAGTGCGAGTGCAATTGCAAGTACTTTTTTCATTTCGAACCATTCCTTTCATTTTTATTGCAAGAGCAACAATTGTTAACTTATACTACCATATTTTTGCGGGTATGTCAATATAAATTCGCATAAATTTGACTCAACAATGATGAAAATTTGTATGAATTATTAACATATTGCGAAAAATATGGGATTAACCGTATTAATTTATTAATTATTTAAAGCAATCGTGATAGATTGTTGACCAGAGGAATACAACGTCAGCGCCGTTCTGGAAGTATGTATCGTCAGCAAGCTGGCTTGAGGAGCTGCCTGCAGCTCTTGCAAAGCCGGTCTTTCTGAGCTCTGCAACGAATGCATCTGCCATTACGGCATCCTTAAATGTGATTCTGCCCTTAACCTTGAGCTCTGTTCTGGGCCAAGTATACTTTGTAAGCTGACCCTTAACGAAGCCTGTGGGCCACCAATATTTGGCGTAAGGTCTTGAGAAAATCTTCTTATAGTGGCCGTTGTTGCCTTCTGCCCAATAGCAGTCAAGCGACATATAAAGCCAGTCTTCTTTTGAAGCGCAGTTATAATGGTTGATTTCTGAAACCTCGCCTGAGTTTGCGCCTTCTTTGGCTGTGTAAAGACCGATTTCGGCACCAACAAGAAGCCAGCCGTACTGACCCTTCCAGAGCTGAACCATCCAGTCCTTATTACCATAATTAAAGCGAACACGAACCTGGTCGATGAACATGGCTGTCAGAGGAGCCATATTATCGTAGATTTCGTTATAGCCGGCACCGCTCTGCCAGCAATCCTTATCGTCGGTGTAGTAATAGCCGTCATCGCTCCATCTGTAGCCGAGAACCTGGATACCGTTATCGCCGATAACGTCCTTAACGTTCAGACCGGACTCAGTGTCACCGTGAGTGCCGCCGTTTGAAGCAGGCTTGGTTGTTGCTGCAGGTTTGTTTGCAGCAGGCTTGGTTGTTGCTGCGGGTTTGTTTGCAGCAGGCTTTTTGGTGGGAGGAGTTGCCGACGTGGGTCTGTTTGAGGGAGCAAGAGCGTTCTGAGTGGAAGCAAGAAGGCTGCCGAGAGTTGTCATTTCAGAGGGCTCTTCGGGAGTGTTGACAACAGGGAAATATGTGTGTGCTTCGCCTTCATATTCCTCTACTGTTGCCTCGGGAGTGGGGAAGGTTGTTGTTTCCTTGTCATCCTTTTCTTTGTCCAGCATACCGGGAACAACAAGAAGGGCAACCGTCGCAGCAACAATAACAACTATTGCGGAGATTGCGATGATGAGAATCTTCTGCGTCGATTTGTTCATCAATTTTACCTCTTTTCTTATATGATAATGTGATTATTACCTAAGCTGTTATCTGGCATCCTGCCAAATGAAAATAACGTCTTTGCCGTGAATCTTATATGTGTCTATTACGTTGGGGTCAAAATCAGAAACGCTGCGGAAGCCTTCCTTTGAAAGAGAAGCGGCAAAAGCCTGCGCCATTTCTTCATCCTTGAAGGTTATTCGGCAAAGAACACGGAGCGGATCTGTATCCTTCTTGTTTGCAAGGTTGCCGAAAACAAAGCCCGTGGGCCACCAGTGAGGTTCATAAACTCTTGTGAACTGGGGCAGATAGTTGCCGTTACCCTGCTCGTCCCAAAGAACGGTCATTTCCATATTGAGCCATTCTTCTCTGGGTGCGCAGTCATAATGACCGATTGCGCTTATAGTGCCCTTGGGTCTGGTGTAAAGGCCAACCTCTCCGCCAACCGTACCGAGTTCGCCGGAAATATACTGACCTTTCCATGCCTGAATCATATATTCCTTACCGCCGTATTCAAAGGGCATTCTGACAGTGTCGATGCTGAAATCAATAAACTGTGCGCCCCAGTCATAAAGACGGTTATAGCCGAAATCTGCCTGTATACATTCGGGGTCTGTGTCGTCATTGAATATGTATTCCTTGAAGCCGTAAACGTCATAGCCCATACCGTAAAGGCCGGCAAGTGACATATCCTTGGGAAGATTGCCGCTTGTGCTTGAGGGCGGCTTGGTTGCCTGGCCGCTGGACATTGAATCGGGGTCCAACTGCGGAGGAGTGGTAACGTCTTCCGGCTTATCAACAACCGGAGCCTGAATGTGCAGCTGCGGTGCCGTAACAGGGGGATTTGTTGCGGGAGCGTTTGTTACGGGAGGAACAACGGGAGCTGTCTGCTGAACGTCTGTTACCGTTTCAGAAGGAATAACCAGACCCGGCTGTTCTTCAAAATATGTATGCGTTCTGTTTTCGTCAGCTGTTTGAGTGGTTGACGTTTCTGTTTTATCCTTCTTCGGCTTGTTTTCTTTGATAACTCCGCCGGAGCCGTTTGCCTTAAGAACAAGAACACAAACCACGGCAACAACGCAAACTGCCAGCACGCTGATTGCTATTACAACAGCATTGGTGCTTTTCTTTTCCATATTCATCCTCCTTTTTCTCATTTCTCCTCAACTGATACTTTCTCTTTGATTATTCGCTTTTTCGAGAGAAAACTCTCACCTGAAATTATGTTTTTGCCAAACCTTGCGGCTGCAAGGCTTGACATTGGTGGAGATGGCGGTAATCGAAACCGCGTCCGAAAAACCTCTGCAGGGACTTTCTACGAGTGTATTCCGTCTTTTAACGTTCCCTCCCGCAAGCGCCGCCGGACAGGCTCTTGCGTTCAGTAGACAGATTATTCATGACGGGCTATCCGCCGTTACCCGTTCACGTTCACTGCTCATCGACGCCTCTTATGCGGCCGCAGTCCTCCGCACAGAGACGGCTGCTTATTTAAGCAGCAAGTGCAACTTTATTGTTGTCGTTTAAATTTGAAAATTGCGGATTTTATAGCGGTTCCGCACCGCTACTCGCTTATCCGGGCTCGGGTTCCCCGTCGAAATCCTTTCATCCCCGTGTATTTCAATTCGCAATTCACAATGCGCAATGCGCAATTATAATTGAACTACGAATTATGCTGTGTTTTGGTTATTGCCATCAAAATCCTGGTAATCTCTTTGCAATCGCTATATATGCTTAAAAACTGTTCATCGGTGACATAGCCACTTTCGTGAAGCAGCTCAAGCCAATACTCTGTTTCACTGCTTTCCTTGAGTGCGATATTCATTTTTGAATAAAAATCAGGTTTACTCTGTGCCCTGATTGCCTCTCTGACATTTGCGCCGATACTTGTTCCACTTTTTAAAACTTGGTCAGCAACAGGAAAAAACCTGTAGCCGTCAATCAGAAATTTATAAAGCTTAATTATTCTTAACGCAAACGTTTTGCTCTTATCAACAATAACATTTTCATTTTTCATAATACACACCAGCTTGCCGAATTCGCTGTTTAATTGCGAATTGCGCATTGCGCATTGCGAATTATTTTATCTTCTCAAATTGCGCTCGATGGTTCTTTGAGCATCTTTCTTTGCGGCTACTTCGCGTTTATCATAAAGCTTTTTACCTTTGCAAAGACCGATTTCAACCTTGGCTCTGCCTTTTTTGAAATAAATGCTCAAAGGCACTATAGCAAGACCCTCCTGCTTGACCTGCGCATAAAATCTTCTGATTTCACGCTTATGAAGAAGCAGACGTTTTGTTCTTAACGGGTCACGGTTGAAGATATTTCCCTGCTCATAGGGGCTGATGTGCATACCGTTGACAAACATTTCTCCGTCCTTGACAAAGCACCAGGAATCCTTGAGGTTGACTTTACCCTGGCGGATTGATTTGACCTCGGTGCCGAAAAGCTCAAGGCCTGCCTCCAGCTTTTCAAGAACAAAATAGTCGTGATATGCTTTTTTGTTTTGGGCAACAATTTTGATGCCGCTGTCTTTATCCATAAGTGTAACCTCATCACCACACTCGGTGGCGATTATATCATACATTAAATCAGTGTGTCAATATTCAAAAAATGTTGCACTCACTGACAAAAATATTATTTTTGTGCAACATCAACAAGCAAAATGCCGTTAATCGCATTTTTATGTTTGCCTTTGAGCAAATCAAGCATCAGCGAGAGCCGTAAGTTCTCTTTTTTGCATAAAAATCCTTTTTCTGCTTCTTTTCGGCAGCTTCTCTCTTTGCCGCAGCAGCTCTTTTTGCCTTTACTCTTGAGAGTGGCTTACCCTTTTTGGCAGGTTTTTTCTTGGTTTCCTTGCCGAGTTCGGGGTTCTCTTTGTAAAAAACTATACTGCCGCCGATAACCTGGATAACCTCACTGCCTGTTGCGGCGGCAAGCTTATCGGCAAACTCACGGGGAGTTTCGGGGGCACTTTCAAGAAGCACCTTGATTTTTATAAGCTCTCTTTTGCGCAGAGCATCTGAAACCTGAGCAACAAGAGCGTCTGAAATACCGCCCTTGCCTATCTGAAAAAGCGGCTCAAGTGTGTTTGCCTGTGCTCTGAATGCAGCTCTTTCTTTACCTGTCATTCTTTTATTTCTCCAATCTGTTTTGCTATTTCACGAACAGCCTTGCCTCTGTGGCTGATGGCGTCTTTTTCTTCAGCCGTAAGCTGAGCCATTGTTTTTTCACCGTTATATTCAACGGGGTAAAACATCGGGTCATAGCCGAAGCCGCCGTTGCCTATGAGTTCATGGCCGATATAGCCTCTGCACTCTCCCCTTGCAAAAAGCTTTCTGCCGTCGGGATAAACACAGCAGACTACACTAACGTAAGCTGCACCTCGCTGCTCATCGGGCACGCCGTCAAGCTCACTGAAAAGCTTTGCGTTATTTGCGTCGTCATCGCAAGGTTCACCTGCATATCTTGCCGAATAAACGCCGGGAGCACCGCCAAGATAATCAACCGCTATGCCCGAATCGTCTGCAAGGCAGGGCATACCGCTTTCTCTGCAGCCGCTTTCAGCCTTGAGAAAAGCATTTTCCTCAAAGGTTGTGCCTGTTTCTTCAACGTCTGAAAGCTCAACGCCCGCTTCTTCCGCAAGAAGCACTCTTATTCCCAAGGGTGAAAGAATACGCTGAAGCTCATCCCTCTTTTTCATATTATGGGTTGCTATTATATAATCCATACCTTTAATATTCCTCTGCTGTTAATCGTCCTTATCTTCTTCAAACAGTCCGTCTGCAAAAGCCGCAGGGTTGAAGGGTCTTAAATCGTCAATACCCTCGCCCACACCGATAAACTTAACGGGCACTTTGAGGTCATTTTTGATTGAAAGAACAACGCCGCCCTTTGCCGTGCCGTCAAGCTTTGTAAGAATAATACCCGTGATTTCGGCAACCTCTTTGAATTCCTTTGCCTGGTTAACCGCATTCTGACCTGTTGTGGCGTCAAGCACAAGCAGAATTTCACGGTCTGCATAGGGAAGCTGGCGGTCAATTACTCTGTAAATCTTGGCAAGCTCTTCCATAAGATTTTTCTTATTGTGAAGTCTGCCTGCCGTGTCACAGATGATGATATCTGCATTTCTTGCCTTGCCTGCGCTGATTGTATCAAAAACAACTGCGGCAGGGTCTGCACCCTCTTTGTGCTTGACAATGTCAACGCCTGCACGGTCTGCCCAGATTTCAAGCTGGTCAATTGCAGCTGCTCTGAAAGTATCTGCTGCGCCGAGGATAACCTTTTTGCCCTCATCCTTAAACATTGCAGCCATTTTGCCGATTGACGTTGTTTTGCCCACGCCGTTGACGCCGATAACAAGAATAACCGACGGCACGGTAATCATATCAATCTCTTCGCCGCCGCTGAGAAGCTCGGCAACGATATTGCGGATTTCTTTTTTAACGTCCTTGACTCTGTGAAGGTTCTTTTTGAAAACGGAATCTCTGAGCTTTTCAACAATTTCGGTTGCGGTGTTTATGCCGACGTCTGCCATAACGAGAATCTCTTCAAGGTCATCATAAAATTCGTCGTCAATCTCGTTTTTGCCGTAAAGCGCCGCATTGATTGCGCCCGACATACTGTCTCTTGTTTTTTTGAGACCCTTGTTTATCTTTTTGAAAAATCCCATAGTGTACCTCTATATATAAAATGTATCGCAATTACTGTTCGCGGGTGTTTTTGATTATGTTGTCAACCGTCTTTTTGAGATTGGGGTCTTTTTCGATTTCCTGCGCAATGAGGTCTGCCGAATAAAGAATGGTTGTTCTGTCACGGTTGCCGAAATATTCGCTGATTTCCTTCTGCGTAAGGTCGGTGGTTGTTCTTACAATATAAATCGCAACCTGCCTTGCCTTTGCGGTTTTTGCATCCTTCTTCTTTGAAATGATGTCACCCTGCGGCACGCCGAAGGTTCTTGAAGTTTCGCTGATAATCTTGTTGACAACAAATGCAACGGGGCGGCTGTCATTCATAATATCCTTAATGGCGTTCTGCGCCATTGCAATGTTGATTGAGGCACCCTCAATGTTGACAAGTGCGTTAATCTTTTTAACCGCACCCTCAAGCTGACGGATATTTGCCTTGATTTTTTCTGCAACAAACTGAACAACGTCATCGGGCAGCTCCAGACCGAGAGTCTGTGCCTTACGCTGAATGATTGCCATTCTTGTTTCGATATCGGGCGGCTGAATATCCGCAATAAGTCCCCACTCAAAACGGTTTCTCAGGCGGTCATCAAGAACTTCGATATCCTTGGGAGAACGGTCAGACGTGAGAACAATCTGCTTGCCCGCCTGTGTAAGTGCGTTGAATGTGTGGAAGAATTCTTCCTGCGTTGAATTCTTGCCGGCGATAAACTGAATATCGTCAACAAGCAGAACATCGCAGTTTCTGTATTTCTCGTGAATTTCGTTCATCTTGTTTTTATTGATACCGCCAACGATGAGGTTAACGAACTCCTCACCCCTTGTGATGATGATATCGGCGTTGGGGTTATTCTTTGCAATTTCGTTGCTGATTGCACGCAGCAGGTGAGTTTTGCCAAGACCCGAATTGCCGTAAATGAAAAGCGGATTGTATGCGGCACCCGGAGCAGCGGCAACCGCCTGAGCCGCAGCGTGAGCAAATCTGTTTGATGAGCCTACAACGAAGGTTTCAAACGTGTTCTGCTCAATGCTTATTGCAAGGCCCGAGGGCTTTGCTTCGGTTTCTTTTTCTGTTTTTGCGGCAGCTTCTTTAGGGTCAATAAGAACAACTTCAATTTCAAAGCCCATAACGTTCTTGAACGCATCCTTGAGCTCCTGATAAAACTGCTGCTCGATTATTTTTTTCATAAAATTACTTGCCGCAATTTCAACCTTTGTGCCGTCAAAACTGAGAATTTCAAGCGGCTTGAACCAGAAATCGTGAATGACTTCGCCCACACTTTTTTTGAGGTTTTCACACACCAACTGCCACATATCCTTAACGGATTCCATTGATTAACAACCTTCCTCTTACAATAGTCTTTAGCAATATTATTCCGTAAGCCCGAATAACGGACTTGCTTAAGCCCGAAACTCCGGCATTTTACTGATAATGATACATAATAGAGTATAACACAACCCCTTTATTTTTTCAAGCAAAAAGAACGGATTTTTACATTAAATAAAAAAATTGTTGACATTCGTGGTCAAGCTGTTATATAATGTGTATTCCGAGGGGTATTTTACCCTTGGTTAGTTATGCCCGATAATCGGCTTTTCGCCGGTTGTTTTAATCCAAAAGTGAAACGGAGGTTAGAAAAAATGAAAAGAACTTACCAGCCCAAAAAGCGTCATCGCAAGATGGAACACGGCTTCCGCAAGAGAATGGCTGACAGAAACGGCCGCAAGGTTCTTGCCCGCCGCAGAGCAAAGGGCAGAAAGCAGCTCTCTTATTAATTTCTGAGAGGGATGTTCACTGATGTCCTACCCGGTAACCTTAAAACAGAATACCGAGTTTAACCGTGCTTACGGCAGGGGAAAAGTTAAAGCCTCCCCCGCCTTGGTGACTTATGCTGTGAAGAACAGAGGTCTTGGCTGCCGAATAGGCATAACAGCCGCCAAAAAGCTCGGCAGCGCAGTCGAGAGAAACAGATGCCGCCGTATTATCAGGGCGGCATTCTCCTCGGTTTCTCCAAAATGCAGCGGCAACTGGGATATTGTGTTTGTTGCAAGGTTCAAAACCAAAAAGGTTAAAAGCACCGACCTCACCCCCGTTATGCTTTCGCATTTAACAGAGCTCGGGATAATCAGAAATCAGGCGGGTGAAAATTTCTGATGAAAAAACTACTTCTGCTACTTATCCGCTTTTACCGCAGGCGTATTTCGCCGCTTTTCCCGCCAATGTGCAGGTATTATCCGACCTGCTCCCAATACGCAATCGAAGCAATAGAGGTTCACGGAGCCTTCAAGGGAAGTCTGCTGGCAATATGGCGGCTTCTCAGATGTAATCCATTTTCCTCTGGCGGTGTTGATCCTGTGCCGCCAAAAAAACACTCACATTCGGAGGATAAAAAATAATGTATCAGGTGCTCGGTATTCCTTTCGGATTTTTGCTTGAACTGATTTATAAAACAATCGGTCTGGGCAGTTATGCCGTTTCAATCATTTTGCTCACCCTTATCACAAGGGCGCTCACAGTTCCTTCATCAATCAAGCAGCAAAAGGGAATGGCAAAAACACAGCGTATGCAGTCAAAAATCCGCAAGATTCAAACCAAATACGCAGGCGATCAGAGAAAGATTCAGGAAGAAACCACTGCCCTCTATCAGCGTGAGGGTTTTAATCCCATGGGTTCAAGTTGCACTCCCATGATTTTCCAGTTTGTTATTCTCTTCGGTCTTATCGGCGCTATTTATTATCCTCTCACCAACTTCCTCCATATCAGCAAAGAAGAAGTTGCCGTTATGGCAAGTGCTCTTAACATTGAAACAAAAAATATTCAGGCTGAGCTTCTTATTATGGAAAACATCGGCAAGCTCAGAGAGCTCTTTGAGATGGGCAAGCTTGAAGGTGTTAAGGCTGCAAGCCTTGACGCTATCGGAAACGTTAATTTCAAGATTTTCGGTGTTTCTCTCGGCGTTAAGCCCACAGATGACGGTGTTACAAAATGGGTGTGGCTCGTTCCCGTTCTTTCCTTCCTCACCTCAATGCTTTCAGGCGTTTACTCAATGATTAAGCAAAAACAGCAAAACCCCTCTGCAGGTTCAGGCCCCATGATGGGTTGCATGATGTTCGGCATGCCCCTGTTATCTCTTTATTTTGTTATCAACTATCCCATCGGTATCGGCGTTTACTGGATTGCATCCGGTCTGTTCGGATTCATTTCAACAGTAATTATCGGTTATTTCTACAGCCCCAAAAAGACTCTTGCAAGGCTTATGATTGACGAAACCATCGAACGCCGCTCAAAAGAAGAAAACCAGAAGCTCGTTGCAGCTAAAAAAGATAAATAATTTTGGTGGTGAAATTTTTGATTAAAGAAGCTATCGGCACAGGCTCAACTGTTGAAGAAGCAAAAGAGGCTGCCCTCAAAGCTCTTGAAGCTCCCGAGGATGCAGATATTAAATATGAAGTTCTCGAAAGAGAAAAGAAAGCACTTTTCGGCCTTTTCGGAGGCTCCCAGGCAAAGGTTAAGGCTTCATACGAATTTGAAGACGACCCCTTCGCAAAAGCAAAGGATTACATTCAGACAATCCTTAAGAATCTCGGCGTAAACGATGCCGAAATCAGCGTTGAAGCTGACGATGAAGACGTTCGCATTTCAATCAACTGCGGTGACGATTACGGCTCGGTTATCGGCAGAAGAGGCGAAACTCTTGACGCTATTCAGTACCTCACACGCCTTGTTATCAACAGAGGCACAGAGGATTACAGAAGAGTTTCAATCAACGTTGGCAACTACCGTGAAAAGAGAGAAAACACTCTCCGCTCACTTGCACGCAAGAATGCTGCAAAAGTAAGAAAGTACGGCAGAAACGTTGTGCTTGAACCTATGAACCCCTATGAACGCCGCATTATCCACACAACCGTTCAGGAAATTGAAGGCGTTACCTCCCACTCCGTCGGCAGTGACAGTGACCGCAAGGTTGTTATCACTCTTGAAGAAGGTGTTAAACCCACTCACAGCGGCGGCTATAACAAGGGCGGCAGAGGCGGCTACAATAAGGGCGGCTATAACAAAGGCGGCTACAACAGAGGCGGCAGAGGCAATTATAATAAGAGCGAGTCAACTACCGCTCCTTCAAGACCTCCCCGTTCAGATTCCGCAGGCGCTTCGCTCTACGGCAAAATTGACCTCAACAAATAATCATCACAGGCTTGCATAATTTATGCGGGCCTGTTTTTTCGTTTGTTGACAAAAGACTGAGGGTATACTATAATTGTTTCAGATTAGGAGGCTGTGTTATGGCTTTTATCCGTGAAGTTGACAGCGTCGGCAGAATTGTTATTCCGATGCAATTAAGAAAAGAATTCAACATCGTTGAGCAAGGCAGCAAGGTGGAGCTGATTTCTGACGGAAAGCAGATTATCCTCAAAAAAGCCGCCGATTGCTGTGCTTTTTGCAAAGCAGAAACCGACCTTGCAGATTTTGAAGGCAACTACCTCTGTAAAACCTGCCTTGATAAGATTAAATCTGCACTTTCCGAAGCAGAAACTCCGTATGGATTAACAGAATAATGATATTTCACCTGCTGCGTTAAATTCGGGCAGGTGATTATTTTTTACTCTCCCGAATATATTTTTACAAAATAATTATAAAGCCGTGATTGGTTATTTAAAGGGAGAGGTTATATGAATTGGCATACGCTGACCGCCGAAAAGACGGCTGAGAAGCTTAAAACAGATTTGCTGAACGGACTTGATGAACACGAAGCAAAAAAGAGACTTGAGACTAACGGCGCAAACACCCTTCAAGCTCGCAAAAAGCCTTCCGTTATCAAAAAGTTTTTTGCTCAATTCAAAGATTTTTGCGTGATTATTCTTTTTATTGCCTGCATAATTTCATTTGCCACGGGCTTTATTGAAGGAAAAGGCGATTTTGTTGAACCGGTTGTTATTCTTGTTATAGTTATTCTTAATGCGGTTATCGGCGTGATACAGGAGCAAAGGGCGGAAAAAGCCATTGATGCTCTGCGCAAACTCTCCGCACCGAATGCCGCTGTTATCAGAAACGGCAAGCATCAGCGTATCCCTGCCGAATTGCTCGTTGAGGGCGACATAATCTGCCTTGAAAGCGGCGATATGGTGCCTGCAGATGCAAGGCTTATCTCTTCAAATTCTTTGCGTGTTCAAGAAAGCGCACTGACAGGTGAATCCGTACCCTGCGCCAAAACGCCTGATGCGGTTTTTGATGAAAACTGCTCACGGGCAGATATGAAAAATATGGTTTTTTCTTCAACAACCGTTATGGCAGGCAACTGCAAGGCGGTTGTTACGCAAACAGGTATGAACACCTGCGTTGGCAAAATAGCAAATCTGCTGGACAGTGAGGATTCTCCGCAGACACCGCTTCAGCAAAGGCTTGCCAAGGTCGGCAAAGCTCTGGGGTTTGGCGCAATAGGCATATGCGCCGCCGTGTTTATTCTCAGCCTTGTCAGAAAAACAGGTATTCTCCCTTCTTTTATGCTATCGGTCAGCCTTGCGGTTGCGGCAATTCCCGAAGGTCTGCCTGCGGTTGTTACGGTTGTTTTGTCAATGGGTGTTCAACGCCTTGCAAAGTGCAACGCCATTATCAGAAGCCTGCCTGCGGTTGAAACTCTCGGCGCCGCAACGGTTATATGTTCAGACAAAACAGGCACACTCACGCAAAACAAAATGACCGTTACCAAAATTTTTAACCATTCGGGGGAACTGAATCCGAACGACGAACAAAGCAAAAAAATTCTGCTTTATGCCGCATTGTGCAGCAACGCACGTGAAATCAAAAAGGGTAAAAGGGCGGATTTTTCAGGTGACCCTACCGAAACTGCGATTCTTGCCGCCGCAAAAAATAGCGGAATAAATATTGATAAAAACAAGTATATCCGCCGCCACGAAACACCGTTTTCCGGTGAAAGGAAGCGAATGTCCGTTGTTTGCTCCGTTGACGGCAGAAATATGCTTCTTATTAAAGGTGCACCCGACGTTATTCTGCCTCGCTGCATAAAATATCTTTCTTCAAACGGCGAATTGCCGCTGACGTCAAACAGAAAAAGTGCCGTTTTATCAAATAACGAGTCTATGGCAAAAAAGGCTTTGCGAGTGCTCGCCGTTGCTTACCGCACGGCTGACAGCAGCCACGACAGCCGTGAAGAAAACCTTGTTTTTGCAGGCCTTATCGGAATGACCGACCCTCCAAGACCCGAGGTTGCAAAAGCTGTTTCCGAGTGCAAAAAGGCAGGCATAACCCCGGTTATGATTACAGGCGACCATATTGAAACCGCCCGAGCCGTTGCGGAAACGCTCGGCATAGCCGATAAATCTGCAACTGCGCTGACAGGTAAGCAGCTCGACAACCTGACTGATGCCGAGCTTGAAAAGGAGCTTGCCTCTTGCCGTGTTTTTGCAAGAGTAACTCCCGAGCACAAGGTGCGGATTGTTAAAGCATTTCGCGCAAGAGGTGAAACCGTTGCAATGACGGGCGACGGCGTTAACGATGCACCTGCACTCAAAGCGGCGGATATCGGCTGCGCAATGGGCAAAAACGGCACAGACGTTGCGAGAAATGCCGCCGATATGATTCTCACAGACGATAACTTTGCCACCATTGTAAGAGCCGTTGAACAGGGCAGAGGGATTTATGACAACATCAAAAAAGCGGTTCACTTTCTGCTCGGCACAAACATCGGCGAAATCATCGCCGTTTTTGCCGCTTCGCTCCTCGGATGGGGCGCTCCCCTGTTACCGATTCAGCTTCTCTGGGTTAACCTTGTGACCGATTCTCTGCCGGCAATTGCTCTCGGCGTTGAAAAAAATGAAAGCAACATTATGAAGCGCAAACCCATACCTCCCTCGCAAGGCTTTTTTCACGGCGGTTTGTGGCTCGATATCACTCTTGAAGGCTCTTTTGTGGGTGCATTAACCCTGCTTGCCCACGCAATCGGCAATGTGTTTTGGGGCGGAGTCGGCGGCACAATGGCATTCTGCACACTCAGCTTTTGCGAAATCGCTCACGCCGTCAACACACGTTCATCTGAATCCTTGTTTAAAATCGGCTTTTTCTCAAACAAAACAATGAACATAGCCGTTGCCGTGTGTATCATTCTGCAAGCCGCCGTTGTCTGCATACCGCCCCTCGCCGCCCTGTTCGGAACAGTTCCGCTTAACGCAATGCAATGGCTTACAGTGTTTGCGCTATCGTCAATGCCCCTCATCATCGGCGAAATCAGCAAGCTTCTTAAAAAGAAATAAAAACAAGGACATTAAATTTTATATTTTTCTTAAAAAGAATATTGTTTCCCTTCTCTTTTGTTATCATATATTATGGAATATAATATACTGATAAATAAAATGAACGGAGTGACCGTTTTTGTCCAAAACTCTTGTTTTAACTGAAAAACCATCCGTTGCCAAGGATATTGCCCGTGTTTTAGGCTGCAAAAGAAACGGCAACGGCTGCATAATAGGAGATAAATACATCGTGACCTGGGCACTGGGGCATCTTGTGACTCTTGCCGACCCCGAAGCTTATGATGCAAAATACAAAACCTGGCGTATGGATGACCTGCCCATGCTTCCAAGCAATATGAAGCTGGTTGTTATCGGTCAGACATCAAAGCAGTTCAAGGCTGTAAGCTCTTTGCTGGGCAGTGCGGAGGTTGACAAGATTGTTATTGCAACCGACGCCGGCCGTGAAGGCGAACTTGTTGCACGCTGGATAATCAAAAAAGCCAACTGCAGAAAGCCGATGCTCCGCCTCTGGATTTCTTCACAGACAGACAAAGCTATCCGCGAAGGCTTTGCTTCCCTTAAACCTGCTTCGCAATATGATAACCTCTATAAGAGTGCACAGTGCCGAGCCGAAGCCGACTGGCTGGTCGGTCTTAACGTGAGCCGTGCGCTCACCTGCAAACACAACGCTCAGCTCTCTGCAGGCAGAGTTCAGACCCCCACCCTTGCAATGATTGTAAAACGTGAAGAAGAAATTCTTAAATTCCGCCCCAAGGATTATTTCACCGTTAAAGCTGATTTCGGCGGCTACACTGCGCTTTACAAGGATTCACGCAACCAGGCAAGATTTTTTGATGCCGCTGCTGCGCAGCAGATTGCCGACGACGTTAAAGGCAAACGAGGTGTGCTGACCGAGGTCAAAAAGGTTTATCGCTTCAAGGCTCCGCCTGCCGCCTATGACCTGACGGAATTGCAGCGTGATGCAAACAAAAAATACGGCTATTCAGCAAAGCAGACCCTCTCGCTTATGCAGAGCCTTTATGAAACACATAAGCTCCTCACCTATCCGAGAACGGATTCAAGATATATCACAAAAGACGTTGCAGCTACGTTGCCCGAAAGACTTAAAGCCGTTTCTGTTGGCGCATATAAAGAAGCTGCAACGGCAATTCTGCGCCAAAAGCCCATTCAGACAAAATATATCGTAAATGACTCCAAGGTTACCGACCACCACGCCATTATTCCCACAGAGCAATATGTTGACCTCAACAAGCTCACCCGTGAAGAAAAGCACATATACGACCTTGTTGTCAGGCGTTTCCTTGCCGTGCTGAGTGCTCCGTTTGAATATGATGAAATGCAGGTTAAGATAACCGTTGGTAAGCATAATTTCTATACCAAGGGTCAGGCTGTCAAATCCGCAGGATGGAAAGCACTTTATGATTCTTCGCTTGCCGATGACGATGATGACGGCGAAGATATCCGCGCCCAATCTCTGCCTGCTCTTTCGCAGGGTGCGCCTGTATCCCCCAAAGAAGTGCGCATTTGCGCAGGCAAAACCGCACCTCCTGCACGGTATACCGAAGCAACACTTCTCACCGCAATGGAAAACCCCACGGGTCAGGTTGATGACGGTTCGCTTCGTGATGCCCTTAAAACTGCAGGCGGTCTGGGTACTCCTGCAACAAGGGCAGATATAATTGAAAAACTCTTTGATTCCTTCTGCATTGAGCGCAGAGGTAAAGAAATCCACCCCACGTCAAAAGGCAGGCAGCTTATCGACATTGTGCCTGCCGACCTCAAATCGGCTGAGCTGACCGCCCGTTGGGAGCAAAAGCTCTCTCTGATTGCAAAAGGCGGCGCAAACGATAAACAGTTTGTTTCTGAAATGCGCAGCTATGCAACGGCTCTTGTGAGCGCCGTCAAAACAGGCGACGCAAAATACAAGCACGATAATATGACCCGTGAACCCTGCCCCGAATGCGGCAAATATCTGCTTGAAGTCAACGGCAAAAAAGGCAAAATGCTTGTTTGCCAGGACAGGGAATGCGGCTACCGCAAAAGTATTTCAGTTATCACAAACGCACGCTGCCCCGAATGCCACAAGAAGCTTGAAATGCGCGGCGAAGGCGATAAAAAAGCTTTCTTCTGCATCTGCGGATACAGAGAAAAACTCACTGATTTTGAAAAAAGAAAAGAATCGGCAGGCGCAGGTAAGCGTGACGTTGCAAAATATATGCAGCAACAGGCAAAAGCCAAAACCGCAAGCAATCCGCTTGCCGACCAACTTGCAAAATGGATGGAGGAAAACCGATGAAGAGAATAATTGCTGCCGTCGCGGCGATTATCCTTCTGCTTGCGTGCGCCGCCTGCACACCCAAAGGAAGCGGCAAATCAATCGCTTACCCTATAAGTGCTTCGCCCAAAACCCTTGACCCTCAGTTTGCCGATGATGCAAATGCATTGCTTATTATCAACAACACCTTTGAGGGACTTGTGAGGCTTGGCGAAGACGGCGACGTCATTCCCGGAATAGCAGAAAGCTGGAAAATTTCTTCCGACGGCAAAACCTACACCTTCAAGCTCAAAAAAGACACCGAATGGTATTGCTCAAACGCTCTTAAAAACGAATTCGGCAAAGAGTTTTATGACCGTTTTTCAAGTGAAAAAGTAACGGCACATGACTTTGTTTTTGCATTTCAAAGAGCTGTTATGCCCGAAACAAATTCACCCAATGCACACAGACTTTTTGTTATAGAGAATGCGTATGAGGTGTTCTATGAAAACTACAGTGCAAACCTTCTCGGCGTTTCTGCGCCGGATAACAACACACTCGTTATAAACCTCACCGAAAGGTGCGATGACTTTCTGCAAAGGCTCACAGAGAGTGTGTTTATGCCCTGCAATGAAGATTTCTTCAACGCAATGAACGGCAGATACGGGCTGAGCCACAAGCACATTCTCTGCAACGGCCCGTTTTACGTAAGCTCCTGGAACAGCGACACCTCGCTGACCGTTAAGCGAAACACATATTACGCAGGCGAGCAAGAGGTTATGCCTGCTTCGGTTGTTTTCAGCTATGACCCGAGCAAGGAATCAATAGCCAAAAAGGTATCTGAAGGCGGCGCAACGGCAGCGTTTTTGCCTCCCGACTGTCCTGTTCCCGAAAATACCACAACCGTCAGCAGCAGTGAAAACTCCGTTTTCGGTTTCGTTTTCAACTGTGCGGACCCGGCTCTTTCCGAGGTTTCGCTCCGGCTTGCACTTTGCAAGTCGATTGACCGCAGTCTTTTTGCAGAAAAAGAAAATGCCGCACCCGCAAGCGGTTTTGTGCCGATGAACTGCTTTGCCGGCGCTTCAAGCTACAGAGAGCAGGTCGGCTCCCAAACGCAGTCTGTTGAACAGGATAACGGCAGTGCCCAAGCCTTGTGGAAAGAAGGGCTCGCAAACCTCGGCAAGGATTCCGTTCAGCTTACCGTTCTTTGCCCCGAATGGCTTGACGGCGCCGTCAGACAGCAGCTTCAGATTTGGCAAAAAACATTGGGTGTCAGCATCGGCATAACGATTGAAAACAGAACTCCCGAAGAAATATCAGGCGCAGTCGCCAATGGCGATTATCAGCTTGCTCTGACAAGCATTGAGTCTGCCCACGAAAACGCTGCAGACTTTCTTGCCTCTTTTACGGGCGGCTATGTATTTAACCACAACTCATCAAGCTATGACAGCATAATAAACGACCTTCTTGCTGCCGAAAGCTTCGACGGCATTATCAAAGGCTGCTACAACGCAGAAAACTATATTCTGCAAAATGCCCTTTGCTATCCGCTCTATTCACGCTCAAGCCGCTTCGTTGTTAACAAAGATGCCGACGGAATTGTTTTTCACGGCTCCGAAGCAAACGTAAGCTTCATTGGCGCAAAGAGGTATGACTGATGAAAACAAGAAAACAAATTGCCGTTATAGCCGTGTCCTGGGCGTTGGTTATCGCCTGTATGGTAATAATTTTTATGCTCTCCGCCCAGAACGGCGAAACTTCTCAATCACTCAGCGATAATTTTACACTCTTTCTCGGCTTACCCGTTGAGGTTGTGGGATTCATCAGAAAAACTGCCCATTTCTTTGAGTTCGCAGGCCTTGCAGTGCTTGCTTACAATGCTTTTTACAGAACTTGCGGTGCATATAAGCCTCTGCCAAGCTTTGCTCTGGCAGCGGTTTATGCGGCAAGCGACGAGATACACCAGATTTTTGTTGAAGAAAGAGCCTGCAGGCTGTTTGACTTTTTTGTTGACTGCTGCGGTGCCGCAACGGGAATTGCGGTTCTTACGCTATTAATTCTGATTTATAACAAGTTCCAATCAAGGAGGGATTTGCTCTGAATACCGGCACAAAATTTATGGCCGCCGGTGCAACGGCAGGTGCCGTTGCGGCAGGCGTGCCCGTGGTTATCGGTCTTATCCGTAATATGAAACCGAAGCCGCTTGACGAAAACGATATTCTCCGCACAGAAAACGGTTGCTTCCGTGCTCAGAACGGCAACCTTATTCACCTTCAGGGCGTTAACCTTAATGACGAGCTGTTCTGGTTCAAAAAGGACGGCATGGTTGAGAATGCGCCGAATTACGATATATTCGACGTGTTTGAAGAGCGTTTTGGCAGATACGGTGCAAGGAAACTGACACAGACCTTCAATGAAAACTTCATTACGGCAGCTGACCTGAAAACAATCAAAAAGCTTGGTGCAAACTGCGTAAGAATTCCTCTGCGTTACAGAAACCTTTACAGGCTGGAAAAATGCAAGGGCGATATTGATTTTGATTACCTTGACAAGGTGGTTGCAGCTTGCCGCAAAGCAGGGCTTTACGTTGTTTTTGACCTTCACTCTGCTCCCGGTTACCAAAATAACGGTTCTGCACGCGGTAATAAGGGCGAATGCCTTCTCTTTGACTCATCAAAAGCTGCTTTTGATGCACGCAACGCCGTTATAAAACTCTGGACGCAGTTTGCCGCTCATTATAAGGACGAGCCTGCCGTGGCAGCTTTTGACCTGCTCAACAGACCTCTTAACAAGGTTGCAGGCTGGGAAGAAAAAACAGAAGCTCTCAATAAGTTTTATCTCCGTCTTTACAAAGCAATTCGCACGGTTGACGAAAACAGAATCCTTATTATGCAGTCACCTCATTCGGTTGAAAATCTGCCTGTTTTTGAAAAACCGCTTAAAAATATTGCCTACGGTCTTTATTCCCATTTCAGCACAACGTTTGAAACCGATTCGCTTGTAAGCGAAATCAAAGGTATTGCCGACAAAAATATCCCTGTGGTTATCTGCAAACTCCGCTCTGACGAAAACACGGATTACACCCTCTCCGCTCTTTGCGATTGCGGCGTTTCGTGGCTCTTTGGTGATTTTAAAGGCCCTGCAGGTGCTTCTTACCTTTACACAGGCAACCCCGAGCCTGCCGATTTTGATAACGATAATTTTGACTCCATCGCAGAAAAATGGACAAAACCCCTTGCCACAAAGAATTTTGAGCTCAACAAAGAGCTGTGCGCAACGCTGAAATCGCATTTCGGCTGCGGCAACGTTTATGTTGAAAGTGCAGAAAACGATGAGTCACAAAAGGGTAAGCTGAAAATTAAGGTTAAGTTCGGCAGCAACCTCGTGTTCGGCGGCAAAACCTCTGCAAAAGCACACAAGCTGAAGGAAAAAACATAAATGACACCTGAAGATAAAATTCTGATTGCAAAATATGAGGACAAGGTGCGGCAATGCAGTGAAAACTCAATGATAACCTGCACCGGTTTTCTGGATATGCGTGAGCGCTCGGTAATTGCTTCTCATCTTTCACCGCAGAGCGAAGCAAAAACAGTTTTCTACGGCGTTTTTGATGATGCCGAAAGAAATGCCGCCGTTATGCTCCCCTACTATATTGATGCGAATGACGGTGAATCACTGCGCCGCTATTTTGCAGAAAATCCCGATGATAATCCGCTTGCCGTTATCGAGGTTGAAAAAGACCGTTTTTCAAAGCCGCTGAGCCACCGTGACTATCTTGGCGCTCTTATGGCTCTGGGCATAAAAAGAGAAATGACGGGCGACATAATCGTCAGCGAAAACGGCTGCAGAATTGCCGTGCTCGCCCATATGTCGGCGTTTATTGCAGAAAATCTTTGCAAAGCGGGCAGAGGCACGCTCAAGGCAAAGGTTGTTTCTCCCCAGACCGTGGCAAGTGCAGAAAAACCCACGGGCGTTGAAGACAGCTTCACCGTTTCTTCAATGCGCCTGGACAGCGTTATAAAAAACGCATTCAACGTTTCACGCTCCGATGCCTGCAAGGCGATTGAAAGCGGCGTTGTTTTTGTTAACGATTCCGAATGCCTGAAGGCAGATAAAAAGATATGCGGCGGCGACAAAATCGTTTTTCGCCGCAAGGGCAGAATCATTGTTGAGGATTGCTCGGGCATTTCTAAAAAAGGGCGTATAATCGTTGTTATAAAAAGATTTATATAGCAAAAAAGCCATCGGAACAACCGCCAGAGTTTCCGATGGTTTTTTTGCTTGAAAAAACCATACAAATATGTTATAATATGTCTGCTATGCACAAACATAGTTATGGGACAAAAGATTTTTTGAAAGGAATGGCACTATGCAAAAGGATGCAAAGAAGCTCATTTCCTCAACATTCGTCAAGCTGCTCAGTTCAAAGCCGTTTGACAAAATCACAATCAAAGATATCGTTGACACCTGCAAAATCAACAGAAACACCTTCTATTATCATTACAGCGATATCTATGGGTTGCTTGAGGAAATATTCAAAACCGAACTCAATATCGTTATTGAGTGCCACCGTGAAACAGGCTCCTATATGGACGGGCTGACCAAGGTTGCAAAGCAGGCGTACGCTCACAAAAAGTTTATCTATAACATCTGCTCATCTCGCAGCTATGAGTATTTTGAGCACTATATGTACAGAGCCTGCAAACCGATTATGATTGACATTGTTACCACTGCGGCGGCAAGTCTCAATCTGCCCGACGAAGACATTGAATTCATCGCCTCGTTTTATGAATATGCCTGCGTAGGCGTGATTTCAGAGTGGTTTAAAACAGGTATGCGTGAACCGCCCGACGTTTTTGCAAGCAAGATGTTTTTTGTTTCTGACGGAATCCGCCGTGCACTGTTGCTGAGCGCAAAGCGCAACTTAAAAAATTCCAAATGACAGATATTTTATTTGAAGACAAATCAATAATCGTTTGTTTGAAACCGGCAGGGCTTCAAAGCCAGGGCGGCAAAAACGACCTGGTTGTTATGCTTGATGAATATTTCGGCAAAACCGATATAACCGCCAAAGCCTACCCCGTTCATCGGCTGGATAAAGAAACTGCAGGCGTTATGGTGTTTGCAAAAACGCAGCAGGCGGCATCTGCCCTTTCTTCACAAGCAGCAAACGGTAAAATGAAAAAGCATTATTTCGCCGTTGTGCAGGGTTCGCCCGATGAATCGGGTGTTTTTAAAGATTTGCTGTTTCACGACAGGCAAAAAAACAAAACATACACCGTTAAGCGCAGCAGAAAAGGTGTTAAGGAAGCGTCGCTTGAGTTCAGAAAAATCTCTGAACAGGAAAACCTTTCTTTGGTTGACATTCTGCTTCACACGGGCAGAACGCACCAGATAAGGGTTCAGTTTGCCTCCAGAAAAATGCCGCTGTTCGGTGACGGCAAATACGGCGGAGGAAACGGGAAGCTTGCTTTGTTTTCTTATAAGCTTGAGTTTGCGCACCCTGAAACAAACGAACCGCTCTGCTTTACGGCAAAACCCGGAAACGAATATCCCTGGCAATTATTTAATTTATAAATCAAAAAGACCGCCTTTCGGCGGTCTTTCTTGTTAGTTATTTAAGCTACAGGGCCAACGTTATCAGCGATAAACTTGGTGATTGTTTTTATAAAGGGTTCAGCTTTATCAACAAGATCCTGAATTGTAACAAGAACCTGATCCCAGTTGATGCCTTTAAGCGCTGTAATGATAGGGGTAATGAGTGCCATGATGTCAAAATTTTCCATATTTTTGCCATCCTTTCAAATTTTGTTTTGCACAACGCAGGGCTGTGCTTGCAAATTAATTTTAACATTTCATTTTCTATCTGTCAATATTTGTTTAAAAACAATTTAAGTTAACACCGTTATTTCTGCGCTGCAGCCCTCGTTCCAATCGCCGACAACCTTTGTTTCTGCGTTGGCAATATAGATTTTCTGCGATTCAAGCCAACCGTAAAACACACCGCTTCTTATTTCTGCAACGTTGGCAGGCAGGTCAAGGCGATGAATGTTAACACAGCCTTTGAAGGCATAGTTATCAATGTATTCAACCGTTGAGCTGATTGAAAGCGAATTCAGGTTTGTTGCTTCATAAAAAGCAAGCTCGTCAATTATCTTAACACCTTCGGGAATTGCATAGCTCGTGTTGATTTTTTGGTTAGGGTAAGCAATAAGTATTGTGCCGCTTTTGTCAAAAAGAACCTCGTTAACACTTTTATACTGCTTGTTTGACGGGCTCACTTCAATTCCGCCGAATTTGTTAACGGCAAGCACGTCAAACGACGTAACCGTTGAAGATAAATATATAACGTCAGGCACGATTTCGGTGAATGCGCCGGGAGTAACGCTTGTGACTCCTTCGCCAACCTCAACCCGTCTGACTTCTTTGCCTGCCCACGGAGTAACCGTGTTTGCATAATTCTGCATTTCGCCCGTTCCCGAAATAACGAGTGTGCGGCTTGCTTCATCGTAGTCATAATAAGCCTGCGCACCGCAGTAGCCGTCAAAAGGCTGCTCTGTTGTGGGCGGCAGGGTTGTTATTTCAATTGTTGTTGCCTGTGTTTCGGGCTCGGCTGTTTCGGTTTCTCTTTCGGTGCTTTCCTTTTCGCCTCTGTCTTTATCCTTGTCCTTTTTATCGTGTTTGCTGTCCTCATCGTCTTCATCATCTTTGCTGTCGCTGAAGCTTGCAAAGAAATCTTCAAACGAGCCGTACTGCGTAAGAATAACGGCGCAGGTTGCTCCAAGCGCAATAATTATAACCGAAATGCAGGCAATGATAATCCACATTGCCGTGTTTTTCTTTTTGGGCTCTTCGGGTGAATTGTTATAATCGGGCTGCGGCGGATACGGATAGTTTTCAGCATAGTTGCCGTAGCCTTGCTGCATATAATCCTGAGGCGGCATTGCCTGCTGATTATCAAACAGTTGGTTTGCCGCAGCAGGGCGTGTGTAATCCATACCCACGGTTGCGTCATCGTCAATCTGCTGCGCCATATTATCAAACTGAGGCGCAATGCTTGCAGGCAAATCGGGATAAGCATTATCGTTTGTGGGATATCTGAAATCCTGCGAGCTAACGCCGGGAACTGCGCCGGAATAAACATTATATGAATCGTCCATCGGCGCTACAACGGTATCTTCTTCCGAAGCAGCAACGGCAGTTGAGTCATCAACAGAGCCCATCATAACCGTTGCATCCTCCGAAAACTCCGTTTCCGAAGGTATGGGCGCAGAAGGCTCAGCCGATGCAAATTCTGTTTCCTGTTCATCTGCAGTTTCTTCTGCTTGCGGCACGTTCGTAACGTTATTATATGAAGGCTCACGCTCATCAAAGAGCAGGCCTATGCGTTCGTTGCCGCTCTTTGGTTCATTGCTGTTGGCAGAGAACTTTTTTGTGCCGCAATAGGGGCAAAACATTTCATCGTCAGCAAGTTTATATCCGCATTTTCTGCAAAACACAGTGTTCACTCCTTTATGCAGATTTTATCTGTATGTGTTTTTATAGTGCTTTTCAAGCCTGTTTTTTATTTCTCTTTTTCCGCTGTGAAGCCAGCCGAAAACCACAAGTCCGCCAATCAGCGAAAGCGCCATACCGCCGATTCCGCCATAAAACATCAGCATTCCCGTTGTGAACATAATATCACCCTTTCATTGTGCGGCAGAAAAACTTAATAAAGCTTCCCCTGTGATTTCAGATCGTCGATTTTGCTTCTGAGCTCAAGCATTTCAATATCCTGCGTATCAGCCTGTGCATAAAGCTCCTCGGCAACCTCATAGTATTCATAAGCTTTGGCGTATGAGCGGATATGGCTCGCCTTGAACGCCTGCTTTTCAATTTCTATAAAAGCAAGAGTCTTATAAGTTTCATATCTCTCGGGGTGCTCTTCATCGGCGTTAAAGAGCCATTCTTCGGCGCTTTCAAAATCACCCGTGGCTCTGTAAAGCACGCTGATATTATAATATAAATAATATCTGTTATCGCCGCCGTCAATCAAATCTTTGAAGCAAGCGATTGCAGCGTGATAATATCTGTCTTCCTCCGTTTGCTGCGCGGCATAGGAATAAGCTTCGCCCAGCTTTTCCTTAAGGATTGAGCTGCCTGCAAGTTCAGGCTCTTTTTCGGCTTTTTCAAGAACCTCAACCATTCCGAAATAATCGTTAAGGTTTTTATAATAAACGTCTGCTGCCGCAAGATATGCTCTGAGCTTGGTTTCTGCGCCGTCTGCCGCCTGAGCCGCTTCTTCAAATGCCCTGACAGCTTTTTTATAATCGCCGCCTGCCGCATAAACTTCGCCCTGAACAAGGCTGACCGAAGCATCACCAAGACCTTCTTCAATTGCTTTTTCAAGCATCTCTGAGCCTTCTTCGGGCTTACCGTTTTTTGCAAGAGCAATTGCGTAATCTCTGTAAAAATCTGCGTTTTCGTCATAAACGTCAATCGCCTCGGCAAACGATTCCTCTGCCTCGTCAAGCATATTCAGCTCATAATAGCTTCTGCCGAGAATGTGGTGAAGGTTTGCCAGCATTTCTTCGTCATTTTCGCCCTTGAGGTCAAAATCCGTTGCAAGCTTTTTGATTGCGTATTCGGCACACTTTTGGTAATCGCCGCTTTTGAAAATCGCATAGGCGTTAAGATAATAAGGCTCAACCCTGTCCTTATCAACCGCCTGAGCGTTAACGGCGTTTTCAATCGCAATTTCATATTCACCGTCTTCAATGCAGTCACGGGCAAGGTCAACGTATTCCTGATAGCTCTCAAGCTTTTC
The DNA here is from genome assembly GCA_045536245.1 of Acutalibacteraceae bacterium. Classification (GTDB taxonomy): domain Bacteria; phylum Bacillota; class Clostridia; order Oscillospirales; family Acutalibacteraceae; genus CAG-177. The sequence continues at coordinate 54,846 of JAZSNE010000047.1, read as the reverse complement.
TTTATCCATCGTGCTTTTGCCGATAACCGTAAGCACCGCAAAGCCTGCAACCAGCACCGCAACAACAGCTGCCGTTATTAACTGCATTGCACTCTTTTTCTTATATTCGCCGTTGAGCTTCGGTATGTTATGCACCGCATTGAGCATCTGCTTTGCAGACTGAAAACGGTTTGCAGGGTCAGGCTGCATAGCGGTTTCGATGATGTGCCTGAGTCCGTTTTCAATTTGAATGTTGAAATAATCCAGCGGCTTTACCTGCATTGTTGCAATTGCCGGTTTTTCAAGCGTTACCATATGGTAAAGCGTTGCGCCGAGGCTGTAAATATCAGAACGGGCATCAATCGTGCTCTGAATGTTTTTATAATAATGGCCGCTCATTCCCGAGCCGCCTGTGTTTCCGTATTGAGAAGCCATACTGTTATAGCCCGAAAAACGAACGTACTGCTCGGGCGGCGAATATCCGTCGCTCTTGCCGATTGCAGAAACCGAACCGTCAACAACAAGCGAAATGTTGAAGTCGATAAGGCAGATATCGTCCGTTGCGGTAAGCATAACGTTGGCAGGTTTGATATCGCTGTGAATTATGGGGGGATTCTGTGAATGAAGGTAGTCAACAGCTTCGCAAAGCTGGCGGCACCATTTTATAATCCTTTCCTGAGGGAAACGGTAGCCTTGTTTGATAAGCGCATCAAACGATACGCCTTCAATAAAGTCAATCACGGTAAAATATTCGTCGCCTACCTGAATAAAGTCATAGACCTGCGGCAGGTAGGCGTGGCGCAGGTTTTTGAGGATATCCGCTTCACCGCGGACATCAATTTTATCCTTAACACTGTTTTTGATGCGTTTGACCGCAACATATTTGTTGAGCCTTTTATGGTATGCTTTATAGATAATTCCGCCGCCGCCCGAATTAAGCTCGCAGATAATATCATATGTGTCATCAAAAGCGGGAACGTTGAATCTCATTACCATACCTCCGTGATGGATTATGCGCTAATCAAATATCCCGTGTGTGTGCATTGGCTTGCACACACACGGTAAAAAGAGTTTTTAAAGTTTTTCGCCGCAACCGGCGCAGAATTTTGCGCCCGTTTTGTTGCGCCTGCCGCATTTGCCGCAGAAGGTGTAACTTATCTGCGTTGCGTCAAGAGGACTTCTGGGAGCAAAAACGGTTTTTTCTTCTCCCTGTGCTGTTGGAACGGGTGCTGCATAAGCAACAGGTCTTGCAACGGGTTTTTCAACAGGCATTGCAGGAGCAACGGGAGCCATACGGGCAGGCTTGGGAGCCTTTTCCTTTTTAACCTTCGGCTTTCTCTCGGGTGCAACAAAGTGTTTGCAGGCCTTGAAATAGCCGATGAGTGTAAGAATAATGCCGATGAGAAGCACTGCAGGGCCGGTAAGCATATAAACCCAGCCGTTAAGGAGCTGACCGTACCACGAGTTAACGTAAAACAAGCCTGTGCCTACGCTCTGCAATACCGTATAAATTCCAAAGCCGTCGAGTGCCAAACCCACGAGAAGGACTATCATTCCTGTAACAAACTTTTTGTTCATCAGTTGATACCTCCGTTCTTGTTTGAGCCGCCGATTTGTCTGTAATAATCGGACTTGGGTGCGGCATTGATGATAACGTCAATTTCTTCCTTTGTAAGACCTACAACGTAATCAATTTCATCATAGTAGCCGTCGGGCATAACGATTTTTACGGTTCTTTCAAGTGCATCGGAATCAGCCGACGTCTTGAAATTGAAGGTGTAATCGTTGCTGATGAAGCCGTTGATAAGCCTGTACATCTCCTGCAGGTCTTCGGGATTCTGCGCATACATAAGCTGGCCGCCTGTCTGGCTTGAAATGTTGCCGAGGTAATCAGCTTCAGCGCCGCCGAAGCCGACGGAATAAACAACTATACCTTCCTGCTTGAGTCTTTCGATTGCGGCAGGCATTGCGCCGGAGTTGCCGTCAGCACCGTCGGTAAGCAGAATAATAATCTTGTTACCCGTTTTGTTTTTGAGGGCTTCAATGCCCATATGCAGGCCGCCGGGAATATCTGTGCCGCCGTCGGCATAAAGATTCATCGCCGCTTTTGTTACCTGGCCTGTTGACGACGTTACGTCGCACAGGATTTCTGTCGAATCGTCAAACCTGACAAGGCCGACTTCAACGTTGGGGTTAACGTTTGCAATAAAGCCTGTAACTGCTTCCTTGGCTTTTTGAATATTGGTTCCGCTCATACTTCCGCTGTTATCAAAAACAAGACAAACAGAGGTTTTGTTGCCTGAATTGGTTATCATTTCATAATCGGTTACCTGAACACCCATATCGAAGATTGCAAAATCCTCCTTGGTGTAAGGCCTGCCGCCCAGGTTATCTCTTGAAATGTTTACGGAAACCTCAAAGTTTTCAAGGTCAACCGTTGTAACGTCACCAATCTTGATTGCATTTGCTGCACTGTTTACGTTTTTATTGAGGTAGATTGCAAAGCTTTCGCCTGTTTCTTCATCTGCAGAAAGAACCTTGCCCGTGCAGCCCATATGGGTTTTTGCAATAAGCTTCTCAATCTTTGTCTGAACGTCATCTTCGCCTTCAAGCATTCCGTATTCTTCATTGTGCTCAACAATTCGGATAACGTCTGCGGTCAGACGCTCGTTGATATCGGTTGTGAGGTTTGCGCCAAAAACTTTTGATGAATATTCGTCCGCCTTGATGGCGTTATCCATCATATAATAGATTTCGGCAAGAATGGTGTTGACAACGGTTGCATCAGCATCACTCAGGAATGACGTGACGTAGTTAATTGCCTTGACCAAATCAATGTTTTTGATTGTCTTCTTGAGAGAAGCAATCTGAGCTTCCTTCTCGGCAATTTGACTGTCATATTCCGCTTCTTCGTCTTCATCCGCCTTATCTTTTTTGTCTTTGAGCCTGTCAATTTCCTTGTTGAGGCTTTCAATCTTATCTTTATAAACCTTCTTTTCGGATTCGGAATTTTTATCGGTGTAACCGCCGTTTATGGCAGCCGCCGCAAAAGCAACCTTGTTTGAGGTTGTTGCGTCCTTCTTGACAAGCTTTTCAAGATATTTGAAGGCTTCCTCCTCATCTCCCTTCTGGCCTGCAATTTTAGCCTGAAGCTGAAGGGTGAGGGGATCTTCCTGGTCAAGGTCATCTGCAATTCTTGAAGCCTGCTTCAAACCGTTACGTTCTTCGCCGTCGTCATCAACATATGTACCTTTTTCAAGAGCATTGAGAGCTTCTGCAATGCTTTCGGCTGCGTCTTCATCGTGAGGCTCAAGATCACTCTTGACGTCATCAAGAATGCCGTAAAGCTCATTTTGATACTTTTCAAAATCGGCGTTTTCGCCCGCCTTTTTGTAATCATTGCTGAGCTTTGCAATGGTTTCAAGGTCTTCGCTGTCAGGATAAAGCTTGCCGAATTCTGCAGCCATCTTTGAGCAAAGCTTTGCATCGCCCGAAAGGCCGAGGCTGAGCGAAATGATTTTTGCTGAGGTTTCATTGTGCACTCTCTCGTTTGCCAATTCCGCCATATCTCTGCCGGCATCAAAGCTTTCAAGTTCGAGAAGCTCGCAGGCAACGTAGTTCTGCTGTTCCGTAAGGTCATAAACGGTTTTAACGTTGAATGCGCAAACAACGGATGAGGTAAGACCTGCAATAACAAGTATGCCTGCAACTATCTTTTTGAAAAGAGCTGATTTTTTAGCAAGTGTAACAATCAGCGAAATCAAACCGAAAAGGAGCAGCAACACGCCTGCGCCAAGCAGAATCACGTTGATTAAAGCTGTGGTGTTTGATTTGATAAATTCAATAAAAGCGTTCATTCAAGCTGCCTCCTTTCACACGATTTGAATATCAACCTTGGTAAGTCTGGGATAAATTTTCTTAAGGTCATCCATATTTCCGATGGGGTTGCCGTTTATCATAAGCACCTTAAGGTTGCTGAGGTTAACAAGCGCTGAAAAGTTGCTGATTCTGTTGCCGTATGCCCAGAATTCACGGAGCTGCGCAAGACCCGAAACGGCAGAAATATCGCTGACGTTATTATCGGAAACATCAAGATATTCAAGCTTTGTGAGCTTTGAAACAACAGAGATGTCTGTGATTCCGTTGCCCCACAGACCAAGATGTGTAAGCTCTGTGAGCGTTCCGAGAGCGCTGATATCCGATATATTATTCCAGCCGAGGCAGAGCTTCTTAAGATTCTTGAGGCCTGCAATCTTATCAACCGAAGTTACGCCGCAGTTGATGACTGAAAGGTTTTCAAGGTAATCACAGCCCGCAAGAGTTGAGAGGTCAAGATTCTGCTGGAAGCTGATATTGAGAGTCTGAAGGAACGGTATATATCTCAGGTCAGAAAGGTTTGCAACGCTGCCCTGGTAAGAGCTGCCGTAGTATCCGCCGATGAAATATTCTGCCTGCGTGAAGTTTGTGTTCTGGTTCGTATATTGGTTGCCGACGATTGAAAGCTCTTTGATTGTTGCCATTTCATCGTCATAAACCGTTTCATAGTATCCCTTGCCCAGAGCACTTTTGACCGCATTTTCAATTGCCGGGTCTGCAAAAGTTACAGGCACGTCTGTTCTGTTTATGTTATATTCAAATGTTGCGCTGTCGCTCCGGAAGCCATAGGAGCTGATAACATAGGCGGTGATAACGTTTCTGCCGTTCTGAAGAACAACAGGCTCCGTGTACGCCTTCGGCTCAAGGTTTTGTGCACCCGGATATTCATGGGTATAATAAACCGCTCCGCCGTGTTTATCGGAAAGAACCACGGCATAGCGTGCGCCGTCATTATAATTCTGCGGGTCAACGTTTGTGGTCGGCTTTTCAGGATTCATTCCGTAGTATTTTTCAACAAGGCGTGCATCCTGAATTTTCTTTTCGTTCACCGCCTTATCGGCAAGTGCCTTTGCCTTAACGGCAGTGGGGTTTTCCTCCGTATCCTGCTGGATATAAAGCTCAATCAAGCCGTTATAGGCATCAGCATACATATCATTGAGGCTGATAGCCTTTTTGTAAGCTTCTTCCGCTTTTTCATACTCCTGCAAGCCTGCATTGGCTCTTGCGTAGCCGTATTGAGCCTCTGCGCTGTTTTCGTTGATTTCAATAGCGTTTTCATAAGCAAGCAATGCCTTTTCGTAATCCATATCCTTAAGATATTTATCACCCAGAGCAAGCTCCTGATCAAAGCCGCCGCTGAGCTGCATTGCATTTTTGCTCATAAAGTGCGAAGCAACAAGCCACGCCGCAACACCTGCAACAACAAAAATAACAACCGTAACCACTGCGCCGATTATCTTGCCTTTGTTGACCTTCATCGGCTTCTTTTCTTTCTTGGGAGGAAGCGGCTGCTGCACAGGCGGCTGAACCGGAGCTGCAGGCGAAAACGGAATTGACGCCTGTGCCGCTTGGCTCATACCGTAGTTTTCCTGCCTTGCCGTGACCCCAAACCCACTGTTTGCCGCTCCGTATCCGAACCCGGGAGCCGCTGCCGTTTTGTCAATATCTGCCATTGCAGAATTGAATGCAACAGTTTTTTCGTCATCAAATGCGTTTGAAAACTCTGTTTTGGCTTCGCCGTTTCTTTCTTTCAACGGAAATCCGCAATTGCCGCAAACCACATCGTCCGCTTTAACCGGCGTACCGCATATCGGACAAAACATACAATCACCTCAATTTTATTTTTTAAAAATTTAATCAAAGCGTATAATCAACACTGACATAGGCGGCGGTGATGTTGTCGCTCTCACCTGCCTGCTTTGCGCCGAGAATGAGGTTGGCGCAGGCGTTTGCCTCGTCAACAAATAATATTTCTGCAATCTTTTGCTCGCCCTGCCTTTTATAAACACCGTCACTGCATACGAAAAAGCCGTTTACCGCACTGTTGAGCGGACCGAAGCTCAAATCGCATTTTATGCTTTTTCTGTGACCTATTCCGTCAGTTAGAGCCGACTTGACGATTTTGCGTCCGTCACGCTCCACAACAATATCCTTTGTATGGTCAGTTGTGAGCTGATATATCTTTTTTTCTTCTCTGACGCAGGCATACACTCTTGAATCGCCCACGTGAGCAATGCAATAATTGCCGCCGTGAAGAAAAACAAGCGAAAGAGTTGTTGCGGATTTGGTCTGATTTGCCTCGTTAAACGAATAGATATCGCTGTTTATGGCAAAAACCAGCTCCGATAAGCTGTCGGCAATTTTTTCAATCCCCTGTGCAAAATCTGATTCACTCAAATTCTGCCACCATTTTTCGATGTGTTCTGTTGCCTTGGTGCTTGCCACCTCACCGAATTTGAGGCCGCCCACACCGTCAGCAACAGCAAAAACACCTGCGCTTGCATCATCCGTAACAGCATAAAACAACGAATCCTGGTTAATTTGCTTTACTCTTCCCACGTCTGTTATGCCATGGCCGAATAATTTCATTGGTTCACCTGCTTATCTTTTTTTGAAAACAAACTGAACGTCGGCAACTGACAGTGTTGCGCCGTCTGCAATTCTGTATTCTGCGCCGGGAGTAAGCTTGTTGCCGTTGATGAACGTACCGTTAAGGCTGTTAAGGTCAACAATGGAGCATTCGCCGTTTCTGATAACCGCCTTGCAATGAACGCGACTGACAAGGTTGCTGCCTCTTACAACGCCGTCAACTCTCTGCTGGCTCTTGCCGATAACAAATTCGTCTTTGTTGATTTCGATGTCGGGTGTTGCTCCGTTACTGTGAAGAACAAATGCCGTAACAGGTGCAACGGGAGGAACCTGCGGTGTAACCGGTGCAACGTGAGGAGCTGCCTCTGCACGGGGAGCAGCAGAAGGCGCAGCTGCGCCGGAAATCTGTGCAATCATATTTGCGTTTGTGGCGTCCTGAACGTTCTGATATACATTGTAAATTTTAACAATGTTATCTATCATTTTCTTTTCAAAGTAAGGAAGACAGTCTTCGTCACCGTCCGGTTTAAGGGGCAAGTATACCAGAAACGCTTCACATTTTGCTCTGTCAACAAAAATCCTGTCAACAGACAGATATGTATTTTCACATTTAAGACCGGAATTTTCACGGAAAAACTTTATTTTTTCAAGAAGACTTACCACGACGCTTCTGAACATCGCAGGATTCATTGAGGGCAGAAAATCATAAAGGCTCACAAACTGTGAAACAGCATAGTCGATGGTGATTACGCCGTTTACAGCAGACTTTGTGCAGGGAACAAAACCTCTGTTAAACAGACTTTCAAGCATTCTGAAACCGCTTTCGTCATAATACATAGGCGCATTAAACACAACCGAAAGTCGGCCGGGAGCACTCTGCTCATAAAAGATTTCGTTTGATGTCATTTTTATCACCCTTTTAAATATAATAATACATAGTAATTTTACTAAAATGTCTGTCAAATGTCAACAAAAACGCCAACAAATGACTTTTACAACTATATAATACACTCCCATTATTCAACACCGTAATCCCGATTTTACCAAAGCGGTTTTGCTTCGGTTTTACGTCAGAATTGAGGAGATTTGCGTGCAGTCAGCCATTTTTGCATCGAAGGAATACAAGGGTATTTCGAGATGCGAAAACGGTTGAATGTGCGTAATATTTTGTGCCTATGAGGCAAAAAAAGAAAAAGCCGAGGTAAGAGAGTGTATCTCTTCCTCGGATTTTTCTCGTATAAAACGGGGGGGACAAAAGATGGTAATGGTTTAAATTATTGGTCTGCCTTCTTAGAATACTTAAGGAGATAAACAACTCGCATAAGCTTGGCTTCAACGGGGTTAATCGGCTTTGCTTTGCCGAACACCTTTGAGCCGAGAAGGGCAAGTGCACTTTTGCTCATAATCATATCAACGGCCTGTGCGTCACCCTCAACGGAACCGCAGCAGAGTGCGCCCTTATCCTTGAGAATAACGGCGTTTTTGCCCTTGATCTTTTTGCCGCAGTTATCTTCGGTTGCGCATTTAACCTTTGTGCCGCAAATCTGAGCAAAGTCATCAAGCAGGGGCTTCATAGGCTTGTGAAGCCTTGAAACAGCCACAACTTCGCTTGATGTGTTATGAATAATATTGTTGAATTTTGAGTTTGCAAGGTAAACGTTACGGTGAGCGAGAGCAGAATCACCGATGCTGCCTGTGCAGTGGCAGGTGAAAATATCCATGGTGATTTCGGTTCCGTCAGCTTCGTTTGTGAAGATGATTTTGCCGTTCTCTCTATCGTAGTAACTATTATATATCAGTGATTTATTAATTTCAACTGTTTTTTTGTTCTTGGCAAGCATATCCGCCATCTTTGAACAAAATTCCTCAAGAGTGTCCGCTTTTACGCCGAGCTTTTCTTTTGCGTTTTCAAGAATATAATCTGTGCAAACGTTTTCAAGCATATTGGCAACGTCAAAAGCCTCGTCACTGTCCTTGCCGAAGCAAAGAGCGCCGTGGTGAGCCATAATAACAGCTTTTGAAGGCGACATATGCAAAGCGTTTGTTACGCCCTTTCTGAGCTTCTTTGTGCCGGGCAGACCGTAAGAGCCGATAAGCACCTTGCTGCCGATAAGCTTCTCTGCTTCGCCCGTGATTTTGTCAATACCCTCTGAAAGGGTGCTGATAACGGAAGCAACCTTCTGATGAGTGTGAATAACAAAACCTGCCTCGGGATAAGCCTTATAAACCTCGGCGTGGATGCCTTTTTCTGATGAAGGCTTAACGCTGCCGCCCCACTCAAGAGTTTCAACTGCAACCTCAACGATATCATCGGGAGTAAGACCGATATATGATTTGCCGCTGGGAGTGATAACAAAAGTTTTTTCGTCAACACGGCAGCTTACGTTACCCCAGGTTCTTGCAATAAGACCTGTTGCAACAAGCTTTTCGCCGGCTTCGATGACGAGTTTTTTAGCGGTTAAAACATCCATTTTTATGTTTCCTTTCGGAGAATCGGGAAGCGGAAATCCGCCTCCCGTGTTATTTTGTGTTGAGCCTTAATTATTTCTCAAGGCAAACGATGTTTTCGAATACTCTGTCAAATGCTGCAAGAGCTTCGTCAATCATTTCAGGTGTGTAAGCAGCGCTTGTGTAAAGGCGGCTGCCTGCAAGAGTTACAAGACCTTCTGCCATATAAGCAGCGCCCATATGAGTCATTTCCTTCTTGCGTGCTGACGTTGCGCTGAGAACGCCGGGGATACCCCAAGGCTTCTTCCAGTTGATGGAGAAGTTAAGAGTACCGACTGTTTCAAGGTGGCAGATTGAGCCCTGGTTGAATGCTACGAAGGGAAGGTCACGCTTCTTGATGATTTCCTGAAGACCTGCTGTGATTCTGTCACCCATCTGAGCTGCCTTGTAGCAAGCGTCAGCTTTTTCCATTTCTTCAAGCATTGTGTAACCTGCAACGCAGCTGAGGGGGTTAGCGCTCATTGTACCGCCGCAGAATGCCTTCTTGATCTTCTTGCCTGTATCGTCAAGACCTGCGCCGAGATACTTCATATATTCTCTCTTACCGCCGAGACCGCCAGCGCCGGGATAACCGCCTGCCATAACCTTACCGAAGATGGTGAGGTCGGGTGAGCAGCCGAAGTAACCCTGAGCACCGTTCATACTTACGCGGAAAGCCGTAACAACTTCGTCAAAGATGAGAAGTGCGCCATACTTGCGGCAAAGCGTTTCAACGCCCTTGCAGAAGTTCTTGTCAACGGGTCTTGTACCGCTTTCGGGACCAACGGGTTCAAGCATAACGGCAGCTGTGCCGCCCTTGAGTCTGTTTGCCTTGAGCTTTCTTTCAAGGTCATTGAGGTCACCGGGGAAGAATTCTTCTGTATCCCTGAAGCAGAACAGCGGAACACCTGTTGCCTGAGTCCACTTTGAACCGGGAACACGGATGCCGTAACCAAGCTGATCTGACCAACCGTGGTAAGCGCCGCCCATTTTAAGAATCTTCTTTTTGCCTGTTGCAAGGCGGGCAACACGGATAGCTGTCATACAAGCTTCTGTGCCTGAACCGAGCATACGGAACATATCAACGTTGGGGATAAGGTCAGCAATCTTTTTGCCGAGCTTATATTCATATTCGTGGAAAAGACCTGTTGAAGGACCGCAGGTGTTGAGAAGCTCAATAACCTTTTCACGAACTGCAGGAGGATTGCTGCCCAGAACTGTGGGGCCGCCTGCCTGAAGGAAGTCGAAATATCTGTTACCGTCAAGGTCATAAAGATATGCGCCTTCTGCCTTTGTGAAAACAAGGGGGAAGGGATAGTTGAAAGCAAGGTTATGCTGAACACCGCCGGGGATGATCTGCTTTGCTTCTTCAATCATAGCCTTTGACTTTGCGCATTTCTTGTCAAAGTATTCTTCCTCATATCTCTTGAGAGCATCGGGAGCGATTGAATAAATCGGCTTTTTGATAAGTTCGTCAAGCTGCTTCTGAACGGCCTGAGCGTCGGGGTAATTGATAATACCGTGGTTAGCCATTTTAAATTCCTCCTACAAATATATAAATTTAATTAAACCTGAAATAAAGCAATAACTGCTATTTATTTGATTATATCATATACCGTTAAATTATTCAAGACCGAGTTTTTTAGCCATTTCGGCAGTTTTGAGCTCAAGAAGCTTTGAAACGCCTTCTTCCTGCATTGTTACGCCGTAGAGCATATCAGCCTCATCCATAGTACCTCGTCTGTGGGTGATAAGAATGAACTGTGTGCTGCCCGTCATATTGCGGACATAGCTTGCGTAACGAGAAACGTTAACGTCGTCAAGCGCAGCTTCAACCTCGTCAAAGATACAGAACGGAGCAGGCGTGACCTTGAGAATTGCAAAAAGAAGCGCAATTGCGGCAAGACCCTTTTCACCACCCGAAAGCAGGTCAATGTTCTGAACGTTTTTGCCCGGGGGCTGAACCCTTATGTTGATGTTACACTCAAGAACGTCCTGCGGATCGTCAAGAACAAGCTCTGCCTTGCCTCCGTCAAACAAATCTCTGAAGGTTTCGCCGAATTTGTTGTTGATGCGTCTGAACTGTTCTCTGAACCGCTCTGCCATTTTGCCTGTCAGCTCATCAATAAGCTTTGTGAGCTCTGCCTTTGATTTTTCAATATCGGCAAGCTGACCGCTCATATATTCATAGCGTTCTGAAACCTCTTTGTATTCTTCAACCGCACCGACGTTGACGTTGCCCAGACCCCTGATTTTGTTTTTGATTTCCTGCAAGGTACGCTGTGCCTTTGGTATATCTTCCAGAACAATATCCATCTCAACAGCTTCACGCAGGGTGAGCTGATATTCGTCATAAAGCTTGTTCTGCGCCGTTTCAAGCTCTCTCTGCATTGAGTCACGGCGTTCTTCAAGCCTTGCAAGCTCTGCGGTGAGTTTTTCACGCTCATTATTCTTTTCGCGTTCTTTGCTTCTCAATGCGGTGCTTTCGCCGTCTGCCTGAGCTCGTTTTTCAACAAGAGCATTGATTTTTTCTCTTGTTTCAACGGCATTTGCACGCAGGGAAGCCGCTTCTTCTTCAAGCTTTGCAACGTTTGCGGCGGTTTCTTCATTGAGGCGATTGATTTCTTCAATCTCTGCGTTAAGCTTATCCGCACGCTTGCTGAAAGCATCCTTGCGGCGCAGGCATTCTTCAATCATTTCGTTGTCTGCTTCAATCTCTTTACGCATTGAAACAATTTCAAGATTAAGCGCATTCTGAACCTCGCCCGATTCCTCACGCAGCTTATCAATTGACTCTTTTTCTGCGTTAAGTTCTGTCAGTGAAGCGGTGAGTTTTTCTGTTTCTTCATTGACTGCGGCAAGCTCTTTCTCTGCCTTTTCTTCGGTTGCAACGGCGTCGGCAATTCTTTGCTTCGCTCTATCCTTTTCGGCTTCAAGCTCGTCGATGTGACCCTTTGCGGCTGCGTATCTGTCTCTGATAAGCTTAAGCTCGCCGTCAGCACGGATTATGTTTTCCTGAACCTTGATAAGCTCTGCCTCAGATGCATCAAGCTCCGCCTGAACAAGAGCAAGCTCTTCGGAAATGCCCTTGAAAACGCTCTGCTTTTCGTTGAGCTGTTTTTCGAGAGCGGCAACCTTATCTTTAAGACCGTCAATCTCGTTTGCACGGCTGAGGAAGCCTGTGCCCGAGCCTCTTGAGCCGCCCGTCATTGAGCCGCCTGCATTGAGCACCTGACCGTCAAGAGTTACTATCTTGAAGCGGTAGGAATACTTCTTTGCCATTTCAATACCGTTATCAATATTATCAACAACAGCTGTTCTTGCAAGCAACGAACCGATAATATCTGCATATTTTGCATCGTATTCAAGCAGCTTATCCGCCATATCAACAAAGCCCTCGCAGTTTTCAAGACCTTTTTCTGTAAAGGGTCTTGATTTAACGGAGGTCAGCGGCAGGAAGGTTGCACGGCCTGCTCTGTTATCCTTGAGGTAGTTAATCGCTCGTTTGGCGGTGTTTTCATTATCTGTAACAATATTCTGAATTGCCGCACCGAGAGCCGTTTCAATGGCAACTGCATATTCGGCAGGTGCGGTAATAAGCTGCGACAGCGTGCCGTGAATGCCCTTGAGGAAGCCTCTGTTTGCTTCTTTGATAACCTTCTGAACACTGCCTGCATAGCCGTCAAGATTCTTCTCAAGATCGTCAAGCATCTTAATGCGTGCGTTCTTCTGGTAAATATTAAGGTTAAGCGAATCAATTTCAGAGCGGTATTTTTCAACCTTGCCGCTTCTTGTGTCAAGAATCATCCTGTAGCCTTCAAGAGCATTTTCGTGCTCTGCGGCCTCACCGTTAAGGCGGTCTAATTCTGCTTTTGCGGCTGCTTCTTCAGCTTTAAGGTTGTCAAGCACTCCGCCTCTTGTTTCGATAACCTCGTCGATTGATTTTATTCTTGTATCAAGCTCTGTACGGGTTGACTGAGCGGTTGATTTTTCAACCCTGATATCTGCTGCCTTCATTGCGGCTGCAGTAAGCTTTTCGTTTATTTCTCTTGCTTTTTCGCTGTTTTCGCCGTTCTTGCCGAGCAAGGAATTGAGCCTTTCAATCTCGTTTGCAAGCTCCTCTTTTTTATCAGCGATTTTAGCTTCATTTGCGGCAATATTCTTCTGTGACTGCTCAATCTGTGCATCTGTTTCTGCGGCAGACTGCTCGCTGTCACCCATATCACCGCTGATTCTTTCTATTGTCTGCGTGTTGTGCTCGATTGTGTTTTTCTCAACGGCAATTTTACCGTCGATAACCGCCGCTTCTTCTTCGCTTTCGGAAATAGTCTGGCGCAGGCGCTCAACCTCAAGCGTAATATCCTGACTTTCTTTGATTGCGGCTTCGATTTTTTCAATAAGCTCAACAAGCTCGTTTTCCGTCATTTCGTACTGCGAGGTTGCAAGCGAGAGCTTATGCTCCTGCTCCTTCAGACCGTTTCTTGATTTCTCGATTGTGTGAAGCCACAGACCGATTTCAAGAGTCTTCTTTTCGTCTGCAAGAGCAAGGAATTTGAGAGCCTTTTCGCTCTGCGTTTTAAGAGGACCGATTCTGCCCTCAAGCTCTGCAAGAATATCTCTCAGACGCACAAGGTTTTCTTCCGCCTGGTCAAGTCTGCGGTTGGCATCTGCTCGTCTGTATCGAAAATGAGAAATACCTGCAGCTTCTTCAAGCATATCTCTTCTCTGCGATGAGCGTGCGGAAACAAGGTCTGCAATTCTGCCCTGACCGACCATCGAATAGCCGTCACGGCCCAGACCCGTATCCATAAACAGCTCGTGGATATCCCTTAAACGGCAGACCTCGCCATTGATTTTATATTCACTTTCGCCCGAGCGATAATAGCGGCGGGTTACGGAAACCTCGTCTTTATCGTTATTGAGCCCCCTGTCGGCATTATCAAGGCGCAGAGTAACCTCGGCATAACCCAGAGCTTTTCTCTGGCTTGTGCCGCCGAATATAACGTCTTCCATTCTTGAGCCACGCAGAGTTTTGGTTGACTGCTCACCCAATACCCAACGCACACCGTCGGAGATATTACTCTTACCCGAGCCGTTGGGACCGACAACGGCTGTTATGCCTTTGCCGAATTCGAGCACGGTTTTATCGGGAAACGATTTGAATCCCTGCATTTCAAGTGCTTTTAATCTCATTTAAACACCTTAACCTTATGTATCCTGTTTCACTGCAACCTCATATTTCGGCATTTCGTCCTCACCTTTAACAGTGCAGATATAGCCGAGAGCTTGCAGTTTTTTCAGATTTTCTTTCTTTTGCCCTGTCATTTTGGAAATTTCTTTTTTGTTGACCGCAAGCACGTATCTGCCGCAGTCCAATTCACGAAGCTTTTCGAGCGCAATATTATAATAAATTCTGCCCTCGCAAATCTCCCTCAATGCCGGATGATAAGCTCCGCCGGCATAGTCGCCTTCAACTCCTCCGCCCGAGTGCAGACCCAGCCTTATAATCCTTATGCCTGCATCTTCAAACATCGGAATAAGCTGCGCACAAAGCTCAGCCGTTTCATCAATTCCCTTGGGGTTGAATTCTCCGTTAAGCATAAGCTCGTGAAGCCTTGTCCCTTTTATAACAACCGTCGGATAAATGCGCACCGTATCGGGCTTCATCTCAACAATTCTGCGCGCGGTTTCAAGGCTGTCCGAATCCTCGGAGCCGTAAAGCCCCGTCATCATCTGCAGACCTGTTTCAAAGCCGTAAGCTTTGAGCATTTTCACGGCATCTTCAACCTGTTTTGCGGTGTGACCTCTTTCATTAAGCTCAAGCACCTTGTCATCAAGGCTCTGCGCACCGAGCTCAACCGCCGTAACCCCGTATTTTTTGAGGATTGAGCAGATTTCTTCGTTAATGCCGTCGGGTCTTGTTGAAACTCTTATGCCTTTGAAAACGCCCTTTTCAACATATTCATATGCGGCTTCAAGCAGGGATATCATATATCCCCTTTCAACCATCGTAAAGCTGCCGCCGAAAAATGCTATTTCGCCGCCTGCCGCTTCATTTGCGCTGAGCGAAGCAATTGCCGTTTTTGCCGCAGAGTGAACTTCGTCGGGGGTAATCTCCTTTTGGCTGCCGGAAATGCTTCTCTGGTTACAAAACGAACACATATGCGGACAACCCTTATGCACAACAAAAAGCGCAACGTTTATATGCTTCATTTGATTCCCATAAGCTCAAGAGCTTCCTTTGCGGCAAACTGCTCGGCAAGCTTTTTGCTTTTGCCCGTTCCTTTACCGATAACGTTGCTGTTAAGATGAACCTCAACGGTGAACGTCTTTGCATGGTCGGGTCCCGAAGAATCTGTCACAACGTACTCAATACGCTCCTCACGGTTACGCTGAATGATTTCCTGAAGGGTTGTTTTGTAGTCCTTTGCGTTATCGTTTTCATCGTGGCGGGGAACGAAGCGCAAAACAAGCTTGCTTGCTTCTTCAAGCCCTCCGTCAAGATAAATTGCGGCAAGCACCGCTTCAAACGCATCGGCAAGAATTGACGGCCTTTCTCTGCCGCCCGTTCTGTCTTCGCCCTTACCCAGAAGCAGAGCCGAGCCGATATCAAGCTCCTTGGCATAGGAGCAAAGCGCCTTTTCGCAAACCTTTGCCGCCCTGTGCTTTGTGAGCTCACCTTCGGGCATATCAAAGTTCTGATAAAAATATTTAGCCGAAACAAAACCAAGAACCGAATCACCGAGAAATTCCAGCCTTTCGTTGCAGGCTGTTTTTTCGCTTCTTTCGTTTGCATATGAGGAATGGGTCAGTGCCGTTTCAAGCAACGAAATATTCTTGAAGCGGTAACCGAGCTTTTCCTGCAGGCTTTCAAGTTTTTCGTTCATCTGAATCACCTTATGGAAACAGCATTATTCCGCAAGCTGCTTTTTGAGAGCTTCAAGCCCTCTTTCAGCAAGAGCTTCGTAACGCTGTTTTTTATCTCTGATTTTTGTTTCAAGCGGCGGGAGCAGACCGAAGCTTGCTCCCATCGGCTGAAAGTTTTTGACGTTTCCGTCACTGATATATCTTGCAAGTGCACCCGAAATCGTCTGTTCATCGGGCACAAACTTTTCTTTGCCGAGAATACGGTTAGCGGCGTTTATGCCTGCAAGAATGCCTGCACAGGCTGATTCCATATAACCCTCAACGCCCGTAATCTGACCTGCAAAATACAGACCCTCTCTTGCCTTAAAGCCGAAATCTTCACCGAGCAGTCGGGGTGAATCAATAAAGGTGTTTCGGTGCATAACGCCGTAGCGCACAAACTCTGCATTTTTAAGAGCAGGTATCATAGAGAAAACTCTTTTCTGCTCGCCGAATTTGAGGTTTGTCTGAAAACCGACAAGGTTATACATCGTTCCTGCCTTGTTTTCTTTGCGAAGCTGAAGGTTTGCCCACGGTCTGTGACCTGTTTTGGGGTTAACAAGACCTGCCGGCTTCATCGGACCGAAACGGATTGTATCGTGCCCTCTTGAAGCCATAACCTCAATAGGCATACAGCCCTCATAAACACCCTTGCGCTTGTCAAACTCGTGGGTCGGAGCGCTTTCGGCATTAATAAGTGCCTCATAGAAGGCTTCGTATTCCTCTTTATTCATAGGGCAGTTGATATAGTCGTCGGGTTCTCCTCTGTCATATCTTGACTGCATAAAGGCGTTTTCAAGGTCGATGCTTTCCGCCGTTACAATGGGTGCAGCGGCATCAAAAAAGCTTAAGTTGCCGCCGCAAAGCTCTTTGATTTTATCTGAAAGTGCTTCCGAAGCAAGCGGCCCTGCGGCTATAATAACGTCGCCGTCAGGAATTTCGGTAACCTCTTCTCTGATTACCGTTATCTCTTTGCGTGAAAGGATTTTTTCGGTAACAAGAGCAGAAAATTTATCTCTGTCAACGGCAAGAGCTCCGCCTGCAGGCACCGCCGTAGCCTTTGCGCACTCAACGCAGAGCGAACCCATAAGCTCCATTTCTGCCTTAAGCATACCTGCCGCACAGCCAAGGCGCATTGCCTTGAATGAATTTGAGCAGACAAGCTCTGCAAAGCCTTCATTTGAATGAGCGGGAGAAAATCTGACAGGCTTCATCTCATAAAGCTCAACTTCAATTCCTCTGTTTGCAAGCTGCCACGCCGCCTCAACGCCTGCAAAACCCGCTCCGATAACTTTAACTTTATTCATCATCGTTCTTTTTCTTGCTTGCCGCCTTTTCGTAACCGCAACCCTTTGCCATACAAACAAGCTTGCCGCCCTTCTTTTTGAAGAGAGCCTTACCGCATTCGGGGCACGCCTTGCCTGCAGGAGCATCCCAGCTCATAAAGTTACACTTGGGCCATTCGCTGCAGCCATAGAAAACGTGGCCTTTTTTGGATTTTCTTTCAATAATTTCGCCGCCGCAATCAGGGCATTTTGAGCCTGTGTTGACGATAAGCGGCTTTGCGTTGCGGCACTCGGGGTAACCGGGGCAGGCAAGGAATCTGCCGAATCTGCCCGTTTTGATAACCATCATTCTGCCGCACTTGTCGCAGGGAATATCTGTGATATCCTCTTCAAGCTGAATCTTGACGTTTTTCATTTCTGACTTTGCTTTGTCGAGTGTCTTTTCAAAATCCGAGTAGAATTCGTCAAGCATTTTGATATAGTCAACGTCACCGCTGCCAACGTGGTCAAGGTTTGTTTCAAGCTGAGCGGTGAACTTTGTGTTTACGATTTTGGGGAATTTATCTTTGAGCAGGCCTGTGATGGCAACGCCGAGCTCTGTGGGCACAAGCTGCTTGCTCTTTCTCTGGATATAGCCTCTCTTGATGATGGTTGAGAGGATTGTGGCGTATGTGCTGGGTCTGCCCACGCCGTTTTCTTCAAGCTCTTTGATGAGCGAAGCTTCCGTGTATCTTGCAGGCGGCTGGGTGAAATGCTGGTTTGCGTTAAGCTCACGGATTTTGAGCTTTTCATCAGCCTTGATTTCAGGCAGAACGCCCTTATCTGTTTCTTCCTCTGCAAGCTCATAAAGCTTTGTGAAACCGTCAAACTTAACGGAATAACCTGCTGCTGTAAAAAGGCAGAATTTATCGCCGTCATTTTCTTTGTGAGCTATAATTTCAGCCTTAACGGTGTTCTGAACGCAGCTTGCCATAAGGCTCGCCATAAAACGCTTCCAGATAAGCGCATAGAGCTTATACTGGTCGGGTGTAAGGCTGCTCTTGACCTGCTCGGGAGTAAGCGAAGGAACAGAAGGTCTGATAGCTTCGTGGCCGTCCTGTGCGTTTGCTCTGGACTTATAATAAACGGGCTTTTCGGGCAGATATTCGCTGCCGAACGCCTGGGCAAGATAGCTTGTTGCCGCTGCTCTGGCTTCTTCAGAAATGCGGAGTGAGTCGGTTCTCATATAAGTGATAAGACCGCTCATACCGATACCCTTAACGTTAACGCCTTCATAAAGCTCCTGTGCCGTTCTCATTGTTCTTTCAGCCTGGAAGCCAAGCTTTCTTGAAGCCTCCTGCTGAAGAGTTGACGTGATAAAGGGAGGTGCAGGGTTCTTTTTTCTTGTGCCTTTCTTAACAGACTTTACTTCATAGTCTGCACCGTCAAGGCGAGCAAGATAAGCATCTGCCTGCTCCTTGTTTGTGATTTTGATTTTGCCGTTTTCATCGGAATAAAGAGTTGCGGTAAGAACTCTTCTCTGGGCAGTTGCAAGCTTTGCTTCAAGAATCCAGTATTCTTCGGGGTTGAAAGCGTTGATTTCGTTTTCACGGTCAACGATAAGTCTGACTGCAACACTCTGAACTCTGCCTGCAGAAAGACCTCTTCTGATTTTCTGCGAAACAAAGGGACTGAGCCTGTAGCCTACAAGACGGTCAAGAATACGTCTTGCCTGCTGCGCATTGACAAGGTCAAGATTTACCTGTTTGGGGCTTGCCATGCCGTTTGCAATGCCTGTTTTTGTGATTTCGTTAAAGGTAACTCTGTTCTTTTGCTTGAGGTCAAGACCAAGAACAGTTGCAAGGTGCCACGAAATTGCTTCTCCCTCACGGTCAGGGTCGGCTGCAAGATAAACTGCTTCGCTTGCATCAACCTTTTCTTTGAGTTCCTTAACAAGCTTTTCCTTGCCCTTGATAAGGGCATATTTGGGTGCGAAATTATTTTTAACATCAACGCTGAGTTTTGCTGCAGGCAAATCTCTGATGTGGCCCTTGGAGGCAACAACATCGAATTCCTTGCCGAGATACTTTTTAATGGTGTTCGCCTTTGCAGGCGACTCAACGATAACAAGCTTTGACATTGTAAAAATTTCTCCTGTCGCTAATTTATTTGAATTTTTATTTAATCAACTCATAACATTTGCCCTCGGTTGCTCTGATGAGATTTTCCATCTCAAGAGTCATCAAAGCTGCGAGAACCTTTGAAGCGGGCAAGCCGCTCATTACACAGATTTCATCCGCATGAAGTGGTTCGTCTTTAAAAAGACCGTAAACCGCCAGAGAATCGGAATCAAGATGCTCCGGAGGTGATTTCGGAGGTTGGGGATTATCCCTGACGAGCATCGCTTCTTCTATTTTTGACCTGACCGCGATTACCTCATCAATTATCATTTGCGGAGCCTGCGCATTGCTGTTAACTCTGTCAGGATACATCATCTCGTATCCGCCGATAATATCTTCAGCGCAGGTGACAACCGTTGCGCCGTCACGGATAAGGCGGTTAACGCCCGTGTATGCACTGTTGAGAATGCTGCCGGGAATTGCAAAAATATCCCTGCCCTGCTCATTTGCCTTGCGTGCAGTGATAAGCGAGCCGCTTTTTTCGCCTGCCTCAACAACAAGCACACCCATACTCATACCCGATATAATCCTGTTGCGTTCGGGAAAGCTTGACCTTGTTACCCCCGAAAGAGGCGGATATTCCGTAACCAATGCACCCGATTGGCTTATTCTTTTGCGCAAAGGTTCGTTCTCTCTGAGATAACCGAAGCCGAGTCCGCAGCCCATAACGCAGATTGTTTTGCCGCTAACCGAAAGAGCACCCTCGTGAGCCGCACTGTCAATGCCGAGTGCGCCTCCACTGACAACAACTGCGTTCATCGCCGCCATACCGGCACAAATTCTTCTTGATATTTCAACGCTTTCATACGACGGCTTGCGTGTGCCGACCACGCCGACGCATACGCTTGAATTGATATATGAAATATCGCCGTCAACATAAAGCGCAAGCGGCATATCTGTAAGGTTTCGCAGAAGCTCGGGGTATTCATCGTCATCGGGTGTATAAACCTTCCAGCCGTAGCGTCTGCAGGTTTCAAGAGCAACCTGAGCGTTTTTGAGGGGTGTTTTTTCAAGCCTGTCAAGCTGCGGCCTTGAAAACACACCCGATATTATTCTTGAGGTTCTGTCCGCTTCATAAATCGCTTTCGGTGACTGATAGCAGGCAAGGATTTCATCAACCCGTGCCGCCGCACCCAAAGCCATTGAAAGCCAGACCCAATAAACCGTGTTTTCGTTCATCTCATCAGCTCCCATGCAAGAATTGCCGCAGCAGCCGAAGCATTGAAGGATTCAGCTCTTCCGCCCATCGGGATTGTAACCGCTGCCACGCAAGCATCAATCACCGCCTGCGAAAGTCCCGAGCCCTCATTGCCCACGCAGATTATCACACCGCCGTCAAGGTTGACTTTGCGGATATCCTCAGCATCACTTCTGGGCACGGATGCATAGGTATGCATTCCGTTTGCCTTCGAATCCTCAAGCAGGCTGACAAGATTATCGGTTTCAATAAGCGGTATTCTCAACAACGAGCCCATTGCGGCACGCATTGCCTTGGGATTATAAACGTCGCAGCCGCCGCTGATTATTAAGCCGCTTAAGCCGAGTGCCTCTGCAGTTCTGCTGACAGCCCCGAGATTGGAGGGGTCCTGCAAATTTTCAAGAGCAAGGTATTTGCCGCTTAAATCCAGAGCTGAACGAAGCTCTTTCATTCTGCAAACGCAGAACACTCCCTGCGGATTTTCGGTGTCTGAAAGCTTTTTTGCAACATCGCCGCTTATTTCACAGCATATGCAGCCTGTTGCGATAATACTCTGCGTGTATGCGGAATATTTCTCAAGAGCCGCCGCCGTAAAAAACGCCTGTCTGATTTCAACACCGTTTTTTGCCGCATCAAAGCAGAGCCGTGCGCCCTCGAGAAAGAACTCACCGTTTTTTTTGCGGAACGAAGCACTCTCTCCAAGGCGAACGGCATATTTGATTTTTTCATT
Source organism: Acutalibacteraceae bacterium (assembly GCA_045536245.1). Lineage (GTDB taxonomy): Bacteria > Bacillota > Clostridia > Oscillospirales > Acutalibacteraceae > CAG-177. The sequence goes on along the minus strand of JAZSNE010000047.1, from coordinate 33,636 downwards.
TGTGCGAGCCGTAATTTTTTCCATATCTTTTTCCGTATCTAATGTATTGATACCTTAATTTTAATATTTTATTTGATACCTTAATATATATCAAAAAGCCAAAAAAATGCCGCTTTTTTTGCGGTGAAAAATGCGAAAAATCAGAGATGTAAAGAAATTACACCTCTGATTATCTTTGCATTAATTAGTTGAGAGCAGCCTTTGCTTTCTCTGTGAGAGCTGTGAAAGCTGCGGGGTCAGCAACAGCGATTTCAGCAAGCATCTTGCGGTTGAGGCTGATGTCAGCCTTCTTAAGGCCGTTGATGAATGTTGAATAGTTCATACCGTTCATCTGGCAAGCAGCGGAGATACGAGTGATCCAAAGACGACGGAAATCTCTCTTCTTCTGCTTTCTGCCGATGTAAGCATAGTTGCCGCTCTTCATAACAGCCTGCTTAGCAGTCTTGAAGAGTGTGCTCTTTGAGCCGTAATAGCCCTTTGCGAGTCTGAGTACTTTATTTCTTCTCTTGCGAGTCATAATAGCGCCTTTAATACGAGCCATAATTTAAATCCTCCGTTAATTAAAAAGTAGTTTGCAAAGTTCCGATATTATTTATAAGGAACAAGACGTTTGATCTGCTTGCAGTTTGTAACATCAGCAACAGTTGTCTTGCGAAGATTTCTCTTACGCTTTGTGCTCTTTTTGTTGAGAATGTGTGACTTGTAAGCATGGGCGCGCATGGGCTTGCCGCCTTTTGAAATCTTGAAGCGCTTCTTTGCGCCGCTGTGAGTCTTAATCTTGGGCATGGTTTATTTCCTCCTTAAAATTAAACACTTTTTGATTTGAGCTCAATTACTTTGAGCTTTTCGGAGCCAGGAACATCAGCATCTGTCTGCCTTCAAGCTTTGCAGGCTTTTCAACGGCAGCGCAGTCAGCCATAGCTTCCGCGCAACGACTCATAATGGTCAGACCAAGCTCGGGGTGAGCCATCTCTCTGCCTCTGAATCTGATGGAAACTTTAACCTTATCTCCGGAGCCAATGAATTTGCGTGCATGGTTGATTTTTGTGTCAAAATCATGCGTGTCGATGTTGAGAGAAAGCCGGATTTCTTTGATTTCAACAATCCTCTGATTCTTTTTGGCTTCTTTTTCTCTCTTTGCCTTTTCAAAGCGGAACTTACCGTAATCCATAATTTTGCAAACGGGCGGTTTTGCTGCGGGAGCAATCTTAACAAGGTCAAGATTTTTGCTCTCTGCAATTTTAAGAGCCTCTGCCGCTGACATAATGCCGAGCTGCTCACCGTCGTTTGAGATAACTCTTATCTCTTTGTCACGGATTTCCTCATTGATTTGCTGTTCTTTGCTGCTGATGTTAAAGCACCTCCTGATTTGGTTAGCTTCTTACGAAGCGTTGGCAATAAAAAAGCGAGGCAGGAAAACCCAACCTCGCATAAAATCAACGCTTTAACGGGCGCAGACTGCCCCCATAAATAACAAGCTATTGACCAACGAGGGACGTTCCCTGAAGGTGAGAGCAAACCTGCTCTGCTTTATTGTGCAAGTTATTTTAATATATTATCTCGAATTTGTCAAGCGTTTTTTTGATTTTTACTTAATTTTTCTTAAAAGCATTATACCTGCCGATATTCCGAGACCTGCAGCAAGGAACAAAACTGCGGTCAGGCCATTTACATATGCGCCTTTCTCTGTGCAATAAAGCACCGTGCTCAAAATAAAACCAAGTACGCTCAGAACAATCTGAACAACTGTTGCAAACCGCATCTTTGCGCTGATGTCACAAGCCGCCGCAACAGCTCTGAGCATTGAAAACGCAGTTCCGTCGTGAATAATGCCTGCAGGCAGCTTATCGCAAACGGCATCTCTTCTTCTTTTGAAAAGTCTGCCTGCCGTACCCGAAAGAATCTTGAAAGTTTCTCTCGGCAGGCCGAAGCTGTCTGCTATAAGCTCCTGGGTAACGTTAACGTCGTTTGTTCTCACAAGCACCTGAATGCCGTTATCTTCAAGCACTCTGAAATAGCCGCCAAGGTTTTTATCAACCGCATAGCTCACAACAAAGAGCGCCGCAACCTTGCCTGCAACAGCAAGATACATAACCTTTCTGCCGCTGTGCGAATATCTTTCTTCAAGTGATTTTTCAGGCACTTCAACGTTGTGGTGAACAAGCAGGTTGCGGTTGCCGAGCAAAACCTTCTGGTTGTGTATTCTTGCCGCAATGCCGAGCTTATCCTCATACGTAAGCTCCTTGACCGCAGGAAGAATATCCTGCCTGCCGTCAACCACCTGCTCGAAGCTTTCACGCAGCGGACCGCCCGATTTGATAACCAGAGCCGCCGCATAAAGCAAAACGTCATCTATTCTTATGTTTTTGAAATCTTTCATACCGTGCATCGTGCAACGCTCACGGTCAAAAATATCTGCCGAATCAAGCACAACCGCATTTGCGGAAGCTGTTTTTTCCGCTGTGTCCGTTCCCGTTATAAGAGTTCCGCCTGCGTTGAGAGTCGCGTTTGTGGTTCTTGCAATAAACGCCGGAATGAACGCTGAGAAAATGGGGCAGCTGATGCAGAACGTGCCTGCAAAAGCAGAAAGCGCCACCATAAAATCTTCATTTATAATTCCTGCAACCACCGCCGAAATAAGAGCTGCTCCGGCTGCACCGGGAACAAGGTATTTCATAACCCTGTTTTCACCTGCAAGGTATTTTGAATTTTTGAGGAAGTTCTCAGGGAAGGAAACCTTTGACGAATAAAGCAGCTCTGCGTTACCCATCATAAGACCTCTGCCCAGCTCAAAAATTTCAGACTCGTTTTCGAACGGATGAACGGCATACATATTATGCTCATATTTGAATGCGCAAACCTCAAAGTTGCCGAGAATGCGCTTTGCATCAAGCTTCTCCGTTATCTTGGTAACAAGAACACCGAAAATTGCTGCCGCCGCAAAAACGGTTGAACCGATTCCGCCCGGGGCCGCAACCGCCGCAACGGTATTCTGGAGCAACGCCACCGTTATTGAAAAGCTGACCGCCGTATCACTTGTTACCTTGAGCGACTTAAGAGAAGCAAAGCCGTCAACAAAGCGTTTGCTGTTGATTGCCGCCGCCGCAATAAGCAGCACGGCGTTCATAACATTGACTCCAACCGAATTGCGTGCAAAAATCGCTGTTTCAAAAGAAAACTTTTCTGCAATAAGCGGAATAAGGTTGATTATAATAACAAGCAGCTCAATCGCTCCTGCAACAATAATACCCGTTGTTGCTTTTTTGCTTATTTCACCAAAAAGTGTGTATAACGAAGTTTTTTCGTCGGGAGAAGTATATTCGTTTGCAACAGGCTTATTTATATAGTCCTGTTTTTCTTTTTCAAGTGCCAGCCTGCGCTGTTCTCTGCGGCGGATTCGCTCTTCACGAGCCTTTTCTTCGTCCGTCAGCTCAAAGCTGCCCTCAAATTCTTCGTCAAGGTCAACGGCATCAATTATTCTGAAATCCTTTGCCTTTTGCTTGCGTTTTTCCCAAAGCGTTTCTTCGATATCTTCTTCATTTGCTTCTTCGGGGAGTGCTTCGGTTGAAAAATCTTCAAAACCCGTGAGCATTATCTGACCCTCAACGTCGTCTGAATCGGATTCGTGCTTTTTGGAAACAGGGATTGCACCGCCTCCGATTACTTTGGTTTTATCTGCATTTTCCGCAATAATCTTTTCTGCATCTTCCGCCGCAAGAACCATCGGAACAGGCTGGAATCCGCCCTCATCAGGTGCACCGTTCTTTTTGACAACCAGCCCGGGTCTGTCTATCGGGCCGCTTTCATCAACTTCAATATCAGCCGTTTTCTCAAGCCTCAGCTTTGTGAAGAAGCGTGTTCTGTAATCATTTTCCGTAATGTGTCCCTGCTGAACGTCCTCGGGTTCTTCTGCAGGCAATTCATCCGCAGGCTTTTCCGCCTTTTCTTCGGTTAAATCCTCTGCAACTTTTTTTCTGAAAAATTCCAGCGCAGAAATCCCCTCATCGTCATAGAAGGGCGTTATTTCGGGCGCAGGCTTTTCTTCTTCAACCGCAGGCTCCGGTTCGGGATGGAGATATTTGTTCAGCTTATCTTCTTCCTTGCTTTTATCCTCCGGCACGATTACGGTTTCAATTTCAAAAACAGATTCGTCAAACTCGTCTGTTTTATCAAAGAAAGTTTCCTGGCCGTCAACCTCCGTTTCTTCTGAGGTTGAGGATATATCCTGCATTTCCTTAACTTTTATTTCCTCACCCATAGGTCTGATTGTAAAAAGACCCGTATCAAACTCTCTGCCGAGAATTTTTGCAAAATCCTGAGCAGGCGTTGTTTTTTCTTTTTTAGGCGGAACATATTCTTCGCCGTTGGTTTCGGCAATAAGTTTGTCTATATCGTCCAGCGACCAGGTTTTTGACGGTGATTCCGGCTCCGATGCCGAGCTGAATTTCTTATTTCTGACATCTTCGAGAATAGAATCAATCTCGTTATCCGAAAACGTTTTGTTGAACTCGCTCAAAATTCTCACCTACCTGTTTTTAGCAATTTCATACATCAGGATACCTGCGGCAACCGATGCGTTGAGAGAGTTTATTTTGCCTTTCATAGGCAATGAAACAATAAAATCACATTTTTCTTTAACAAGACGGCTGATGCCTCTGCCCTCCGAGCCGACCACAAGAGCAACGCTGCCCGAATAATCCTGCTTATCCCAGCGTGTGCCGTCCATATCTGCGCCGTAAACCCAAAAGCCCTTTTCCTTAAGCTCCTCAATGGTTGAAGCGAGATTTGCAACTCTTGCAACAGGCACGTATTCAATTGCGCCTGCCGAAACCTTGCCCACCGCATAAGTCAGCGCAACTCCTCTGCGCTTGGGTATAATGATTCCGTGAGCGCCGCAGGCATCTGCTGTTCTGATGATTGCGCCAAGATTGTGAGGGTCCTCAATTTCGTCACAGATAATAACAAAAGGATTTTCGCCCTTGCTCTCTGCATTTGCAAGAATATCCTCTATGCTTGAATATTCGTGCACAGCCGCCCACGCAGCAACGCCCTGATGGTTTGCGCCGCCGCAGAGCTTATCCAGCTTGCGCACGTCTGTTTCTTTAATAACAATGCCTTTATCTCGGCACTGAGCTATGATTTTGCCGACGGAACCGCCACGCTCGCCCTTGGCAACAATAAGGCTGTCAATAGATCTGCCGCTTCTCAAAGCTTCGGCAACGGCGTTTCTGCCGATTATCAGACCTCTTTCTTCATTTTCAAAATCCATAGGGTGCACCTCCCCATATTTTGTTATATTCGATTCATTATAACACAAAATATCGTTTTTGAACAGTATAAAAATAATATTTACAAAAAAATTTTTTAAAATTTTTATTATTCATTTCAATAACTGACAGTTTTTCCTTTTTGTTGTTTCTAAAATTACTTTAGGAACAAAAGAAAGGATGTTATAAAATGGAAAACACACTGACTGCCGCAAAAAGCAAAACCGCTGACAGTCTGATTGACAAGGGCACAAAAGTACTGACGCTTACGCTCTATTATATGAGCGGCTTCGTGCTCTCGGGAGCAGGACTTTTCTCTGTGAGAGTGCCTCTGTGCGTCGGACTTGCCGCCGCCTGCACGGGGTCTGAGCTTGTTGCAGTGTGCGCAGGAGGCATAACGGGTTGTTTTTTGAGAATGAGCATAAAAGAATCCGTTGCTTGCCTTATACCCCTTGCCGGTGCAACGGCACTTGTCTGCGCCTGTGAAAAGCTGCGCCTTCGCAACAAAACGGCGATTTTATGCACGGGGGTTTTTGTTTTTACTTTTGCCGCTTCAACGGCTTTTATGTTTTCGGCTGAACCGTCGCTTGTCGGACTTATGCTCAACTTGTGCGCCTGTGCCCTTTGCGCCGGCTCGGTTATATTTTATAAGGGTGCCGTAGGGTGCATTAACAAAAAACGTGATATCTATATGTTGGACAACCACAGCCTGATTTGCATTATGATGAGCCTTTGCACGCTGCTTCTCGGTTGCTCCGAGGTAAGTGTTTTTGGGCTGAGGCCTGCCCGGCTTTTCGGTTCGCTTGTAATCATTGCGGCGGCTGCGCTTTTTTCTCAATCGGGCGGAAGCATCGCAGGCGTTTCAATCGGAACGTGCGTTGCCGTGTCCGGCACAAGCGTTGCGCTCAGCCTTTGCTACGGCATCTGCGGACTTGCAACGGGCATTTTTTCAAAATACGGGCAGCTTGTCTGCGCTCTTGTTTTTGCAGGTATTTCAGGCGTTTTTGCTTTGATTGACGGCTCTGCACAAGGTCTTTCCGTTTTTATTGAAGCCGCCGTAGCAGGTTTGATTTTCTGCATCGTGCCGCAAAAACGGCTTGCCGAAATCCGTTCACGCATTGCAAAACCGCAAAAGGAAAAACTTGCCGCCGAAGCCGTGAGCGCAAAAGAAAAGCTTGCCGAAGCTTCCCGGGCTGTGGGTTCTGTTTCCCGCTGCATAAGGTCGGTCAGCGATGGCATAGAAGCAATGGCTCCGCCGAATGACGTTATCGTTTGTCTGCGTGTCAAAGAAAGAATTTGCTCCGATTGTAAACTAAAAAACAACCTGTGCCCCGAAAACGGTGAGTTCGCCGCAATTACAGAAAAGCTGGCACAGGGCGACTCCGTTTCACCCGAAGATTTTTCTGTAAACTTCAATCAGAAATGTCCGTTCGTGCCAAAACTCGCAGAATCCTTTAACCGCATATATTCAAGCAGAAGTGCCGTTAATGCCCTGCAGGCAGGTGCCGCAAGAAACAGGGAGTTCGCCTGCGGACAGTTCGAATGGTCATCAAAACTTCTTAAAGAGCTTGCCGACGGCGTTGAAAACGGAGCCCGTGTGCTTCACAGCAAAGAACGCACCGCTCTGCGTGTGCTTGCAGACAGGGATTTTGAGGTCAGAAACATCACCTGCACACAGTCTTCTCAAAGCGGATTTTGCCTGAAATGCACCGTTGCCGATTTCCCTCAGGGCACAAGCCTGACACGCCTGACCGCCGCCCTTTCCGCCGAGCTTGAAACACAGCTTAATCCTCCGAAAATCAAGGAAACTCCGCAGGGCAAGGAGCTGACGTTTCAGCGCAAAGAAATTCTCGGATTCCGTTTCGGCAGCGCTTCGGCAAACTGCGGCAACCGCAAGCTCTGCGGCGATTATTTTGAATGCTTCCGCACAGAATCAAAAGCCTACGTGATAATGAGCGACGGTATGGGAACCGGAGGCAGAGCGGCAATTGATTCTGCTATGACCGTTGAGATTTTTTCACGCCTTATAAAAGCCGGCATAGGTCTTGACACTGCTCTTGGGCTGACTAACATCGCCCTCGCCGTTAAATCGGAGGACGAATCGCTCTCAACTCTTGACGTTGCGGAAATCGACCTTTTCAGCGGTGAGGCTCTGATTCTGAAAGCAGGAGCCGCCCCCTCGTTTTATACCGTTTCGGGCAGAGTGCGCACGGTTGAGCCGCCGTCAACTCCGCTCGGGATTCTGAATAACGTCGGCTTTACCCGCTACCATCTGCAGCTGCGTGGCGGTGATATGCTCGTTATGGTCAGCGACGGTATGCTCGGCAGCGGAAGCAACTGGCTGCGTGACGAAATAAAAGCAGCCCGAAACCCCGATGCACGGGAATTTTCGGAACTGCTTCTTGAAACCGCACGCCGCAAATGCGGCAAAAATTATGACGATATGACGGTTGTTACGCTGATTATGGAGGAAAGGTGAACAATCTTCCAAAACCTTATTCTGTTTGAATTTCATATTCAAAAACAAAAAACGGGAGCACCGATTGGTGTTCCCGTTACATTTTGCATTATATCGCTTTATCAGTCACTTGTGTAGGGAAGAAGAGCGATCTGGCGTGCACGCTTGATAGCTGTGGTGAGCTCACGCTGATGCTTAGCGCAAGTACCTGTTACACGGCGGGGAAGGATCTTTGCTCTGTCAGAAGTGAACTTGTTAAGCTTGTTTACATCCTTATAATCAATGCATTCAACTTTATCAACGCAGAATGAGCAAACCTTTCTGCGGCCCTTTTTGTTGGGTCTTCTGTCATTCTTTTCGTATGCCACGGATTAAACCTCCTTTTCAGTTTCAGTTTGATTGGGAGACCTCTCAGAACGGGAGATCATCCTCGGGAATTTCTTTGAAATCGCCTTCGTCTGCTGTCGAGTACGAAGGAGCAGGCTGGCTGTTCATAACAGAATCGCTTCTGCCGTAGTTGCCTGTGCCGCTTTCTGCCTTTGAACCGCAGAAGCTTGCATTATCTGCAACAATTTCAACCGCCTTGCGTTTGTTACCGTTTTTGTCTTCATAGGTTCTGGTCTGAATGTAGCCCTGAACGGCAATCATCGAGCCCTTGCGGAAATACTTGCTGACGAATTCGGCAGTCTGTCTCCAAGCAATAACGTCGATGAAATCTGTCTGGCGTTCTTCACCCTGACGAACAAAGCGTCTGTCAACGGCAACCGTGAACGATGTTACGGAAATTCCGTTTCCTGTTGTGCGAAGCTCGGGGTCTGCAACAAGTCTGCCCATAATTACGGCATTATTTAACATTTTGCGACCTCCTTAATTCTTTTTGACAATGAGTGAACGAAGCACGCCGTCTGTGATTTTAACAACACGGTCGAGCTCTGCGGGAAATTCGGGAGCAGCCTGATAGTTGAAGAGAACGTAATAACCCTCTGCTTCGTCATTGATAAGGTAAGCGAGCTTGCGCTTGCCCCACTCATCAACGCTCTCAAGAGTGCCGTTAGCTTCAATCATAGCCTTGAATTTCTCAACAAGAGGCTGAGCAGCTTCTTCACCGTTGGCAACTGAAAAAACCATCATTGTCTCGTAGCTGATGTTTGCTGACATTCTTAAAGCACCTCCTTCTGGTCTTTGGCCACGGTGCATCCGTGGCAAGGAATAAAATTTTAATTTAATCCTGCTGCGCTTACCGCAGCGGTCTATAATTTTAACAGATGATTGCATTTTTGTCAAGCAATTTGTTCTGAAACTGAATTTTCGGCACATTTGTCCGTAAAAATCGGTCTGTTTTATGAAATTATTGAGCTTTTTTATTAAAAATTGTAGATTTTTTCTGCCGCAGCATATATAATATGGATTGTGCCAGACTGTTACGGAGGAAGAAAAAATGAATTTTGAAAACAGAGCAAACGAATCCAAAATGCTTGGCGATATTCTTAAAAAGCTCAGAAAAGACCACGGTTATTCGCAAACCGCCATCGGCGAATACCTTGAAGTTAACCGTTCAACTTACACCAAATATGAACTCGGCAGAATTCCCGACGCAAAGGTGGTTGCAAAGCTTGCAAAGCTTTACGGCGTAACGGCAGACAGCATTGTTAAAGCCTGCCTCGAAGAAGAGCCGCCTGAGCTTGATTCGATTGCCACGCTCAGCTCAACAGACAAAGAAAACGCAGTTTGCATTCTCTCAAAAGAGGAGCTTCTTCTGGTTCGTTATTACAGAGATTCTCTGCGCAAAGAAGCTATTTTCGATTTTGCCCAGACCGTTTACCTTGATGACTGCGAAAACCCGGACTTTGAGGTTCCGGAAGAATAATAAAACATAATCATATTTAAAAAGCTTGCATCGGTTCATTGGTTCCGACGCAAGCTTTTGTGTTTTTATTCTTCTTCTGCAGGAGCATCAACCTTGCCTGTTACGGTTCTGATGCTTGCTCTTGCCGCCTGAATTTCGTTCAGGCTGGTTGAGATTGCGTTATCGGCAGTTCTCATAATTTCTTCAATGAAATCGCCTGCAGCAAGTCTGATTTCTGCCGACCACTTGTTTGCCTTGTCGATTGCATCGTCAGAACGGCGGCGTGCTTCATCAATCGTTCTTTCTGCCTGCTCGTTTGCAGCGTTGAGAATGTTTTCTGCCTGTGCCTTTGCACCGGCAAGCGTTGAAGATGCGTCTTCCTGAGCAGCCTTAGTGATTGATTCTGCCGTTGCCTTGCTCTGGATAACGATTTCGCTGCTGTCAACCATAGCAGCCGCTTCAAGCTGAGCATTTGCTCTGATGACCTTTGCATCCTCGTTTGCGGTTGCAACAATCTTCTTTGCCTGTGCTTCTGCTTCTTCAACCTTATTCTTTGAGTAATCTTCGGTTTTGAGAACAAGCTCTCTTACCTTGTCCTCTGCCGTTGAGATAAGAGCTCTTGATTTTTCCTGTGCGCTTGTTACTGCGGCAACAGCTTCGTTCTTTGCCTTAACAAGAATGTTGTTTCTGTCAGCAACAATGGCTCTTGCCTGTATGATTTCGTTGGGGAGGTTAAGCCTGATGTTTTCGATTGCCATTCTGATTGCCTTTGCATCAACGCCAATCTTGCTGCTGAGCGGAACTTTTGAACCCGCCTCAAGTATGTCTTCTATCTGGTCAAGTAAACTTTCAATGCTCATTTTCTTATCTTCCTTTCATTAAGTCAAACTGAATATCTATGGAAACATCAGAAAACCCATCAGGCTTTCCGATAAATTGTTACCGCCGTTTTGCTGTATTTGTATTCCCTCTGCTTTTCAAGGTCACCCTGAACGTCGGGCATATCTTCGCCGAAAGGATGCTCGCAAACAACAATGCCGCCCTGCGCAATATGAGGCTCAACCTTTGCAAGTGCCTTTTGCAGCAATCCCGTTCCGAACGGCGGATCGAGAAAAGCGAGGTCAAACACTCTGTCCGTCATACCGAGAAACGCAAGAGAATCTGTCTGCATAACGGTTGCTTTGAAAGCAAGCTTTGTTTTTTCAAGGTTTTCTTTTACTATTCTGACTGCGCTTTTATCTGCATCAACAAAAACGCAGCTTTCCGCATCTCTGCTGAGCGCCTCAATGCCGAGCTGACCCGAGCCGGCAAAAAGGTCAAGCACTCTGCGGCCCTCAATTTCAAACTGAATTGCGCTGAAAACCGCCTCTTTGACTTTGTCGGTGGTTGGTCTGACACTCTCGCCCTCAAGCGTTCTGAGCACCATACCTCTCGCCGAGCCTGTAATTACTCTCATATTATCCTCCCGTTCATCACAGACGGAATAATGTACTATTATCCATTATCAGTTTATTATCGCATTAAAAAGGCCGAATTGTCAAGATAAAATGCAGAGAAACGCAAAAGTTTTTGAAAAAACGGCATTATTCTGCATCGTTTTTGCCGTGAAAAGCCTCATAAACCGCCTTTGCGGCAGTTTTGTTCATACCTTTGACCGAAGCAAGCTCTGCTTCGCTCGCTTCGCTGACAGCCTTCATCGTCTTGAAATGTTTGAGCAAAGCTTTGCCTCTTGATTCACCGATACCCTCAATTGAAGTAAGAGTTGTTGAAACCGAAGCCTTCTTTCGGCGGTTGCGATGGAATTCGATTGAAAAGCGGTGCACCTCTTCCTGAATGGTTGAAACAAGGGTGAACGCCGCCCTCTTTGACGTGAGCGAAAGCTCGTCGCCCGAGCGTGCAATGGCCCTTGTTTTGTGGTGCGAATCCTTGACCATACCGAAAAGCGGAATGTCAAGACCGTATTTTTCAAGCACGGGCAGCACTGCGTTGACCTGACCCTTGCCGCCGTCAAGCAGAATAAGGTCGGGCAATCTGCCGAAACCTTCGCCGCTGTCTTTTTCTTCAAAATAGCGCAGAAATCTGCGTTCAAGCACCTCTGCCATCGAGCCGTAATCGTCCTGACCCGAAAAACCTTTTATGGCGAAATGCCTGTAAGCTTTTTTATAGGGATATCCGCCTTTAAAAACAACCATACCCGCAACGTTTTCGCTGCCTGCGGTATGCGAAATATCGTAAGACTCGATATATTCGGGCGGTGCTTTGAGCCCGAGAAGCGTACCCAATTCATCAAGCGCCGCTGTAGTTTTGCCTGTTTTGCCGAGATAGAGAGCAAGCTTCTGCGCTGCATTGGAGCGGCACATTTCAACAAGCGAATGCTGCTCGCCTCTCTGCGGCAGAGCGATGGTAACTTTTCTGCCTGCAAGCGAAGAAAGCCACTGCGAAAGCACCTCGCCACCGTCAACCTCACCGTCAACGGCAATTCTTCTGGGCACAAAATCACGCATCGAATAATAGCTTCTGATAAGCTCGTGCCTTGCTTCGGGCAGGTTTTCCGGCATATCAATGATAAAATGCTCGCTGTCATAAAGCCTTGCATCTTTGAAACGCAAAACCGAAAGGCACGCTTTGGGATTGCTCTCGCCGCCCGAGCAGACTATTGCGAAAACGTCCTGCTCTTCAACCGAAGCGGCAACAACCTTTTGTTTTTCGGTAACCTTTTTGATAGCGTTTATTTTATCGCGCAGCTTTGCCGCCTTTTCAAACTCAAGGTTTTCAGCCGCTTCTTCCATTTTTGCCGTCAGCTCTTCTACTACGCTTCCCGAGCCGTTAATTATAAAATCAAGAGCCTGATTGACCGCTTCGTTATGTGCCTCACGGTCAATTTTGCCTGCGCACGGTGCCGCACACTGGCCGATAAAAAAGTTAAGGCAAGGTCTGCTCTTTTTATAATCTCTCGGAAAAACCTTTGTGCATTGAGGCAAACGGAAAATCTTTTTGGCCGAGTCAATCGCATTCGTTATGCCGTAAGAGCCTGTGTACGGTCCGATATATTCCGCACCGTCATCAAGGCGCTGCTTGACTGCAAGAATATTTTTCCAGCCGTTATCGGTCACTTTTATATAATGATAACCTTTATCGTCTTTGAGAAGAATATTATATTTGGGGCTGTGCTGCTTTATGAGCGAGCATTCAAGCACAAGGGCTTCAAACTCACTGTCGCAGAGGATATAATCAAAATCCTCAACGTTTTCAACCATTTTGCGCACCTTTGCGGTGTGGTTATTCTGCGAGCCGAAATAGGTGCTGACTCTGTTTTTGAGCGCCTTTGCCTTGCCAACGTAGATAATTTCGCCCTTTTTGTTTTTCATAAGATAAACGCCGGGGGTCAGGGGCAGACTCATTGATTTTTTGCGCAGTATCGGTAATTTTTCGTTCATTCGGCTCACCTCTTTCTTTGATGTATATATAATTAATTATAACCGCAAACATAATTTTAAGCAAGTACCAAACTGGTTGTTGCATAAAATGCAACATTGTGTTAAAATGTTTTTTCGGACAAACATCGAAAGGATAGCGGATATGGATAACAGCATTTTCAAAAACACAAAATATTTTATCATTGATATGGACGGCACGTTCTATCTTGACGGCAACATCATTGAAGGCTCAATAGATTTTATTGAAAAAGCAAAGGCAACAGGCAGAGATTTTTACTTTTTCACAAACAACTCCTCAAACAACGTTGAGGTTTGCAGAGCGAAGCTTGAAAAAATGGGTTTCCCCGTTGATGAAAACAGAGTTATCATTTCTTCACACGTTGCCTCAGATTATCTCAACAGAAATTATGCAGGCAAAAAGGTGTTCCTTCTCGGTAACGAAAGACTCACGGGCGATTTCAAAAAGGCAGGCATAAACCTTGTTGATGCAGACCCCGATATCGTTGTGCTCGGCTTTGACACAACCCTCACATACCAGAAAATGTGGGATGCCGTTAAATACATTGACAAGGGCGCAATCTACATTGCAACTCACCCCGACCTCAACTGCCCCACGGCAGACGGATATATGCCCGACACCGGCTCAATGATTGAGCTTTTTGCCGCATCAACAGGCAAAAGACCCCGGGTGCTCGGCAAGCCGATGACCGCAACCGTTGACTATATCACCGAAATGCTCGGCTGCGAAAGAAGCGAGCTTGCTTTTATCGGCGACAGACTTGCAACCGATATTGCAATCGGCGCAAACCACGGTATCCCCTGCGCACTTGTTTACAGCGGTGTTACAACACCCGAAGAATATGCCGCATCGGATATCAAGGCAAGCGTTGCAGTTGCAAATCTCAAAGCTCTCGCAGACTATCTTTAATCCCAGGCAAAGGCGGTGCTTTCCGCTTTAAATATGTCAGTTCGAAACCTTCCTGACAGGCATTTGCCCGATGCCGAACAAAACTAAAGGCGCTGCACGGCAGCAAAAAGGAGCAAAAAATGAAAAAAAGGCAAAAACAAATCACCGCCCTTGTTCACGGGGCGATGATAGCGGCAATCTATGCCGCAGCAACCTATCTGAGCGCAGTTTTCGGCATAGCTTACGGAAACGTACAGTTCAGATTATCCGAAGCACTCACAATTCTTTCGGTTTTCACCCCTGCTGCAATACCCGGACTCACAATCGGCTGCGTTATCGGCAACATCTCAAGTCCGATGGGCGTTGTTGATATCGTTTTCGGTTCAGCGGCAACGTTTCTTGCCGCAGTTACGGCAAGAGCACTGCGCAAAGTCAAATTCAAAGGCTTTCCGTTTTTATCGCTGTTAATGCCCGTTGTTTTCAATGCACTGATTGTCGGTGCAGAGGTTGCGTTCCTCCTGATTGAGGGCGATGCAAGCCTTGCGGTTTTTGCAATATCGGCACTCGAAGTCGGCGCAGGCGAGCTTGCGGTTTGCGTTGCAGGCGGAATTCCGCTTTTCTATGCAATCAGAAAATCAAAGATATTTGAAAAAACCTCTTTATAAAAATCACTCCGCAGAGTTGAAAAGCTCTGCGGAGTTTTTATTTTATAAATCTATTTTCCAGAACGCAATGTTCAATCTTTCATATGTATAAGTTACATAAAGACTGCCGTTCATATATTCAATTGCGGGATATGCAAATTCGCTGTCTTTTTTCTCCTCTTCAAGAGTCAGAACGGTTTCCCACGTTGCGCCGTTATCGCTTGACTTCTGAAGCGTAAGCGGTGAACGCTCACCCCAGTTTTCTTCAACGGGGTTTGAAAGCAGCCAAAGACAGCCGTCGGGCGTTTTGACAAGGTCAATACCGCTGTTGTTATTGGGCAAGTCTGTTGCGTAGGCTTCACACCAGCTCTCGCCGTAATCTTCGGAATCGCTTCTGTATATTCTGCCGACAGGAGTTCTTGTGAGCATATGTACCTTACCGTTTTCAGATTCCCAGAGCGTAGGCTGAATCATAGGGATTTTGTTGCTTGTATAAGCGTTCAGGCTGTTGAAAATAGGAGTTTCTCTTTCTGTTTTGACCTTGGCAGACTTGCGCCAGGTTTTGCCGTCATCGTCCGAAATGTCAACAAAGCAGTTCCAGCCCCTGTTTTCTGTTGATAACGGTGCAAGGACTCTGCCGTTGCTCAAGCGGATACACTTATTCTTTACGGGTCCTCTGCCGCCGCTTCTGTCACCCTTAACAAGTTCTTCGGGCTTACCGAATGTCTTGCCGCCGTCAGTTGAAATGCTTACAAAAGTGCGCCATGACGGAATGTTTCTGGCAACCTTGAAGAAAAGGCAAACCTCGCCGTTTTCACGCAAAAAAAGAACGGGGTTCCAGTGAGGCAGATGTTTTGCATATGAAACAACGCCGGGTTCGCTCCAGCCGTTTTCATCTCTGCGTGCATACCAGATATCAACGTCGCTGTCCTTTTCTTTTGTGCCGCCGAACCAAGCCGCAACAACACTGCCGTCGGGAAGAGGCAAAACGGTTGATGCGTGGCAGTTCGCCGTGGGTAACGGATTACAAATAAATTCTTTTAAAGTTTTCATTTTGTTCACCTGCTTGTTAATCTTCTTTTATGTGAAGTAACTGCTTCAAATATTCAAATCAAAATCGCTCGGGTCTGCCGTCATAAGAACGGGTGCTTTTCGGGGCACTCTTTTTAACGGGTCATACGAATACCGTCTGCATTTTCCGTCAGGCTCAACCAACCCTTTTTTAACGCAAAGAACGGTTTCTCCGTCGGGGCTGAGTCTGCCGTGTGTGCAGTTTCTGCAAACAGCTTCATAGGCATTTTTATTTAAAAGTTTGCTTTTCATAAAATCATCATACCTTTCACCCACAAATTTTAACATATTTTTCTTTGCTTATCAAGTTCTAATATAAGCAAAGATGAGAAAAACAACAGTGACAGTGCCGCAGGCAGAGAAAATGAGTATGCCTGAACGTTTTGCGAAAGTTGCAGCGAAGTTGTTACAGCAACAGGAAAAAAGTAAATAAGCACTTTGCAAACAACGCCTGCCAATGCTGCGTGAGCAAGACGGAAAAGGTAAAATTTTAGAATATCGGGTTTATGCTCGCCTGCCACCGCAAAAATCTGTAAATGAACGCAAACTCCTCCAAAGGCACAGGCTGCGCATATCAGCGGCAACGGAAATTTGCCTGCCGCCGATGCACATCCGCTTGTTATTTCAAGCAAACACGCTGCAGCAACAAGCATTTTTTCAGGCATATTTATTTTGCTTATAACCGCAAGCAAGCCCGAAAACAAAACCGAAAAAGCACAGACCGTTATTATTCCCGAAGCACCCGAGGCAACACTGCTCACAAATGCCGCCGAAGCAGATTTTTCTGAAACGGTTACCGCTGCCCGACATTCGTTTTCCGCTTTTGTAAACAGCCCCGTAATCAGCGCCGAAACAGCCAGCGACACAAAAATTATAACCCCTGCCCTTTTTGAATGAAGCAAAGACACGCCCAACGCATTCACGCAAAACCCCGTGCCTGCATTCACGCAAAAAAGCATAAGCCTTTTGGCTCCGTTTTCGCTTATTATGCCGTTATCGCACAACGCCGCCGCAGCTCTCGCTCCCGACGGATAGCCGCCGAACAAACCGGCAAAAACGGCAATAACACATTCGGCAGGCTGACCGAAAATCCGACGGGTCAACCTGCCTAAAGGCTTTTTTAAAAAAGGCGGCAATTCGCCCTGTGCAAGAAGCGACGAGGCAACCATTGACGGAAAAAGTGACGGCACAATTATTGTTGCGCCGTTCCGCAGTCCGATTGCCGCTCCCTGCAAAAAATCCGTCGGGTGAAAAAACAAAATCAAAAAAATTATAATTCCCATGCACGCCGCAACGTTTCTTTTGGCCATAATATCCCTCCGTTTTACCCTTTCTAAATAGATATGCTCCGCCGTTCTTTTTATTGCAAACGGGGCATAATATAAACCGAAGGTATAAGATGAATGAACCGCTTACGTTTACGGAGGTTTTTTAATGAGAAAAAATAAAGGTTGCCGAGATACACGCAACGAAAGCTTTATGGAATCAATCAGCAAAAACCTTGACCTGCCCGGCGACACTTTGCCCGGCTATGCTCACATTGAGCTTTGCGGCAACAGAGAAGCCAGCGTTGAGGGCTGCAAGGGTGTTCTTGAATATTCCGACTGCTCTGTTTCTCTGAACACGGGCAAGCTGACGGTTAAATTCTGCGGCAGCGACCTGACCATAACCGCAATGCAGGACGGCAACGCCGTTATTAAAGGCATAATAACCTGCATTGATTTCTGCAACTAACCTGCGGAGGTCGCTATGCTTTTACAAAGACTTCTCGGTTTCATCTTCGGTTACGTAAGCTTCACCGCCCGTTCAGGCTTCGGTGAAAGATTCATCAACCTTTGCCGCATAAACAATATTCCTTTGCAAAACCTTAAAAACCGCAACTCCGTGCTGTATGCACAGACGGATATTGAAAGCTACAAAAAAATAAGACCCGTCGCCGCAAAATCGGGTATGAAGGTCAGGATAAGCCGCAAGCACGGTCTGCCCTTTATCCTCAACCGCCATAAGCACCGCTTCGGCCTGATTGCAGGCGCTGCTTTTTGCGTCGTTTTCGTTTTGTTTCTCTCAACAAGAATCTGGCGCATTGAAGTTATGGGTAACAACAGGGTTTCTGCCGAAGAAATCACCGCCGTTTTTTCCGAACTCGGTGTTCATAAAGGTGCCTCCTCAAGCAAAATAAACGCCTCAGAAGTTGAAGCTGCCGCTCTGCGCAAGCTGCCCGAAATCTCGTGGCTGAACATCAACATTTCAGGCTGCACCGCAATGATTGAAGTCAGAGAAACCGTTGAAAGACCGAAAACCGATAATGATAACAGCCCCGTTAATCTTATTGCTGCACGTGACGGGCAGCTTCTTATTCTGCGCCCTTTTAACGGAACGGCGGAAGCAACTGTCGGCTCATCTGTTTTAAAGGGAGATTTGCTTATCAGCGGCATTGAAGAAAACAAAGACCTGAGTGCAGACTTATGCAGAGCTGACGGCTATGCAGTTGCAAGAACCGTCAGAAATGCAGAATATACTCTGCCATTAAGCTTTGATGCGCAAAAAACAGTTTCCGTCAAGAAAAGATACACTTTGCATTTTCTCTTTTTTGATATGCCTCTCGGCAAGGCTCTTCCTTCGGGTTTTGCCGAAAGCCGTTTTCTTTGTTTGAAAAACGTTGCTTTACCGTTTGGTGTGACAGAAACCGTAACCAATTTTTACGATGAATACAAATGTGTTCTGAACAAAACCGATGCCGCACTTCTTGCAACCCTTCGGTTCAGCGAGGCGCGGATTGAGGAATTCAGAGGTGTGAGCATTGAAAATGACAGGATTAACGTGCAGATAAACGAAGAAGCCGTCATCATAAAAGGTGAATATGACTGCATAGAAAACATCGGAGTTCCGTCACCGATAGAAATTGAAGACGCACCTTAAAAGAAAAATACCTCCCGAAGCCGTCTGACCTCGGGAGGTATGATGTTTTTTAGAATGTGCCTTCTGTGATTACAACATAAAGAAGCTCGGGAACCATAAGAAGGAACTTGGGAAGCCAATTGAAGAACGCATACAATGCAAGGCAAAGGAAGCTGGGAACAACACCGAGATTATATTCAAGCTCACTTGTTGTGTTGTCACCGTCAAATGTAGCAACGTTTTTGCCTGTTTCCTTTGTAAGGGTATATGTGTCAACAGAAGTGATAACGGGGTTGCCTTCTGCATCGGGTTCATCTGCAAGGATATATGCGGTAACTGTGAGGTTGCCGCCGTCAACGCTTACGCAGTTGAAGCAACCGCCAACGTTTGTTTCCTTTGTCTGATCCCAGTCTTCACCGTCCCAGTAGTTGGCATAGCCGTCCTTTTGAACTGTCATTGCAGCGATGAAATCTGTGTCAAGATAGTGGTCTGCAAGGAAGGAACGAATCTCATATCTCTTTGCACCTGCTGTGCCTGCAAGAACATAAACCGTGCCGTCTTCTGCAACCTTGTTGCCCTTGAGAGCCTTTGTGCGAAGATACATATGGTCGTGGCCGCTCATAACGATATCAACGTCGCACTTGTCAAGAACACGGGTAAGTGATTCCTGAAGATAGAGAGCATCGGGCCACTTTGCATCCTTACCGAGTGAGTAAGGTGACTTGTGCATAAACACGATTTTCCAGTCCTTATCGGTGCTGTTCATATCGTTCTTGAGCCATGTAAGCTGTGCGTTTGACATTGCAAGAATGTCGTTTGTGTTAAGAACTGCAATGTGAGCATTGCCGTAATCGAATGAATAGTTAACGCCGTCTTTAACCTGAACGCTTTCGCTTGTGTCAAGGCAGAACATATTGTTGAACCAATATTCAACACCGAGGCCGTCGTGGTTACCTGCAATGGGAACGAGAGTAGTTGATGCGTTGGCAGCTCCGAAGCTGCTGTCATACCAGTCCCATTCTTCGTTTGTGCTGTCGTCTGTGAAGTCGCCGAGATTTACAACGAATTCTGCGCCGGGCATTGTTGCAAAAGCTGCATCAAGAACCTTTGCACCCTTGAGGAAGTTTTCTTCATTGCCTGCCTGAACGTCAGCAATTGCAATAAACTCAAATTTACTGTCACCGTTATCGGTTGTGAATGAGCCTACAGGGCTTTCGACGGTATCGTTGCCAACGGTGTAATAATAAGTTTTGCCTGCTTCAAGACCGGAAATAACTGCCTGATGACAGTAGTTGCCTTCCCACTCGATTACGTCCTCGTATGTAATCGTTGCGTTTACCGGCTGAGCATTTGCATCGTAAATTTTAACAACGCTGCCGTCATTTGTCTTGGTGTACCAGCAGATACCTCTGCTGCTTGTTGCATCACCGTTCATTGTAACGGAAATGCGAAAGAATGCGTTTTCTGCTGCTGCCTCTGCATAAGCCATAAACATAAAGCTTGTTGAAAGCACGGCAAGGCAGAGAACAACGCTGATAACTTTAAGGAAAGTCTTTTTCATTTTTAATCCTCCGATTTATTTAAGAGTGATGGTTTCATCATAATCGGGAACCCATTTACCTGTTTCAAAGTTTCTTGCTCTGAAAATGATTTCATCATCATAAACCTCAACGATATAGCCGAGACCTGAACCGTTGTATTCACCGTCTTTATTATCAATTGAAAGAGCAGGAACGTTTATCATATGAAGGTCGCCCTTCTGCTCATATGATGCTTTGCCGAAGCCTGTATGAAGATGACCTGTTACGAAGATAACGTTCTTGTAACTTGTGAGGATTTCTTCAAGAGCATCACTCTGGTCACCAACAGAACCTGCAACAAGGTTTGTGCCGCTGCCCCAGGTGTTGGGCAGGTCGTGTGTGAGCTTGAGAGGCTGATGGCAGATAACAAATGTGGGTTTGCCGTTTTCTGCAGCAAGCTCACTGTCAAGCCATTCAAGCTGCTCGTCGCTGATGTATGCTTCTTCAAAAGTTGCCTTATCCGATCCGATAACAATGAACTTATAGCCGTTGACTCTTTCGGAGAAATGAAGCTCTGTAACAGGATCAACATTGTTATTGAGAGCGTTTGAAAATTCTGTAAAACGGGATACAACCTGCTTATATGAACGCAGTCTTATATCGTGGTTGCCGGCTGACATAATGTAGCGGCAGTTTTCAAGACCTTTAAGTCCGTCATAAACAAGCTGGTATTCTTCTGCAAGACCGTTTTCCGCAACGTCACCGGCAACGATAACAGCATCCATTCTTTCGCTTGCGTGCAGATCTTCCATTGATGCTGAGAAGGACTTATATCTGTCAAACATATAGTTTGAAATCTGAGTGTCGCCGAAAGCTGCAAAAACAAGCTTTGCGTCTTCATCCAAAGGTTTGATGGGTTCATCTGTTGCAGGCGGTGCAATTGCGCCCGAAACGGAAACAGACATTGCAAAGAAAATTGAGAAAAGTTTTAAGAAAAATTGCTGAACTATGTTGAGTACCAAACTCGACACCTCCATAAAAAATATACATTATAGATTAACATTTTTATGAAGAAAAGTCAAGCCAAAAACCGCCTGCACGATTTTGCTCAATTTGCACAAAGAACAGCTTGATTTATTTCCGAAATGCAAAAACAACCGCAGATTGATATGTTTATACAAATTATTTTCAAAAAAGTTCTTCAATTTGGAATATTTAAAGGTTTACAAATATAAAGAAAGGTGTTAATATAATGAGTGGTGTTTTAAAACAAATTCACTTCGTACAAATTTTTTAGGAGGAAAAGAATATGGCAAGAATCAAAAAGACCATGGACGGAAACAACGCAGCTGCTCACGTTTCCTATGCTTTCACAGAAGTAGCCGGCATCTATCCGATTACTCCTTCAAGCCCCATGGCAGACTATGTTGACCAGTGGTCCGCACAGGGCCGCAAGAACATTTTCGGCACAACCGTTAAGGTTGCTGAAATGCAGTCAGAAGCAGGCGCAGCCGGCACAGTTCACGGCTCACTTGCAGCAGGTGCTCACACCACAACTTACACAGCTTCACAGGGTCTTCTTCTGATGATCCCCAATATGTATAAAATCGCAGGCGAACTTCTTCCCAGCGTTTTCCACGTTTCAGCTCGCTGCGTAGCTTCACACGCTCTTAACATCTTCGGTGACCATTCAGACGTTTATGCCTGCCGTCAGACAGGTTTCGCAATGCTCGCTGAAACAAACACACAGGAAGTTATGGACCTTGGTGCAGTTGCTCACCTCGCTTCCATCAAGGGCAGAGTTCCCTTCATCAACTTCTTCGACGGTTTCCGTACATCCCACGAGCTCCAGAAGATTGAAATCTGGGACTATGAAGACCTCAAGGAAATGTGCGATATGGATGCAGTTGAAGCTTTCCGCAAGAGAGCTCTCAACCCCGAAAGACCCGTTATGCGCGGTCCACACGAAAACGGCGACATCTTCTTCCAGCACAGAGAAGCTTGCAACAGCTACTATGATGCTCTTCCCGCTATCGTAGAAGAATATATGGGCAAGGTTAACGCTAAGCTCGGCACAAACTATCAGCTCTTCAACTACTACGGTGCTCCCGATGCTGACAGAGTTATCATCGCTATGGGCTCCATCTGCGACGTTGCTGAAGAAGTTATTGATTACCTTACAGCTAAAGGCGAAAAGGTTGGTCTTGTTAAGGTTCGTCTTTACAGACCCTTCTCAGCTGAAAAGCTTGTTGAAGCTATCCCCGCAACAGCAAAGAAGATTGCTGTTCTTGACAGAACAAAGGAACCCGGCTCACTCGGTGAACCTCTCTTCCTTGACGTTGTTGCTGCTCTTGCCGCTACAGGCAGAACAGGTGCTCAGGTAATCGGCGGCCGTTACGGTCTCGGTTCAAAGGATACACCTCCCTCAAGCATCTTCGCAGTTTATGACGAGCTTGCAAAGGACGCTCCCAAGGCTCAGTTCACTCTCGGCATCTGCGACGACGTTACAAACCTCTCTCTTGAAGAGAAGGAAGCTCCCAACACCGCAGCAGAAGGCACAATCGAGTGCAAGTTCTGGGGTCTTGGCGGCGACGGCACAGTTGGTGCAAACAAAGACTCAATCAAGATCATCGGTGACCACACCGACAAATACGTTCAGGCATACTTCCAGTATGACTCAAAGAAGACCGGCGGTATCACCATTTCTCACCTTCGCTTTGGTGACAGCCCCATCAAGAGCCCCTACTACATCAACAAGGCAGACTTCGTTGCTTGCCACAACCCTTCATATGTAGAAAAAGGCTACAAGATGGTTAACGACGTTAAGCCCGGCGGCGTATTCCTTATCAACTGCCAGTGGAACGAAGAAGAGCTTGCAGCTAAGCTTCCCGCTGAAGCAAAGAGATACATCGCTAAGAACAACGTTCAGCTTTACACAGTTAACGCTATCGACCTTGCTGCTCAGATCGGTCTCGGCAAGAGAACAAACACTGTTCTTCAGTCTGCTTTCTTCTCACTTTCAAAGGTTCTTCCTGCTGAAGAAGCAATCGGCTACATGAAGGAAAAAGCTCAGAAGTTCATGAAGAAGGGTAAAGAAATCGTTGAAATGAACGAAAAGGCTATCGATGCAGGTGCATCAGCTTACGTTAAGATCAACGTTCCCGCTGAATGGGCTGACGCAGCTGACGATGCAGCTCCCGCAGCATCAAAGGGTGCAGAAAAGCTTGTTAAGATGGTTGACGGCATCATGAAGCCCGTTGGCCTTATGAACGGCGACGCACTTCCCGTTTCCGCATTTGTTGACCACGCTGACGGTACATTTGAACAGGGCGCTTCCGCTTACGAAAAGAGAGGCGTTGCTGTTATGGTTCCCGCTTGGGACGGCGCAACCTGCGCACAGTGCAACAAGTGCTCATACGTTTGCCCCCACGCAACAATCAGACCTTATGCTCTTACAGCTGAAGAAGCTGCTGCCGCTCCTGCCAACGCAATCATCGTTGACAAGAAGGGCAAGGGCAAGGATGCTTATAAGTACACTCTCGCTGTTTCACCCCTCGATTGTATGGGTTGCGGCGTTTGCGTAGGCGTATGCCCCACAAACTCACTCAAGATGGTTTCAAGAGAAAGCCAGGACGCTCTTCAGCCCGTATTCGATTATATGGTTGAAAACGTAACAGTTAAGGCTGACCTTGCTGACAACACCGTTATCGGCAGCCAGTACAAGACTCCTCTCCTTGAGTTCTCAGGCTCCTGCGCAGGCTGTGCAGAAACAGCTTATGCTCGCCTTATCACTCAGCTCTTCGGCGACAGAATGTACATCTCCAACGCTACAGGCTGTTCCTCAATCTGGGGCGGTCCCGCAGCAACATCACCCTACACAGTTAACAAGAAGGGCTTCGGTCCCGCTTGGGCTAACTCCCTCTTCGAAGATAACGCAGAACACGGCTACGGTATGTACCTTGGTCAGAACGCTATCCGCAACAGCCTTATCGAAAAGGTTAAGACAGTTGCAGAAGCAGACTGCGCAACAGAAGAAATCAAGGCAGCTGCTAACGCTTACCTTGAAACAGTTAACGACGGCGCAAAGAACGGCGCAGCAACAGAAGCTCTTGTTGCAGCTCTTGCAGGTTGCGACTGCGACACCTGCAAGGAAATCCTTGCAAGCAAAGAATTCCTTGCCAAGAAGTCAGTTTGGATCTTCGGCGGCGACGGTTGGGCATACGACATCGGCTTCGGCGGTGTTGACCACGTTCTTGCAGCAGGCGACGACGTAAACATTATGGTATTCGATACCGAAGTTTACTCCAACACAGGCGGTCAGGCTTCCAAGGCTTCCAACATCGGCCAGGTTGCACAGTTCGCAGCAGCAGGTAAGGGCATCGCTAAGAAGTCACTTGCTGAAATCGCTATGAGCTACGGCTACGTTTACGTTGCACAGGTCGCAATGGGCGCAGACGCTAACCAGACAATCAAGGCTATTGCTGAAGCAGAAGCTTACAACGGTCCCTCAATCATCATTGCATACGCACCTTGCGAAATGCACTCAATCAAGGGCGGTATGGTTAACTGCCAGGCTGAAATGAAGAAGGCTGTTGACTGCGGTTACTGGAATATGTTCCGTTACAACCCCGCACTCAAGGCAGAAGGCAAGAATCCCTTCACCATCGACAGCAAGCCCGCAACAGGCAGCTACAGAGAATTCCTTCTCACCGAAGCTCGTTACTCATCGCTCACACGCTCCTTCCCCGAAAGAGCAGAAGAACTCTTCACTCTTGCTGAGAAGACATCAGTTGAGAGATATGACCACCTTCTTCGTCTTAAGGACCTCTATGCTCCCAAGGCTGACTAATTAAAATCGGCTGATAAATAAAAATTTCGCCCTCACCGCAAGGTGGGGGCGATTTTGTGTTTTTGGTTACCCGAACAATTATTGATTTGAGTTTGACGGAAGCGTCCCGTTGACTTCTTCATATTTTCGGATGTGTTGTTCAAGAATAAATTCAATTTCTTTGTTTGCAGAGCGCTTGTTCTGTGCCGCAAGATACTTTATTTTTTCCAGAAGGTTTTCTGAAATTCTGAGCGAAAAGGGCGGATAATAATTGCCGGCCATAACGATACCTCCAATATTTGATATCAAGATAATATCATTTTGCTGTTGTTTTTTATGAATTCATATTGACATCAAATTGATATCAATATATAATAAATTCACAAATTTATGCCGCTTTGTGCGACAAAAACTTAGGAGGACAAAAAATGAGCAAAAGAATTATAGCAAAGGTTATTAGTTTTTCCCTGGCTGTTATTATGATTCTTTCGTTAACAACCGGGCCTTTGGGCAGTATTGTTACCTCGGCAGCAGAAACTCACACTTATCGAAATTTTGAATACACCGTTTCCGGCACAAACGCAACAATAACCGCTTATACCGGTTCGTCGGAAAATGTTACAATCCCTTCAACGATAAGCTCTTACAAAGTAACAACCATTGCCAAAAAAGCGTTCGGCGGCAACACCACTCTTGTTTCGGTTACAATCCCCGCAAGCATAACAAAAATAGAAGATGCTTATTACAACGATGAAGGTGCTTTTCAGAATTGCTCCAAGCTCCAGAACGTAACATTTGCCGCAGGCTCGGCTGATGCCGTTATCGGCAAACGAGCATTTCAAAATTGTGTAGCTCTTACTACCGTTACAATCCCCGGTAATTATTCCGCAATTAAAGACAGTGCTTTTGAGGATTGCAAAAACCTTAAATCACTCACATATAAACAATCATCTTATTCATACGCAAATCAGGTTGTTAATTACGCCGCTTTTAAAAACTGCACTGCTCTTGAAACCGTTTCTCTTCCCACAACATTGAAATCAATCGGCGAAGATGCATTTCTGAACACGGCAATGGTCAACCTGGTTATCCCCGAAGGCGTAACATCAATAGGAAAATCTGCGTTTAACGGTTGTGCTTATCTTAAATCCGTTTCCATTCCCTCTACGGTAACAGAAATCGCGGACGCTTATTACAACAATGAAGGTGCATTTCAGAATTGTACCTCGCTGAAAACTGTAGTTTTTGCAGAGGGCGAAAGAGATTTATATATCGGCAAAAGAGCGTTTGCAGGTATATCTGGTCTTGAAACGGTTCATCTTCCTCTGAATCTTACATCGGTTGGCGACAATGCATTTGATTCCTCAAAGAGCAATCTTACAATCTGCGCAAAAAGCAACAGCTCTTATGCAAAAACATATGCCGGCGCAAACTCAATTAATTTTAAGGTCTGCAACGGTTCGCATATTGTTGATGCTCCGGTTGCTCCCTCAACATACTACACCGTCACTTTTGATGCAAAGGGGGGCACGGGCTGTAACGCAAGTGCAACTGTTGGTGCAGGCAACTCCGTGGTTCTTCCTACTCCCGTAAAATCATACACGCTTACCTACAATCTTAACGGCGGTGAAGGCGACGATTATACTCAGAACACCGCCGCAGAATGCCTTGGTTGGTCAACCTCAAGCCAGGCTTCGTCAGCCAATTACCGTTGCGGAGTATCCTTTGTTCCCCTTTCAAACACCACTCTGTATGCGGTATGGGGAAATGCAAGCCACAAGGTAGACAGCAGCATTCCCGAAAGAGAAGGCTTTACGTTCCTCGGTTGGTCAACAGACGCTAATGCAGACAAAGCAGAATATGCGGGCGGAGATTCTTATGTTGCCCCTGAAGGAGCTACTCTTTATGCGATATGGGAAGAGGATAGCGGTGACAGCGGATTCTCTTTCTTGGGATTTTTTGAAAAAATTATCAGCTTTTTTGCTATGATTATCGACTTAATCCTTTCTGTTTTTTCATAATATAAAGAATTTAACATCAAAATAAAATAATTAACAAAGAGCAGATTATCAACTCATCTTTTGCAGCGAGTTTTGATAATCTGCTCTTTTTTGCTTTTTTAAATTTATTTCTTTTGCTTATATTACAGCAATCGTATTTACCTCCTGCGTAACCTGCATTTGCCGCAAATCCCATCACATTTTCTGCAACATCAAAAGGGTCTGCGCTGCGGCAGACCCTTCGCTTTTTTGTTATGCGTAAATCTTGTTAACCGTGCGGTTTACGGTTTTGAGCAGGCTTGTTAAGAAGGCTTCAAACATATTCGGGCTTGTATCCTCAACAAGACCAACGTCAATCAACGCCTGTGCAAGGGCATCCTCTGCCGCCTGCCATGCGCCGATGTCAACAATTGTTTCGTCAAGAAGCGCCTCAACTCTTGCAACTGCGCCGTCAACCTTTTTGATTTCTGCTTCTGTAAAGGCGGTCTTATCGGCTGCCCCCCAAAGAGCGATGTGCTCGCGCGGAATGCGTGAAAGTCTGCCTGTGTTGAACTGCGGATACGCAGGGTTGGAGTAAACATCCTTCATATTGTTATCGGTCATAATTCTGATGGCAAGCCCGAGAGCAACATCGTTATCGGGCAGCATTTCGTGAGCCTGACCCTTGAAATACCAGGTTGTGCAGGGCAGAAGACCCGTTGTTGCGTCAACAACGCCGTCGGGTGAAAGGTGGTTATGGTCGGGGTTGCTGCAATGTGTGCCTGCCGCAACGTAGCCGCTGCCGAGGGTGTCGCCAAGGTCAGCAAAGGTTGCGCCCATTGAGGTTGATGCTGCGTGGATAACTCTGTCGGCATTGATTGTTTTATAGTTGTTTGCCAGGGGGAAGAAGGGAACATCGTAGCACACAACGTCAAATACCTCGCAGCCCGTTTCCATAAGGGCATAAAGGTTTTCTTCAAAGTTTGCTCTTGCGTTCATAAAATAATCAACGTCGTCTTTAATTGATTTGAGCGACTCGTCATTGAGCCATTTTGCGGCGGCTTCTTCATAATAAGCGTCGGGGCAAAGAGCCCAGAGGATGGTTGTGCGGCGAATTGCAACATCAACAAGACCGTCAACAAGACCGCCGAGAGCTGATTTAAGAACATCATCGGGGAGAATGCGGATAACCATATTAAGAAGGTATGCAAGCGGTGTGTCACCGAGAAGGGTCACAAAAAGCTCCTCATAAAGAGTCTGGTCATCGTTGAACACGCTCAGATTGCAGGTGAGCAGGTCGCCGATGATGTTTGAGCCGTCAATTGCAGGCTCAACAAAAACCATTTTGGAGATTATTGCATAATCCTCGGGATATGTTTCAAGGTAATTAACGGCAATTGTTCCGCCAAGGCTTATCGCGCAGATTTTTACCTTGCCGTTGGGTGACTTGGGAAGAACAACATCGTGGACATAATGGTGGAGCTTTTCTGTTTCTGCCATTACGTCGCCGATTGAGTCATAGCCGAAATAATAAACATCGTCCTCGCCGATAATTTCACCCAGCTCCTGAATGGGGAGGAATTTATAATATTCTTCCTTAACAGCTTCGGGAAGCTCGCTCATGGGCACCTCATAGCAGGGAACCTCAACGGGGTTAATGTAGTTGCCCTCGTTATCCTTGGGAAGAACATAGAGCGCCTCGTCAACGTTTTCTTCAATAGCCTTTGTAAGACCGAGATCCTTCCTTGTAAAAATGGAAAGCAGCATATTGGGCAGAATCTTTTTAACAAAAGCCATAATATCGATTTCAAGCGGCCAGCCTGTAATATAATCGCCGTTTGCATCCTTTGCCCATTCGCCGTTATCGTCGAGCATATAGGTGTTATTCTGGCTCATTCCGTGAACAATAATAACGGGTGTTTCGGTGTCATAATCCGCAACATAACCCTCTTGACCTGCAAAGGCGGTTACGGAAAAAAGCATTGTGAGCACAAGCACAAGGCTTATAATTCTTTTTGCTTTCATAAATCATATCTCCTTTTTATGATAATATTATAATTTTAGCACATATTTATGCTTAACACAATTAGCTTTTCTGCCAACTTTTAGGTAGCTTTTTTGGCAGGAAACACAATTTTCAGTGTTTTAAGAAAAAACCCGAATGCTTACATCAACAAACTCATTCGTGGTTTTTATTATTTTTTCTTTGCAAGCTTCGGCACAACTATGCACGCCGCCACAACGAGGATTGCCGCAACAACGGCAACAATTATCCAGGTGTTATCTGCGCTGCCTGTTTCGGCAGCAACTGCCGTTGCCGTGGGCTCTGCCGCAAACGCATAGAGAGCCACCGTAACAACACTGAGTATCATTATTGCGCAAAGCACAATCGCCGTTATTCTTACAAAAAGATTTCTTTTGTTCATATTATTCACCTTATTCCACTTTAAGCAGCGCTTTCATTGCGTCGCCGATTTTCTTTGCAACTTCCTTTGATTCCGCCTTGCTCTTACCGCAGCCGGTTATATAAATCTTAATTTTCGGTTCAGTACCCGAGGGTCTGACAATTGCAAAATTGCCGTCGGGCAGTGCATAGGCAAGAATGTTTGATTTGGGCAGTGAGGTGGGTTCAACGTAACCGCTGAGCGTATCGGTAATTGTGCCGGTTTCATAATCATAAACCTTGAGCACCTTCATTCCGGCAAGACTTGCAGGCGGATTTGCTCTGGTTTCGCTCATAATCTCTTGCATCTTAACCATACCGCTTGCACCCTCAAACGCAAAGTTATAAAGGTCGTTTGTGTAATATCCGAACTCCTTATAGATTTCGTCGAGCGCATCGGCAAGTGACATTCCCTTATTCTTATAGTATGCCGCCATTTCGCTGATCATCAGTGAAGCAGCAACTCCGTCTTTATCCCTTGCGTGGGTGCCTATCAGATAGCCGTAGCTTTCTTCAAAGCCCATAATGAAACTGTGGTCATCGTTAGTTTTTTCAAGCTCCGCAATAAACTCACCAACATATTTGAAGCCTGTCAGCACGTCAACAACTTTGCAGCCGTACTTTGCCGCAACCCTGTCAATAAGAGGGGTTGACACAAAGGATTTTGTCATCAGCGAATTTTCGGGCAGAGTACCCTTTTCTTTTCTTGCAGAAAGCATATAATCCGCAAGCAGCACGCCAACGTCGTTGCCTGTGAGCAGAATATATTCGTCACCGTCAAGCACGGCAATACCCACACGGTCACAGTCGGGGTCAGTTGCAAGCAGAAGGTCCGCCTTTTCTTCTTTTGTCATTTCAAGAGCGCATTCAAAAACCTGCTTGATTTCAGGGTTTGGATACGGACAGGTCGGGAAAGTGCCGTCGGGCATTTCCTGTTCTTTAACAACGGCAACATTTTTGAAACCAGCTCTGTCAAGAATTGTTCTGACAGGAATATTGCCTGTGCCGTTAAGCGGCGTGTAGATAATTTTAATATCGCTTTCTTTGCAAAGCTCGGGGTTAATCGGTCTTTGCATAACAAGAGCATAGAATTCCTCAACAATTTCATCGGGAATATATTCAATCAAGCCCTTCTCAACCGCTTCATCAAAAGGCATACGTTTGATATCTTCAAACATATCAACCTTTTGAATAAAGGAATAGGTTTCGAGAGCTGCCTCGTCGGTCATCTGATAGCCTTTGGGGTCATAACACTTATAGCCGTTATATTTTGAAGGGTTGTGGCTCGCCGTTATTACAATACCGCTGCTGCATTTAAGGCGCATAACCGCATAAGAAAGCAGAGGTGTCGGCATAAGCCGGGGATAAATATAAACCTTTATGCCGTTAGCCGCAAGCACCTCGGCGCACTGAGCAGAAAAAACGTCGGAATTTATGCGTGAATCGTAGCCGATTGCAACGCTTGCACCCTCGCCCTTGCTGTTAAGATAATCAGCAAGACCCTGCGTTGCCTGGCAAACTGTATATGTGTTCATTCTGTTTGTGCCTGCACCAAGCACGCCTCTTAAACCGGCCGTGCCG
The DNA here is from genome assembly GCA_045536245.1 of Acutalibacteraceae bacterium. GTDB lineage: Bacteria > Bacillota > Clostridia > Oscillospirales > Acutalibacteraceae > CAG-177. Next base: position 2,757 of record JAZSNE010000047.1, on the reverse strand, counting down.
AATTCAAGATTTTTATAAAATCTGTCCAGAATTTCGCCATCATTGCCGTTCACCGCAATAAGCTCGTTATAAATCTCGGGGTCATCCTTAGTTTTTTCAAGCCAGAGGTCATAGAGCAACTTAACATCATTCATCTGCAACAGCTCCTTCGGTGTTTTGAGTTTCACATTAATACTATTATCTTAACCTGTTTTTATGCCGTTGTCAATCAAAAAAGAAAACCCGCCCCGCTGCTTTCGCAACGGGGCGGAAAAATTTAATCAGGTTTTATTCAGACTCAATTATATGCCCTTAATGAGTTCGCCGATAGCATTGCCGAGAGCCTTGAAGAGGCCTACGAATGCTTCCCATGTGAACATTTCCTTGGGAAGGAAGAAGGGATCAATTCTGAGTGAAACGTTCTTCCACATTTCGGCTGAGAAGAAGCCGTCCCAGCTGAAGTTATCAAGCTTGGGAATGAACATAAGAACAACCATTGCCTCGTCAGTGTTGATGATAGCATTTTCCTTGGTTGTAATTCTGTTATATCTCCAGTAGTACCACTTGAGATCCTTGCCGAGAGCCTTTGTAAGCTCGCCGCTTACGTTATAAACTCTGAAGAGGAAGTCGCTGTGGTGCTTCCACTGTGCCTGGTAGATAACAGAGCATTCAACAAGGTTTGTGCCGTTATCGTTAACACCTTCGTGCCATGTTGACTTATCCTTATAGGTTTCGTCGTTTTCAACGTGGTAAACCTTCCAGTCAGCGATTTCGTGATAGGGTGAGGGTTTATCATTTTCGCTGATACCGTAGTTAAATGCAGTTGCCTTAACGCCGAGCTCTGTTTCTGAACGGTTAACGGTTACGTCTTCACCGTAAGCAGGGCTGATAACGTCAAAGTTGGTTACGCTGTTTTCTTTGCCGTTGTTAAGGTCAATGTAAAGCTTGAACTTAAGTGAGCTGTAAACAGCATAGTATTCTGTGCCGCCAACCTTCATTGCGCTCTGTTCGCTTTCGCCTTCAGCATTGTTCCACATATTTGTTGCACGTCTGAAGCCTTCGGGAACGGAAGCATCAAGGAGAGCAAGGTCTGCATCGCTCATCATCTTAACGATGTTATCTCTGCTTGTGCCAACAGGTGCAGTAACAACGATGGGATTTTCCATATCGTATACGGGGTTAGCAAGTGTGCTGCCTGCTGCCCAGTAATAGAACTTAGCGTCGTAGTTCTGAGCTTCCCAAACAGAGTTGATTTGGATAGCCTTTGTGCCTTCTGATGAATCGAATGCCTTTGCTGCAAGTTCAGCTGTAAGAACGAAGTTTTCGATGTCGATTTCTTCGTTTGTGCCGCTGATAACCCACTTAAGAAGCTTGTGGCCTTCCTTACCGGGAACGGGATCTGTCTGATCTTCGTTTACAACACCGATTGCGGGAAGTGTTCTTTCCTGACCCTTGTTTGCACCGTTTACAAATACGAATGTATCTGTTGCAACGTCGAGAACGTCACCGATGTTCTTGAAGTTAACGGGAGCAATCTGCTGACCGTCGCTTGTGCCGATGTTGAAGCGAACTTCATATTCCTGAAGCTTGAACTGAGCCTTAACAACCTGCTTTGCGGGCTTGGAGGGTGAAAGCTCGAATACGTAGTTAGCGCCTGTTGAATAGTAATCAGCCTGTGCGCCGTCAACTGTTACAAACTTGTCAAACACATAACCTGCTGCTGCCTTGAGAGCTGCTGCGGAGTAAGTAATCTTACCTTCAAATGCTGCAAGTGCAAGCTGCTTGGTTTCTGTTGTGTATTCATCCTTGTATTCGCCTGCGATTTCATCGTAAACGGGAATCTGGAATTCGATTTCATAAACGGGGAATGCGTGGATATAAATTGTCTTTGCGCCTTCAAATGCAACTGCTTCCTGGATAACTTCAGTTGAAACATAGTTTTCGCTATATGTCATTGAAGTGTAGTTTGCACCTCTTGCGAATGTTACGTCGCCGTCCCAGCCGAGATCGTTTGCAACGTCAACCTTTGACTTAACTGCCTTGAGCTGGTTAACTGAGTAAGGAGCTGTTGCTGCGCCGAGTGTGCCTGCGCCGTCACCGTAAACTACAAAGATGGGCTTCCATTCGCCTGTCTTGAAGTTCTTTGCCATAAAGGTGATGGAGTCGGGAAGCTGAGTCCACTGTGCATAATAAGCGGAATCTTCAAGCTTCTTATAAAGACCGATTGAAAGTGATGTGCTTACGAGTTCATCTGTAGCTACATCATACCAACCTGCGAAAGCGTAGCCTTCCTTGGAAATTGCGCCGCTCTGAAGAGGAGCGTTATACTTAATGTCAACAACTTTGAATGCTTCTGCATCGCCCTTGTTGAGATAGAATGTTGCCTTGAAGGTCTTTGCTTCCCACTTAACCTTAGCTGTTGCACCCTTGATGCTTTCAACTGTTACGGTTGCGGGTTCCCAAACGGGATTGTAGCCTTCCTTCTCGGGAGCGTACTGTGTAAGGTCAACCTCTTCACCGTAGCCTGCTTCAACAACGAGAGTGCTTTCGCCGTCGATTGTGCCGCCGTCAAGGTTGATTGTTACGTCAAACTTATCGGTTGTGAGAACTCTCTGATATGTAGCGTTCTTTGTTGCTGTAACTGTCTGTCCGGAAACAACTGTGTCAACAATCTTGCCTGTTGCAACGTTTGCCCAACCGAGTTCGTTTGCAACTGCAGCAGGAACGTTAACTTCTGTGTTTTCCTTATAGTCAGCTGATGAGATTTCTGTGCCGTCA